>NZ_PDCP01000120.1 GCF_002553505.1 Mycolicibacterium agri | reverse complement strand
GAGCTCGATATCTACTTCTGCGATCCGCACTCGCCATGGCAACGCGGCAGTAACGAGAACACCAACGGGCTGCTGCGCCAATACTTTGCTAAAGGCACCGACCTATCAGTGTTCCCGGCCGACTACCTCGACTACGTTGCCGCCCAACTCAACACCCGACCCCGCAAAACCCTCGGCTGGAAGAAACCCGCTGAAGTCCTCGACGAGCTACTCTCAAACCCGCCAAAACCACCCGCTGTTGCATCCACTGCCTGAAATCGCCGCCCGTATATAGAGGGCTGGAGGCAAGGAGGCCCCATGACCGCCCCGTCGACAAGCCTCACCCAGCAGATGATGCGGCGCCGCCCCGTGATCGGCGCGCCCATCGCCCATGGCGCCTCCGACCACCTGGAACGAAGTATCGGGACCTTCCAGCTGACGATGTTCGGCGTCGGCGCCACCGTCGGCACCGGCATCTTCTTCGTGCTGTCGTCGGCGGTGCCGGAAGCCGGTCCGGCCACCGTCATCTCGTTCATCATCGCGGGCATCGCCGCTGGGCTTTCGGCGATCTGCTATGCGGAGATGGCCTCGACGGTGCCGGTGTCGGGGTCCACGTACTCCTACGCGTACACGACGCTGGGCGAATTCGTCGCGATGGGCATCGCCGCCTGCCTGCTGCTGGAATACGGGGTCTCGATCTCGGCGGTCGCGGTCGGTTGGAGCGGCTACCTGAACAAGTTGCTGGACAACCTGTTCGGCGTACAGATCCCGCAGGCTTTGTCGGCCGCGCCATGGGATACCACGCCCGGCCTGATCAACCTGCCCGCCGTCATTCTGATCGTCATGTGCGCGCTGCTGCTGATCCGCGGCGCCAGCGAGTCGGCCCTGGTGAACACCATCATGGTGATCATCAAGCTGGGCGTGTTGTTTCTGTTCTGCGTCATCGCGTTCACCGCGTTCAACACCGATCACTTCCAAGGCTTCATGGACTCCGGGTGGGCCGGCATCAACGCCGCGGCGAGCACGATCTTCTTCTCCTATATCGGCCTCGACGCGGTGTCCACCGCAGGCGACGAAGTCAAGAATCCGCAGAAGACCATGCCGCGCGCGATCATCGGCGCGCTGCTCGTCGTCACGTCGGTCTACCTGTTGGTGACCATCTCGGCGCTGGGCGCACAGCCCACCGACGAGTTCGCTTCCGAAGAGCAGGCCAACGCCGGCTTGTCCGTCATCTTGGAGAACCTAACCGGAAGCACTTGGGCCAGTACGGTTCTCGCAGCAGGCGCGGTGATCTCGATCTTCTCGGTGGCGCTGGTCGTGATGTACGGACAGACACGCATCCTGTTCGCGATGGGCCGCGACGGCCTGCTGCCGTCGATGTTCGCGAGGGTCAACCCGCGGACCATGACCCCGGTCAACAACACCGTGATCGTGGCCGTGGTCGTGGCGATCCTGGCCGGCGTCGTGCCGCTGGACTACCTGCTCGATATGGTGTCGATCGGCACGCTGGTCGCCTTCATCACGGTCTCGGTCGGCGTCATCGCCCTACGCGTGCGCGAACCCGATCTTCCGCGCGGCTTCAAAGTGCCGCTGTATCCGATCACGCCGATTCTGTCGATACTGGCCTGCATGTGGGTTCTGCGCGGACTGCACTGGTACACCTGGGCGTGGTTCGGCGTGTGGGTCGCCGCGGCGCTGGTGTTCTACCTGTTCTGGGGTCGACGTCACAGCGCGCTCAATGACGGTGGCGACGGCTACATTCCGACCGCTGTGGCCGGCGAAGACGACGTGCTCACCGCCCCGCCGAAGGACGCGCCATGACCGTCGCCGTCGGTTACCTCGCCGGAAAGGCGGGCCGGTCCGCCCTGTACCTCGGCGCCGAGGCCGCAAACACGTTGAAGACGTCGCTGGCCGTGGTCACCGTGGTGCCCAGGCCTTGGACCACGCCGTCGCCCGCACGCATCGACGCCGAATACGCCGCATGGGCGGACCAGTTGGCGGCGGACTCGCATCGTGAAGCGCAGGCCAGCCTGCGTCAGATCGCCGAAGGGCTGGATGTCAGCTTTCACAAGGTCGCCAGCCGAACTCCGGGCGAGGGCCTTCTCCAAGCGGCCGAGGAACTGTCCGCCGATGTGCTGGTGACCGGTTCGTCCTCCGACGGCTCATTGGGGCAGGTGGTGCTCGGCTCCACGACCGACTGGCTCCTGCACTCCTCGCCGATACCCATCGCGATCAGCCCGCGCGGATACCGAGGATCGAAGGCGGGCAAGCTCGTCCGCGTCACGTGCGCCTGCTCGGGCACACCGGAATCGGTGCGCGTCGTCGAACGCGTGCGGGCGCTGACCGAGCGGTTGGACGTCAAGATGCGGGTGGTGTCCTACGCCATCCGGGGCCGCACGATGTTCCCGCCGGAGGTGGGCCTGCACGCGGAGGATTCGCTGCTGGCCGAATGGGCTAAGCAGCTGCGCGAAATGCTGGCCAAGCTGAAGGCCGACGGTGTCGTCGGCGACGATGTCGAGTTGGAAGTGGTCACCGGCAACGGCTGGGACGAGGCGCTCGACGATACCGACTGGGAGGACGGCGAATTGCTGGCGCTGGGCACATCGTCGCGGCGCACGATCAAGGGCGTTTTTCTAGGTTCACACGGCGCGAAGATCATCCGGTACAGCCCCGTGCCGGTGTTGGTGTTGCCCAGCTGATTTCAGTACTTCATCGCGCCGCGGTCGACGGCGATCTGGCTGCCCGAGATGGTGGCGGACCCGTCGCCGGCCAACCAGGCGACGACATCGGCGACCTCCTCCGGCGCCATGAATTCCTGCAGACCCTTCTTGCTTTCATGGTTGACCGGTTTGACCGGCATAGGTGAGAAGCCGTGGATGAAGCTGGGGTACTTGGCGAAGAGGTCCATCATCGCCTCTTTCTCCACCATCGGCGTCTCGATCGAATACGGGTGGATGGAGTTGACCCGAATCCCGTACTCCCCCACCTCGAGTGCCAGCGAGTTGGTGATCGCCACGAGGCCGTGTTTGGACGCCGAGTAGTGACCGTTGCCGGGCGTGGCCTTCAACCCGGCCGAGGAGCTGACGATGATGATCGACCCGCCGTTGCCCGCCTCGATCATCGCGGGCACAGCCGCCCGGATCGTGCGCCATGTGCCGTTGAGATTGACGTCGATGACGGTGTCCCACTGCTCTTCCGACATCTCGTGCATCCGGCCCCAACTCAGCACGCCGGCGTTGGCCACCACGATGTCGAGCCTGCCGAACTGCTCGACACCGTCGGCCACCACCTTCTGCAACGCAGGCAGATCGCGGATGTCGACCTCGCGGGCGAGCACCTTGCGGCCGGTCGCCTCGACGGCCTGCACCGTCTCCGCCAGCTCTTCGGGCGTGCCCAGCGGGTAGGTGATGGTGTCGGAGATGGGTCGGCAGACATCGATCGCGATGATGTCTGCGCCGTCCCTGGCCAGCCGGACCGCATGGGCCCGGCCCTGGCCGCGCGCGGCCCCGGTGATGAATGCCACTCGCCCTTCCAGAGGACCGCCAGACGCCGTCACCACTGCTCCTTTCGTGCGCTGCCGACCAGGCTAACAGCCGAACTGGAACGTGTTCTAGAGCCCAGGCGTGGGCAGCCAGGGTGTGTTCGGATTTGCTCGGTCAGTCCAGCGGGTCGCGGGTCAGTGGGCAGGTCATGCAGTGGCCGCCGCCGCGGCCGCGGCCCAGCTCCGCGCCGACGATGGTGATGACCTCGATACCGGCCTTGCGCAGCAAGGAGTTGGTATGGGTGTTGCGGTCGTAAGCGACGACGACGCCGGGTTCGACGGCGACCAGATTGTTGCCGCTGTCCCACTGCTGGCGTTCTGAATCGTATTTCGTCCCACCGGTTTCCACGACGCGCAGCTTGTCCAAGTCCAGGGCCGCCGCGACGACTTCCACGAACGGTTTGGTGGCCTCTTCCACCTCCACGCCGGGATCGGCGTCGCTGGGATGCAGCACGAACGTCTGCAGCGAGTCGACGATGTCGGGATAGATCGTGACCACGTCGCGGTCGGCGAAGGTGAACACGGTGTCCAGATGCATGGCCGAGCGCAGCTTCGGCATGCCCGCGACGATGACCTGACGCGCTGCCCCGTCTTCGAACAGTTTGGCCGCCACCTGGGTGATGGCCTGGCGCGACGTCCTCTCACTCATCCCGATGAGCACGGTGCCGTTGCCCGGGATGAGCACATCACCGCCCTCGAGCGTCGCCATCCCCCAGCTCTGCTCGGGGTCGCCCCACCAGACCTTGGACCCGACGAAATCGGGGTGGAATTCATAGATCGCCTTCATCAGCAGCGTCTCGTCGTGCCGCGCGGGCCAGAACAGCGGGTTGAGCGTGACGCCGCCATAAATCCAGCAGGTGGTGTCGCGGGTGTAGAGGGTGTTGGGCAGTGGCGGCATCAGATATTCGGTGACCCCGGCCGCTTCGCGGGCCAGCGCCCGGTAACCGGATTGGATCTCAGATGGCAGATCGCGTGTCGACATCCCGCCGATCAATAACTCGGCGAGCCGCCGCGGCTGCAGCGAGTCCAGATAGGCGCGGGTGTCGTCGACCAATCCGAGGCCGACCTCGTTGGCGGTGATCTTGCGGTCCAGCAGCCACGCCTTGGCCTCGTCGATCGCCATCGTTTCGGCCAGAATATTGTGCAGTTCAACGACTTCCACGTCCCGGTCTCTCATCTTGTCGATGAAGTCGAAGTGGTCGCGGCGGGCGTTCTGCACCCACAGCACATCGTCGAACAGCAGGTCGTCGCAGTTCGTCGGAGTGAGCCGCTCGTGCGCCAACCCCGGCGAGCACACCAGCACCTTGCGCAGCTTGCCAACCTCGGAGTGAACGCCGTAGTCGGCGGCTGGATTCGTCACCTCTGCCCCTCTCTAACTGTGCTCCCCTTTAAATCTCGATCGCCCCTGTCGCCAAGGACACCACACCCACCACGGCGCCGAGGACGATCACGCCAAATAGCACCGCTTCGGCCTTGGTGAACACGCGCAGGTCGCGTTCGCGGCGCGCCTTGAAGTACAGCGCCGCCGCAGGCGCGTACAAGATGCAGGACAGCAGCAGCTTGTCCATGCCGGCGGCGTAGATCAGAAACAGCGTGTACACGGTTGCGACCGCCGCGATCACCATGTCGCCGACGAGCGACTTGCCGTCGCCGTACGTCTCGCGGGTGGCGGTCAACTTCAACGCGTAGGCGGCCGCCAGCAGGTACGGGATCAGGGACAAGGCGGCGGTCAAGTCGAGCATGAAATCGAGCGCGTCGGCGGCGAACAGCAGCGCGACGAGCAACAGCGACACCAGCCCGGCCGCCATCACCAAGGCGGGCACCGGCGCGTCATGCCGGTTGGTGCGGGCCAGGAACTTCGGCATGTCCTTGGATTTCGCGGGTATGAACAGCACCTCGGCGGCCATCAGCGTCCACGCCAGGTACGCGCCGAGCACCGAGACGATGACGCCGACGCGGATGAGGACCGATCCCCACGGGCCGACGACCGCCTCCAACACCGACGCCATGGACGGCTGATCAACACCGGCCAACTCATCCTGCGGCATCACGCCGTAGGACACGAGCGTCACGAGTGCGAAAACGCAGAGCACACTGAGGAAACCGACGACGGTCGCGCGACCCACGTCTTCGCGTTTACGCGCCATCCGCGAGTAGACGCTTGCGCCTTCAATGCCAAGGAAGACGAAGACCGTGATCAGCATCGTGCCGGTGGCCTGATCCCAGAGCGACGCAAACGAATAGCTCTCCGCGCCCCAGAAGTTGTCGGCGAAGACATCGGCCTCGAACGCGATCGCGACGATGACGATGAACATGAGTATCGGCACGACCTTGGCGATCGTGACGATGTAGTTGATGACGGCGGCGTCCTTGACGCCACGCATCACCAGATAGACGAACAGCCACACACCGATCAGCGACACCACCACCGCCAGCACTGTGTCGCCGGCCCCGAACGCGGGCACTACCGCACTTATCGTGGCGGTGATGAGGACCCAGTAGGAGGTGTTGCCCGCGCAGGCCGACGCCCAGTACCCGATCGCGGAGTTGAAGCCGACGTAGTCCCCGAAACCCGCCTTGGCGTAGGCGAAGATGCCTGCATCGAGATCGGGCTTGCGCATGGCCAGGCGTTGGAAGACGAAGGCCAGCATCAACATCCCGGTACCGGCGATGGTCCAGGCGATGATCGCGCCGAGCACACCGGTCTCTGTGCCGAATCTGCGGGGCAGCAGAAACACGCCCGAGCCGATCATCGAGCCCACCACCATAGCGGTCAGTGTCGGGAGACTGACCTTCTGATCCTTCGCCGATGTCTCGGTGGTGGTCATGCCGTTTCCTCCGGTTCTGTGACGGTTTCGGCGCGCACAACTTTGAAGCCGGTAAAGCCGTACAGCACACTCAGGGCGGGGCTGGCGATGTTGAACAATGCGAACGGCATGTACGCCAGCGTCGAGACCCCGAGCACCGCTCCCATGAAGGCTCCGCACGAATTCCACGGGACCAGCGGTGATGTCACGGTAGCGCTGTCGGCGGCGAGCCGAGAGAGATTCTGCGGAACCAGTCCCCTCCTCTCGAACTCGGCGCGGAACATCTTGCTCGGCAGCACGAGTGCGATGTACTGGTCGCCAGCGACGACATTGAGGCCGAACCCGCAGCCGAACACCGTTAGATACAGCCGGCCTTGGGACTTCGCCCTCTCAATCAGCGGGGTGATCACTCGGTCTAGAAGACCCAGTTGTTCGAGCAACGCACCAAAGGTAACCGCTCCGATGATCAGCCAGATAGTCAGCAGCATGCTGTCCATGCCGCCGCGGGAGAGCAGCCTGTCTATTTCGGCGATCCCGGAGTTCATTGTGAACCCGTTCGCCATCGTCTTCCAGACCGCCTGAATGGAACCGACGACAACGTTTGAGCTGCCGTCGATTTCGCGAGCGAACTGCGTGACAACGCCGCGCTGGGTCACGGTGGCCTGTGCACCAGCGAACAGCGCCGCGGCGGTCAATGCCAGCGAAGCGGGCACCTTACGGATCGACAGAAATGCCAGCAACGCCAAGGGGATTAGGTTCACCGGGTTGATCCAGAAAATCTCGGACAGCTTCGCCAGTTCGATGTCCTCGCTGACGAGATCGTGGACGGGCGGTCCGGCGATACCCAAGACGGTGAACACGATGCAGGCGAGGATGAACGCGGGCACCGAGGTCCACGCCTGACTGCGGATATGGGTGTAGAGGTCGACCCTGACCATTTGAGCGGTCAGGATCGTCGTTTCCGACAGTGGGGAAAGCTTGTCTCCCAGATACGCTCCGGAGATGACTGCGCCCGCAGTGATCGCCGTCGACACACCCAGCACGCCTGCAATGCCCACCAGGCCTACCCCGATCGTCGCACTCGTTGTCCAGGAACTGCCGATTGACAGGGCCACCACTCCGCAGATCACCGCAGTCGCCACATAGAAGAAGCCAGGCGAGAGGATCTGAATCCCGTAGTAGACCAACGTCGGGATAGTGCCGGACAGATTCCACGTGCCGATCAGGGCGCCGACCGCCAGCAGGATGAACAGCGCACTGGTGATCGATGCGAGTGCGGATTGCCCGGCCTCCTGTACCGCCGCCCAATCGTGACCGTTCTTCATTCCGATCAGCGCGGCGACCGCACAACAGAGAATCAGCGCAACCTGAACCGGCCCGTCTAGCGCGTCGAGCCCGAACAGTCCCAGTGATGCGGCGATCAACAACGCCAACGCACATAGGGGAATCAACGCGTCTGACAGTGACGGTTGCCGAACCGTGTGCTCCTGCGTCACTGTCCTGACCATCCCTACCGGTCGAATCGACCCCTTAGGGAAACAATTAAGGATTTCACGGCGTGCACGGACACATGACTGAGTTTCTCGTCAATCCCCGGTTCGGGCGTACGCATCGAAAATCAATTCACAGATCCGCAAGAATCTGCGCTCGCTTGGTGGAGTACTCTTCGTCGGAGATGACTCCGCTCGCGCGCAGCGTCTCTAACTCCTGAAGCCGTTGTGAGACAGACGGTTCCGGTGACGCCGCGTACTGCGATGAAGGCGCACCGGCAGCGCCAGGCATGGGAGACGCCGCAGCAGCGGCGGCGGTAGGTTGCTGCGTGGTCGCCTGAGTCGGTGCCGCCCGCCGAACGATCGCCTGGACCTGTTGCCGCGCAGCAGGATTGGACCGCAAGTCGATCATGTTGTTCATGCCGATACCGTGGTTCTTGAGAACCTGCAGGATCTCCATCAACGGGCCGGTCTGACCGCTGAGGTCGTAGGTGCGGTTCTCTTCGGCGATGGTGAACGTCGCGGGCACCAGCCCGTTGATCAATGCGCTGCGTTCCCAATCGATTTGATACTGCTGCGTGGCCGGATCGACAAGCACCACCAGCTTGCGGTTGGTGAGATTTCCGAGCCGTGTCACGCTGGCGATCACACGGTCCTGCGCTTCGTACGAAGCGATGCCGGGACCCTCGATGCGGAGTTGCAGTTTGACCACCGGTTGCTCGTTGATGCGGGTTCCTGTTTCACCCATGCCGATGATGTGGGCGAGCGCCAGCACACCACTCTGCTCGAGCGCTGCGGTCTTGGCCGCCGATTTCGCGCCGTAGTTGGCGAGCGCCAGGGCGACAAGAATGTCAACCGCGGTGATGGCCAACCCCGCGTAGAACATCCACTTGAGCAAGTCGCTCTGGCCGGCGGCGAAGTAGACGATAAGAAAGATCGGACCGACGAGGCCGCCGCACAGCAGGACCATCAGCTGAGCCTTGACGTAACGCCACAACATCTGCCACGCTCCTCGCTTCGGCGGGCGCTTCGCGTGTCAGAGTATCGCCGTCAGGCGTTTTAGGCGCCGAAACTCAGGTTGCATCGGCTGCAGTTGTTACGCGCGGGTCGTCGGAACCTCAGGCTGCTGGGGCGTCTGCTCCGCGGTGGGGGGACCGAGAAGCTGACGCACCATCCAGGTCCACATCTGCCCGTCGCTGTCGGCCGTGGTGTAACTGGTGTGGATCGCGACGGCCGCAGGCGAGACCTCGTCGACGTCCGGGTCGTAGTCGCAGACGGCGTCACCGGCGTCGCACACGCTGATGGTCCGCACGCCGATGTTGGCGGGCAGCTTCGCGGGTGCGTGCGCCAGAATGGGCCAGTCCTGCGCTGCGCCGCCCGTCTTCTCCGGATCCGTCGACGCCGAACCGATGTTGACCGTGGTGTCGTCGGGAATCCGGTCGCCGTCGGCGATCAGCAGTGCCGCAGCCAGATTCGGATGGGCCCCGATCGCGTGCAGGTTGCGGTGCACGACCATCGCGCCCTGGGAGTAACCCGCCAGCACCACCTTGGTTTCCGGGCACTGCGCAGTGAAGGCCGCATACTGGCCGCCGAGTGCGGCCGTTCCGGTGTCGACGCTGCCCATGTAGTCGGCCCAATCGAGCACACCGGCGTCGATGGGCACATCCTTGGCGGGATAGTTGACCGCCTCGGCGGTGATGGTGCGGCCCTCTTCTTCGAGTTGCGCGGCAAGCTCCTGATAGGACTGATAGATCACCCGGCCCATGCCCTCATACGCGGCGACCTCGGCCGGGGTGCGCTCACCCGACCCCGCGGCACCCATCCAATGGACGTCCGGGCACCCCGGAGCGGCGTTTGCGACGCCGCCACTGAATCCGACGAAAGCGCTGCCTGCCACCGCGACGGCGCAGGCCGCCATACTCGCCCGACCAAACATCTGACCCCCAACCCGACCTGCAGAAACACGTTGTACGCGAGGAATATCGTCTCATAGGTCCCACGCGTTACACATGTCACAGGAAATCGTTATCAAGCGGTCGTAACTGTGTTGCAGACTCCGGTTCACCTGACTGTCGGGCCCCCGTCGACCTCGAGGTTTCGGTGTCGGCCGGTCATCCTGGGACGAGCGGCGTCGGCGGCGTTTGCGGGGTATTGTCCCGGCCGTGGCAACGATGAAGATCGCCCGTGTACCCGAAGCGAACGCACAATTCGAGTTGGCGGAGGTGGAGATACCCGAACCGGGCCGCGGCCAGGTCCGCGTCAAGGTTCATGCCTGCGGGGTGTGCCACTCCGACTCGTTGACGGTGGCCGGCGCATTCGGTAACTCGTTCCCGCGCGCTCCCGGCCACGAAGTGGCGGGTGAAGTGGATGCCGTCGGGGACGGCGTCACCACATGGAGCGTGGGAGACCGCGTGGGGGTCGGCTGGTTCGGGGGCTGCGATTTCACCTGCGAGCCTTGTCGTCGCGGCGACTTCATCTCATGTGAGAACGGCCTGGTGCCCGGCATCGCGTACGACGGCGGTTACGCCGAGTACATGGTGGCGCCCGCAGAGGCGGTGGCCCGAATTCCCGATGAGCTCTCCTACGTCGACGCCGCACCGCTGCTGTGCGCCGGCATCACGACATTCAATGCGCTTCGTGAATCCGTTGCGCGACCGGGTGATCGGGTCGCCATCCTCGGCGTGGGCGGACTCGGCCACCTCGGCATTCAGTACGCAGCCAAGATGGGCTTCGAGGTCGTCGCCATCGCGCGCGGCAAGGACAAAGAGCCGTTGGCGAAAAAGCTTGGCGCGCACCATTACATCGACTCCACCGCCTCCGATGTCGCCGCCGCGCTGAAAGCCCTTGGCGGTGCCAAGGTCGTACTCGCCACGGTCACCGCGCCCGAGGCGATGACGCCTGCCCTCGCGGGGCTCAAGGCCAGGGGGCAACTTGTGGTCGTCGGTGTGTCAACCGACCCGATCCAAGTACCGCCGGCGGCCATCATCCCCAATTCGACGTCGGTGCAGGGGCACGCGTCGGGAACATCCCAGGATTCCGAAGACACCCTTCGGTTTTCGATGCTGACGGGGGTTCGGCCGATGATCGAAACGGTGCCGCTGTCGGAGGTTCAAGCGGCCTACGACAAGATGATCCGCGGGGATGCGCGGTTCCGCATGGTCTTGACGATGGACTAAGCGCCCATCTAGGCGAAAAGAAGCGGCGCTCACCCGGTGGGGAGTGAGCGCCGCTCGGCCTAGCGTGGCTATCGCGGTTCAGTCGTCGTTTCCGCTCCCGTCGTTGTTTCCGTTGCCGGTCGGACCGTTGTGGCTGTTACCGACGCTGTTGCTGCTGCCATTGCCGTTGTTGTTCGCAGTGTTGTTGTTCGAGGAGTTGTTGGCGACGTTGCCGCCCGCGGTGGCCGTGTTGGTGGCGTTGTTGTTGTTCGTGATGGCGCCACCGGTAGCGCTACCACCGATGTTGGTGTTGCCGCCTCGAGTGGCTCCGCCCCGCACGTCCCCAGACGCCGCGCCGGCCACCTGTAGGTTGCCGATCGCATCGCCGGCGTCATCGTTGTCCTCGATAGTGCCGGTCGTCGGACCGGTCTGCGTCGCACCAACACCTGCGTTGTTGTTCGCGCCTTCGTTGGTGCCGAGGACGGGCACCTGCACCGGGATCTGCACCGGGATGGCGGCCCCGGCATTCACCGGAACGGCCGCACCGGCGTTCGCACCAGTGACATTCGAACCGCCAAGACCCGCACCGAGGCCGACGGGCAGCGCCGTCGCCGGATTGACGCCGAGCGTCGTGCCGAGTGCAGCGCCGTTGCCGATGGCGACCGGAGTGTTGGCCGTCACCGGGGTGTTCACGTTGATGGGCGTATTGGCCTGTACCGCCGTGCCGCCGATCACCGGGCTGAGGGCATTCAGCTGGTTGTTCATGATATTGCCGTTGGCGTTGCCGAACTGATTGACAACCCCGTTGCCGTTGTTTCCGATGACATTGTTGTTGTCGTTGAGGTTGCCGCTGCCGAACCACCAACCCAGATTGCCGTTGTTATCCGCGAATGCCGCGGGGGCCCAGGCGATTGCGCCGAAACCGATGGCGGCTCCTGCGGCCGCACCGGCCGCGACAGTCTTCTTCAAAGTCATCTCGCGTGACCTGCGGTGTGTACCCATCTCGTTGAGCTCCTTCGCTCTTACCCCTGTGTTATTCAGTTACGTGTGGCGTAAAGCTATGACCTGCTTGCGGTGTCAGGCGGCACCGCTGCTCACAGTCACCTCATCCGCACCTCCCACGGCCCGTGTGCATCCGGCTACTCCGTGGAGTCATGGTTCTGATCGCCACCTTGGGTCGCGTTGGCGCTCGGATTCTTCCGGTTGAGGCCTAATGCCTTCTTGACGGCATCCGACGTTCTGTCGATCGCGCCGGCGATGCGCGACCCGAGCCGTCCGGGTTTCGGTGTTCGAGTTCCGACACCGGATTTCGCCTGCTGCCCGGGCAGCTGGCTGCCCGTCGTCAGCACCTCTTCCCCGGTGGTGGCGGTCTCTTCCGTGCCCGACGTCACCTGGGCATTGGTCAGATCCGACAGATCCGGACTGGGCAGAACACGCAGTTGGTCGTTGATGATGTTGCCTGTGCCGTAACCGGTTTGGTTGGTGTTGCCGTTACCGTTCGTCCCGACAACGGTGTTGTTTCCGCCATCGGAGGACACCTCGTTGGTGCTGTAATTGCCGTTGGTGTCGGCATCGTTGGTGTCGGCGCGGTTATTGCTGAGGTTGGACCCCGAGATACTCCACTGCGGATTGACGAGATTGGAGACGAAGGCGGCGAGCTGATTGGTGTTGCCGTTACCCGTCGTGCCGCCGAACAGGCCCGTTCCGAGGAGCCCGCCCGAGGTCGTCGACGTCTGGCTGAAGTTGCCGTTCAGGAAGGAGAGATTGGTAGCCGCCTTGTTGTGACTTGTGTTTCGGCCGAGAAGGGCGAACTGCGGGTTGAAGATGTTGGCGGAGCCCGCGGCGACCTGATTCGTGTTGCCGTTGCCGAGCACGCCGCCGAACAGGCTGGTCCCGAACAGACCCTTCGACGTCGCTGAGGTACTGCTGCCGTTCCCATTGAGCCCCGCGACGTTGGTGATCGCGGTGTTGTTGCTCCAGTTGTCACCGAACAAGCTGATCTGCGGGTTGAAGATGTTGCTCGAGAAGAGCGAGAGCTGGGTCGAATTGCCATTGCCCGCGGCACCGCCGATGAGGGCCATGCCCTCGCCGCTGCCGGTAGCGGTGGTGTCCTTGCCGTTGCCGTTGCCGATCGCGACATTGCTGATGGTGGTGTTGCTGCTGGTGTTTCCGCCTCTGGCGCTGATCTGGGGGTTGAAGATGTTCTACGAGGCGATGTTGATCTGCGTGATGTTGCCGGTTCCCGTGGCGCCGCCCAGCACTATCGGTCCGAACAACCGGGACTTGGTGGATTGCGTCGTTTGATGACCTCCCAGACCGAGGAGGTAGTTCGACAGCGTTTTGTTGTCGCTGATGTTCGACCCGTCGCCGCCTGTTGCGCGTCGCTCAGGATGACGATGATGGCGTCAATGGGGTGGACGACGATCTGATGATGAGAACGGCCCCGCTC
>NZ_PDCP01000011.1 GCF_002553505.1 Mycolicibacterium agri | reverse complement strand
GGGCAACGCCGCTGGGCCCCCGATGCCCATCCGCACGAAGCACCCGCGGTGATGACCTGGCCGATGATCCTGCTCGCGGTGGGTTCGGTGGCCTCGGGTGCGGTACTGGCCATCGGCGGCACCCTGACCCACTGGCTGCAACCCGTCGTCGGCACCCACGAGGAGCACCATGTGGTGCCTGCGTGGGTGGTCACCATCGTGGTGTTGTCGGTGGTGGCGCTGGGCATCATGATCGCCTACCGCATGTATGCCCTCGCAGCGGTGCCCGATACCGCACCGGAAGAGGTGTCCGCACTGACCGTGGCCGCCCGCAAAGACCTCTACGGCGATGTGATCAACGAGGAGCTGCTGATGAAGCCCGGCCAAGTCCTCACCCGCGACCTGGTCGTCATCGACGACAAAGGAATCGACGGCGCCGCAACCGGACTGGCCATCCTCATCGCCCGTATCTCCAACGGGCTACGCCTCCTACAAACCGGATTCGCCCGCTCCTACGCCCTATCCATGCTCGCAGGCGCAGCACTCGTCACGGCCGCAACGCTGGCGGTGCTGCGATGACCGGGACCCCGTGGCTGACAATCCTGTGGCTTGTTCCACTCGCCGGCGCTGCGGTCGTGTTGCTTGCGCGACAATCGAACCCGGCTGTCGTCAAAACGCTCGGCTTGTTGGCGGCGGTGACGACGCTTGCGGTCGCCGCATGGGTGACGCGAGGATTCGAGCCAGCCGGCCCGCGGTACCAGTTCATCGAAAACCACCCGTGGATACCTTCGTTCGGCACCGGATACACCCTCGGCGTCGACGGCATCGCCCTCGCCCTCGTCGTCCTCACCGCGGTGCTTGTGCCGCTGCTGATCGTGGCCGGCTGGAACGACGCCGGTGACCGCCCGTTCGCCGCCAACAGCTATGTCGCGCTGCTGCTGATCGTCGAGTCGATGGTGCTGCTGTCACTGTGCGCGCTCGACGTGCTGCTGTTCTACGTGCTCTTCGAGGCGACACTCATCCCGCTTTACCTCCTCATCGGACGATTCGGTGGCCCGAGGAAAGCGAAAGCGGCGGTGAAGTTCCTGCTGTACAACCTCATCGGCGGGCTGATCATGCTCACCGCGGTCATCGGCCTGTATCTCGTCGGATCGGCCGCCGGCCCAGCCACCATGGACGTGCGCGCGCTCACCACCGCGATGCGTGACGCATCACCGGCCGTCAGCAACCTCATCTTCCTCGGTTTCATGTTCGCGTTCGCCGTGAAGGCCCCGCTGTGGCCGCTGCATACCTGGCTCCCCGGCGTCGCGACAGCCGCCAAGCCCGTCACCGCCGTCCTCATGATGGCGGTGGTGGACAAGCTCGGCACCTTCGGCATGCTTCGCTACGGTGTGGGACTTTTCCCCGACGCCACAAGGCATTTCCAACCGCTGCTCATCACGCTCGCGGTGGTGAGTATCCTCTACGGCGCCATTCTCGCGATCGGGCAGAGCGATGTCATGCGGCTGATCGCCTACACCTCGATCAGCCACTTCGGGTTCATCATTCTCGGCATTTTCGTGATGACCACCCAGGGGCAATCGGGATCGACGCTGTACATGGTCAACCACGGCCTGTCCACCGCCGCACTGTTCCTGATCGCCGGATTCCTGGTATCCCGCAGGGGAACCCGCCTCATCAGCGCCTACGGCGGCGTGCAGAAAGTCGCGCCCGTGCTGGCAGGCACCTTCCTCGTCGCCGGACTGGCCACCCTGTCACTACCCGGCCTGGCGCCGTTCATCAGCGAATTCCTGGTCCTGATCGGAACATTCAGCCGGTATCCCCTTGCCGCGGTGGTGGCGTCGACCGCGTTGGTGCTCTCGGCGATCTACATCCTGTGGATGTATCAGCGGATGATGGGCGGGCCCGTCACCGACGGCAACGACCGGCTGCGTGACCTGCTGCCCCGCGAACTCGTGGTGGTGGCGCCGTTGATCGCGCTGCTGCTGGTGCTTGGTATCTATCCCAAACCCGCGCTCGACGTGATCAATCCAGCCGTCAGCCACACCCTGACCACGATCGAGCAACCCGATCCCGCACCCAAACTTGCAGAAGGCCCGGCGCGATGAACCTTCAAGCACCCAATGTTGAATACGGCCTACTGTCGCCGATGCTCATCATCTTCGGCGCCGCGATCGCCGGCGTCCTCGTCGAGGCATTCGTGTCGCGCAACCGGTGCTACCCTGTCCAGCTGGCGCTCAGCTCCGCCGCGCTTGGCGCAGCCTTCCTCGCCGTCTGCCTGCTCAGAGACCACCACGGCAGCGCGGTGATGGGATCGGTGACGATCGACGGGCCAACGCTCTTCCTTCAAGCGGTCATCCTTCTGACGGCGCTTCTGGCGCTCGCACCGATCGCCGAGAGCCGGTTGACCGCGTTCGCCGCGTCGGCGTCCAGTGTGCCCGGCAGCGCCGTCGAACGAGCGAGTATCCAAGCCGGATCGGCCCAAACCGAGGTCTTCCCCTTCTACCTGCTCGCGGTCGGCGGCCTGTTGCTGTTTCCGGCAAGTGCGGATCTTCTGACGATATTCGTTGCACTCGAGGTGCTTTCGCTTCCCCTTTATCTGATGTGCGCGCTGGCGCGACACCGCAGGCTGCTCTCCCACGAGGCGGCGCTGAAGTACTTTCTGCTCGGGGCACTCTCGTCCGCGCTCTTCCTCTACGGCCTGGCTCTGCTCTACGGTCATGCGGGCACCCTGTCGCTTACGGGCATCGCAGAAGCGCTCGCCCGGACCGATCAACACTCTGCGCTCGCGGTGGCCGGCGTCGCACTGTTGACCGCCGGGCTGCTGTTCAAGATCGGCGCGGTGCCGTTCCACTTCTGGGTGCCCGACGTCTACCAGGGTGCCCCGACCCCGGTCACCGGATTCATGGCCGCCGCAACAAAATTGGCGGCGTTCGGCGCCATGCTGCGGATCTTCTCGGTGGCGCTGCCAACCCTGACAATCGACTGGCGGCCGGTGCTGTGGACGATCGCGGCGTTGACAATGGTGCTGGCGGCTCTGCTGACGGTGGCGCAGACCGACATCAAGCGTCTGCTGGCATACTCGTCGGTCGCCAACGTCGGTTTCCTGCTGCTCGGCGTCTCGGCCGGTGGTGCTGGGCTGACGTCGACCCTGTTCTACCTCACCGCATACGGGTTCAGCACGATCGGCGCGTTCGCCACCGTGTACCTGATCCGCGGCGACGATGGACGGGAGGAGACCGACACGAGGCGCTGGGCCGGCTTGGGGCGGCGGTCACCGGCGCTCAGCGCTGCGATGGCGGTCTATCTGCTCGGCATCGCGGGCATCCCGCTGACAAGCGGATTCGTCAGCAAGGTGGCGATCTTCCAGGCCGCCGCATCCGACGGCGCGATGGCGTTGGTCGTCGTCGGGGCACTCAGCAGCGCCATCGCCGCCTACGCCTATGCGCGGGTGATCGTGAGGATGTTCTTCTCGGAGCCGACTCCGCAGACCCCGCTACCCGCCGCGCCCGCTCGATCCACTGCCACCGTGGTTGGCGTCGCGGCAGCCGTGACGGTCCTCTTGGGCATCACGCCGCAACCCGTGCTCGCCATCGCCGGGTCGGTCGGCGAGTTCCTCGGCTGACACACCCCCACCATTCCCCCACTTCGGGGTTGAGCCGCCGGCTTCTGTCACGGAAACTGGTGGCATCGTGTCCGATTGAGGGAGGCAGCGCAATGACCGACACCACTGTCGTTACGGCCGGTGATCGCATCCGGGTGGCGCGCGGTGTTTTCGGCAGGACCGGGCGCGTGCGCGCAGCCTACAAGGGCCACATCCTGATTCAGTACGACGACGGCGGCCGCGAGATAGTCGACCGCACGCGTCGAGGAATGTGGGTCTTGGCCCGGCGTCAAACCGATTGCAGCTCACCGCGTTGACGCACCGCGGCGCCGTTGGCCGCGACCCGCTCCAGCAGCGCCTGCTGACCCGCGGACACGAGTTCGGGATCACCGTGCCACGCGGCCAGGGCGGGAGACACCAAGGCGCGACCGAACGAGAATGTCAACGGCCATGGCGTCGCGTACGTCTGCATCGCCTCGAGGTTCGCGGTCGCGCGCTCGGGAGACTGTCCACCGGACAGGAACGCCACGCCTGCGAGATCATCCGGCCAGGCTCGCAGCACCGAAACGGTGATCTCGGCGACCTCCGCCGGCGACGATTCCCGTCCATAACCCTGCCCTTCTAGAACCATGTTGGGCTTCAACACGATTCCGGCCAGGTCGACATTCAGAAGCGCGAGCTCGGCCCGAAGCGCCGCATGCACTTCGCTGGTGACGTCCCTGCAGACTCCGCGGTTATGCTCTCCGTCGGAGAGCACTTCGGGTTCGACGATCGGCACGATGCCCGCCTCCTGGCACGCGGCGGCATAGCGAGCGAGCGCATTGGCGTTCGCGCGGATCGCGCCACGGCTCGGCGTTTCGGCGGTGATCTTGAAGACCGCCCGCCACTTCGCGAAGACCGCTCCGAGTTCGGCGTACTCCGCCAGGCGTGCAGGCAGTCCGTCGAGCCCCTCGGTGACCGTCTCGCCGGGCAGGCCCGGGCACGGCTTCGCGCCGGTGTCGACCTTGATTCCCGGCAGGATTCCCAGTTCGGACACTCCCGCAGCGAATGGGGTGCCGTCGCTGAACGTCTGACGCAGTGTCTCGTCGCAGAAGATGATCCCCGAAACGGATTCCGACAGGCCGGGCGCGGTGGCGAGCAGTTCGCGGTAGATGCGCCGATTCTCCGCCGTGGGTTCCACCCCGGCGTCGGCCAGCCGCTTGGACATCGTCGCCACGCTTTCGTCGGCGGCCAGAATCCCTTTGCCATAGGCGACCATTCGCGCCGCGGTCTGTCGGCATTTCGTCATGTGATGTAAGCCCTCCGATGCTTGGTCTGTCGTAGCCAAGGTATGCGGCGCGACCCGCTCCGACCTCACCGAAGTGGTGGAAACACCGGGGGGAATCACTTAAGTGATTACTTCAGTATTGGTGGAGGATTCTCAATAGATATGTTCAGTGTTGGATGGCAGCATTCGGAGCATGACCGATAGATGGAACGCCGGCGTCATCCCCTACGCCGAAATGGGCTACTGGCAACCCGATTATGTGCCGAAAGGTTCAGACGTGTTGTGCGCCTTCCGGATAACTCCCCAGCAGGGCGTGCCTCCGGAAGAGGCCGGCGCGGCCGTCGCCGGCGAGTCGAGCACCGCGACCTGGACCGTGGTGTGGACCGACCGTCTCACCACCTACGAGCACTATCAGGCCAAGTGCTACCGGGTGGATGCGGTGCCCAACAACGCCGGGCAGTGGATCGCCTGGATCGCTTACGACCTCGACTTGTTCGAAGAGGGGTCGATCGCCAATCTCACCAGTTCGATCATCGGCAACGTCTTCGGCTTCAAGCCGCTCAAAGCGCTTCGCCTGGAAGACATGCGGATCCCCACCCAGTACGTCAAGACCTTCCAGGGGCCGCCGCACGGCATCGTGATGGAACGCGAGCACCTGAACAAGTTCGGCCGCCCCTTACTCGGCGCCACCACGAAACCGAAACTCGGTCTCTCAGCCCGCAACTACGGCCGCGTCGTCTACGAAGCCCTGCGCGGCGGCCTGGATTTCACCAAGGACGACGAGAACATCAACTCGCAGCCGTTCATGCGCTGGCGTGACCGCTTCCTGTTCTGCATGGAGGCGGTGAACCGCGCCCAGGCGGCGACGGGCGAAATCAAAGGCCACTACCTCAACGTCACCGCAGGCACCATGGAGGAGATGTACGAGCGGGCGAACTTCGCCAAGGAGCTGGGTTCGGTCGTCGTCATGATCGACCTGACGATCGGATACACCGCGATCCAGTCGATGGCGAAGTGGGCCCGCGACAACGGCATTCTGCTCCACCTGCATCGGGCCGGGCACAGCACGTACACGCGCCAGAAAACCCACGGCGTCAGCTTCCGGGTGATCTCGAAATGGATGCGGCTGGCCGGTGTCGACCACATTCACGCCGGCACCGTGGTCGGAAAGCTTGAGGGTGACCCGAATTCGATCGCGGGTTTCTACGACACGCTTCGGCTCGACCGGATCGCCGCTGATCCGGTCAAGGGTCTCTACTTCGACCAACACTGGGCATCGATGCCGGGAGTGATGCCGGTGGCATCCGGCGGAATCCACGCCGGGCAGATGCATCAACTGCTGCACTACCTGGGCGAGGACGTGATTCTTCAGTTCGGCGGCGGCACGATCGGCCACCCCATGGGCATCGCCGCGGGCGCCGAGGCCAACCGGGTGGCCCTTGAGGCAATGATCAAGGCCCGCAACGAAGGCCGGGACTTCTACCGCGAGGGCCCCGACATCCTGAAGAAGGCGGCGTCGACGAACAGGGCGCTCGACACCGCGCTGGCCACCTGGGGCGACGTGTCGTTCAACTACGAGTCCACCGACACGCCCGACGTCGTCCCCACCCCCACCTTCAGCTGAGCAGACAGGACACATCATGCGCATCACGCAGGGAACGTTCTCCTACCTTCCCGATTTCACCGACGAGGAGATCACCGCCCAGATCAACTACGCGCTGAAGAACAACTGGCCGCTGTCGGTGGAGTTCACCGACGACCCGCATCCGCGCAACGTCTACTGGGAGATGTGGGGTCTGCCGATGTTCGACCTCACCGACGCCGCAGGTGTCCTGCTGGAAGTCAACGCATGCCGCAGCGCATATCCCAATGCGTACGTGCGCTTGAACGCCTATGACGCCCGACTCGGACGCCAGACCACCGCGTTCTCGTTCATCGTGCAGCGCCCGAAAGAGGAGCCGGGATTTCGGTTGGAGCGCGCGGAGTTGTCGGATCGTCGCATCGGCTACACCACACACGCCTACGCGACCGATCTGCCGCCAGGAAAGCGCTACGGATGATGACGATGTGCCCAGCGGCGCAGCGCCACGTCGACACCATCGACGGATTCCAGGTTCCCGTGGCCCTGTCAGGACCGGACAGTGCACGTTGCGTCATCATGATCGAGGAGGACGGACCGCATCGGGCCGCCTTCGAAGACGTCCGCAGACGGCTCCACGTGGCGGCGTTGCGCACAGTGGTCGTTCCCGCCGATCCCCGGCTCACCGCAAAAGCGATGCTTCGTGTGCTCGACCAGCTGAGGGTGCGCAGCGGCCTGCTCGTCGGTGACCGGGTCGGCGGCGAGCTGGCCTGGAATATCGCGGCCGCCGAGCGTGAACGCTTCACCGGGCTCGTCGTCATCGACGCCGGACACCCGCGCGTCCCCGGCGAGGACGGCACGGTACGAGACAGCGATTGCCCTGCGGTGCAGACCGATACGACGGCGTTGGTCAGCAGCAGCGCGATGTATGCGGTCGCCGCCGCAAGCCGCCGCCACGTCTGCGGCGACTTCCGACTGGCGGAATTGGCGGGCCCCCGCACATCACGTCACTTCACCGCTCAACTGGCCACCGAGATCGTCGTACGCTCGCTGTCCCGGTGACCTCTCACTGCGTGACGAGTTCGACGTCGGGCAGCGCGGCATTGCGCCGCTCCACCAACCGCAGGATCATCGGGGTGAAGATCAGCTGCATCGCCAGATCCATCTTGCCGCCGGGGCACACGATGGTGTTGGGCCGCGACATAAACGAATCATGCAGCATGGCAAGTAGATACGGAAAGTCGATGCCGTGCGGGTCGCGGAACCTGATGATCAGCATCGACTCGTCCGCCGTCGGGATCGTCCTGGCGATGAACGGGTTCGACGTGTCGACCATCGGCACCCGCTGGAAATTCACATCGGTGTTGGAGAACTGCGGACAGATGTAGTTGACGTAGTCCGGCATTCGCCGCAGGATCGTGTCGGTCACGGCTTCTGAGGTGTAGCCGCGAACGAACCTGTCCCGGTGCAGCTTCTGTATCCACTCCAGGTTGATCACAGGGACCACGCCGATGCGTAGATCGGCATGCCGGGCGACGTTGACCTTGTCGGTCTCGATGGCGCCGTGCAGACCCTCGTAGAAGAGCATGTCCGTGTCGGGCGGCAGATCCTCCCACGGCGTGAAAGTGCCCGGAGGCTGGCTGTACGGGGCGGCTTCGGTTTCGTCGTGGAGATACTTGCGGAACCTTCCCGTACCGGTTTCGCCGTAGCTGCGGAACAACTCCTCGAGCTCTTCGAAAAGGTTTGCCTGCGGACCGAAATGGCTGAAGGAGTGGTCGCCGCGGGCATGTGCCTCGGCGATGGCGGCCTTCATCTCCTGGCGGTCGTACCGGTGAAAGCTGTCGCCCTCGACGTAGGCCACGTTGACGCCTTCGCGGCGGAAGATCTGCTCGAAGGTCCGCATCACGGACGTGGTTCCGGCGCCCGAGGACCCGGTGACGGAGATGATGGGATGACGACGCGACATCTCTAGCCCACCGACACCCGGTAGAGGCCACGCGTGCCGTACAGCGGCAGCGTCGAGACCACCTCGTTGGCCTCGCGGTGGTACTCCTCGATGCGTTCCACTTCCTCGCGTGCGCCGAACACGAACGAAATTCGTTGGTGCACTTCATGAGGGACGACGTCGAGCACGCGTTGCCGCCCTGTGCTCGCCAAACCGCCGGCCTGCTCGATTAAAAACGCCATCGGATTGGCCTCGTAGAGCAGGCGCAGCCGGCCGGCCTTAACCGGCTCGCGGGAGTCGCGCGGATAGAGAAACACGCCGCCGCGGTTAAGGATCCGGTGCGTCTCGGCAACCAGCGAGGCAACCCAGCGCATGTTGAAATCCTTGTGCCGTGGCCCGGACCGTCCGGCTTGACACTCGCGCACGTAGCGCTGCACGGCTGGCTCCCAGAACCGCTGATTCGAGGCGTTGATCGCGAACTCTCGTGTGGCCGACGGTATTTGAAGTGATTCCTTGGTCAGCACGAACTCGCCGAGGTTCGGGTCGAGGGTGAACGCGTGCACGCCGGTACCCACCGAGAGCATGAGCATCGTGGAAGGTCCGTAGATCGCATAGCCGGCGCAGACCTGCTGCCTGCCGGGCTGAAGGAAGTCCTGCTCGGTTGGGTCGGCCCCGGTTTCGGGCGCCCGCAAGATCGAGAAGATGCTGCCCACCGACACGTTGACGTCGATGTTCGACGACCCGTCGAGCGGGTCGAAGACCAGAAGGTACTTGCCGCGCGGGTACTCGGCGGGCAGCCGATACGGCTCGGCGAGTTCCTCGGACACCATGCCTGCGACGTGGCCGCTCCACTCGGTGGCGCGAATGAAGTAGTCGTTGGCGATCACATCCAGCTTCTGCTGCACCTCACCCTGGACGTTCACGCTGTCGACGGACCCCAGCACCCCGCCGAGGGCGCCGAGCGCGACCCGGTTCGAGATCGCCTTGCACGCCAACGCGACGTCGAGAATCAGGCCGTTGAGGTCACCGGAAGCATGCGGGTGACGTCGGCGTTCCTCGATCAGAAACTTGGCCAGCGTGGTGCGGTCGGTAAGCATGCCAGAAGGATGGCGTGCCGACGCTGACGGGCCATCCCCCTCCCGGGTGGGGACCAGGGGGGATCGGTTCCATCCAGCCCGCGGCGCCCTGCCGTCAGCCCCCTAAAGGGCTGCTGGCGTGCAACGACCGGTGCCTGTCCAGCAGCCAGTCACACCATTCGTCGATCCCTTGACCGGTCCGCGCGCTGGTTTCGATCACCGCAACGCCGGGGTTGACCGCCTTGAGGTTGGCGTAGAACAGCGACAGGTCGTAGTCGAGATGCGGAATCAGGTCGATCTTGTTGACGATCACCAGGTCGGCGGACCGGAACATCACCGGGTACTTGAGCGGCTTCTCCTCACCCTCGGTGACCGAGTACACCATGGCCTGAGAATGTGCGCCGACATCGAATTCCGCTGGGCACACCAGGTTCCCGACGTTCTCGATGATCAGCAGGTCAAGATCGGCCAACGGCAGACGGGGCAGTGCGGACCGCACCATCGGTGCGTCCAAATGGCATTCGCCACCGAATCCGTCCGAGGTGTTGATCAGCGAGATCGCCGCACCGAAGCCGGCCAGCCGATCCGCATCGATGCTGGTCTCGATGTCGCCTTCGACGATGCCGACCCGCAGCCGTCCCTGCAGCCTGCTCAGCGTCTCTCGCAGCACCGTCGTCTTGCCCGCTCCTGGCGAGGACATCAGGTTGATCGCGGTGAGGGCAGCGGAGTCGAAGTCCCTGCGGTTGGCCGCGGCCATCTGGTCGTTCTCGTCGAAGATCCGCTCGAGCACCACCACCCGCTCGGATGCCGTGGCGTACCCGGAGTGATCACCGTGGTCGTGATCATGGTCATGGTGGTGGTCATGATCGTGTTCATGGTCATGGTGGTGGTGATGGCAGTCGGTGTCGCCGTCGTGCCGATGGAACCTACCCACGTCTCACACCTCCGCGAGATCCAATGATGTGATCATGAATTCGTCGCCTTCGACGAGATCGACCGAGCCCGTGCACTCCTGGCATGCCATCGCCAACTCGTCGAGCACCTGTTCACGGCCGCAGCTCGTGCACCGAATCTTGGCCGGAATCCGTTCGATCGCCAGTTCGGCACCGGCGAGCTCGGAGCTCTCGGTGACAAGAGACCAGCAGTACGTCAGCGTGTCGGGAACGATCTGGCGCATCGCTCCGATGCGGACGTGAACCGTTCGCACCTCGCGCCCGGCGGCGTGCTTTTTCACTATTCCGACAATCGAGCTGCAGATCGAGAGTTCATGCACAGCCGGCCTCCTCGAATCAAACGACGACCATACATCGTGGCCGCACTACTGGCGCAACGTTTCCGACGGAGTTCGTCCGAATCTCTTCCGATACTCGACCGCGAAGCTGCCGAGATGATGGAAACCCCAACGGGTTGCCACATCGGTGACGGTGACGCCGTCGGACGGCAGCGCATCGGTCAGTTCGTGGTGCACCCGCTCGAGCCTGCGCTCGCGGACATACGCCATGGGTGACATCCCCAACTCGTCGCGAAAGCCCTGCTGAATCGACCGAACGCTCATGTGCACCTCACGGGCGATCTGCTCCATCGTGAGGGGTTCGGCCAGGTGGGCATCGATGTAGCGGATGGCATCCTGAACCACCCGCGAGCCGGGATCGGGCGCCGAGCGCACGAACTCGTCGTGGTAGTTGGACGGCTGAATGTATAGAAGGCTGTTCATCAACAGTTCCTCAACCCCGTCGATGCCGTGGCCCTGCTGAACGAGCGATCCGGTGTGGTAAACCTCGGTGTGCAGGAGCTGCACCGCGGCGTGCCAGCGCACGGCGACATCGGTGGTCAGGTCGAATTCGGGGTGAAAAACCAAGGGCTTGGCCAGCCTTCGTCCGCGAAGGCGCGTGAGGTACTCGCGAAGGGCGGGCTCCTCGATGCGGATCAGCAGCTGCGGTGAGTCGTCGTCGAAGTCCATGGTAAGGGCGCATTCCGGGTTCGTCACCAGGGCGCGGATCGTGTTGGCCTCGAAGGAGTGCTCGTTGTGCTGGCACAGCGCGCGCCCGTTCATCGGCATGTGGACTCCGTAATACGGTCCGAGCGCCGGTATTTCGAGCCTCGCTCGCACATGAAGATCGAG
Organism: Mycolicibacterium agri; assembly: GCF_002553505.1. Taxonomy (GTDB): domain Bacteria; phylum Actinomycetota; class Actinomycetes; order Mycobacteriales; family Mycobacteriaceae; genus Mycobacterium; species Mycobacterium agri. The sequence continues at coordinate 109,932 of NZ_PDCP01000011.1, read as the reverse complement.
ATAGAGCATGCTGACGTTGCGAAAACGCACCCCGTGCATCGTGGCGGCGAACCCGTCGGCCTCGTCGCCGACCGTTATCCGGCCAGGTGCGAGCGCCTTCCCGAGCAGCGCCATGGCCTCGCGCACACTCTCGGTGTAGAAGATCTCGGAGTTTGCCAGCGCGGGCGGTACCCCGCGCGAACGAACCTTTCGTCGCACCGGATTGGCGGTGCGACGAGTGTCGATGAAGCCCAGCCGGGTAAGCCGCGACATTAGCTGTCCGTGGCGGCCCATACTTCGACGGATTGATCTTTCGTTGGATGGTTCTCTGCGATCATTCAAGACTCCTCGACGTATTGCGCGCTTCAACACACACAAGACTGCGCAATTCTGACAGTATTTGCGCGAAACCGATAGGCGCAGCCGCCGAACATCGCTACCGTGTGACCACGCACACACCGGAATGAGGAGGTTTTGGTGGCGACGCACGCAGCCTTGGCGGTGAGCTCCGAGGGGGACGAGCTCATCGAGGATTCACCCGGCGACGAGCTGATCCAACGGCTCTATGACCCCCAGGTGGCGGCCTCCCTCGGTGTGATACTTGATCATGCTGATTTGCTGGCGACCGTGATCCAAGGCCTCGACGGCATGCTGCGCCGCGCCGACGTGATCAGCGACACCTCGGGGTTTTCGACGAGGCCAAGGCCAAGCTGTACGAGGCGCGGTTCCTGTTCGAGGAGCTAGGAGACAACGATTCGGTGCGCACCGTGCGCGGTGTTCTCGACGAGATAGCGCGCCGGCAGGTGCTTTCGGTGACCGAAGAGTCCGGGGGTGCATGATGACCACAGCGGTCAAGGAGGTTTCGGGCCGACCGGCGGAGCCGCCCGAGGAACCCACGTTCGAGGAACTCGCCAAACGCGTCGACGATGCGGTCGCCGCTGTGGCTGACCTCGATCCGTCGGCGCGCGCCGTGGCCGAGGAGATGAAGCATGCGATCGAGGCCATTCACCGCGCCGGGTTGATCACGATCGTCCGCCGGCTGCGCGCCGACGACGCCACACGTTCGGCGTTGTTCGAATTGGTCGACGACCCGGTTGTTCACCTGCTGCTGTCGCTGCACGAGATCGTGCGACCGGATCCGACGACACACGCCAACAGGGTGCTGCAGTCGGTGCGTCCGCAATTGCAGGGGCACGGCGGTGATGTCACGCTGGTGCGGGTCGAGGACGGCACCGCTTATGTCCGTCTGCAGGGTGCGTGCAACGGCTGCTCGATGTCGTCGGTGACTCTGCGCAACCTGGTGGAGACGGCGCTCGTCGAAGGCGTCCCGTCCATCACAGCCGTTCATGTGCTCGCCAATGAGCCCGAACCCACGTTGATCCCGACGGATTCGCTGTTCCCTGCGCGTCGCCGTGTCGAGGAGGGCTGGGCGAAAGCCGGCCCGGTCACCGACGTTCCCGACGGCGGCATCGCCACATTCGAACTCAGGACCGGCAGCGGACGAGACGTCAGCGTCATCGTCGTCAAGCTCGACCAGAGACTCACCGCATATGTCAATGAGTGTGCCCACGAGGCACTTCCGCTCGACAACGCCGTGGTCGACATGGACAACGGCACGCTGACGTGCCCGTGGCACGGCTTCTGCTACGACGCGACATCCGGTGAATGCCTGACCGCGCCCGCGGCCCAACTCGAACAGCTTCCGCTGCGAACGGACAACGGGCAGATCTGGATTCGAGTCGGGCCATGACGAAGCTGACGGTGCGCGCCAGCCTGCATCCCGCTCCGCTTGCCGAAAACGCATGTGGTGCGGACCTCTCCGGGGGCTGGGTGCCCGACGTCTGGCTGGGGGCGCCCGCTCCCGGCGGTCTTGCCCTGCCTCCGGCCAACCCGACCAGGGCGTGGATGTACTCGCCGCGCGGCGTCTTCTTCGACGACGACCATCTGGTGGTCGCCGACTCGGGCAATCACAGGGTGCTGATCTGGCATGAGGTGCCCACCGACGACGAACAGCCAGCAGATGTCGTGCTCGGTCAGCCGGACGGGAGCACGGAGGGGCGGGCCGCGGCGGGCCGTGGCCCCGAGAACGGCATGGACCTGCCCACCGGCGTGCTCATCCACGAGGGCCGGCTGATCGTCGCAGACGCCTGGCATCACCGCATTCTTGTGTGGGATCGGATTCCCGAAATCGACTGGACTCCACCTGATCTGGTGCTTGGCCAACCGAACTTCACCGAAGTGGAGCCGAACGCGGGCGCGCAGTGCTCGGCGTCGACAATGTACTGGCCGTTCGGGATCGCCGTCATCGGCTCGGTGTTCTGGGTCGCCGACACCGGCAACCGCCGGGTGCTCGGCTGGAGCGGCGGCCTACCCGACAACGGCAGGCCCGCCGACATCGTCCTCGGCCAACCCGACAACTCCAGCCGCGAGGAGAATCGCGGCGAGCGCGTCGGGCCTGCGAGTTTCCGGTGGCCGCACAGCATCAGCGGTCACGAGGGGCTGCTGTTGATCGCCGACGCCGGTGACCATCGCGTCGTGGGCTGGTCACCGCTTCCCCTCGGCGACCGACCCGCCGATCTGCTGTTGGGGCAGCCCGATTTCGCGTCGGCAGGCGAATGGCCGTATGGGCCCCAGTGCGGCAACCGTTTCCGGTTCCCGTATGCGGTCAGCTTGGATGCTGTCGGTGGCGACGAGCAGCTTGCGGTCAGCGACACCGCCAACAACCGCGTGCTCCTGTGGGACGGAGTGCCCGACGACGGGCGTCCGGCCGACTACGTGCTGGCTCAGCCGTCCTTCGAGGCCAACGGCGAAAACCGGTGGAGCGCAGTCACCCCCGACTCACTGTGCTGGCCGTACGGGATGTGGCTGCAGGGTGATCGGCTCGCGGTGGCCGACTCCGGCAACAACAGGGTCGTGCTCTGGCGGCGCCGATGACCCACGCCCCGGAAATCCAGTCGGTGCGACGCCGGTTCACCGTGACCGGCGTGGTACAGGGCGTCGGGTTCCGGCCGTTCGTGCACCGCATCGCCACCGGACTCGGGCTGACGGGGTTCGTCGGAAACGACTCGACGGCGGTGTTCATCGAGGTGCAGGGTCCGGACAGCGCGGTCGCCGAGTTCGGTGATCGGCTCGTCACCGAGGCGCCGCCGTTGGCGGTCATCAGCAGCGTGTCCAGTGCCCCGGTCACTCCGGAGACAGCCCAGGACAACGGATTCCAGATCGTGGCGAGCCGAACGGAGGCCGCCGCGCCCACCGCGATTCCCGCCGACGTCGCGGTGTGCGGCGACTGCGTCAGGGAGCTGTTCGATCCCGCCGACCGGCGCCACCGCCATCCCTTCATCACCTGCACCAACTGCGGGCCGCGGTTCACCATCATCAAAGGCCTTCCCTACGACCGGCCGACCACCACGATGGCCGAGTTCGCGATGTGTGACCGCTGCGCCGCCGAGTACCACGATCCGTCGAACCGGCGCTTTCACGCCCAGCCCATCGCATGCCCCGACTGCGGGCCGTCGCTGTGGTTCGACGGCAACGGCGTGCACATCACCGGCTCCGACACCGCAATCGCCGCCGCGCAACGCCTGATCGGCGACGGCGGCATCGTCGCGATCAAGGGCATCGGCGGCTACCACCTGGCGTGTGCCGCCGACAATCCGAGCGCGGTCACCGAGTTACGGCAGCGGAAAGCCCGCAGAGGCAAGCCCTTTGCCGTGCTGGTCAGAAACCTCGAAGTGGCCGCGCGCTACGCCGACATCAGCGATGCCGAGGCCCGCATCCTGACCAGCCCTGCCCGGCCGATCGTGCTGCTGACACGCACGCCCGACGCCCCTGTGGCGCCGGGCGTGGCACCCGACAGCCGGCTGATCGGGTTGATGCTGCCGTACTCCCCCGTTCATCACCTGCTGATGGCCGCGCCCGAACCGCTGTTCGACGCAATCGTGTTGACCAGTGCCAATCGCTCGGACGAGCCGATCTGCTACACCGCCGATGACGCCGAAAAGCGGTTGCCTGCACTGGCCGACGGAGTGCTCGACCACAACCGACCCATCCACGTGCCGTGCGACGATTCCGTCGTCCGGGTGGTTCGGGGCGCCGACGGCGACCGCGAGCTTCCGATCCGGCGGTCGCGCGGCTACGTGCCGCTTCCCGTCGACCTCGGCCAGCACAACGCAAGGGTTCTCGCGGTGGGCGGGGAGCTCAAGAACACGTTCTGCCTCACCGACGGCAGGCGCGCGTTCTGCTCGGCCCACATCGGCGACATGGGCACCGTGGCGACGCTGAAGGCGTTCAACCAGTCCGTGCGCCAACTGACCGAAATGCGCGGCCAGCCCACGCGACTGGCCGCGGACCTACACCCGCGGTACGTGACACGGAACTGGGCTGAGCACAACGCCGACGAACGCCACCTCGACCTGGTCCAGCACCACCACGCCCACGTCGCATCGCTGCTCGCCGAACACGGCAGGCTCGGCGAGCCCGTCATCGGTGTCGCGTTCGACGGCACCGGATACGGCTGCGACGACACGGTCTGGGGCGGCGAGATCCTGCGGCTCGACCACGACAGCCACCGATTCACCCGCGTCGGCCACCTCGCCGAGGTGCCGTTGGCGGGTGGCGATGCCGCCGTCCGCAATCCGTGGCGGATGGCGCTCGCACATCTGTGGCACGCGCGCGTGGGGTTCAGCGCCGAGTTGGCTCCCGTCCGCGCCGCCACCACCGCCGAGATGCGGTTGCTGCAAACACAATTCGCCACCGGCCGCGGTACCACCCCGACGTCCAGCATGGGCAGGCTTTTCGATGCCGTGGCGTCGCTGCTCGATGTGCGCCAGCAGATCACCTACGAGGGCCAGGCGGCTATCGAACTGGAGGCGTTGGCCGCCACGGTGAAACGCGCACGAGTGCCGATCGGTTTCGACGTGACGCGCGACGCGATTCTGGACCCCGCGCCGCTGATCACCGGGATCGTGTCGGCCCTGCACGACGGCGTCGAACCCGCCCAGGTCGCGGCGGCTTTTCATCACGCTGTCGCCGTGGCCGTCGCCGAGGTCGTCGGTCGCGTCGCGGGAGGCATCCGGCTGGTCGGATTGACCGGGGGTGTCTTCCAAAATGTCCTGCTGCTACAGGCATGCACGGAACTGCTTGAGCAAGCCGGTTTCACCGTCCTCACCCACCGCGTCGTGCCGCCCAACGACGGTGGTTTGGCACTGGGGCAGGCGGCAGTGTCGATGCTCACCGCACTCGAGGAAGGAGGCACCCCATGTGCCTAGGGATTCCCGGCCGAATCGTCGAGATCTGGGACGAGCCCGAGGGTGGCAGATTCGCCAGGATCGACTTCGGCGATCAGACGCGGAACGCCTGCCTCGCCTACCTTCCCGATCTCGCGGTCGGCGACTACACGATCGTGCACGCCGGGTTCGCGTTGACGCGGATGGATGAGGCCACCGCGATGACGACTTTGGCCACCATGCGTGAATACGGCGTCTTCGGGGACCAGGAGGTGGCGTCGTGACCGCGCCCTGCGAATTGACCAGCCAGGTCGCGGCGGATCTGGCGCACGCGTCTTTCACACTGGCACAACGGTTGTCGGCGGGCGCGACGATGTGGTGCATATCGCGCGACTTTCCCGCGCACGCGCAACACATCGCCGTCGAGTTCGTCCATCCGGTGATCGTCGGCAAGCGCGCACTTCCCGCCGTCGCACTCACCGGCGCGGATCTCGTTGCCCAGGTGCGGATATCGGCCCAGCCCGGCGACATCGTGATTGCCGTCGCCGACGGCGCCGACGAGCAGGTGCAGGCGGTGATGCGGCGTGCTCCCGCATGGGGCGTCACCACCCTGTGGATCGGCAACGGCGTCCGGCCGCACGACGGCGCCGCCGACCACGTGCTCTGGTTCGACGACCCCGACCCGCGGCTGCCCGCAACGGGCGAATTCGTCTTGATGTACCACCTGCTGTGGGAGCTCACCCATGTGTGCTTCGAGCATCCCGGCCTCCTGCGCCAGCAACCGGAATGCACCGACGAAGTGTGCATCACCTGCAGCGACGAAGGCCGGCTCGGCGAAGTGATCAATCTGGCCCCCGACGGTTCTGCGACCGTACGCACCGCGTCGGGGGTCGAGACCGTCGACACGACGCTGACCGGCGGACTGCGGCCTGGCGATCTGATACTCGTCCATGCGGGCATGGCGATGACGGCTGTCGACGAGGGCGGTGCGCGATGACTCAGAACGCCTACGAAGCGGTCCGGAGCGGTTCGGGCGAAGCGACCAACTTCCTCTATCCGTTCATCGACGGCGACGAGTCGGACAAAGACGCGCTGCTCACCGACCTCACCAGGTCGGCGCTGTCGAAGGCCGAGGAGAGCACAACGCTGCGGCGCACGACCATGGCGAAGTGCGCGCCGCTGATCGCCGAGGCAGGCGCCGAGCTGGCGCGCCGATTCAACTCGGGCGGAAGGCTTTTCACGTTCGGCAACGGCGGCAGTTCCACGGATGCGACGACACTGGCGGCCCTGTTCGCCCGGCCACCCGCCGGTGATCCGCTGCCGGCGTGGTCGCTGACTGCCGACCAGGCAGTGCTGACCGCGCTCGGCAACGACGTCGGCTTCGACCTGGTGTTCGCGCGGCAGTTGATCGCGCGCGCCAACGCAGGCGACGTCGCCGTCGCGATGTCGACGAGCGGGAACTCCGCCGACCTGCTGCTCGCGCTGCGGGAGGCCCGCAGCCGAGGCATGTACACCATCGGATTCGCCGGCTACGACGGTGGTCGATTCCGCGACAACCCGGACGTCGACGTGTGCTTCGTCGTCGAATCACAAAGCGTGCACCGCATTCAGGAATCTCAGGCGTTGATCGGCTACCAGCTGTGGTCGACCGTCCAAACGGAAAGGGGGGTCCGTTGACCGACCACGTCACCGAATACCTGTCCACCGGCCCGTCGTTTCGGGAGGGCCAAGTCATCGAGCGCATCGAGGCGTTCCGCAAGCGCAGACCCAGGCTGCGGGACTCGGTCGTCACGCTCGCCCACGGCGCAGGCGGGAAGGCGTCGGCCGCGCTGGTCGACGCGGTCTTCGTCGAAGCGTTCCGCAATGACCATCTGGAGCAGCTCGGCGACGGCGCGGTCGTCGACATGGGCGGGCAGCGGATCGCGTTGTCCACCGACTCCTTCGTCGTTCAACCCTTGCGCTTTCCTGGCGGGTCGATCGGGCACCTGGCCGTCCACGGCACCGTGAACGACCTGGCGATGGCGGGTGCCGTGCCGTCCTGGATGACCGCGGCTTTCGTTCTCGAAGAAGGTTTTCCGATCGACGAGCTGCGCGAGATCGTCGCCGACATGGCGGCGGCGGCCGAAGCGGCGGGCGTCCAGATCGTCACCGGCGACACCAAGGTCGTGCCCCGTGGCGCCGCCGACGGTATGTTCATCAGCACCTCCGGTGTCGGCCGGGTGCCCGAGGGTCGCGTCCTGTCGCCCCTCGATGTCAGGCCGGGCGACAAGGTGTTGGTGTCCGGGCCGATCGGCGACCACGGCATGGCGGTCATGCTGGCTCGCGGCGATCTCGCGATCGAGGCCGACATCCGTTCGGACACAATGGCGGTCAGCGGGCTTGTCGAGCAGCTGCTCGCCGCGGCGCCGTCGACGAGGTGGCTGCGCGATCCCACCCGCGGCGGCGTCGGCACCGTATGCAACGAACTGGCGCAGGCCGCCGGCGTCGCGGTGGTGTTGGAGGAGGAAAGCCTTCCCGTGCGCCCCGAAGTGGCGGGCGCATGCGAGATGCTGGGCATCGACCCGCTCTATGTCGCCAACGAAGGGAAGTTCATCGCCGTCGTCGACCCCGCGGAGGCCGCGGACGCGCTGGCCGCGTTGCGCTCTCATCCCGGTGGCGAAGGCGCCACCGAAATCGGCGAGATCGCCGAAGAACCGACCGCCACCGTCGTCGTCCGCACCGGCTTCGGCGGCACCCGGATCGTGGACATGCTCGTCGGCGACCCGCTCCCGCGGATCTGCTGAGAAAGGAAACCGGTATGTGCTTGGGGATTCCCGGACGGATCGTCGAGATCACCGACGCCGAAAACTGCCTGGCGAAGGTCGATGTCAATGGCGTGCGCAGAGTGATCAGCGTCCGGCTTCTGGAGAACGACATGCCCGTCCCCGACGACTGGGTGCTGGTCCACGTGGGCTTCGCGATGGCGAAGATCGACGAGACGGAGGCCCTGTTGACCTTGGCGGCAGTCAAGAAGATGGGCGATGCGTACTCCGATGAAATTGAAGCGTTCGACAAGTCGGCGATCATCTAAAAGGGGGAGACGATATGCGATTCGTTGATGAATTCCGTGACCCGGCCGCAGCGCGAAAACTGTTGGGCGCCATCGAGAGTCTGGCCAACGAAGGCTCGCGGCAGGAGCACTTCAAGTTCATGGAGGTGTGCGGCGGGCACACCCACACGATCTACCGGCACGGAATCGAGCATCTGCTCCCCGAAAACGTCGAACTGGTACACGGCCCGGGCTGCCCCGTGTGCGTCATCCCGATGGGACGCGTCGACGACGCGATCTGGCTGGCGCAGCAGCAGGACGTGACCTTCACCTGCTTCGGGGACATGATGCGGGTGCCCGGCTCCAACGGCAGCCTGTTGGACGCCAAAGCCAACGGTGCGGACGTGCGATTCGTGTACTCGCCGCTCGACGCGCTCAAGATCGCCGTCGACAACCCTGACAAGCAGGTGGTGTTCTTCGCGATCGGATTCGAGACAACCGCACCGTCGACGGCGGTCACGCTGGTGCGCGCACAGCAACTCGGCGTGAAGAACTTCACCGTGTTCTGCAATCACGTCACGATCGTGCCGCCGATCAAGGCGATCCTCGAGTCACCCGACCTACGGCTGTCCGGGTTCCTGGGGCCGGGGCACGTCTCGACCGTCGTCGGCACCCGGCCATACCGCTTCGTACCGGCCGTCTACGGTAAGCCGTTGGTGGTAGCGGGTTTTGAGCCGCTGGACATCTTGGCCTCCATCGTCATGCTGCTGCGTCAGATTCGCGACGGGCGCTGCGAGGTCGAGAACCAGTACTCGCGGGTCGTGCCCGACGATGGCAACCCGGCTGCGCTGTCGTTGATGAGCAAGGTGTTCGCGCTGCGCCCGCATTTCGAGTGGCGCGGCCTCGGGTTCATCTCGCAGAGCGCGCTGCGGCTGCGCGACGAGCTGGCCGACTTCGACGCCGAGCAGCGCTTCGCGCTGCCGGGCGTACGCGTCGCCGACCCGAAGGCCTGCCAGTGCGGTGAAGTGCTCAAGGGTGTGCTCAAGCCGTGGGAGTGCAAGGTTTTCGGCACGGCGTGCACGCCGGAGACGCCGATCGGCACCTGCATGGTGTCACCGGAGGGCGCGTGTGCCGCGTACTACAACTTCGGCCGACTGCACCGCGAGGCGGCCTCGTTGAGCGGGCAGGTCGCCGGGGCATGACGACGGTCGACGCGGGCACGGGCGCGGCGATGTTCGCGCGGTATGCCTGCGCGCCGAACGAACTCGGCTACTGCGGTCCGCCGCAGGCGTCGGCGATGCTGAGGGGTTCGCGCGACGAAATCAAGAAGGCCGCCGCACAATTCACCGGCGCCTGGCCGTATCTAAAGGTGATGTCGAAGATGACCGGCATCCCCGACCCGCTTGATCTTCGCCTCGTCGACGCGTACTGGCTCGGCGGCGGCATCGGGGCAGGCATCGACGCACAGGAGTTCACCGCGGAGCTGCTCGCGCTCGTCGCGCCGCAGGCGGGCCACTACTGGACCCATCTCACCGACGATCTCGCCGACGAGGCCGCGCCGAACCACTGCTTCCACGTCTTCGGCGTCTACCCCTGGTCCCGTCTACTCGGACGAAACCTCGGCGGGGTGAACGACACGGGCCCGGTGTCGGTGCTCGACAACTGCCGAATCTCCTGGGGCACCGTCATATCCGTCGAGGGCGACACCGCAACGGTGGAAGGCCGAAAGCTGCGTTGGCAGGATTCGGCGCTGTCACTGACGGCGCCGACCCATCTGACCGCCACAGTAGAGATCGGTGCCGTCGCGCCGGATGAACTCGTCGCGATGCACTGGGGCCGGGTCTGCGATCAGCTCAGCGTCGAGCAGGTGGCGCGGCTCGAGGAAAGCACGGTCCTTCAGTTGGCCGTGACGAACCGCAGGCTGGGCGAGCACAGATCATGAGACCGCGAATCATTCAGGCGGACGGCCAGATCGGCTTCTGCTGGGTGACGCCGGACGGCGTGCGGATCGGCCTGCCCGACCTCGTCATCGACGACGACGAACCCGACCGCTTGGTCGCGACACACCTGGAGGCACTCGACGACGCGCTGATCATCGCCGCGGCGCGCTTCGGAGATCTGCTCGGCGGCGGCAGACACCCCGACGCGCAAGAACGTGACGATCTGGTCGAATTACACCGCGCGCTGGACATTTTGGTGCGTGACTACGCGCTGGGCGCCGAACTCGCCGGGATCGTGCCGGACGTCCGTGCGGGAAAGATCATCGGCACAGCGACACTGTTCTCGATCCGGGCGCGTTTCCCCGTCGGCCTGCTCGGCCCCGCACCGCTGGACGGAGAGCTCGACGAGCCGCAGCTCGGCGTGATCGGCGGCTTCGGCCAGATGCAGCTGGTGGATCCCGACCGGCCGTGGAAGGGCGGCCGATGGGTGCTCAACACCGAGACGGGACAACGGTATCCGCTCACGCTGTCGACGATGCTGTTCGACAGCTCAGGGGTGAACAAGGAGGCGGCGCGGCGCGAGCACCGCGAGGCGATCGAAGCGTGCATCGCCGGCGCAGAGGCACCCGATGCGGACCCGTTCGCAGTGGCGTGCGGACTGGATTGGCTGCTCTACGACTGGTTGATGGCCCACCGGGAAGATGCCGACAGCGCGGAGATCCAGATCCCGAAGGGCCACGACTCGGATGCCGCGATGATTGTCGCGGCCGCATGTGCCTCGGTGCGTGTGCGGGCGCGCATCGATCCCGGACTGACCGCCCCGGTGGGCGACTACTGATCCACCTGATCTGCCGCCGGCCCCGAGGAATCGCCGGAGCAGAGCGCCGTCACCAAGCGCTTCATGGTCTCCAGAAGCAAGCGGTGCAGATCGTCGTCGCTCAGATCGGCCAGGTGTGGATTGATGGCCGTGCCGTAGATGCCCGCGGTGAGAACCGACATCGCGACCCGCGTCTGGTCGTCGGGTGAGGCGCCGAGCAGTAGCGTGTTGAGTCCGTCGACAGCCGCCGCGAACTCTTCGCGGGAGCGCACCAGGCCGTCGACGGCGGGATCGCCGAAGAACACCGTCGTCAGATCGCGGTTGCGCACCGCGAGTTCGACAAGGCCACTGATCGCGACGTCGCGCCGGGCTCCTGCTGAGTCGACGGCTTCGGCGATCTTGACCAGCCGGGCGATGTCGTCGAACACCGGCCTCATCAGGGCCAGCACGATGTCCTCTTTGGTGTGGAACTGGTAGTAGACAGAGGCCTTCGCGACGCCGACCCGGTCGGCGATCATCTGCAGGGACGTTCCGCTGATGCCGTTCTCGGCGAAGAGTTCGAGCGCCGCCGCCAGCACCCGCTCACGGACCACGCCGCGGGGTGATGCCACCTTCGTCACACCAGTCCCTTCTCGGCGCCGCTGCACCCACGTTGCCGCGATACTAACCGCGCTTTGGTCGCGGAATGGGGGTTAATCTAGCCATGTGGTCGGATTAACACACTTTTTGGCTAAGTAATCTTAGCCACATGACTTGTCGATACTTAGCCGAGCGGATAAGTTCGCTCTGTCCGTGCGCGTGACGCGAGATGTCGGGGTCAACGTGGCCGCACTGTCCGACCTGTCGGCTGGCCGCCAGTAGCTCCACCACGCCGTGCGGCGGAAGCGTGCTCTGCAACGGTTCGAACCGGCGGAAGGACATGATCAATGAGCGGTAATTCGCCGCTGACCTTCATCAGGAAGGCGTGGCTACCGCTTCTCATCGTGGCAGTCGTCTTCATTGCGGGTGTCACCGTGCACCGGGTGCGCACGTTCTTCGGCGCCGAGGGCATCACGGTCACCCCACGCAACTTCGCCGACGATCCGGAACCGTTCGACCCCAAGGTCGTCAGGTACGAGATCTTCGGCACCGGCACCTACGCAGACATCAACTACCTCGACCTCGACGCCAAGCCGCAACGCGTCGACCATGCCACGCTGCCGTGGTCGCTGACGTTGCAGACCACCGCGCCGTCGGCCGCGCCCAACATCGTCGCGCAGGGTGACGGCAGCTCGATCACCTGCCGGATCATCGTCGACGACGAGGTCAAAGACGAAAGGACGTCCAACGGCTTGAATGCCCAGACCTTCTGCTACGTGAAGTCCGCATGAGCGCCCACAACGCAGACGCGCCGACGGACGCGTTCTCGCAGCCCCGACATCACCAGCGCTCGTTCATACCGCGGACCATCCGCACTTTCGCGGTGCCGATCATCATCGCGTGGGTGGCGATCATCGCCCTCCTCAACGTGACGGTGCCCCAGCTGGAGGCCGTCGGCGAGATGCGGGCGGTGTCGATGAGCCCGAACGACGCGCCGTCGATGATCTCCATGAAGAAGGTCGGCGAGCTGTTCCACGAGGGCGACTCCGACAGCTCGGTGATGATCGTGCTCGAAGGCCAGGAGCCGCTGGGCGACGACGCACACAAGTTCTACGACGAGATGGTCAAGCGGCTGCGCGAAGACACCAAGCACGTGCAGTCCGTGCAGGACTTCTGGAGCGATCCGCTCACCGCCCCCGGCTCCCAGAGCAATGACGGCAAGGCGGCCTACGTCCAGGTCAAGCTTGCCGGTAACCAGGGCGAAGCGCTGGCCAACGAGTCAGTGGAATCGGTACAGAACATCGTCGACGGGCTCGAGGCCCCGCCGGGCGTCAAGGCCTATGTGACCGGGCCCGCGGCGCTGGCGGCCGACCAGCACATCGCGGGCGACCGCAGCATGCGGCTGATCGAGATGGTGACCTTCACCGTCATCATCATCATGCTGCTGCTGGTCTACCGGTCGATCATCACGGTGGTGATCGTGATCCTGATGGTGGTCCTGGAGCTGAGCGCATCCCGTGGTTTGGTGGCGTTCCTCGGCTTCCACGAGATCATCGGCCTGTCGACGTTCGCGACCAACCTGCTGGTGACACTGGCGATCGCCGCCGCGACCGACTACGCCATCTTCCTGATCGGTCGATATCAGGAGGCGCGGTCGGTCGGCGAAGACCGAGAGCAGGCCTACTACACGATGTTTGGCGGCACCGCGCACGTGGTGCTCGGCTCCGGCCTGACGATCGCGGGTGCGACGTTCTGCCTGACCTTCACCCGGCTGCCGTATTTCCAGACGCTGGGCATCCCGCTGGCGATCGGCATGGTGACGACGGTGTTCGCCGCGCTGACGCTGGGCCCCGCGGTGATCTCGGTGGTCACCCGGTTCGGCAAGACGTTGGAACCGCGGCGCGCGATGCGAACTCGTGGCTGGCGCAAGGTTGGCGCGGTCGTCGTGCGGTGGCCGGGCGCGGTTCTGGTGGCGACGGTAGCGCTGTCGCTGGTCGGGTTGCTGACGCTGCCGGGCTATCGCACCAACTACAACGACCGCGACTATCTGCCGCCGGACCTGCCGGCCAACGAAGGTTATGCGGCCGCCGACCGGCACTTCTCGCAGGCCCGGATGAATCCGGAACTGCTGATGATCGAAAGCGATCACGATCTGCGTAACTCGGCCGACTTCCTGGTGATCGACAAGATCGCCAAGGCGATTTTCCGCGTGGAAGGCGTCGCGCGGGTGCAGGCGATCACCCGCCCGGACGGTAAGCCGATCGAGCACACGTCGATTCCGTTCCAGATCAGCATGCAGGGCACCACCCAGCAGCTGAACCAGAAGTATCTGCAGGACCGGATGGCCGACATGCTGGTGCAGGCCGACGAGATGCAGAACACCATCGACACCATGACGCGGATGCAGAACCTCACCGCCCAGATGGCCGACACCACCCATTCGATGGTGACGAAGATGAAGGACATGACGCTCGACGTCGCCGAATTGCGAGACAACATAGCCGATTTCGACGACTTCTTCCGGCCGATCCGCAACTACCTGTACTGGGAACCGCACTGCTACAACATCCCGCTGTGCCAGTCGCTGCGATCGATCTTCGACGCCCTCGACGGTGTTGACGTGATGACCGACGACATCCAGCAGTTGATTCCGGAGATGGAGCGGCTGGATTCCCTTATGCCGCAAATGGTCGCGATGATGCCCGAAATGATCGAGACCATGAAGACGATGAAGACCATGATGCTGACCATGTATGCCTCGCAGAAGGGCATGCAGGATCAGATGGCGGCGATGCAGGAGAACTCGTCGGCCATGGGCGAGGCCTTCGACGCGTCGATGAACGACGACTCGTTCTACCTGCCGCCGGAGGTCTTCGACAATCCGGACTTCAAACGCGGCTTGGAGCAGTTCCTTTCGCCCGACGGGCATGCCGTGCGGTTCATCATCAGCCACGACGGTGATCCGTTGTCGCCGGAGGGGATCGCGAAGATCGACGCGATCAAGAAGGCGGCCAAGGAGGCAGTCAAGGGCACGCCGCTGGAGGGCTCGACGATCTACCTCGGCGGCAGTGCGGCGACGTTCAAGGACCTGTCCGACGGCAACACCTATGACCTCATCATCGCCGCAATCGCTGCGCTGGCACTGATTTTCATCATCATGCTCATCATCACGCGCAGCATCGTGGCGTCGGCGGTGATTGTCGGCACGGTGGTGCTGTCGCTGGGCGCGTCGTTCGGACTGTCGGTGCTGATCTGGCAGCACATCCTCGGCATCGAGTTGCACTGGATGGTGTTGGCGATGTCGGTCATCATCCTGTTGGCCGTCGGCGCCGACTACAACCTGCTGCTGGTGGCCCGCTTCAAGGAGGAGATCTACGCCGGGCTCCGCACCGGGATCATCCGGGCGATGGGCGGCACCGGTTCGGTGGTGACGTCGGCAGGCCTGGTGTTCGCGTTCACGATGATCTCGATGGCGGTCAGCGAGTTGACGGTCATCGGGCAGGTGGGCACGACGATCGGCCTCGGTCTGCTGTTCGACACGCTGGTGATCCGCTCGTTCATGACGCCGTCCCTCGCGGCGCTGATGGGCAAGTGGTTCTGGTGGCCGATGCGGGTGCGGGAGCGTCCGCTGCCGTCGCCGTGGCCGAAGGTCCCGGCAGCAGAAACGGTCGGCGCAGAGTCGCACGCCGAGAAGCACTGAGCCGCAACGGCTACCGGTGGCTGGCGCGGGAGGGTTTGATCGATTCCTGCGGTCCAGCTGGAACGGCGCACGCAAGCCGGTGTGGTTTCTGCGCGCAGGGCCGTGGTGCTCGTGTCGAATCACAACCCTGGGCGCAGAATCGACGCGAGGAAGACGCGCGTCGGCTAATTCGATTTGTGGAGCTAAGGGGAATCGAACCCCTGACCTACTCGATGCGAACGAGTCGCGCTACCAACTGCGCCATAGCCCCTGGTCGGTAGCACAGGCTACCAGTCGATCGGCCTGCGCCGAAAATTGGCCGGTTACTGCCCGGCCGCCCGCGGCAGGTCGTAGTCGCGGGCCGACGGCGCGTAGTCGAGATGCTCGAAGATCGGGTCCTCGTCGTCGATCTCCAAGACCACCGAACCCGGCCTGCGCAGCCGCGATGGGACCAGGTCGAGGTCGCGATCCTCGGTGTTCTCCACGCCGAGCCGGGCGCGGGCGGCCCGCTGGGCACGGCGCCGCCGCAACCGCTCCTCGATGCGCGTCTGACGCCGCAGATACACCAGGTACAGCAGCGTCACCGCGCCCGCGCCGCCACAGACGTACCACGCCCGCTGGTCCAGGAAGTACGCCGCCGCAGCCGAGGCCATCATCACCAGCGTCAGGACGGCCAGCATGCGCTTGCGGAACTTGTACTTGCGGGCGCTGATCGCCGCGGACTTGGACGTGTCGTAGCGGCGCCGACGCGACGCCACCATGGACTCCGCCATCTGCAGGTCGCTCTCCTCCGGCGCCTCCAGGCCCGAGGAGTCTTCGACGTACTCGTACTCGTCGCCCGTGCCGTCGCGGCCTTCCTCGTACTCGTCGGTGACGGGGTCGTACACGGCGGTGGGGCAGTCCTCTTGCGGCGCTTCGGCTTCGACCTCTTCAGGCTCGGCTTCTTCGGCCGCCTCGGCCTGCTCGGCCTCGTCGAAGCTCAGCTGCATGTCGTCGGCCTCGCCCGCGGGCAGCGCGCCCGCCGGCTCGTCGACGGTCTCGACGTCGAGATATTCGGTGTCGGGGTCGTCGACTTCGGCCGCCGCGACCACAATGGATTTCGTCGGCGCCTCGTCGTCTATGTCGATGTCGTCGTCGTACTCGGACTCGTCGAACGTCTCCTGCAGTTCGTCTTCGGACGGCTGCCAGTGCGGATCACTGCGGTGTCCCGAGGCCGGTCCCCCGCGCTTGAGCAGCCGGGAGTTGGTCGCGCTGTTGACGACTCGGGTCGCCAATGCCACGTCGCTGGTGCGCCGCACGGCTTCCCGCTTGCTGATCAACATCGGGACTAGCACGAAGAGCCAGAGCACGACGAGAGAGATCCACAGGAGGGATTGGGGGATGCTTGGCATGAAGCCTGCTCCTTTCCCCTTCAGGCTAGGTCCGTGACCAGCGCATCCATCGGTGGCGCGCCGAGACAATTACACACCTGTAATTCACTCAGGACAAGCACCAACAGTCACTTATGTCACATTTGCCACAGGCTTCTTAGACGCCGACCGTGCGGCGACAGTGCTACGCCTGTCGTCCGGCCATGCCGCCGCCGTATGTGAATCTGGCGACGGTCCAGCGCCGAAAACCGTCGCCAGATTCACAAACGAGCGCAAGGACGCGAGCGCCCAAGAGCGCCCCACCTATGCCCAGCTGGCGTGGCCCTCCCGCACAAGCTGCGACACGACCGAGCCGTTGATCTCCTCGACGGTGATGGCCACCAACAAGTGGTCGCGCCAGGCGCCGTCGACCTCGAGATAACGCTTGAGCAGCCCTTCCTCGCGGAAGCCGACCTTGGCGAGCACCGCGCGGCTGGCGGCGTTCTCCGGCCGCACGGTCGCCTCCAGCCGGTGCAGCCGCACGGGCCCGAACGCGTGGTCCATGCCGAGCGCCAGCGCCGCCGTCGCCACTCCCCTGCCGGTGACCGACGATGCCACCCAGTAGCCGATCCACGCCGACCGCAGCGCGCCGTGCGTGACATTGCCGATCGTCAGCTGGCCGCTGAACTCGCCGTCGACCTCGATCACGTACGGCAGCATGCGCCCCTTGCGGGCCTCAGCCCGCAGCCCCGAGCACACCGCGGGCCATTGCGAAACGGTGTGCCGCGCTTCCCAATCCATGTCGGTGCTGGGCTCCCACGGCTCCAGGTGCGCGCGGTCGGCGAGCCTGATGCGGCTCCAGACGGCGGCGTCGCGCAGCCGCACCGGACGCAACCGGACGACCCCGGCCTGCACCCGTAGCGGCCCGACCGCCGTCGGCCACCCGGGGTGTGAAGAGGTCGACCGCCATAGGTTCACGTCGCGCTCCGGACCGCCGCTCAGCCGCGCTGAGCCAGGAAGGCGACGTCGACGATCTCGCCGGTGCGGATCTGTTCGGCCTCGGTGGGGACCACCACCAGACAGTTCGCTTCGGCCAGGGTCGCGAGCAGATGCGACGACGCGCCCGGCGCACCGCCGAGCGCCTGCACGAGGTAGTCGCCGGTGTCCTGGTCGCGCATCAGTTGCCCGCGCAGATATCCCTTGCGGCCGACCACCGACGTGATCGGCGACAGCGCTCGCGCCTGCACCACGCGCCGCATGGGCTGACGCTTACCCAGCGACAGCCGGATCAACGGCCGCACCATGACCTCGAATACCACCAACGCGCTGACGGGATTGGCGGGCAACAGAAACACCGGCACGCCGTCCGGCCCGAGCTGGCCGAAGCCCTGCACCGACCCCGGGTGCATCGCGATGCGGGTCACCTCCATCTCGCCGAGTTCGGACAGCGCCGCGCGCACCCCCTCGGCGGCCGCACCGCCGACCGCGCCCGCGATGACGACCACCTCGGCGCGGCTCAGTTGCCCCTCGACGACGTCGCGCAACTCCTTCGGGTCGGTGTCGACGATGCCGACGCGGTTCACCTCGGCGCCCGCGTCGCGGCCCGCCGCCGCGAGCGCATAGGAGTTGACGTCATAGACCTGCCCGTTGCCCGGGGTGCGGGAGATGTCGACCAGCTCGCCGCCGACGCTCATCACCGACAGCCGGGGCCGCGGGTGCACCAGCACTCGTTCGCGTCCGACGGCGGCCAGCAGACCCACCTGTGCCGGGCCGATGATCGTGCCGGCGCGCACCGCGACGTCGCCGGGCTGCACGTCGTCCCCTGTGCGGCGCACGTAGGCGCCGGAGCGCACCGGCCGCAACACCTTGACCCGGTTCTGCCCGCCGTCGGTCCACCGCAGCGGCAGCACCGCGTCGGCAAGCGTCGGCATCGGCGCGCCGGTTTGCACTCGCGCGGCCTGGCGCGGCTGCAGTCTGCTCGGCGTGCGCGCGCCTGCCTCGATCGTGCCCATCACGGGCAGGCTGATCTCTTGGTCGCCGGGATCGTCGGCGGACTCGTCACCGTCGTCGTCGCCACCGCCGGTGATCGGCCGGACGCCGAGCACGTCGACGCTGCGCACCGCATAGCCGTCGATCGCCGCCTGATCGAAGCCAGGCATCGGGCGCTCGGTGACCACTTCCTCGGCGCACATCAGGCCCTGAGCCTCCGCGATCGCCACACGGACCGGCCGAGGGGCTACCGCAGCGGCCGTGACGCGAGCCTGTTGCTCCTCCACCGAACGCACAACACGCCTTTCTCCATTACCGGGCCGTCGTGACGTATCAGCAGTCGACTAGCCCCAACCGGTCCACCAGCCACCGCCGCAGTTCGGGCCCGTAGTCGTCGCGCTTCAACGCAAAGTCAACCGCAGCCTTCAGGTAGCCGCCGGGATTTCCGAGGTCGTGTCGATCGCCGCGGTGCACGACGACGTGAACCGGATGGCCCTCGTTGATCAGAAGCGCGATGGCGTCGGTCAGCTGGATCTCGCCGCCCGCTCCGCGCGGCACGCGGCGCAGCGCACCGAAGATCGCGCGGTCGAGCACATAGCGGCCAGCCGCCGCATACGGTGACGGCGCCTTGTCCGGGTCGGGCTTCTCGTACATGCCCTTGACCCGTAATACGTTCGGGTTGTTCGTATCTGGGACCGGTTCGACGTCGAACACGCCGTATGCGCTGATCTCTTCCTTCGGCACCTCGATGGCGCACAGTACCGAGCCGCCGCGTTTGGCCCGCACCTTCGACATCGTCTCGAGCACGCCCGTGGGCAGCACGAGGTCGTCGGGCAGCAGCACGGCGATGGCGTCCTCGTCGGGCGCGAGGCTGGGTTCGACGAGGCTGACGGCGTGACCGAGGCCGAGCGGTTCGGGCTGCACCACGGACTCGACCTTGATCAGGGCGGGCGCGCGGCGAACCTTCTCGAGCATCGACTTCTTGCCGCGCTCCTCCAGCGTGCTCTCCAGGACGAGGTCCTGGACGAAGTGCGCGACGACGCCGTCCTTGCCTTCCGAAGTGATGATGATCAGGCGCTCGGCGCCGCCTTCGGCCGCTTCGGCCGCCACGAGTTCGATGCCCGGTGTGTCCACGACCGGCAGCAACTCTTTGGGGACCGTTTTGGTGGCGGGCAGGAACCGGGTGCCCAATCCGGCGGCAGGGACGACCGCCGTGCGCGGGATCGATACCTGGGGTGTCATCGTTCACACATTATCGCCATCGCCCCCGTGCCATCGTGGGTGCGTGGGATGCCGGAGCAAAGCGGAGATACGGGCGCAGGTGCTGGCGGCTCGTCGCGAGGTCACACCGGAGGTCCACGATGCCGAGGCCGAGGCGCTGTGCGGGCACCTCGCCGGCATCGTGCGCAGCGGGCAGACGGTGTGCGCCTATGTGCCGATCCGCTTCGAGCCGGGCTCAATCGCGTTGCTGGACACGCTGTTACGCCTCGGCGCCAGGGTCTTGCTGCCGGTGGCCCGCGACGCCGACGGTGTGCCACAACCCATGCAGTGGGGCGACTACCGGCCCGGCGGCCTAGTGCCTGCGCGGATGGGGCTGCAGGAGCCGCAGCAGCCGTGGCTGCCCGCCGAGGCGGTGGCCGATGCGGCCGTCGTCTTCGTGCCCGCGCTGGCGGTCGACGCGACCGGGGTGCGACTGGGCCGCGGCGCGGGCTACTACGACCGCACACTGCCGCTGGCGAAGCCGGGCGCCCGGTTGATCGCGGTGGTCCGCGACGACGAACTGGTCGACGTCCTTCCCGCCGAGCGGCACGACGTCCGGATGACGCACGCGCTCACCCCGCGGCGCGGCTTGGTGGAGTTGAACCGAACCCCCGGCGCACATGGGGAATGACCAAGACCACGTAGCGGTTCTAGCACTTGAGCCGGTAGAGTGCTAAATAGTTAGACCACCACGGAGGATTTCGTGCCCACCTATTCTTACGCGTGCACCGAATGCGGTAACAAGTTCGACGTGGCGCAGTCCTTCAGCGACGCTGCGCTGACGCAATGCCCGAAGTGCAACGGCCGCCTGCGCAAGCTGTTCGGCAAGGTGGGCGTGGTCTTCAAGGGCAGTGGCTTCTACCGCACCGACAGCCGCGAGGCCGCCAAGAGCTCCTCGAACGGCAAGTCCAACGGATCCGAGTCGTCGAGCTCTTCGGAGAAGAAGTCGGATTCCACCAAGTCCGACAGCTCGAGTTCCAGCTCGTCGGCGCCGGCCGCCGCGGCCTCCAGCTGACCGGAGTTATCCACAGCGCGGCCTGACGGCCGTCCGCACCCCCGCCACGCTGCTTAGCGTGGCCGCATGGGGGAATCACTCGATCCGTCGGTGTTGAGCCGGCTTGCCAGCCTGCGGCCCGACTGGACCCGCACCATCGCCGCGCGCCGTGCCGCGGCGGGCGCACTCGTCGTGCTCGCCGGTGTCGCCGCCGTGCGCTCGGATCCGCATGGCGATCAGACCGACATCGTCGTCGCGGCCCGCGATCTCTCCCCTGGCGTCGAATTGACTGCCGCAGACGTGCAGCTCGAAAAGCGCAGCGCGGCAACACTTCCCGACGGGTCAACGACCAACGTCGACGACGTCGTCGGAGCGACGCTGGCCGGTCCGGCCCGTCGCGGCGAGGTGCTCACCGACGTCCGGCTGCTCGGCCCGCGGCTCGCGCAGTCGGCGGCCGGGCCCGACGCCCGCATTGTGCCGCTGCACCTCGCCGACACCGCGCTGCTGGACCTGGTGCGCCCCGGCGACGTGGTCGACGTGCTGGCGGCCTCTGACGACGACACGGAGCCGCGCGTGGTGGCGACCGACGCGATCGTCGTGCTCGTTTCGGAGAAACCGAAGGGCCCCGGCGGGGCCGCCGCCCGGGTGCTGCTGGTCGCGTTGCCCGCCCACGCCGCCAATGACGTCGCGGGCGCAACTCTGTTACAGACGGTCACGCTGACGTTCCATTGACCTAAATGGCGGCCTTTGTGGGACTAACGTGGCAAATCTCCTGATCGAACACCCGACTGCAGGAAGGGTCCCACGCATGTTGAAGGGTTTCAAAGAGTTCATCTCCCGGGGGAACGTCATCGATCTCGCGACCGCGGTGGTCATCGGCGCCGCGTTCACGGGACTGGTCACCGCATTCACCGACAACGTCATCCAGCCACTGGTCGACCGCGTTGGCGCAGGGGGAGAGCGGGAATACGGCATCCTCAAGATCCCCCTCGGCGGAGATCAGTTCATCGATTTCAACGCTGTGCTGTCGGCCGCGATCAACTTCCTCATCGTCGCAGCGGTGCTCTACTTCGTGATCGTCGTGCCGTACAAGAAGATCAAGGAACGCGACGCCAAGGTCGAGGAAGAAGCAACCGAGCTGACACTGCTCACCGAGATCCGCGACCTACTGGCCTCCAACGGACAGGTTGCCGGCAAGCACGGTGCCGCGGCTGCAGCCGAAACCGACAAGACCGGTCAGTAGAACCGCAGACACCAGACAGCCCCCGGCTTCGCGGCCGGGGGCTGTCTGTGTGTCTTGCCAGGGAGTTACTTCATATCCCAGGGCTCCCCGTAGGTGGTGACGCTGTCACCCGCCGACGAGATCAGGCGGGCGAAGGGACGCAGCAGCACACCGCCTGCCGCACCGGTCACGGTGCCGTGGGCGTTGGAGACTGCGACGCCACCCTCAGGGCCTGCCACGTCAACCGAGAAGGTCGCGACCTCCTGGATGCCGGGGCCGTTGCCCAGGTCAGCGCTGATCGAGACGCCGGGGAACAGGTTCGGCGTAATAACCGATCCCAGCGGGTTGAAGCCAGCGCTGAGCGGGTTGATGTTCGCGTCGTCGAGCAGGATGTTCGGCGTCGTGTAGCTGAAGTTGATGCCAACGCCGAGCGACCACGGGAAGCCGATCTGATAACCCAGCTCGAGCGTGCCCTCGAATTCGTCGGCGCCCGGGCCGGCGACGATGTACTTGGCCCGCCCCGAGTGGAACCACTCGCGAGTCAGCCTGTTGCGGTCCAAAGGAAACACGCCGTTGAGGAAGGTGTCCCACTGCTGGATCGTCAACGTCCGATCCTGACCGTCAACCAGGCTCAGCTCGTTGTCCAGCCCTGCGTGAGAGGTACCGGTGCTTACGAATAGAGCCGCGATGGCGGCGACCATCGCGATCAGCACCCGACTGATTGCCTTCATGTTCTCCCTAGCTCTGTCGGCGGTGACCGTACGGGCTCACCGAGTGGTTTCCGTGCTGGTGACTACGCCTTCACCACACACGACGCAAGAGTCACATGTGTGACAAATGAGAATCTCCACATGCTCTTCTTACGTTTTGCTCATCGTTGACAGGAGGAACATAACGGGGCGGCATCGGAGCGGCAACGCGTAGGGGTATGTGTCGCAATCGCGACCGCCAATTAGAGCGAGTTTGCTGGAATCGCCCGCTGACGTCATTGCGCAGGGATCGAAAGCAGCTGGGCGTCAACCGGGTGGCCGCACCGAACATGGGTCCGGCACAAAGCTGACAGGGCCTGACACAGTTGCGGTCACCTGCCATTTCACAGGCTCAGAGTGACCTTGATCATCATTTGTGGTGAGGCGGAATATTGTCCCGCAACCAAGTTTCGTGCTCGGTCTCGCGCGCGGACGGATCGTCTTCACGCTCGTCAACGGAAGTTTTCGGCAATTCCTCACCGAAGATCTTGTTAACTGCAGATCGGGACGGCTTTGAATGACGGGTCACATCGTGATCTTTCTGTGACGAACATCACAATCGTCAGTGGGCAGCAGTTCACAAACCGTTAACGCCCGTGACTGTTGCTCAATCTTCGACGCGCCCACTTGCGCGGTGAGCGGAATCCAGCGCACACCGGATTTGATTAGATCTCCAAGCTGGATAGCTGCCCGATGATCTGGGTGGCGAGCGGGTTCAGCGTGGCCATGCCGTCGCGCACGGCCGAGCGCGATCCCGCGATGTTGACGACCAGCGTGCTGCCCGAGATGCCTGCCAGGCCGCGCGACAGCGCCGCATCCGTGATTCCGGCGGCCAGGCCCGATGCGCGCAGCGCCTCGGCGATGCCGAGCAGTTCGCGATCCAAGATGTCGCGCGTCGCCTCCGGCGTCACGTCACGCGGCGTCACCCCGGTCCCCCCGACCGACACCACCAGATCGACGCCGCCGATCACCGCGGTGTTCAGTGCGTTGCGGATCTCCACCTCGTCGGCGGCCACCACGACGACACCGTCGACCACAAAACCCGCCTCGTTGAGCAGTTCGGTGACCAACGGACCGCTGTGGTCCTCCTCGCCGTGGGCGGTGCGGTCATCGACCACCACGACAAGTGCGCGTCCAACCAACTCCCCTGGTTGTTCCATGACTGCCACCGTATATGTGGTGTCAGACGAGGGCGCGGCCACTCTCAAGAAGGGCAAGATTGATGTCGTTCCGGGGGCAATGGTCATTGCTGCGCCTTTCCGAGAGTCACCTGCACGGTCTGGGGTTTGCCGGCCGAATCGATGTATGTCAGCGTGACCTTCTCGCCGGGTGCCTTGGAGCGGACCGCGGCGACCAGGGCGTCGGCGCTGCCGATCACACGGTCGTCGACCTTGGTCACGATGACGCCGCTGGGCAGGCCCGCGGCCGCGGCCGCGCCGCCGTCGGTGACCTCGACGATTTTGGCGCCTTGGGTCGACGCGTCATTGCCCACCTGCACACCGAGTGACGCGTGGGATGCGCGCCCGGTCTGGATCAGTTCGTCAGCGATGCGCTTGGCCTGATCGATCGGAATCGCGAAACCCAACCCGATGGAACCGCTCTGCGCATCGGCCGACGCGCCACCGAGTGTGGCGATCGCCGAGTTGACGCCGACGAGTTCGCCGTTCATGTTCACCAGCGCGCCGCCGGAGTTACCGGGGTTGATCGCGGCATCGGTTTGGATCGCGTCGAGGACGGTGTTCTGGTTGCGGATGTCGCCGCCCGCAGCCACCGGCCGGTTCAGCGCGCTGATGATGCCGGTGGTGACCGTGCCCTCGAGGCCGAGAGGCGAACCGATCGCGACGACGTCCTGGCCCACCTTCAGGTTGGCCGACGACCCGATGGTGATCGGGGTGAGATCGGAGACGTTCTTGGCTTTCACTACGGCGATGTCGCTGCTGGGGTCGGCGCCGACGAGGGTGAAGCTGGTGGTGCGCCCGTCCGCGAACGTGACGGTGGTATCGCCACCCTTGGCGGCCGCGACGACGTGGTTGTTGGTCAGGATCAGCCCGTCGGAGGACAGGATGATGCCGGAGCCCTCTTCAGAGGCGCGACCCATGTCGGTCTCGAGTTTCACCACGCTCGGCACGACCTTGGCGGCAACCTGCTCGACGGACCCGGCGGGCAGGCTGGCGGCCGGCACGCTGGGCGCCGCGGTCACCTGGGTTCCGCCGGCCGACGGGGTGTCAGGCGCGGCCACCAGCGCGACGCCGCCGCCGATGCCCGCCGACACGACGGCGATCGCCAGTGCGCCGACGATCAACGCGCCTGCGCGTGGCCGGTTCTGCGGCCGCGGCTGCGGCATGGGCTGGTGCGGGAGCTGGTGTGGCTGCTGGGGTGCGCCGCGGTAGGGGTCGTATGGCTGGCGGTAGCCGTGCTGGTGCTGGGCACGCTGCTGGGCCTGTTGGGCGGCGGCCTGCTGTTGAGTGGCGTAGCGCCAGTCGTAGGGGTTCTGCTGATAACCGGGGTGCCCGTGCTGTCCGGGATATACCGCCGTGCGATCGTCGCCCGGCCGGCGGCCGTGTTGCGGCGGCGGTGAATACCTCGGGTGATTCGTCATATCGCTACGGGCTCTTTCTACGAGTACTTCCGCGGATCAACAGGGTCGTCATTCGTTTAACGAAGCACTGCGTCCCCACGTTGCCCGGAGGGCCTGAGAATCCTCTTAGAACTTGTTCGGCAGATACCCAGACTTCCGAGCGGCCGTTTTCGGCCGCTTACCCATTGTCGACGTTGGTAACCGGTTGAGTGTCGACATCAGCGGGCCGTGTCGCGGCGATCGGCCGCCCGGGCAGCAGGACGAAAATCGATGTGCCCGGCGGCTGCCCGCCCGGCACGGTGTCCTCCACCCGAAGCGCGCCGCCGTGCCGCAGCACAACTTGTTTGACGATCGCCAGACCCAGGCCCGAGCCCGGCATCGCACGCGCCTGCGCCGAGCGGAAGAACCGCTCGAACACCAGCTGACGTTCATGCGGCGGGATGCCGGGGCCGAAGTCGGAGACGACGAGTTCGGCGTGCACCGGATCGAGCTGCGTGAGCCGCACGCCGACGCGACCGTTGGGCGGACTCCACTTCGCGGCGTTGTCGAGCAGGTTCAGCACGGCGCGCGACAGCCCGGCGGCGTCGCCGTAAACCTGCCACGGGATGACGTCGATGTCGAACTCAATGTCGTTGCGGCGACGACGGACTCGCTCAAGGCAGCGGTCGACGATCTCGGACATGTCGACTTGCTCGTGCACGACGCTGCCTGCGTCGTCGCGGGTGAGATCCACCAAATCGCCCACCAGAGTGGACAATTCCTCGATCTGGGCGATGACGTCGGCGCGAAGCTCGGCCATCTCCTCCTCGGGCAGCCGCGGCGCGCCGGGTTCCTGCGCGGCCATCAACAGCTCGACGTTGGTGCGCAGCGACGTCAGCGGGGTGCGCAACTCGTGGCCTGCGTCGGTGACGAGTCGGGCCTGACGCTCGCGGGACTCGGCGAGCCCACGCAGCATCATGTTGAAAGCCTCGGTGAGACGGGCTAATTCGTCGCTGCCGACGACGGGTATCGGGCGCAGGTCGTCGGTGCGGGCCACCCGTTCGGCGGCTTCGGTGAGCCGGGCCACCGGTCTCAATCCCGCGCGGGCCACCATCCCGCCCGCGAACGCCGCGATCGCCACGCCGATGCCGCCGACGATGAGCAGCACGGTGCCCAACCGTTTGAGCACCTTGCCGGTGGGCGCCAGGCTCTTCGAGATCAACAGCGAGCTGCCGTTGTTCAGATGAACGGCCAGGATCCGTTGATGGTCGGCGGTGCGCAGCGACAACAGCAGCTCGCCGGATATGACGTCACGCTCCTGCTGACCGATGGGCAGCTTCTGGCCCTGCTGGTTGGCGGTGTAGATGGATCGGCCCGGGTTGATCAGCATCGCGTTGACGTCGGAGTACGCGGTGCCCTCGATGGCCTTGCCGGGATCGGCGGCCAGCGAGCCGCTTTCGATCAGCAGCCGGGCCCGGCTGTGCAGTTGGTTGTCGATGTCGTCGTAGAGCGCCCTGGAGACCACGACGTAGACGGCCAGCGCCATCAACACCACGACCATCGCGACCATCGACATCGCGAGCAGCATCACCCGCCAGCGCAGCGACAGCGATGTGGGCTCGGGAAGCGAACTGGGCCGGAGTGGAAGGGGTCGATATGTAGCCATCAGGTCTGTCGGTTCTGTGCGCACGCGCGCATCACGGCGGTGTCTCACGCAGCACGTAACCCACCCCGCGCACGGTGTGGATCAGCCGCGGCTCGCCTTCCGCCTCTGTCTTGCGGCGCAAATACCCGACGTACACCTCCAGGGCGTTGCCGGATGTCGGGAAATCGAAGCCCCACACCTCTTCGAGGATGCGGCTGCGGGTGAGCACGCGCCTGGGATTGGCGATCAGCATCTCCAGCAGCGCGAACTCGGTGCGGGTGAGGCTGATCTGGCGCTGCCCACGCGTCACCTCGCGGGTGACGGGGTCCAGGGTGAGGTCGGCGAACGTCATCGCGGGCGATTCGGCTGCGTCGTCGGGTGTGGTGCGGCGCAGCAGCGCCCGCATGCGCGCGAGCAACTCCTCAAGCGCGAACGGCTTGGGCAGATAGTCGTCAGCGCCCGCGTCGAGGCCTGCGACGCGCTCGGAGACCGAGTCGCGCGCGGTCAGCACGAGAATGGGCAGGTCATCGCCGGTGCTGCGGAGCTGACGGCACACCTCGAGGCCGTCCAGCTTCGGCATCATCACGTCGAGCACCAGCGCGTCGGGGCGGTCGCTGGCGATCAGCTCCAGCGCCTCGACGCCGTCCTGGGCCAGCGCGACGGAGTAGCCGTTGAAGGACAGCGAGCGGCGCAGGGATTCGCGCACAGCACGGTCGTCGTCGACGACAAGGATTCGCACGGCCACCAGTGTTAACCCATCGCCTGAGAGTGGCCTAAGAGACGCGCCGACGACGATCTAGCGGCGGAACACCGCGTTGTGGGGGCACCTCCCGCGTGCGGGGGAAAGTCGGCGCCGACAAGACGCGCCGACAGCTTGTGGCGTTTAGCAAACAGACGCCGGAGGGCCGTTGGCCAGCGGCGGTTAGCGACGGTCGAGGTCAATCAGTCCGAGCCGGGCGGCTTTGAGCAGACGACGCGGCACCTTGTGCTGCTGGCCTGCGACGGTCACACCGACGAGTTCGGTGCGCTTGGCCTTCCACTGCGCGCGACGATGACGGGTGTTCGCGCGCGACATCCTGCGCTTGGGCACAGCCATTGTTAGAAGCTCCTCGTGAGGGGGTGCTGCCGCGCAGAGTTCGGCGACGGCAATTGCACTTCAGGATAGCCGGTGACCTGCGGAGCCGCCAAAACGGCCACTACCGGCGACGGCGCAGGCCGGCGAGCCGCCGAGCCGGCGACGGGGAACCGGGTTCGCGGCGGGGGTTCTCGCGGTCGAAGTCACGCAGGAGGCCGTCGATCCGGCGGTTCTCGGCGCGAAAACGGCGCACGAGCCACACGACCGTCGCCGTTGCCAGCGCGGCCAACACGATCCATGCGAACCAATCCATGCGTACCCCTACCTCAGCGTAGCCGCCGAACTGCGCGGTTTCGGCCTGAAAAGTCTCGCCCGGCGACACTGATCACGCCAAAACCGCGGGAGGGGTGCCTTGACGGCGGGCCTGCAACAGCGACTAACCTACCGGTTGGTTGGCGCGCACGGGGCGCTGGTCGAAGGAGGACGCGCGTGGCACCTGCGGGCGCGAGGAGCAATAGGGACACTGCGGACGCGAGGAGCAATAGGGACACTGCGGACGCGAGGAGCAATAGGGACACTGCGGACGCGAGGAGCGGGCCGGTGCGCATCGGCAACTGCTCGGGGTTCTACGGCGACCGGCACTCGGCGATGCGCGAGATGCTGACCGGCGGCGAGCTGGACTACCTGACCGGCGACTATCTCGCCGAGCTGACCATGCTGATCTTGGCCCGCGACCGCGCGAAGTCTCCCGACCGCGGCTACGCCAAGACGTTCCTGACCCAGCTCGAGGAGTGCCTCGGCATAGCGCTCGACAGGGGCGTGCGGATCGTGGCCAATGCAGGCGGCCTGAACCCGGCCGGACTCGCCGACGCCGTGCGGGCGCTCGCGCAACAGCTGGGGCTCGCGGTCAACGTCGCCCATGTCGAGGGCGACGACCTGCTGCCGCGCGCGGGCGAGTTGGGCTTCGGCAACGTGTTGGCGGCCAACGCCTACCTCGGGGCGTGGGGCATCGTCGACTGCCTCGGCAGCGGCGCCGACGTCGTCGTCACCGGTCGAGTGACCGATGCGTCCGTCATCGTCGGTCCGGCCGCGGCCCACTTCGGTTGGGATCGTGGCGATTACGACCGGCTGGCCGGCGCGGTGGCCGCAGGACACGTCATTGAATGCGGTGCGCAGGCGACCGGCGGCAACTACGCGTTCTTCACCGAGATTCCCGACTTGACGCATCCTGGCTTCCCGCTGGCCGAGATCAACTCCGACGGGTCCTCGGTGATCACCAAGCATCCCGGCACCGGCGGACAGGTCAGCGTGGACACGGTCACCGCGCAGTTGCTCTACGAGGTCAGCGGCGCCCGCTACGCCAATCCCGATGTGACGCTGCGGATGGACAGCATCACCTTGTCCGACGACGGCCCTGACCGCGTGCGCATCGACGGCGTCCGAGGCGAGCCGCCGCCACCGACGCTGAAGGTGTCGCTGAACAGCATCGGCGGCTTTCGCAACTCGATGACGTTCGTGCTCACCGGCCTCGACATCGAGGCCAAGGCCGAGTTGGTGCGCACGCAATTGGAATCGGCCCTGACCGTCAAGCCCGCTGAGCTGGAGTGGACACTGGCGCGTACGGACCATGAGAACGCCGACACGGAGGAGACCGCGAGCGCGCTGCTGCACTGCGTGGTGCGCGACCCCGACCCCGCAAATGTCGGGCGTCAATTCTCCTCCGCCGCAGTCGAATTGGCGTTGGCGAGCTATCCAGGCTTCACGACGACGGCGCCGCCGGGTGACGGCCAGGTGTACGGCGTGTTCACCGCGGGCTACGTCGACGCGACCGAGGTGCCGCACGTCGCCGTGCATGCCGACGGAACCCGCACCGACATACCACCGGCGACCGAGACCAAGGAGTTGGAGCCCGTCGCGCCGTTCGCGCTGCCCGAACCGCTGCCGTTCGGCGAGACGCAACGGGTCCCCCTCGGCCGCATCGCCGGTGCCCGCAGCGGCGACAAGGGGGGCAGCGCCAACGTCGGCGTCTGGGCGCGCTCCGTCGATCAGTGGCGCTGGCTGGCGCACACGTTGACGACGGACAAGCTGCGCGAATTGCTCCCCGAGACAGCGGATCTGACGATCCACCGCTACCTGTTACCCAATCTGCGCGCAGTGAACTTTGTCATCGAGGGCATCCTCGGCGAGGGCGTGGCCTATCAGGCCCGCTTCGACCCCCAGGCAAAGGGCCTGGGCGAATGGCTTCGCGGCCGACACATCGACATCCCGGAAGGCCTATTGGAATGAGTATCTGGCAGACACCCGAGCGCGAAGAACTGCGTAAAGCCGTGCGCGCGTTCACCGAACGCGAAGTGCTGCCACACGTCGATGAGTGGGAACACGAAGGCATGCTGCCGCGCGAGCTGCACCTCAAGGCCGGTGAAGCGGGCCTGCTGGGCGCCGGGTTCCCAGAAGACGTCGGCGGAGGTGGCGGCGACGGCGCCGACACGCTGATCATCTGCGAGGAGATGCATTACGCCGGCGCGCCCGGCGGTGTGTTCGCGTCGCTGTTCACCAGCGGGATCGCCGTGCCGCACATGGTCGCGTTCGGTGACCAGCGGTTGATCGACACCTACGTGCGGCCCACGCTGCGCGGCGAGAAGATCGGCTCGCTGGCCATCACCGAGCCCGGCGGCGGGTCCGACGTCGGGCACCTCACCACCAAGGCGGTCCGCGACGGTGACCACTACGTCATCAACGGCGCCAAAACCTACATCACCTCGGGCGTGCGCGCCGACTTCGTCGTCACCGCTGCCCGTACGGGAGGCCCTGGCGCAGCGGGTATTTCGCTGATCGTCGTCGACAAGGGCACACCGGGCTTCGAGGTCACCCGCAAGCTCGAGAAGATGGGCTGGCGGTCCTCGGACACCGCCGAGCTGTCCTACACCGACGTCCGCGTGCCCGTCGAGAACCTCATCGGCGAGGAGAACACCGGCTTCGTGCAGATCGCCTCGGCGTTCGTCTCCGAACGGGTCGGCCTGGCCGTGCAGGCGTACGCCAGCGCGCAGCGCTGCCTGGACCTCACCGTCGAGTGGTGCCGCAACCGCGAGACGTTCGGCAAGCCGCTGATTTCCCGGCAGTCGGTGCAGAACACGCTGTCGGAGATGGCGCGCCGGGTCGATGTCGCGCGGGTCTACACCCGCAACGTCCTCGAGCGGCAGCTCGCAGGCGACACCAACCTGATCACCGAGGTGTGCTTCGCCAAGAACACCGCCGTCGAGGCAGGCGAGTGGGTGGCCAACCAGGCGGTGCAGCTGTTCGGCGGCATGGGCTACATGGCGGAATCCGAAGTCGAGCGGCAGTATCGCGACATGCGGATCCTCGGCATCGGCGGCGGGACCACCGAAATCCTCACCTCGTTGGCCGCCAAGACGCTTGGATATCAGGCATGACCACCCTGGCGTCGACGCTTGACCCCCGATCGCCTGCGTTCAACGAAGCGGCGGAGGCCATGACGGCCAAGCTGGCCGAGCTCGACGCCGAGCACGCCAAGGCGCTCGCCGGTGGCGGCGAGAAGTACGTCAAGCGCCACCACGACCGCGGCAAGATGACCGCGCGCGAGCGCATCGAGATGCTCCTCGACCCGGACTCGCCGTTCCTGGAATTGAGCCCGCTTGCGGCATGGGGCACCAACTTCACCGTCGGCGCAAGCGTGGTCACCGGCATCGGCGTCGTCGAAGGCGTCGAGTGCATGCTGGTGGCCAATGACCCGACGGTCAAGGGCGGCACCTCCAATCCGTGGACGCTGAAGAAGCAATTGCGCGCCAACCAGATTGCGTTCGAGAACCGGTTGCCCCTGATCTCTCTGGTGGAGTCCGGCGGCGCCGACCTACCGACCCAGAAGGAGATCTTCATCCCCGGCGGACGGGGGTTCCGCGACCTCACCAGGCTGTCGGCGGCGGGCATCCCGACGATCGCGTTGGTGTTCGGCAACTCCACCGCAGGCGGCGCGTACATCCCCGGCATGTCCGATCACGTGGTGATGATCAAGGAACGCTCGAAGGTGTTCCTGGCCGGACCGCCGCTGGTGAAGATGGCCACTGGCGAGGAGTCCGACGACGAATCCCTCGGCGGTGCCGAAATGCACACCCGCACATCGGGTCTGGCCGACTACTTCGCGGTCGACGAGCTCGACTGCATCCGGATCGGGCGCCGCATCGTGGCGCGGCTGAACTGGCGCAAGCAGGGCCCGCCGCCTGGTCCGGTCACCGAGCCCTTGTACGACGCCGAGGAACTGGTCGGCATCGTGCCGCCGGATCTGCGCATCCCGTTCGACCCGCGCGACGTGATCGCCCGCATCGTCGACGGCTCGGATTTCGACGAGTTCAAGCCGCTCTACGGCTCGTCGTTGGTCACCGGCTGGGCAACGCTGCACGGCTATCCGATCGGCATCCTCGCCAACCACCGCGGTGTGCTGTTCAGCGAAGAGTCGCAGAAGGCGACGCAGTTCATCCAGCTGGCGAACCGCTCCGACACGCCACTGTTGTTCCTGCACAACACGACCGGGTACATGGTCGGCAAAAAGTACGAGGAAGGCGGGATGATCAAACACGGCTCGATGATGATCAACGCCGTGTCGAACTCCACGGTCCCCCACATCTCGCTGCTGATCGGCGCCTCCTACGGCGCGGGTCACTACGGCATGTGCGGGCGCGCGTACGACCCCCGGTTCCTGTTCGCATGGCCGTCGGCCAAGTCCGCGGTGATGGGCGGCGCGCAACTGGCGGGTGTGCTGTCGATCGTCAACAGGGCCGCGGCCGAGGCGCGCTGCCAGCAGGTCGACGAGGATGCCGACGCCGCGATGCGGGCCGCGGTCGAGGGCCAGATCGAGGCCGAGTCGCTGCCGATGGTGCTGTCGGGAATGCTGTACGACGACGGCGTCATCGATCCGCGCGACACCCGTACGGTGTTGGGAATGTGTCTGTCCGCGATCGCGAATGGGCCGATCAAGGGGACGTCGAACTTCGGCGTCTTCCGGATGTGAGCGCCATGGTCAGCCGGGTTCTGGTCGCCAACCGCTCCGAGATCGCTCGCAGGGTGTTCGCGACGTGCCGTCGCCTAGGCATCGGCACCGTCGCCGTCTACACCGATCCTGATGTGGATGCGC
This sequence comes from Mycolicibacterium agri, assembly GCF_002553505.1. GTDB lineage: Bacteria > Actinomycetota > Actinomycetes > Mycobacteriales > Mycobacteriaceae > Mycobacterium > Mycobacterium agri. The sequence continues at coordinate 76,699 of NZ_PDCP01000011.1, read as the reverse complement.
CGCACGTGGCGGACGCCGATGCCAGGGTGCGACTCGACGGCCGCAACGGGTATCTCGACGCGGCGCAGGTGATCGCGGCGGCGCGCGCCTCCGGCGCCGACGCGGTGCATCCCGGTTACGGATTCCTCTCGGAGAATCCCTATTTCGCGGAAGCGGTGATTGACGCGGGGCTGACGTGGATCGGGCCTCCTGTGGCTGCGGTGTCCGCGATGGGCTCCAAGATCGAAGCCAAGAAGATGATGGCCGCCGCGGGCGTGCCCGTGCTCGACGAACTCGATCCCGACGCCGTGACCGCCGGCCAGTTGCCGGTGCTGATCAAGGCGTCGGCGGGTGGGGGCGGGCGCGGCATGCGTGTGGTGCGCGAATTGTCGGAGTTGCCAGCACAAGTCGAGGCGGCCCGCCGCGAGGCGCAGGCCGCGTTCGGTGATCCGACCGTGTTCTGCGAGCGCTACCTGGCCACGGGCCACCACGTCGAGGTGCAGATACTGGCCGACGCGCACGGCACCGTATGGGCCGTCGGCGAACGCGAGTGCTCGATCCAGCGGCGGCACCAGAAGATCATCGAAGAGGCGCCGTCACCGCTGGTGAAACGCATACCGGGCATGCGGGACAAGCTGTTCGACGCGGCCAGGCAGGCCGCCAGTGCGATCGGTTACACGGGCGCGGGCACCGTCGAGTTCATGGCCGACGACAACGGCGACTTCTTCTTCCTCGAGATGAACACCCGGCTGCAGGTGGAACATCCGGTGACGGAGGCCACCACCGGCCTCGACCTGGTGGCGCTGCAGATCCACGTCGCCGACGGCGGCCACCTCGACCCGGAACCGCCGCCGTCGCGCGGCTACTCCATCGAAGCGAGACTCTACGCCGAGGACCCCGCGAAGGATTGGCAGCCACAGGCCGGTCAGCTATATCGCTTCGAAGTGCCGAACACCACAACGCAATTCGGCTTGTTCGATGGCATCGGCATCCGTGTCGACACCGGCGTCGTCGACGGGTCGGAGGTGTCGGTGTTCTACGACCCGATGCTGGCCAAGATCATCTCGTATGCGCCGACGCGACGGCAGGCCGCCGGCTTGCTGGCCGACGCGCTGGCCCGCACTCGCATTCACGGTGTGCGCACCAACCGCGACCTTCTCGTCAACGTGCTGCGCCACCCCGCGTTTATCGACGGCGCCACTGACACCGCATTCTTCGACACGCACGGCCTCGCGGAACTTTCAGCGCCCCTGGCCGATGCCGGCACAGTCAAGCTGTCGGCGTTGGCGGCCGCGCTGGCGGATGCGGCGCAGAACCGGTCTACCGCAAACGTTTTGGCGACTGCGCCGAGCGGGTGGCGCAACCTGCCGTCGGCGTTCCAGACCAAGCGCTACGCCGACGTCGCCGGCGAGACGCACGAGGTGCGCTACCGGTTCAGCCGCTCTGGCCTCCAGTTACCGGACTTCGACGGGGTGAGGCTGCTGTCGTCGTCGCCCGATCAGGTCGTGCTGACCGTCGACGGCGTCGACCGGCCGTTTTCGGTGGCACGGTACGGGAATGATGTGTTCGTCGACTCCCCTCTTGGCCCAGTGCAATTCGCCGTCCTGACGCGCTTCTCCGACCCGTCCGCCGCGCTGGCGCACGGTTCGCTGGTGGCACCGATGCCCGGTTCGGTGCTGCGCATCGGCGCAGCGGTGGGCGACACGGTCACGGCGGGCCAACCGCTGATCTGGCTCGAGGCGATGAAGATGGAGCACACCGTGGCGGCGCCGAACGACGGCGTGCTCGCCGAACTCAACGTCGAACCGGGCCAACAGGTCGACGTCGGCACCGTACTTGCCCGTGTGGACGACAAGAGCGAGGAGAGCGCCCAATGACCGACAACGGCTTCATTGAAAGCGAGGAGCGACAGGCGCTCCGCAAAGCGGTGTCCGCGATGGCCGCCAACTACGGCCAGGACTACTACCTAAAGAAGGCTCGTGCCGGCCAGCACACCGACGAATTGTGGCAGGAGGCAGGCAAACTCGGCTTCATCGGGGTGAACCTGCCCGAGGAGTACGGCGGCGGCGGCGCGGGTATGTATGAGCTGTCCATCGTCATGGAGGAGATGGCGGCCAGCGGCTGCCCGCTGCTGATGATGGTGGTCTCCCCCGCCATCAACGGCACGATCATCAGCAAGTTCGGCACCGAAGAGCAGAAGAAGCGGTGGCTGCCGGGTATCGCCGACGGCTCGATCACGATGGCGTTCGCGATCACCGAGCCTGATGCGGGCTCGAACTCGCACCGCATCACGACGACCGCGCGTCGCGACGGCAGCGACTGGGTCATCAACGGGCAGAAGGTGTTCATCTCCGGCGTCGACCAGGCGCAGGCGGTGCTCGTCGTCGGACGCACAGAAGAGGCCAAGACCGGTAATCTGCGGCCCGCGCTGTTCGTGGTTCCGACCGATACCCCCGGCTTCACGTGGACGAAGATCGACATGGAGTTGGTCAGTCCGGAGAGCCAGTTCCAGGTGTTCCTCGACGACGTGCGGCTGCCGTCGGATGCGCTGGTCGGATCGGAGGACGCCGCGATCGCGCAGTTGTTCGCGGGTCTGAATCCCGAGCGGATCATGGGCGCGGCCAGCGCGGTGGGAATGGGCCGGCTGGCGATCGACAGGGCCGTGGCCTACGTCAAACAGCGCCAGGTGTGGAAAACGCCGATCGGCGCGCATCAGGGTCTGTCGCATCCGTTGGCGCAGAACCACATTGAGGTCGAACTGGCCAAGCTGATGATGCAGAAGGCCGCCACGCTGTATGACTGCGGCGACGACGTCGGCGCGGCCGAGGCGGCGAACATGGCCAAGTACGCCGCGGCCGAGGCGTCGGTGCGTGCCGTGGATCAGGCGGTGCAGTCGCTCGGCGGCAACGGGCTGACGAAGGAGTACGGCATCGCGGCGGCGGTGACCGCGTCCAAGCTGGCGCGCATCGCGCCCGTGAGCCGGGAGATGGTGCTCAACTTCGTCGCGCAGACGTCGTTGGGTCTGCCACGCTCGTACTGATGAGCACCCTGGTTCACTACTCCGTCGACGGGCCCGTCGCGCGGCTCACGCTGGACTCGCCGCACAACCGCAACGCGTTGTCGACTGCTCTGGTGAACCAGCTGCACCAGGGCCTGTGCGATGCATCGGACGACTCGTCGGTGCGGGCGGTGGTGCTGACCCACACCGGCGGCACGTTCTGCGCGGGCGCCGACCTGTCGGAGGCCAGCGGCGGGGACGCGGCTGAGACGGTCGCCGACAACGCGCGTCAGCTGACGTCGCTGTTGCGTGCGATCCTCGAGTCGCCGAAACCGGTCATCGGCGCGATCAACGGCCATGTCCGGGCCGGCGGGCTCGGGCTCGTGGGCGCCTGCGACATCGTCGTCGCGGGACGCAACAGCACGTTCGCCTTGACCGAGGCGCGCATCGGGGTGGCGCCGTCGATCATCTCGCTGACGCTTTTGCCGAGGATGACCGCGCGGTCGGCGAGCAGGTACTTCGTGACGGGTGAGAAATTCGGCGCCGACGTGGCCGCGTCGACCGGTTTGATCACGATGGCGGCAGACGACGTCGAGGCGGCCGTATCTGAGCTGACAGTCGAGATCGCGAAGGGCTCGCCGCAGGGTTTGGCCGCGTCAAAGGGGTTGACGACAGCGCCCATCCTGGAGGCCTTCGATCGCCACGCCGAGGCGCTGACCAGGCAGTCTGCCGAACTCTTCGTCTCAGAAGAGGCCCGCGAGGGCATGCTGGCGTTTTTGCAGAAGCGCCGCCCCAACTGGGCCGTGTCATCTTGACCTGAAATTTGCTGGCGTTTGCTGAGCGACCTTGCTTCGGGGGTATGGCAAGTGGGGTAGTGCGACACGCGTGCCCGAATCGCGACCGTGCGGTAGTGCTCGGAGTGCGCCCGGAGGGTTTTGATGGCAGCCGCTTGGGTGGGCCGTAACTACACAGATGAAATATGGGTTAAGCAGCACCGATGACCGTACATTCAAGATCGGATGACATAGCAAACAATGTTTGCTGATCGACCTGTCGTCGTGGCGCGACCAGCGAGAAATCCTGACGGGTGAAACAATAAATTGCCTCTTGCGACAAGTGGCGCTTCACAGGCTATAGTGAGTTAACTGAACGGCGAGCTGACGCGGACCGGTCACTAACTTCAACCAAGGAGAAACCATGAAGCGAGTTCTCGGCGCCGCCGCCGGCGGCGTACTCGGCGCTGCTGCCGCCTTCGGTGTCAGCGCGCTCATCACCGCCGCGCCCGCGTCGGCCGAAGGCATGAACTTCAATTGCGCCCCCTGCGTCGGCGATGTCAACGGCGACGGCGTGAACAACCCCGTGTGGGACGAACTGACCTCGTTCGGGCCTTGGGAAGGCTTCTTCGACCCCGACGGTGATGGCAACGGCGCATGGGAGAACGGCGTCCAGGCTGTCAATGGTGGCGCATGGGAGAAGGTGTTCCCCTCCGAGCCAGCCGAGCCGTCAGGCGACGATGGTGATGGCGGCGATGGCGGTGACGGCGCCTAGTCATCCGCGCTTCTTTCGCGAGACCTCCGTCGACGGCACAGTCGGCGGAGGTCTTGTTTTTGGCAGATATCGGCAGATGTAAAGGCACGGCCCACGCCGAGCGTGAGTCGGGTGCCCGTTTCCTTGCGTGCGCGTAGGCTCGCCCATTGATGGCGCAGGAAGTTCTGGTCACGGGCGCGACCGGCACACTCGGCCACAGAGTGGTCTGTGAAGCGACGGATGCCGGCCACAAAGTCCGCGCGCTCAGTCGAAAGCCTCGCGTCGGCTATACGGGTGTGCACTGGGCACAAGGCGACCTCCTCAGCGGCGAGGGCATCGACGCCGCATTCGAAGGCATCGACACCGTCATCCACTGCGCGACGCAGTTCACTCGCGCCAAGGACGTGCGGTCGATTGCCAACCTGATCTCATCGGCGCGTCGCGCCGGCACGTCGAACATCATCTACGTGTCGATCGTCGGCATCGACCGCATACCGCTGCCCTATTACAAGACCAAGCTGCGCGTCGAAGAGTTGCTGGCCGCCTCGGGCCTCGGGCACACGATCCTGCGCGCCACCCAGTTCCACGAGTTGATCGAAAGGATCTTCGAAGTCCAGCGCTTGTCGCCTGCGCTCGTTGCGCTCAAGGGCGTGCGATTCCAGCCGATCGACACCCGCGACGTCGCCGCCCACCTTGTCTCGCTCATTGACAGGGGCGCCGCCGGCCGCGTCGACGATATCGGCGGACCGATGGTCCATGACCACGACGAACTCGGGCGCATGTATGTGAGGGCGCACAACAGCCGCAGGCGCGTGTTAAACGTGCCACTGCCCGGTGGCATAATGGCCGGCTACAAGTCCGGTGCCCACCTGGTACCGGCAAACCCCGTCGGCACCATTACTTTTGAGCAGTACCTGGCCCGAACGACCTGATCTTCCAGTGCATATTTGACCTAAGTCGTAGGCTCGACAGTGATGAGCACTCCAGCGTCGCGAAACCGCTCAGAGCCCGCTGCGGACACCGACCGCATGCAGGCAGCTCAGCTCTTGTCCGACGCGGCCGCCCAGGGCCGCCTCGATATGACCGAGTATGAAAACCGGTTAGCCAAGGTATACGCGGCCAAGACTTACGACGAGCTTTCCCGCGTGAGCTCCGACTTGCCCGGCGCCATCACCAGCCGCCGCGGAGGACCTTGTCACCCTGCGCCCTCAACGGTATTGCTGGCGATCATGAGCGGGTTCGAGCGTCGCGGCCGCTGGAACGTGCCGAAGAAACTGACCGCATTCACGCTGTGGGGCGGCGGCGTCATCGATTTGCGCTACGCCGACTTCACCTCGCCTGAAGTCGAGATCCGCACCTACTCGATCATGGGCGGGCAGACCATCCTCGTCCCGCCGGAGGTCAACGTCGAACTGCGGGGCCACGGCGTCATGGGCACCTTCGATCACCTCGAAACCGAGAAGGGCCTGCCCGGCGCGCCGCGGGTCAAGGTGCGCGGCTTCTCGCTGTGGGGCAAGGTCGCCGTCAAGCGCAAGAAGCGCAAAACCAGCTAACAGCCCTTCGCGCGTGCAAGCGTGCGCCCCGTGCGAATTCGCGGCGCGTCTTCCGCACTGTCTTCACGTTCGGCCGAGTGATGGCCGGCTCTGTTTTATTACGGCTGGCCTCCCTTGCGTGTGATACCCCACGGCCGACCGGATCCGTTGAGCGCCTTGATGGTTGACGTTCTGCCGTTGACGGATGCAATACCACAGCCCGCCGACCTTTGCGGTCAGTTATCCACAGTCTGACATTCATCCACAGCCACGAAATCTTTGCGGTCATTCGAACAGATGTTCGATAGCTTGGTGGCATGACCAGCACGCAGCAGGAAGAGATCGGCGCCGCATTGGATGCGATTGACGCGGGATACGCCCGGCTGCGCGCGGCGTGCTCGGACACCGTCGGCAATGCATTCCGCGTGAAGGTGGCCGAGCGCTTGGAGACGCAGTGCCGGATCAATCGCGGGCAGATGTATCGATTCTTCGGTGAATTGGCCGAACCACCCGACGGCCCCGATGATCCGGCCCTGCCCGCAGGCGCGGTGATCAGCAAGCTCCTGTGGAAGCGGCTGAGGATTACGACCGGCGACGTGAAGGCCCGGATGAAAACCGCCGTGCGCATTCGCCCCCGCCGCACGTTGACCGGGCAGGAGCTGGAGCCGGAACTCGCGCATCTTGCCGCCGCCGTGGAGAGCGGCCACGTAGGCCACGACCACATCAAGGCCGTCTGCGAAGCCATGGACGCACTTCCGTCCGCAGTCCCCGAACACATCAAGGAACGCGCGGAACGAGTTTTGGTGCGGCACGCGAAAGATCAGGACTCCAAGTTCGTGGTCGTCGTCGGTCGGGAAATCGCCGAACAACTCAACCCCGACGGCGATTTCGACGAGAAGGACCGCGCGCGTATGAGCGGGATCAGAATGGGTCGCCAACGCGCGGACGGCATGAGCCACATCAGCGGCTGGGTCGACCCCGAGGGCCGTGCCTATCTGGAAGCCGCGGAGGCCGCTGTTCGGCCGGGCCGTCATCTCCCTGATGGAAGTGTCGAAGAGGTGCAGTTGGACACCCGTTCTGCACCGCAGCGCCTTCACGACGCGTTGAAGCTCGGGTTGAAAGCCGGCATAGCGTCAGGCATTTCGGGCAACATCGTGGGCTGCCCCTCACCGTCATCGTCACGACGCCGCTGAGCGCGCTCGAGCAAGCCGTGCATGCCGTCAACGACAGCTCCATCCCGATGCCGCCGCCGGCGCGCACCGGTGGCGGATCCGCCCTGCCGATGCGAGATCTCATCCGCATGGCGGCCGACTCGATTCACTACCTGGCGGTGTTCGACGACCACACGAATCGTCCGCTCTACTTGGGGCGCACAAAGCGCGTCGCCTCCGCCGATCAGCGGATCATCTGCTACGCCCGCGACCGCGGCTGCACGCGGCCGAATTGCACTAAGCCCGGCTATCACTGCGAGGTGCACCACGACCCGCCGTGGAATAAGGGCGGACGCACGGACGCCGACTGCTTGTTCTTCGGCTGCGAACCCGACCACGCGATGCTGAGCAAGGGGCTGCTGGAGGCCAAGGTCACCGACACGGGCCGGCTCGCGTGGTCCGACGGCAGCGGCCCCTTCGAGATCAACCTGGCACATCACCCCGAGGAACTACTCGCCGGACTCTTCGACGACGACGAACGCGACGACGAACGCGGCGACGAGCGGGACGGCGAGCATGGCCGCCGCGACGATGCTCTCTAGCGACGACGCCTCGGCAGTCGCCTCAGCGACGACGTCTCAGCAGGCGTCTCAGCGACGCCTGCGCGACCTCAAATAGTCCCCGACGACCGCGGCGCCAAGACCGTCCAGGTCGGGTACCACCACGCGTCCTTCCACCCTGCGCGCGACCTGATCGATGAACCGCGCCAAGCCCGGATCATTGCCGAGCCGGAAGATGGTCACCTGTGCGCCCAGCCGCGCCATGTCGTCAAAACCCTTGACAGTGTGGGCAATTGTGCGCGGGTGCGGCGGGTAGTCGAAGAACACCGAGGTGCCTTCGCCGTCGCCGAAGTTCTCCAGGTGCGCCGTCGGCTCCCCGTCGGTCACGACAAGGACCACCGGCTGCGCGTCGGGATGGCGCCGCAGGTGCCGTCCGGCCAAGGCCAGCGCGTGATGCAGGTTGGTGCCCTGCTCGTAGACGCCCTCCAGACCCGTCAGCTCCGCGGGTGTCACCGTCCGCGCATAACGGCCAAAGGCGATGATCTGCAACGCATCCGAGCGGAACCGGGTACTCACCAGATGGCTGAGCGCCAGCGCCGTCCGCTTCATCGGCAGCCAGCGGTTCTCCATCACCATCGAGAACGACGTGTCGACCAGCAGCGCCACCGCCGCCTGGGCGCGGGTCTCGGTCTCGGACACCTCGACGTCGTCGACGGTGATTCGGATCGGCGTCTCGGGCGTACCGTTGCCCGCCTGCCGCAGCACGGCATTCGTCAGCGTCCGGGTCACATTCCACGGCTCGGTGTCGCCGAACTGCCACGCGCGCGTCGCACCCGTCATCTCGCCTGCCGCACCGGCCCGGCGCGTCTCGCGCTCGCCGTGGCGACTCGACAACTGGCGTGCCACATCCCGCAGCGCCGTCTGCCCCAGCTGCCGCATGGCCTTCGGCGAGAGCCGCCACTGCCCGTCGCTACCGCGGTCCAGGAAGCCCTGATCCATCAGCGCCTTCTCCAGTTCGGCCAGCGTGCGCGCATCGACGGCCGCCTCGTCGCCCAGCTGGCGGGCCAGCATCTCCAGGTCGACGTCCTCCATCGTCGCGCCCGCATAGCTCTGCGACAGCGCCTCGGCGAGCTGTTCGAGCTCGGCGATGTCGGCCATCGCCTGCGCGCCCTCGCCCATGCCCAGCGGATTGTCGCCGGAGAACCGCGACGAGCCCGTCCAGTCTTCGCCCGGCCGCGCCGCCTGCAGGTGTGCGTCCAGCCGGTTCAGCGCGTTCATCAGCGACGGCGACCCGAATGCCTGCTGCGCCAACGCATCCAGCTCCGCCCGCTGCTCGGGCGACAAGCTGTTGCGGAACCGCTGCGCGGCCGCAGCACGCTGCGCCAGCGAGTCCAGCAGCTCGTCGACGTTGCGTGGATTCTCCGGGAAGAAGTCGCCGTGCTTGCGCATGAAGTCGTCGAAGTCCTGCTGGGTGTCCTCGCCGCGAGAATGCTTGTCCAGCAAGTCATTCAGATCGTCAAGCATCTCGTTGACGCGCTGCCGGTCCTCGTCGGTGGCGTTCTCCAACGCCTGCTTCATCCCGGCGAAGCGCTGATCGAGCATCTCGCGGCCCAGCAGATCCTTGATCTGCTCGTACTTCTCGCGGCCCTCCTGGCTGCGCCACTCGTAGTCGGACAGCTCCTGCACGGCCTTGGCCGGCGACGGCGGCAGCGACTCGATGCGCATCTCCTGGAACCGCGCGTCGTCGTCCAGCGCCCGCGCCAACTCCTTGCGCTCGGCCAGCACGGCCTCGTCGAGCAGCTTCTTGATCTCTTGCAGCGTCCCGTCAAGGTTGTTGCGCTGCAGCAGTTCCCGACGCCGGCGATTCGCCTCGGCGGCCAGCCGGTCGGCGCCCCGCATGCTCTGCGTGCCCCGTCGCAGCAGCTCCTGCAGCGCCCGCCGCGGCGACGCACCCTCCATCACGTCCTGCCCGATGGCCTCGAGCGCCTCTCGCAGGTCAACAGGCGGCGCCAGCGGGTCGGGCCCGCCGGTGTAGCTCGAATAGCGAGCCGAGCGCCCGTGACCTCTACTGGCCATGGCCGCACTCCTGAACGCAGCGAGTTCCTCGCTGCTTGATCGTCGTTCGGCCGTCAGCCATAGACGGTTTCGCCTTCTCCGGACACCTTGTCGATCCGCTTGGCCAGATACAAAGCCTCAAGCGCCAATTCGACCGCCGCAGCGCGCTCGCCGTCCGACGTCGCGCCGAGCCGCTCCTGCACCTGCGCGATCGCGGGCACCTCGGGAACCGCGGCCAGCACGTCACGCGCCGAGACGCGGTCGCCGGTCGTCACCGCCGAACCACCCTCGATGGCCACCACCAACGGCCCGACGTCGATGCCGCCGAGCAGCCGCTGCGCGGTGTCGGCCGTCGCGCGCCGCAGCAGGTGCTCGAGGATCGCCTGCTCGCGGCCTTCCTCGCCGGACTCGAACTCCAGCTTGCCGCGCAGCACGTCGATAACCGTGCCGAGGTCGACCACGCGGGCCACCGGATCGTCCTCGCCGAGGATCGCCGAGCGGTGCCGCGCCGCCGCCGCGACCGTCTCGGCCGCCGCGATCGCGAACCGCGCCGACACGCCCGAGCGCTGGTCGATCGAACTCGACTCGCGCAGATACCGCGCGAACCGCGCCAGGATCTGCAGCAGGTACTCGGGCACCTCGGCGGCCAGATGGGCCTCCTGCTGGATCACTCCCACTTCGGCGTCGAGTTGCAGCGGGTAGTGCGTGCGGATCTCGGCGCCGAACCGGTCCTTCAGCGGCGTGATGATCCGGCCGCGGTTGGTGTAGTCCTCGGGATTCGCGCTGGCGACGACGACCACGTCCAGCGGCAGCCGCAGCGTGTACCCGCGCACCTGGATGTCGCGCTCCTCCATCACGTTGAGCATCGACACCTGGATCCGCTCGGCCAGGTCGGGCAGCTCGTTGACCGCCACGATGCCGCGATGCGCCCGCGGGATCAAACCGTAGGCGATGGTCTCCGGGTCGCCGAGGCTGCGGCCCTCGGCCACCTTGATCGGGTCGATGTCGCCGACCAGGTCGGCCACGCTGGTGTCGGGCGTCGCCAGCTTCTCGAAGTAGCGCTCGCTGCGGTGCCGCCACTCGATCGGCAGGTCGTCGCCGGACTCGGCGGCCCGGCGAATCGACTCCGGCGTGATCGGCGAGTACGGGTGCTCCCCCAGCTCGGAGCCCGAGATCACCGGTGTCCACTCGTCGAGCAGCCCCGCCAGCGCGCGCAGCAGCCGCGTCTTGCCCTGGCCGCGTTCGCCCAGCAGCACCACGTCGTGGCCCGCGATCAGCGCGCGCTCCAGCTGCGGAAGGACGGTGTCTTCGAAGCCCAGGATGCCGGGCCACACGTCGCGGCCCTCGGCCAGCGCGGCCAGCAGATTCTCCCGAATCTCCTCGCGAACACCCCGTTCGCGATGACCGGAGGCACGCAGTTCGCCGACGGTACGGGGAAGGTCTTTGGGTTGCATCACCACTCCACGCTACGACTGCTCGACAAGGTCGGCAGCGGTTACCCTCTGCGCGAACCTGGAATAAAACCTGAAGTCAGCGTGCCTGCCGCGGCTGAGTGGCCGCTGAGCGTTGCCTGTACGTCGCTAATGCGTGTGATCGTGCCCGGCCGGGCGCCGCGCCAGCACGTCGGCCCGCTCGCCCACGTCGTCGCCGTTCACCACCCCGGCGGCGCCGAGGACATCCTCCAGCGCGCCGAGCCAGTGGTGGTAGTAGTGCCACTCCGGTTGCTCGGCTTGCTCGGCGGCTTCCCAGATAGCGATCCGGGCGATCAGCGCCTTTTGGAACTGCGGCCAGGTGAACGCGCCCGCCTCGTTGAGCGCCACCGCCATAGCGAAAGCCCTGCTGTGCCAAGGCTCTTCGAACACCAACTCCCCGTTGGAGCGCGGCGGCGCCGCCACGCCGGTCAGCCCCACGGCCGTCATGGCGGCCCGATCTTGGCCACGCCGACCATCGCGTCGCGGGTGATCAGGCCGACGAGTTCGTCCTCGCTCATGGCCTCGGTTCCCGCGGGCCGCTCGGGCAGCACCAGCCAGCGCACCTCGCTGCTGGAGTCGTGCACGACGATCTGCACATCGTCGGGCAGTTCGAGGCCCATCTCGGCGAGCACTGTGCGCGGCTCCCTCACCATCCGCGCGCGATACGACGGATCCTTGTACCAGCTCGGCGGCAGTCCGAGCAGCTGCCACGGGTAGCACGAACACATCGTGCAGACGACGACGTGATGCGTGGTCGGGGTGTTCTCGACAACGACAACGCACTCGGTCTGCGGGCCGAGGTAGCCCATCTCCCTGATCGCGGCGGTGCCGTCGTCAAGCAGCCGGCGGCCGAACTCCGGATCGGTCCATGCCCTGGCGACCACCTTGGCGCCGTTGAGCGGGCCGACGTCGTTCTCGTAAGTGTTGATGATGGCGTCGAGCGCTGTCGGATCGATCAGTCCCCGTTCGGTGAGTAACTGCTCGAGCGCTTCGGCGCGCAGCGACGGCGGTATGTGCGCGGCGGTCATGACGCCTTCTCCAGATAGCTTTCGAACATCTCGATGGTCAGCGTGAACGGCTCGGCGTCCTCGCCCCACAATTCGCGCGAGTCGAATTGCACCGTGTACACGTGCTGAGGGTTCTCGCCCTGGAAGTGGGCGTTGGTGTCGGGAAGCACTGAAGGTGGCTCGATCTGCGCGACGACGCCCGTGTGCCCCCGCACATAGCGCGGCAGCCGCGTGTGCCCTGGCGGCGACATGTTCTTCGCGCGCACCCGCTCGCCCGGCTGGAATTTCGGCGCCGTGTCGAGGCTGCGCAGCGAGTCCGCGACGGGTTCGCGCCGCGGCAGATTGAGTTCCGGTGCGTCCGGCTCGTCGACGTCCTCACCGCGCAGCCTGCGGGCGCGCGCTTCGACGGCCGCGGGCGCCAACACGTCGTTCTCCGTCAGCAGCAGCTCGGCGCCGTTGAGCCAGCGGCCGTAGTAGCCGTCATCGAGATAGGCGTCGCGGTCCAGCCGCTCGATCGCATGTCGAACCGAATCGACATTGCCGCCGACGAGCCTGTTTGACAACAGCATCATCGCGAACGCCCTGCCCTGCCACGGCTCTTCGAACACCGGCTCGTCGGCGCGTGGTCGTTGCGCGGGGCCCCAGCCGGTGGTGCCGCCCATGTCCGCGATGCCGTCCATTGCATGCCTCCTCACGCGGTATGGCGGTATGGCTTTGTGATCACTCGACCACAAAACCCTCGCGAGCAGACGCGAACTCGCACGATTGCGCGGGCGTTTTGTGCGATTGTGCGTCTGCTCGCGGAGCTAAGCCGTCGGCGAGAGCATCTGGAAGCCGCTCAGGATGGTTTCCGCGTCGCGCTGGTATGTCTGGTTGCCGGGATCGGCGCTCTGGACCGTCATCGTCATCGCGTACGTGCGGTTCTCGGTGTGCAGCACCGCGCACAGCACCCGCGCCGGATGCGGCGGCAGAATCCCCAGCGGCGGCGTGATGTAGTCGATGATCTCGGCGGGCAGGCTGCACAGCGTCGTCTCGGTGACGCGCAGGTTGGTCGCGCCGACGCCGGTCCGCAACGCATCCTGCTGGGCGTCGAAGACGTCCGCGGGCACGGCGATGCCCGGATGGTTTTCCAGTGTGACGACAACAGTCGGCGCGAACGCGTCTCTGGCCAGGCTCGCGTTGCGCATCGTGAAACGGATCAGCGGGGAATCCAGCATCGACACCCGCTGCCAGTTGTCGGGCTGCGGGATCTTCAGGACGGGCTCGTCGTCGGCGAGGCTGGGGATCGTGGTCAGCGGCGTGTCGACCTTCGTGCAATCGTCGGCGGTGGCGCCGGCTTTGCCCATGTCAGGCGCGGCGACGACGCGCGCGTCGTCGATGACCCGCGTGCAGGCCGTGGCCGCGAGTGCGATGGCGGCCAGCGCAACCACCGCTGTGCGCACGCCAATCAGCATGTTCGGCAACCTATCAAGGGCGTCAGTGCGCGAAGTGGCGTGCTCCGGTCAGGTACAGCGTCACGCCTGCATTGGCGGCGGCCTCGGTGACTTCTTCGTCGCGCACCGACCCGCCGGGATGCACAATCGCCTTCACACCGGCGTTCGTCAGCGTCTCGAGGCCGTCGGGGAACGGGAAGAACGCGTCGGAGGCGGCGACGGCGCCGCGCACCCGCTCACCGCCACGCTCGACCGCAAGCCGTGCCGCGTCGACGCGATTGACCTGGCCCATGCCGACGCCGACGGTGGCGCCGTTGGCGGCGACGACGATCGCGTTGGATTTCACCGCACGGCAGGCCCGCCACGCGAAGACAAGGTCGGCCAGCGTCGCCGGGTCGGCGGGCTCGCCCGTCGCGAGTGTCCAGTTGTTCGGGTCGTCGCCCCTCGCGTCGAGTGCGTCACGCTGTTGCATCAGCAGCCCGCCGCTGATCTGGCGCATTTCGATGCCGCCCGGCATCGGCTCGGACGCGACGAGCACGCGAATGTTTTTCTTGCGCTTGAGGATTTCCACTGCGCCGTCTTCGTAGGCGGGCGCAATGATGACCTCGGTGAAGATGCCGGCGACGGTCTCGGCCATCTCGACGCTGACCGTCGTGTTCGCGGCGATGACGCCACCGAATGCGCTCAGCGGGTCGCAGTCGTGGGCCTTGCGATGGGCGTCGGCCACCGACACCGACGAGATCGCGATGCCGCACGGGTTGGCGTGCTTGATGATGGCCACGCACGTCTCTTGGTGATCGAAGGCGGCCCGCCACGCTGCGTCGACGTCGGTGAAGTTGTTGTAGGACATCTCTTTTCCGTGCAGCTGCTCGGCCTGCGCCAGGCCGGACCACGCGGAGTCGTCGGTGTAGAGGGCCGCCTGCTGGTGCGGGTTCTCGCCGTAGCGCAGCACGCCGCTGCGCCGCCATGTTCCGCCGAACCAGGCCGGCAACTGCTGTGCGGGTTCTTCGGGCGCAAGGGTCGACCCCATCCAGCTGGCGACGGCCACGTCGTACTCGGCGGTGTGACGAAAGGCCAGCGATGCCAATATCTTTCGTTCGGCAAGCGTGAAGCCGCCGGCGCGTACCGCCGCCAGCACGCCGTCGTAGCCTCGCGGATCGACCACCACCGCGACGCTGGGGTGGTTCTTGGCGGCCGCGCGCACCATGGACGGGCCGCCGATGTCGATCTGCTCGACGCATTCGTCGACGTCGGCGCCCGAGGCGACGGTCTCGCTGAACGGGTACAGGTTGGCGACCACGAGGTCGAATGCCGCGATGCCGAGTTCCTCAAGGGCCGCAGCGTGTTCGGGCTTGCGCAGGTCGGCAAGCAGGCCGGCATGCACGCGCGGATGCAGGGTCTTGACGCGGCCGTCGAGCACCTCGGGAAATCCCGTCAGCTCCTCGACGGGGGTGACCGGAACACCTGCTGCGGCAATGGTTTTAGCGGTCGATCCGGTCGAGACGATGGCCACGCCCGCCTCGTGCAGGCCCTTCGCCAGTTCGGGCAGTCCGGTCTTGTCGTACACGCTGACCAGCGCCCGTCGAATCGGTCTGCGCCCGTCGCTGTCCGTCATCCTATCGTCGCCTTTCGTCCCGTCCAGGTCACTCCGCGCGTTGCCAGCGCGGCCAGGACATCCACCAGGAGTCGCCGCTCGACGACCTTAATGCGTTCGTGCAGGGCGGCTTCGTCGTCGTCGTCGAGCACCGGCACTGACTGCTGCGCGAGGATCGGCCCGGTGTCGGTGCCCGCGTCGACAAGATGCACGCTGCAGCCGGTGACTTTGACGCCGTAGGCCAGCGCGTCGGGCACGGCGTGTGCGCCGGGGAAGGCGGGCAGCAGCGCGGGATGCGTGTTGACGACCCGGCCGGGAAATCGCTCAAGGAACTGCGGGCCAAGGATTTTCATGAAGCCGGCCGATACCACCCAGTCGGGGTTGTGCGCGGCGGTGGCTTCGGTGATCGCCGCGTCCCACGCCTCGCGGTCGGGGTAGTCCTTCAACCGGACCTTGTAGCTGGGCACCGACGCGGCGGCGGCCACCTCTTCGGCGCGGCAGTCGCGGTCGACACCGACGGCGACGATGCGGGCCGGGTAGTCGCCGACCGCCGACTCGAGCAGAGACTCCAGCAACGAACCGGTGCCCGACGCCAGCACCACTACTCGCGCCGGTGCGGTGGGGGGCACACGGAGCGGTTGCTGCACGCGACGAGCCTAATCGTCGGTCTTGCGCCGGTGCTCGCCGACCGGGCCCGGCGAGGCGTCCTCGTCGTCGATGAACGCGAGGTCCTCGGGATCGGGCAGGTCGTCATCGGCGGGGCCGACGTGCGCGGTCGGCGGCAGCGACACGGGCGCGGGTGGTTCATAGCGGGGGAGCTCGTCGCCCAGGTCGAGGTCGTCTGCGGGTTCGGGCTCAGGTTCGGGCTCAGGTTCGGGCTCAGGTTCGGGCTCGGGTGCCGCGTCGTCGGCGTCGGGCTCGAGTGCGGTGGCGTCGGCGTCGGGCTCGTCAGACCCGCCCCCCTCCTCGGACTCGGGTTCGTCCCCTTCGTGGGCCGCCTCAGACTCGCGCCCCTCCTCGTCGAGATCGACATTTTGGCGCGCTCCACTCGCACTTTTGCGCCCAAATGTCCGTTTGGGCGTAGAGGTGGCGGGTTTGGGCGTGCGGAGGCCGCGGGTGATGCCGCCGGCCATGGCGACGGTCAGCGCGCCGATGCCGACGAACCACAGAAACACCGCGGGCGCGAACGTGGCCTGGTCGACGCCAACATGGCCGAAATTGCCCAGCTGGCCGCTGCCTGCGTAAGCCAGCAACGCCATCGTCACCGCCGCGATGGCCGAGGCGAGCACGACCTTGCCCAGCGCGGGCAGCAGCGGCAGCGGCCGTCGTCCGCATTGCTGGCCGACCACCACGCCCGACGCCGCGCCGATGATCAGCAACGCCACCCACACCGGGCCCAGCGGCGGCGTCGGCACCGCGGCCAGCACCGGCAAGGCGGGGATGTCGCCGCCGAACACCGTGAACGAACTGAACGTCGCGAGCCCGACGTGCGCGCTCGACCCGACCGCGATCGCGGACGCGCCGACGATGACGTTCGGCGCGTACAACGCCGACAGCACGGTCAGGCTGAACTGGCCGAATATCGAGTCGGTGATCGCATACAGCTCGTGCATCGTCGACCAGTGCACCACCAGCGACAGCGCCGTCGCCGCACTGGAGAGTCCGAGCAGCGCCAGCACCCCGGCCACTGCGGGCCTGCCCGCGTCGGCCACCCACTGCGGCGCGCCCACCGCCGCGAGCACCCGTCTGCCGACCCGCGAGCCGACGCCGAGCGCCGCGCCGATCGCGTGCACGGCCAGCACGCCGGTGAACGCGCGCAACGCGTTGGGCGTCTGCAACTCGGTGATCACCGACGACGCGTCGTGAATCACCGCCAGGCAGATGGCGGCGATCAACAGCGGGCCGCCGAGGGCCGACGCGACGATCCACCGCACGACGAACCACGAGCCCCGCGGCGGTGTGGCGGCGGCCGTCGTGCGCGCCGTGCCCCACACCATCGCGAGCACCGGCAGCAGCGGCATCACGCCCAGTTCACGGCCGCCGATCGAGATCGGGACCTGATGCACGCCCAGCCACATGCTGGCGATCGCGCCGAACGCGCCGGTCATGTCGCTGTTGGCGATCAGCAGCTCGACCAGCACCACGGCCGCGATGATCACCAACGCCACCGCCGATGGGCCGAACGCGACCCGGAACAGGTCACGAGCCTGGCGAGCGCCGACCGACCTGTTCTCCACCACTAGCGGTATAGCAGCTGTTCGCTCGCGCACGCGGTATTCACGCACGCGAGGCTCGAACTAGGACGTCGAGTTGCCGGACTGATTCGACGAAGACGACGACGAGGACGAGGACTGCCCCTGCGACGGCACCTGGCCGGTCGGCGAGGACGACGACGATTGCGGCTGGCCGTAGGTCGGGAAACCGGTCGGTGGGGTCGGCGGGCCGCCCTGCTGGCCGATCGGCGGGTAGCCGCCGGAGGAGGACTGCTGGCCGTACTGGCCGCCGCCGTACTGGCCACCGCCGTAGGGCGGGCGCTGCTGATGCTGCGGGCCGCCCTGATGGTGCTGGCCTTGATGCTGGCCGCTGCCGACCTGGCCGTAGTACTGGCTGGGTCCGCCGTACTGGCCGTACTGCGGCTGCTGCTCGAACTTCGGCTTCGGCGCGGGCGCGGAGATGATGCCGGAGTCCATCAGCAGCGCGCCGATCGACACGGCGGACTGCAGGAAGGTCAGCAGGATGACGACGTAGAGCGCCCAGCCGATGGTGACCCCGGACGGCACGTTGATGATCTCGGCGAGCACCAGAAGAAAGCCCAGCACGGAGATGGCGGCGATGACGCCTGTGGGTGCCTTCTGCCTGGGCAGCAGGCTCGCGCCGGCGATCAGCGCGGCGAGCAGCGACGCCACGACGGCCAGGCCAAGACCCAGCGACGTGCCGCTGGCGCTGCCCAGCTGCGGGAAGTCGGTGCTCTCAATCTTGAACATGGTGCCAAAGCTGAACAGGTAGACGAGCAGGCCGAGCACCGCGACGACCGCGAGCAAGATCAGTGGCAACTTGTTGGGATTGGCCGCGCCTGGAGTGGTTGCCGAGGACGATGACTGCGTCGACGGCTGCTCGACTTTGCCGAACTGCTGCGTCGGAGCGCTGAACTGGGTGGTGGGCTGCTGCCCGGGCGGATATCCGGAGCTGCTTGGCGGGTAGGTCATGACCTCTCCTGCTCTTGTTTGGGCGCCGCTCCCGGCGACGCTTGCGTCGGAACGCCGTTTTCGGCCGCGTGAGCGATTCGTCAACCACGCTAGCGCACTGAGCACCAAGCAGCGGTGAGCACGGGGAGCCGTGGCCGGACCGCAACGCGCTCCGGCTTCACACTTCGACGATTTTCGTCGCCGGGATTCCGTTGAATCGTGACGCCGTGACCGATGTGTAGGCCCCCATCAGAGGGCTCACCACCACGTCGCCGATGCCGAGTGTGGGCATCGGGTAGTCGCGGGCGATGACGTCGGCGCTGTCACACGTCGGCCCGGCCAACGTCACCGACTCGTCGGCGCCGACACCGTCGACGATCTCGCGAAGCGCCACGATCGGCGGATGCACGTCCTCGGTCATGACGTTCGAATAGCTGCCGTAGATGCCGTCGTCGAGGTAGTGCCACAGGCGGCCGTTGCGCACGGCGCTGCCGACCACGCTCGTCAGCAACGTCGTGCAGTCGGCGGCCAGAAAACGTCCTGGTTCGGCCAGCAGCGTGAATTCATCTCGGCGGGCGCCGAGTACGTCGTCGACGACGGCTGCGATGGCGTCGATCGTCGGCATCGGATCGCGATAGGTCACCGGAAAGCCGCCGCCGATGTCGATGATTCGCGTTGGCACGCCGAGGGTTTCGTCGATGTGGCCGACGAGGTCGAGGGTGCCGCGCAGGGCTTCGCGATACGGCCCCACGCTGGGGCCCTGGCTGCCGACGTGGAAGCTGAAGCCCGCAAACCGCACGCCGGTGGCCAGTACGTGCTTGACGACGAGTTCCGCGTCGGCGGGCCGCACGCCGAACTTCGTCGAAAGATCGGATTTCGCTGCGGGATTGGGGAATGCCAACCGCACCAAGATCTCGATGTCGCTGGGCAGGCCGGTGAATTTCTGGGCCTCGACGGGGTTGTCGACGACGAAGGTGCGCACGCCGGCGATGTAGGCGCTGGTCGATGTCGCGCAGTTTCTTGATCGGATGGGTGTTGATGCACAGGTTCACTGGGAGGCCCAGCGCGGCAACGAGATCGATCTCAGTGGTGCTGGCGACGTCGAAGCCGCACCCGCTGGCGGCGACGGCGCGTAGGACTGAAGGGTGTGGCGCCGCCTTCATCGCATAATGCAGGCGGAAGCCGGCCAGATGCGCGGCCAGCAGGCGGCACTGCTCGATGACGCGATAGTGATCGAGCACCAGCAGCGGCGTGCCGTGCTGGGCGATGAGCGTGCGCCACCCTTCTTCCTCGCATCGAACACGCAGGCGGTCAAGCAGTTGCAAGCGCTGCGACGTATGCACCGGTGACCTCCTTGCATTTCGGTCGGCGCACGGCCAACAGCGCGTTGAAGCGCTCGTAGCTGAAGATGGCCATCACGTAGAAGGCGACGTCGGCGACGATGCTGCCGACGACCCAGCCGACGGCGGTGCTGCCGAGCACGAACGGCCCCGCATAGAGCGCCGCCGGCCTGATGATGATGCTGTCGATCGCCTCGGCGGGGCCGAACTCGACGGCGATGCTGCGCACGGTCGGCGCGTTGGCGCGCAGCAGACGTATGGGCCACTTCCGTTGCGGCTGAGCCTGATACGACCAGCGGACACCGTTGACGTAGGCCGTCGCGTAGTAGCCGACCGAAGCCCCGACCGTGGCGACGGCCACTGCCGCTGCGTACGAGCCGGTCAGCCAGTACGTGACCGTGGCGCCGCCCAGTTCACCGACCCAGCCCGCGAGTTCGTTGGGCAGGTAGCGCCGAACCCATTCGACGACCTTTCCCCGGACGGACCGCTTCGTCTCCATGCTTGGAGCGTGAAGGCGGGCCGTCGGCGCGTCGCGCGTAGCGCGCTACCCCAATGCGGCAGAAGGCGCCGAACGTGCATTCCTTGCGAAATTCTGCGCCCCTTTTCGCAGCACATGCACGTTCGGGTAATCCCCCCGCTGCTGGTGCGGCGGGTACCGAACGGCCTCGATGCCACCCCGCCCTTGCCCCGCAGACTGGAACACGTTCTAATTCTGGTATGGATTACGGGCTCGTACTTTTCACCAGCGACCGCGGCATCACGCCCGCAGCGGCGGCCAAGCTTGCCGACGACCACGGCTTCACCACGTTCTACGTGCCCGAACACACCCATATCCCGGTCAAGCGCCAGGCCGCCCACCCCACCACCGGCGACGAGTCGCTGCCCGACGACCGCTACATGCGCACGCTCGATCCGTGGGTGTCGCTGGGCACCGCCTGTGCGGTGACGTCGCGGGTGCGGCTGTCGACGGCGGTCGCACTGCCCGTCGAACACGACCCGATCACGTTGGCCAAGTCGATCGCGACGCTCGACCACCTCTCCGGCGGCCGGGTCAGCCTGGGCGTCGGATTCGGTTGGAACACAGACGAACTCGCCGACCACAACGTCCCGCCGGGGCGACGGCGCACCATGCTGCGCGAGTACCTCGAGGCGATGCGCACGCTGTGGACGCAGGAAGAAGCCGAATACGACGGCGAATTCGTCAAATTCGGCCCGTCGTGGGCATGGCCGAAGCCCGTCCAGTCCCACATCCCGGTGCTGGTCGGCGCCGCGGGTACCGAGAAGAACTTCAAGTGGATCGCCCGGTCCGCCGACGGCTGGATCACCACACCGCGCGACTTCAACATCGACGAACCGGTCAAGCTGCTGCTCGACACGTGGGCCGCGGCAGGCCGCGAGGGCGCGCCGCAGATCGTCGCCCTGGACTTCAAACCCGACCCCGTGAAGCTGGCGCACTGGCAGGAGATCGGCGTCACCGAGGTGCTTTTCGGCCTTCCCGACAAGTCCGCCGCCGACGTCGAAGCCTACGTGGAGCGGCTCGCAGGCAAGCTGGCCGCGCTGGTCTGAGCACTGTTGGTTTGAGCACTGTTGGTTTGAGCCGCGTTGGTCTGAGCACGGCGCAGCAGGTCGACGAACGCCTCGGCGGCGGCGTCGACACCGTCGGTGTCGTCGGTGGCGATCAGATCCAGTAGCAGGCCGCGTGTCACCGCCAGCCCGAGGCGCACCATCGCGGGGTCGCTGCCCTCGCCCGCTTTCGCGCCGACCTCGTCAAGCCAGGATTCGACGGCGCCCGGCAGCATGCCCGCGAACGGCTGCTCCCCCTGCGCCCCGCGCGCGTAGCACTCGAAGAACAGCCGCTCGAACGGGCGCAGTTCGGGCCGGCGCAGATCGGCCCACATGGCCGCCATCGCGTCGGCCGGTTCGACGGACGCCTCTGGCAGCACGCTGATTTGGCGGCGCTCGATCTCTTCGACGATCGCCAGCAGTAGCTCGTCGCGGGATCCGAAGTGGTGCAACAGCATTCGGTGACTGGTGCCCACGGCCTCGGCGATGTCGCGAAGCGAGCGATCGCCGATCCCGCCGTCGGCGAACGCCTCGATGAGGCCGTCGAGCAGCTGCCTGCGCCGCTCGACGTCAGGCGGTCGAGCCACGCAGTTGCTCGCTGCGCGCCTTGAGCCCCTTGGCCTCGAGGTCGAGGTAGCGCTTGGTGGTGCCACGCATGAGCCGGGCGACGAGTTCACCCAGGAGGCCCTGCTGGTCAAGCCGTTGTCGCACCAGCGTTTTATCGCCGTCGGGCACGACCTCGTGGACGGCGATCGTTCGGCCGCCGGGCGAGCGCTGCTCCCACGTCCAAGACTTGCCCTCGTCGAGCTGGGTCACCTTCCACACCAGCTTCGGCAGGCGCGGCTGCTTGATCTCAAAGCGCTTACCCACCGTCAGGCCGGGGCCGTCGAGCGCCTTGAGCGTCGTCACCGAGGCCGTCCATTCCGGCCAGCGCTCCACGTCGGAGAAGACGTCCCACACGAGGTTGGCGGGTGCGCCGATTTCGATGGAACATCCCGTAAACATGTACCACATGGTACATAAATGATGGCCGGCTGTGAAGTACGTCTCCCCTGGCAGGGTCGAGTAGCGGACTACGCGTGCCGCGCTGCGGGCCCCGGCGGGACAGTCATCGACGTTGTCGCATCACTTCATCAAGGGGAATCTCATGGCATCCATCAGCCCGATGATCGTCCGGATCTTCGACGACCCGCACGCCAACGCCCGCCACGGCAGGCGCGTCAACCGCAATCGCGGGGAGACCAAGGGACGCGTGGCCAAACGACGGTGGCGGGACTAGCCGGACGACGATCAAGCGGCGAGGAACGAGCCGCGTTGAGGAGTCCGGCGAGAAGGACTAGCCGCCCGCGACGGTCGATTGACCATCGACTGCCTGCGCGAGGCTAGGCCAGGCGGGCGCGGTTGCCCTTTTCCGTCGACTTGACGACGATTCGGGCACCGATCGGATCGCCGTCGGACATCAACCCGACCAGATCCTCGTCTTTCGTCGTCGCCAAGAACCGCGAGCCGTCGGCATCGAGCCGTCCGACGATGATCCCGGTTCGCACCGGCCAGTCGTAGCGCACAGAGTAGGTCTCGATCGTCGCGGGGCCGTCAGCCACTTCCGTCACGGCAACCTTTGGCAGAGCGGCGATCTCGGCGTTGAGTTCGGCGCTGCGATCGGCGCGCCACGGCGCGGGTGCGGTGGAGTAGATGCCGACCGAGTACTTGCTCATGATGCCGCCGTTAGCGCCGACGAAACCGAATTGCCCTGGCCTGTCCCGCATCTGGGTCACGGTCTCGGCGATGGCGTGCAGCGAATAGCTGTTGCCCGGTCCGCCGAAGTACGGCAGCCCGCCCGTCAGCGTCAGCCCGCGCGGGTCGTCGCCGTCGATACCGAGCGCCTCGCACATCACGAAGACCGGGAACGGGAAGCAGCTGTACAGATCGAGGGTGGCGATGTCGTCGACACCAAGTCCGGCCACCCGCAAGGCTTCTCGCGCGGCGTGCACGGCGGCGGGGCTGGCGCCGAGGTCGGCCCGCTCCAGCACCTGCTGCTCGACCATGTCGGCATGCCCGTGCAGGTACACCCATTTGTCTTCGGGCACACCGAGGCGACGGGCCGCCTCCACCGACATCAGCACCGCGGCCGCGCCCTGGTTCACCTGATCGCGGGCGACGAGCAGCCGCGGGTACGGGTCGGCGATCATCCGGTTGTCGTCGGTGACGGTGACGATCTCGTCGACCTCACGCTCGACCGGGGATGACGAAAACGGGTTCTTCGCAGCGATTTTCGACAGCGGCGCGAACAACTCGGCCATCTGCCTGCGGTAGTCGGCGACGCTGACGCCGAGGCGCGCCCGACGCGCGTTCTCCAGCAGCCCGTACTGCGAGGGCGCACCGGTCAGGCCGTGCTTGATGGTGTATTCGCTGATGTAGCTGAAGAGTTGGTGGCCGCGGTCCTCGAGCTGCCCGTCGATCTGCTCGGTGAAATCGGGCTTGTCGTCGCGGCCGGCGTAGTAGCGCGCCGTCGATCCGGCTTCGGAGCCGACGATCATGACGACGTCGGCGTCGCCGTTGGCGATCGCGGCGCCGAACTCGGTGACGAGTTTCTGCGGCCCCTGCCCGCCGACGGGTTCGAGCACCGCGCGGGCCGGGTCCGCGCCGATCCGTCGCATGATCGACCGCGGGTAGTTGTTCGAGGCGCCGAGCTTGGGCGGGATCGGCGAGGAGATGTCGAACGGCCGTAGCCCTATGACGGTGTCGATGGCCTTGGCGACGGCGGCGCCGTCCACGCCCGTGTCGGCCAGCGCAGCCTTGGCAGCCTCGACCGCCAGCTCCACCGCCGACATCGCGCGATACTCCGAATCGCCGATGTTCTCGGTGAACTGGCCGATGCCGACGATTACCGGTGTGCGCGCATCACCCATTACAGACCTCCTGACAGGTGTTAATTCGTCAGGCTAATCGAAGGGTGGAACGCGTTCCTAATCGAGCGGCGTCGGTCACACATAGCGTCCAGCCCGCCAGTTCCCCGCAGTCCAGCCCGCCAGTTCCCCGCAGTCCAGCCCGCCAGTCCCCCGCCGCGAGCGTGCGTGAACTCGCGAATTCTGCCGGCGTGTCGGCTGCAGACACGCACGCTCGCCGAAAAGGGGGTAGAGGTTAGAGGCTCTGCAGGATCTCCCGCGTCAGCTTCGCCGTCTCCGACGGCGTTTTGCCGACCTTCACACCCGCCGCCTCGAGCGCTTCCTTCTTGGCAGCCGCGGTGCCCGACGAACCCGACACGATGGCGCCGGCGTGGCCCATCGTCTTGCCTTCTGGCGCAGTGAATCCCGCGACATAACCGACGACCGGTTTGGAGACGTTGGCCTTGATGTAGTCGGCGGCCCGCTCCTCGGCGTCGCCGCCGATCTCACCGATCATCACGATGACCTTGGTGTCGGGGTCCTTCTCGAAGGCCTCGATGGCGTCGATGTGGGTGGTGCCGATGACCGGATCGCCGCCGATGCCGATGGCGGTCGAGAAGCCGAAGTCGCGCAACTCGAACATCATCTGGTAGGTGAGCGTGCCCGACTTCGACACCAGCCCGATCGGCCCGCTGCCGCTGATATTGGCCGGGGTGATGCCGGCCAACGCCTCGCCCGGCGTGATGATCCCCGGGCAATTGGGGCCGATGATGCGCGTCTTCAGGCCCTTCTCGACGTTGTAGGCCCACGCATATGCGGTGTCCTGCACCGGAATTCCCTCGGTGATCACAACGAGCAGCGGGATCTCGGCGTCGATGGCCTCGATGATGGCGTCCTTGGCGAACTTCGGCGGCACGAACACCACCGACACGTCGGCGCCGGTCTCCTTCATCGCCTCCTCGACGGTGGCGA
This sequence comes from Mycolicibacterium agri, assembly GCF_002553505.1. Taxonomy (GTDB): domain Bacteria; phylum Actinomycetota; class Actinomycetes; order Mycobacteriales; family Mycobacteriaceae; genus Mycobacterium; species Mycobacterium agri. The sequence continues at coordinate 51,446 of NZ_PDCP01000011.1, read as the reverse complement.
ACACCGGGAGGTTGACCTCGTTGCCATCCTTGTCTTGGTGGGTCACCTCGGTTCCGGCCTTGCGTGCGTTCACGCCGCCGACCAGCTGGGTGCCCGCCTTGAGCATCAGCGCGGTGTGCTTGGTGCCTTCGCCGCCGGTGATGCCCTGGACGATGACCTTGGAGTTTGCGTTCAAGAAAATGGACATAAGCCGTATCTCCTTTTAAGTCTTAGGCTTTCGCAGCCAGTTCGGCGGCCTTGTCGGCGGCTTCGTCCATCGTGTCCACCTCGGTGACGAGGGGGTGGTTGGCCTCGGCCAGGATGCGGCGGCCCTCCTCGACGTTGTTGCCGTCGAGCCGCACTACAAGCGGCTTGTTCGCCTCGTCGCCGAGGATCTTCAGCGCGTTGACGATGCCGTTGGCGACCGCGTCGCAGGCGGTGATGCCGCCGAAGACGTTGACGAACACGCTCTTGACCTGCGGGTCGTGCAGGATGACGTCCAGGCCCGCGGCCATCACCTCGGCCGAGGCGCCGCCGCCGATGTCGAGGAAGTTCGCGGGCTTCACGCCGCCGTGCTTCTCGCCGGCGTAGGCCGTCACGTCCAGCGTCGACATCACCAGACCCGCGCCGTTGCCGATGATGCCGACCTCGCCGTCGAGCTTGACGTAGTTGAGGTCGTGCTCCTTGGCCTTGAGCTCCAGCGGATCGGTGGCGTCGCGGTCCTCGAACTCGGCATGCTCGGGATGGCGGAAATCGGCGTTGGCGTCCAGCGTCACCTTGCCGTCCAGCGCCAGGATCTGATCGTCGGGCGTGCGCACCAGCGGATTGACCTCGACGAGCGTGGCGTCCTCGGCGACGAACATCTCCCACAGCTTGAGGATCGTCACCGCCGCTGCGTCGAGCACCTCGCTGGGCAGGTGGCCCTGTTCGGCGATCGACCGCGCGAACGCCTCGTCGACGCCCTTCACCGCGTTCACCGGCACCTTGGCCAGCCGCTCCGGCTTGGTCGCCGCCACCTCTTCGATCTCCATGCCGCCCTCAACCGAGCACATCGCCAGGTAGGTGCGGTTCGCGCGATCGAGGAGGAAAGAGATGTAGTACTCCTCGGCGATGTCGCTGGCCTCCGACACCAGCAGCTTCTTCACGATGTGGCCCTTGATGTCCAGGCCGAGGATGTTCTTGGCGTGGGTGTAGGCGTCGTCGGGCGTCGCCGCGTATTTCACACCGCCGGCCTTGCCGCGCCCGCCGGTCTTCACCTGCGCCTTGACCATGACGGGTTTGCCGATTTCCTCGGCGATCGTCTTGGCCTCTTCGGCGGTGGTGGTCACCCGGCCGGGTGTGGTGGGAACGTTGTGCTTGGCGAACAGCTCTTTCGCCTGGTACTCGAAAAGATCCATCAGCTCGCTGTCTGCTCGGAGTTACTGTCTTTCACCCGACGGGCTCGGGGGAACTTTATCGACCGTCGCTGAGGCCATCGGTACCGCCCACCAGTCATGTGGCCGAGGTCACCGGGGCGGGGGGCGTGATACAAGTCACAATCGCCGACGGAATACTGTCTCGGGTTGCCACAAACATTGGGATTTGGTTAACGTCTAGCGGTCTATATAACGGTCTGATCACGACTAGAAGGATATTTCAGGTTGGCGGGGTCGCGTTCGTTTAGTTCTCCTGACGGAGAGACGACGAACCCTCGCAGCAGATGGGTCGATCCCGAAGCCGGCGAGATCGCCACTGAAGTAACCGACATCATCCCGTTCAACGAGTTCGGCAAGCTCGATGACCTCGAGTTTCACAGCAGTTCGGCGTTCGACCGCGAGTGCCAGGTCATCCACGCACCCGAGCTCGACGACATGGCCGACACCGACGACCTCGTTCCGCTGCGGCTCGTCGTGCCGTCGGAGTTCCGCCCCGAACCCGGAGAAGAGAGGCTCTCGGCGCACGCCTACCGCGAGAGCCACACCGACACCAGCGACGGCGTCGCGGCCACCGACATCATCGACATGGGCGCGCGCCGCGCGGCGCAGCACCGCAAGGAAACCGCGAGCGCGGTCAAAGGCCGACTGATGATCGCCGCGATGGCTGCAGGGGCCACCGCCGCGGCCGCGCACTCGGTGATGAACAACAACGAGACCTCGAGCTCCGACACGATCCTGGCCGCCGACCAGTCGGCGAACGTCACCGGCGCCGGGATGACGGGCTCAACCGGCGGCATGCAGGTGGTCACGGTCGCGTCGGTCGCCAATTCGGCCGTGCATGCCGAGGAGATCACCAAGGCCGCCGCGTTCGCTCAGGAGCGCGCCGAGCGCGAGGCCCGGCTGCAGCGGCCGCTGTTCGTGATGCCGACCAAGGGCGTGTTCACGTCGGGCTTCGGCTATCGCTGGGGCGTGCTGCACGGCGGTATCGACATCGCCAACTCGATCGGCACCCCGATCTACGCCGCCGCCGACGGTGTGGTGATCGATGTGGGCCCGACGGCCGGCTACGGCGCCTGGGTCAAGCTGCGCCACGCCGACGGCACCGTCACGCTCTACGGCCACATCAACAGCTGGAACGTCAACGTCGGCCAACGCGTGTGGGCCGGCGACCAGATCGCCCAGATGGGCAACCGCGGCAATTCCACCGGGCCGCACCTGCATTTCGAGGTGCTGCAGAACGGCTCGAACCGGGTCGATCCGGTCGGCTGGCTGGCCAAACGAGGACTCAGCCCAACCAACTAGTCTCGGTGGGTGTGAGTGACCCGGACGATTCGTCCCCACCTTCTGATGGACTGACCTCCGACGGACCGACTTCCGACGGTTTGTCGGCGCCGAAGACCGGCATCATCAAGCGCCATCCCACCGGGTCACTGCCCCAGCTCGAGGATCCCCGCACCACTCACATCGACGCGCAATCCGAGCAGCAGACCACCTACATCCCGCAGGCCAAGCCGACCCCCGGCGTGCGTCGCAAGCCCAGCCCCAAAACGGCCGTTGCCACAGCGGTTTTGGCGATCCTGAGCGGCTGGGCGACCGCGGTGATCGCCACCGACCTCATCACCGGCTGGTGGGCGTCGGACCGGTTGTTCTGCGTGGCGGTCGGATTTCTGACGCTGGTCTCCGCCGGGGCGTTGATCAGCGGTCTGATCGCGCTGCTGCTGCGCCGACGGACGGCACGCCTTCTCGTCGTGGTGGGCTCGGTCATCGGGTTGCTGATCTTTGCCAGCCTGTTCATCGCCGGCGCGAAGCTGGCGCCGGTGGTGTATGCGATCCCGGTGCTGCCGCTGCTCACCATCGCGCTCACGCTGCTGCCGGGCACCGCGCGCTGGGCCCACCCCTAGCCCGCGCCCCTTCACGCCCAAACCGACATTTGGGCGCAAAAGTGCGAGTGGATTTCGCCATTTTGTCGGTCTCGGCGCGGGTCACGAGGCACCCTGCGGGATGACTGCAACGGGTCGCGCCAAACGTGTCCGCACATTTCGCAGCAGCGCCAACTCACGCCAGTAGCACGCGGGCGGCACCAGGAAGAACCCCGCGTACACAAAGGCGTGGAGGTGGAAATCGATGCCCAGAAGCAGCCACACCCCGACGTGAAACAGGCCCATCAGAACGAGCCCGACGCGAAACAGGATGGGAATGAACACCGCAACGACCAACCAGCCCTCGACGAACGCGGTCGCATAGTCGAGCGCCTTCCAGAACACCGCGTTGTCGAACCGCAACACCGTATCGGCGAGCAGTCCGGACCGCGGACTGTCGGCGGTCACGACGACAAAGAAGCGGGTGGCCTGCCGCGTGGGCAGAAGCCAGCCCGTCGTCGCTTTTGCGGCCGCAGCGGTGAACATCGCGAAGGCAATCAGCGTGGCGTACACGAACATCGGGAAACCCCTCGGCCGTGCAGCGCTACCGAGCCGCGCGTCCTTCGACCACGCCGAACCCCAGCCGGCGAGGCCGAGCATGAGCGGCGCCAAGTCGAACAGGATGACATCGTCGGATTTCCCGAATGAGTATGCGAGCCCGCTGCACACGACCAAGATCAGCGCGAGGAGACCGGACGCGATACCGGTCTTCCATCCGATCAGCAGCCACAGCGCGACAACGACTCGAAGAACCTCCAGCACATGGATCGCAGTCGCAGGGGCAGGGCCGGGAAGAAGTGAAAACGGGCCCGCCGGAGGGTCGAAGCCTGTCGCCGACATCGTCGCGAGCCACGAGATGTCCCTCGGCCACACCAACACGTAAAGGGCGAACACGATCCGCAGGGCTGCCAGTGGCCGCGCCGCCGGGCGGTAGCCTTCGCTGATCCAGTCGATGGCCGCACCCGCGCGGTCGAGCACGCTCACCACCACACCTCGCGAACCGTCGGCGGACCCGCAGGCGTCCTCGTCATGGCGCGCAGGTCTACTACGGCTGGTTGCCACACCACTCGGAGGCCTATCGGGTCGGATGTGATTGCCAGCCGCAGGGTTTGGTGTTTCAGCCAGTCGACCGTTTCGCGGGAGGGCTCGGCGCCATCGGCGGACGGCTTGAGCAGCCGGTCCAATGTCAACGACGCCGGCCCGGAATGAAGCGGCGCGAGCAGCGCAGCCACACCTACCGGTTTGACGGTCCCGTCGCGACCGATGACCTGGACCGTGCGTTCCACCACGCGAGCCGACCCGTCATCGCCGATACTCGCCGCGCTGAACGTCGGCATGGTGACCGTCGGAAACGCTTCTCGCCCAGCCGATGTGGCGAAGGTGTCGGCCGCATACTGGACGACCAGCAGCCCCCAGAGCGTGACGATCACCCAGACGCGCCGCATCGGCGGCCGTCCCCTCGACCCGACGTGATTACCCGATCGACCCCAATCAGTAGTGGTAGCAGGAGTGGTAGCAGTGCACGCTGCTACACCATTGGCTGGCGGACGGACCGTCGCCGACCGCAGGCGTGACCCGCCACGTGGTTTCAACGGCCTTGTCCGTCGGCCGCTCGGCGGTGTCGATGACGGCGCAGTGCAGTGCGCGCCGCGGCTTGTCGCAGGTCTCCATCAACTCCTGGTCCTCTGAGATGCCGAGCTGATTGCGGATCAGCCGCACTCCGAACCGGTCGAGCTTGCCGTGTGCGCGCAGACGCTCTGCCAGGCCCGCGAGCACTTCCTCGTCAGCGGGACCGACCGGCTGAGCCGGCCCGAAATCTGCCGGGCCGGCGAATTCCATTCCGACCAGCCCAACATCTGTGGTGGTGGCGGCCGCGTCGAAACGAAATGCGGTGGGGCTCAGTCCCGTTGGCGCGAAGGCGGCGCGATCGACGGCGGGCACAGCTGCGCCAGCCGATGCAGGCGCTGACGCATGCGCTCCGTCCCCGTGCGCCGGTGGTCATCTGCCAGCTTTCGGCGAAGCGTGTCGCCACTTCATGACGGCCGCGCAATCGGAAAGATGCAGCAGCTGAGGCCGGCGCGGGACGCCGTCGACCACCTGCTTGTGCGCGTGCCCGATGGCCGACCGCAGCGTCGTCTCGGCGAACAGCCGATGCCAATCGCGATCGCGCTGCCGTACGGCCTCGACGAGCCGGGTCGCCTCGGGCATCGCCAGTTCTTCGAGTTGGCCGATGAGGACGTCGCGCCTGCCATCGAGGATGGCGCGAGCGTTCCCGAAAGGCGCCTCGGTCGCCAGGGCGTGCTCGACGGTTTCGTGCACGTTCATCGAGCGCTCCCTTCGCTACGCTCAGTTACGCCGAGCGTGCAAAATGCGCGAGGTTTGTGGCCGAATTTCGCAGAAATTTCACGTTGGAGCGAAAACTAGAGCTAATTCACCTTGGACCGGGGGATTACAGCTTCTGGATCGGCGCGTGGTTGTGCATCAGCTTCACGCGGCCTGCGCTGCCGAAGTCGATCAGCGACATCGCCGATTCGCCCATGCCGGACACTTCTTCGACGCGGCCGAGGCCGTATTTGTCGTGGTTGACCCGGTCGCCTGGCTCCAGCACGACCAGCGGCCGCTTGCCCACCGTCGCCCGCGCTGGCGACGGCCGCGGTGTGCCGTACCGGCCGGCATTGCCGACGGGCGCCGAGAACGACGGTGTGGTGTCGGTGCGGCGCCAGTCGATGAGCTCCTGCGGGATCTCGCGCAGGAACCGCGACTCCGGGTTGAGCATCGGCTGACCCCACGACGAGCGCACCTTGGCCCTGCTGAGGTAAAGCCGTTGCCGCGCACGGGTGATGCCGACATAGGCCAGCCGCCGTTCCTCGGACAGCTCGGTGGGATCGCCCAGCGCCCGCATGTGCGGGAACATGCCGTCCTCCCAACCCGTCACGAACACGACGGGAAACTCCAAACCCTTCGCGGTGTGCAGCGTCATCATCGTGACCACACCCGAGCCGTGCTCGGGTAGTTCGTCGGCGTCGGCCACCAGCGACACCCGCTCGAGAAACGCCGCCAGTACACCGGTATCGGGCACGTCCTCGTCGTCGAGATCGGTCCCCGTCGCCTCCGCGTTGGCCAGGTCGGTGCTGAATTCGTGTGCAACGCTGACCAATTCGTTCAGGTTGTCCAGCCGCGCCAAGTCCTGCGGGTCGCTCGAGGCTTCCAGCTCGGCGCGGTATCCGGTGCGGTCGAGCACCGCCTCGACCAACTCGCCCAACTCGCCGTCGAGACGCCCCCGCAGGTCGTCGAGCATCTCGACGAACGCCGAAATGCACTTCTCCGCGCGGGTGTTCAGCATCGGCACCTTGCCCTCGGCGGCGGCCTGCAACGCGTCGTTGAACGTGCATCCGGTGTTTTCGGCGTAGACGGCAACGCATGCCTCGGCGCGGTCGCCGATCCCCCGCCGCGGGGTGTTCAGGATGCGCCGCATGCTCACCGAGTCGCCGGGGTTGTCCAGCACACGCAGGTAGGCGACGATGTCGCGGATCTCCTTGCGCTCGTAAAAGCGCACGCCGCCAACGACTTTGTACGGAATGCCGGCGCGGATGAACACCTCTTCCAACGCGCGCGACGAGTTGTTCGTGCGGTAGAACACCGCGACGTCGCTGTAGGAGATCTCGCCGCGGTCGGCCAGCGCGTCGATCTCCTCGGCGACGAAGCGCGCCTCGTCGTGCTCGTTGTCGGCGACATACCCGACGATCAGCTCGCCCTCGCCTGCGTCGGTCCACAACCGCTTCTCGCGGCGGCCTGCGTTGCGGGAGATGACGGCGTTGGCCGCCGACAGGATGTTCTGCGTCGAGCGGTAGTTCTGCTCAAGCAGAATCGTTGTGGCATTGGGGAAGTCGCGTTCGAAGTCTTCGATGTTGCGGATCGTCGCGCCGCGGAACGCGTAGATCGACTGGTCGGCGTCGCCCACCACGCACAGCTCGCCGGGCGGCAGATCGTCGACGGTGGTCTCGGTGCCCACCAATTCGCGCACCAGCACGTACTGCGCGTGGTTGGTGTCCTGATACTCGTCGACGAGGATGTGCCGGAACCGCCGCCGATAGTACTGGGCGATCTGCGGGAACGCCTGCAGCACGCCGACCGTCTCGCCGATGAGGTCGTCGAAGTCCAGCGCGTTGGCCGCGCGCAGCCGACGCTGGTACTCGCCGTACACCTCGGCGATGATGCGGGCCAGGTCGTCGGCGGCCTCGTGCGCCTCGGCGGCGGCCTGCTCGGGGCCGATCAACTCGTTCTTGAGGTTGGAGATGCCGTTGGCCAGCAGCCGCGGCGAGTACCGCTTGGTGTCCAGGCCCATGTCCTTGCCGATCATCATCAGCAGGCGGCGTGAGTCGTCGGCGTCGTAGATCGAGAAGTTGGAGTTCAGGCCCGGCAGCAGCGACGCCTGGTTGCGCAGGATCCGCACACACGTGGAGTGGAACGTCGACACCCACATCGAGCGGGCCCGCGGGCCGACCAGCGACACCACCCGTTCGCGCATCTCGGCGGCGGCCTTGTTGGTGAACGTGATGGCCAGCACCTGCCCTACGCCGACGTCGCGGGCGGCCAGCAAATAGGCGATCCGGCGGGTCAGCACCGCCGTCTTCCCCGACCCGGCACCAGCCACGATGAGCAGCGGCGAACCCTCATGCAGCACGGCTTGGCGCTGTTGCGGGTTGAACCCTTCGAGGAGCTGGTCAGCCGTTGAACTCGGCGGAGGATGGCTTAGGTGCACAGTCATGTCAGCCCCAACTTACCGCTGTGGGTCGACACTTTTTGCGCTGGCGGCGCCCTGGTGGCACACTTATTTCGTGCTCAGCAAGCAGCATCGATTTTTCTACGGGTACCGGCGAGCGGTGCCCGTGGTCTAGCTGCTTTCTAGAGCCCCGTGGTCCGCTTCCGGATCCGGGGCTCGTTTCATGTGTGAGGCCCGAAGCCGGATGAGACCACAACTCCCACGAAACGCCCCACACGACGAGGAGCACGAAATGACTATCGAAACGGAGCCCGTGGCCGACATCGACAATTTGCGCCAGGAGATCGACCGGCTCGACGCCGAGATCCTGGCCGCCGTCAAGCGTCGTACCGAGGTGTCCAAGCTCATCGGCAAGGCCCGGATGGCCTCCGGCGGCACCCGCCTGGTGCACAGCCGCGAGATGAAGGTCATCGAGCGCTACAGCGAGCTCGGCCCCGAGGGCAAGGACCTCGCGATGCTGCTGCTGCGGCTGGGCCGTGGCCGCCTCGGCCACTAGGTCAGCGCAGCGCGTCCTGCAGCCACGGCGTCAACCATTTCACGGCCTCGGGCGTGGGGTGCAAGCCATCCATGCGCATCTTGATGCCGTCGATGCGGTTGGTGTAAACGCCGTCGGGACATAGTTTCTCGTTGAGGTCGAGAACCTCGATGTTCTTGCGTTGTCCGGCGACGCGGCGCAGCAACTTGTTCCACGCTTCGACGCGCTCGGGCTCGTCCTCCGGGTACAACGACCCGTCGGGCTGCTCACCGCGCCGGCTGCAGGCCGCGGTCGTCGCCACCACCCGCGCGCCGGTGGATCCGAGAATGTCGAACGCCCGCCGCAGCTCTCCGCTGAGGTAGTTGTCGAACGCAGGCTCGCCGACATGCGTCCAGTGCCCCTCGTTGACGCGGTCGACGGTCTCCCAGCGGCCGACGATGAGCAGCGCGACATCGGGTTTGGCATGGTTGATCCGCTGCGCCCATCTGGCGGGCCACGTCTCGCATTCAGGCTTCTGTGTCAGCGTCTCGCCGGTCGACCGGTACGGCCCGCCGCGCGCGATACCGCAGCCGATCGTGGTGAAGTCCATGAACGAGAATCCCGGCGTCGGCGGCAGGTACCGCATCATCGTCCACGCCATCGAGTCCCCGAACACCGCGACCCGACGCGTCCCCGGCGCCACCCGTCTGGTGTCGCCGACCTCGACCGGCACCTCGGGGTGCACGGCAGCGGCCAGCACCTCGGGCGGTATCTGCGGGTGCTCGCCGTCCTGCCGGATGCCGACCGGGACGACGACGGTGGTCGCGACGGCCGCGGTGGCCAGCGTCGCCGCCGCCAGCCGCAGCTGCGGCACATGCACGGGCCGCCACCGCCGGATGGGCTGCTCGATCAGCAGCCACGACATCGCGGCCACCGTGACAGTCGCCAGCGCCCGCAGCGCGAACAGCGACAGGCCCGTCAACCCGGTGCGTTCGCCGTTGAGCGCCAGGAAGATCGGCCAGTGCCACAGGTAGACGCCGTAGGAGATCATGCCCAGCCACACCAGCGGCGGCAGCGCCAGCACGCGAGCCACCAGGCCGCGCTGTTCCAGTGCGATCGGGGCGACAACGAACACGGCGGCCACCGCGACGACGATCAGCAGCCCGCGACGGAACTCCGGCGCGCCGCCCGTGGCGAAATGCGCCACCACCCCGAGCATCGTCAGCCCGATCAGCGGCAGCACCTGCGCGATCACGCGGCCCCACCGCGACCGCAGCTGCGTGCCGTAGCGCGCCAGCGCCGACCAGTCCCCCACCAGCAGCGCCGCCGCGGCCGCGCCCACGAGAAGCGCCTGGACACGCGTATCGGTGCCGAAGTACACCCGGTTCAGCGACTCCTCGTTGACCAGCAGGCACGCCTCCACCGCCGATGCCGCGCCGCCGGCGAACGCCAGCGCGAAGATCACCATGCGCACCGTGTGCAGCTTCGGCCGGTTCGGCCGACGCCGGGTCAATAGCGCGAGCACTACCGCGACGACCACCAGCACCAGCGGCCAGACGACGTAGTACTGCTCCTCCACCGCCAGCGACCAGGTGTGCTGCAGCGGCGAAGGGGTGTCGCCCTGGGTGAAGTAGTCGGTGTCGCGAAATACGAAGACCCAGTTGATCATCCAGAAGAAGGCGCCGACGGCGTCGTCGCGCACCGCCGCGACGGACTCCTCCGGGAACAGCTCGCGCAGCACGACGACGGCCAGCACCATGACGACCAGCGCGGGCAGCAGGCGTCGCGCCCGGCGGGCCCAGAAGCCGGGCAGGTCGATGCTGCCGGTGCGGCCGAGCTCGTCGAGCAGCAGCGAGGTGATCAGAAATCCGCTCAGGACGAAGAACACGTCGACGCCGATGAATCCGCCCGCCACACCGGGGATGCCGCCGTGATCGGCCAGCACCAGCGCGACGGCGATCGCGCGCACGCCGTCCAGCGCGGGGATGCCTGCCTTCGCATGACCGCCGCGGCGCGGTCGCACGGATGCTCTGGGTGCGCCCCGGTTCACGGCGCGCTGGGGCGGCGCGACCCATCGGTGGCCACTCACCGGTGAAATCTTTCCAACGCGAGCAGACGCAGAATCGCATTAGCGACGGCGTGTCGGTGCGATTCTGCGTCTGCTCGACAGCGAGACCTGAGTGCCTCCTGAGATGCGCTACTTCGTCAGCGCGATGTACTTCGTCTCGAGGTACTCGTCGATGCCCTCGAAGCCGCCCTCGCGGCCGAAGCCCGACTCCTTCACGCCGCCGAACGGCGCGGCCGGGTCGGAGATCACGCCGCGGTTGACGCCCACCATGCCGGACTCGATGCCCTCGGCGACGCGCAGCGCGCGGTCGAGGTCGCGGGTGTAGATGTAGGCGGCCAGCCCGTATTCGGTGTCGTTGGCGGCGGCCAGGCCCTCTTCCTCGGTGTCGAAGCCGGTGATGGGCGCGACCGGCCCGAACACCTCCTCCTTGAGAATGCGGGCGTCGGCGGGCACGTCGGCCAGCACGGTGGCGGGGTAGAAGTTGCCCGGGCCGCCCGGTGCGACGCCGCCGAGCGCCACCTTGGCGCCGCGCGACACCGCATCCGACACCAGATCGGAGACCGTGGCCACCTGCTTGGCGTTGATCAGCGGGCCGAGCGTCGCCGACGAGTCGGTGCCCTTGCCGAGCGTGAACTCGCTCATCCGCTTGACCAGCTTTTCGGTGAACTCGTCGCGTACCGAGTTGGCGATGTGGAAGCGGTTGGCGGCCGTGCACGCCTCGCCGCCGTTGCGCATCTTGGCCAGCACCGCGCCTTCGACGGCCGCGTCGATGTCGGCGTCGTCGAACACCACGAACGGCGCGTTGCCGCCGAGCTCCATCGACTGCCGCAGCAGCGCGTCGGAGGCCTGCTTGGCCAGTGCCTTGCCGACGCCTGTGGATCCGGTGAACGTCAGCTTGCGCAGCCGCCCGTCGTCGATCAGCGCCGTGGTGACCCCACCCGGATCGGTCGTCGGCAACACCGACAGCACGCCCTTGGGCAGGCCGGCCTCATCCATCAGCTTGGCCAGCAGCAGCATCGTCAGCGGCGTCTCCTGCGCCGGCTTGACGATCATCGTGCACCCCGCCGCCACGGCGGGCCCGATCTTGCGGGTGCCCATCGCCAGCGGGAAGTTCCATGGGGTGATCGCGTAGCACGGCCCGACGGGTTGCTTGGTGACGAGGATGCGGCCGGTACCCGCGGGGCTCGGGGTGTAGCGACCGTGGATCCGCACGGCCTCCTCGGCGAACCAGCGGAAGAACTCGGCGCCGTACTTGACCTCGCCCATGCTCTCGGGCAGCACCTTGCCCATCTCGAGCGTCATCAGCGTGGCGATGTCTTCGGCGTGCTCGGTGATCTTCTCGAACACCGCGCGCAACACCTCGCCGCGTTCACGGGGCGGGGTGGCCGCCCAGCTGGCCTGCGCCGCCGCGGCCGCATCCAGTGCCGCGATGGCGTCTTCGGGGGTGGCGTTCGCGACCGACGTGAGGACCGAGTCGTCGGACGGGTCGAGCACGTCGAAGGTCGACGAACCCTCGCGCTCCTCACCGCCGATCCAGATGCCGGTGGGGACTGACTTCAACAGCGCGGTGGTATCCATAGCTTCTCTCTTACTCCTTCGGTCAAGCCCCCCGCATTAGGGTCGGAGTATGACCGCCGAAATCCAGCAGATCTCCGACATCACGGCCACTCCAGCATGGCAGGCCCTGGCGCGGCACCATGACCAGATCCGCGGCAAACACCTGCGCGAACTTTTCGACGAGGATCCCGCCCGTGGCACCGAACTGGCGCTGACCGTCGGCGACCTCTACATCGACTACAGCAAGCACCGGATCACCCGCGAAACGCTGAGTTTGCTGGTCGATCTCGCGAAAGCCGCGAATCTAGAACAGCGTCGCGACGCGATGTATTCCGGGGCGCACATCAACACCTCCGAGGACCGCGCAGTGCTGCACACCGCGTTGCGTAAGCCCCGCGGCGCCGAGCTCGTCGTCGACGGCCAGGACGTCGTCAAGGACGTGCACGAGGTGCTGGACCGGATGGGCGAGTTCACCGATCGGTTGCGCAGCGGCGACTGGACCGGCGCGACCGGCCAGCGCATCACCACCGTCATCAACATCGGCATCGGTGGCTCCGACCTCGGCCCGGTGATGGTGTACGACGCGCTGCGCCACTACGTCGACGCCGGCATCTCCTGCCGGTTCGTGTCCAACGTCGACCCCGCCGACCTGGTGGCCAAGCTCGACGGGCTGGACCCCGCCACAACGCTATTCATCGTGGCGTCGAAGACGTTCTCGACGCTGGAAACGCTGACCAACGCGACGGCGGCGCGGCGCTGGTTGACTGATGCGCTCGGCGACGCCGCGGTGTCCAAGCACTTCGTCGCGGTGTCGACGAACAAGAAGCTCGTCGACGAGTTCGGCATCAACACCGACAACATGTTCGGCTTCTGGGATTGGGTCGGCGGCCGCTACTCGGTGGATTCGGCTATCGGCCTTTCGGTGATGGCCGCGATCGGCAAGGAGCGGTTCGCCGAGTTCCTCGCCGGCTTCCACATCGTCGACGAACACTTCCGCACCGCACCGCTGGAGGCGAATGCGCCTGCGCTGCTTGGCCTTATCGGCCTGTGGTACAACAACTTCTTCGGCGCGCAGTCACGCGCTGTGCTGCCCTATTCCAACGACATGGCCCGCTTCGCCGCCTACCTGCAGCAGCTGACGATGGAGTCGAACGGCAAATCGGTGCGCGCCGACGGCACACCCGTCACCACCGACACCGGCGAAATCTTCTGGGGCGAGCCAGGAACCAATGGGCAGCACGCGTTCTACCAACTGCTGCACCAGGGCACGCGGTTGATACCCGCCGACTTCATCGGGTTCAGCCAGCCCACCGACGATCTGGCCACCGCCGACGGCACCGGCAGCATGCACGACCTGTTGATGAGCAACTTCTTCGCCCAGACGCAGGTGTTGGCGTTCGGCAAAACGGCCGAGGAGATCGCCGCCGAGGGCACACCACCAAATGTGGTGCCGCACAAGGTGATGCCGGGGAACCGGCCGACGACGTCGATTCTCGGCACCCAGCTGACGCCGTCGACGATCGGCCAGCTGATCGCACTCTACGAGCATCAGGTCTTCACCGAGGGCGTCATCTGGGGTATCGACTCGTTCGACCAGTGGGGTGTGGAACTGGGCAAGACTCAGGCCAAGGCGCTGCTGCCGGTCATCACCGGCGACGACGCGCCCGCCAAGCAATCGGACAGCTCGACCGACGCGCTGGTGCGCCGCTATCGCGCCGAACGCGGCCGCACCGTTTAACCGGTCACCTCGTCCGAGCGCCTGGTCCAGCCCAGGATCATCACGGGTAGGCAGCCGCCGATCATCAAGACGGCCAACGTCATCAGCCCGCCGGCGTAGGCCATGTCGAGCGCGGCTTTGGCGTCGACATCGCGCATGGTCGTCGACGCGATGATCAGGTAACCGATCGGCAGCAGCATCAGGTTCTGCGTCACGACCAGACCGATCGATCGCGCGTTGTTGCGCTGCTGCAGCTCGAACTCGTCGAGCGTTCGCCGTGGCGCATCGCCCTGCCTGCCCGACGCGATCTGCAGCATGATCCACATCGGGAAGAACACCAGTGTCGCCGGTATCCACAGCAGCGCGGCCTGCCGAAATCCGAAGGCGCACACCACACTCACACATGCCATCAGGCCCAGTGAGGCCGCGATGCCGACGACGAGCATGCGCCGCCTGTGCTGAGTGCGCCAGCGCGGCAGCGCATTCGCATACGTTTCCTCGTGTCGCAGGAAGCGCCTGGTCCGGAAGTCCTCGTAGCGGTCGAGGATCGTCGGTTCACTGTTCGTGGCGGACATGCGCGCCTCCTTGTGCTCGATCGTTTCGGGCGTAGAGCTCGGTGGACAATGGCGCGAAGGGTTTGCGTGAGAAGACCGCCTCGACGGGCAGGCCGAACACATCGCAGATTCGGAACGCCAGATCCAGGCTCGGATAGTGGTCTCCGCGCTCGAGCGCGCCGACGGTCTGCGGGTTGACGTTGATCAATTCCGCCAGCTGCGCCCGAGTCATCCCCCGTTCGGCGCGTAACACACCGATTCGATTATGGATGGGGAGCGTTTCACCCCTTCGCACCGGACTCATACAACTGATTGTTGTAAAAACCCAACGAGTCGTCAAGTAAACCGGCACACCCGGCCGCGATCACCCGCGAGACGGAGTCCTAGCAGCGAAAGTTCGAGAAGGGTCCTACGAGGATTCCGTCTCGCGAATCGAGAAGTGGAGTTAGGGCGCCGGGATGCTCAGGCAGCCCACATTCGGGATGCAGCCGCTCGCGCCACCACGGCTGGCGGAACCGGTCGGGCCGTTCCAGAAGCCACCGCTGGCGCCACCGCCGTCGGCGCTGCCGAACGGGCCGTACGGGATCGATCCGCCCGCGCCGCCGCGATCAGCTGTGCCGCTCGGCCCGTACGGGACGTTGATGTCGGCGCCGCCCGCATTGATGTTGGCAATGCCCGAGCACGGCGAACCGTCGGCGTTCACGCACGGTGGCGGGGGCGGCGGGTCGGCATAGGCGGCCGGAGCAACGGCGAGCGCAGCGGCAGCGGCACCGGCGAACAAAATTGGGGTCAGTCGCGCGATTTTCGCCATGATCTTGGTCTACCACGAATAGACGAACGCGGCAGCGACGCCCCACCGACGCTGCTGCCGCGTTCGTTTGTATTCGGTTGTCACTCAGCGTTACGCGTTGCTGCGGTCAGGTTACGGCGCGGGGATGGTGGTGCAGAAACCTGGGACGCAACCGCTGGCTCCGCCGGGGCCGGCCTCACCGAACACGCCGCCGGGCAGGCTGCCTGCGGCGCCTCCAGGTCCGGCGCCACCTTGAACGCCACCGGGAACTTCGCCCGAGGCGCCACCGGGACCTGCGACCTCACACGCCGTTCCATCAGGATTGACACACGGCGGAGCCGGCTCAGCGGCGGCGGCCGGTGCGAGCGCGATCGCGGTTGCCGCAGCGCCCGCAAAGAACAATGGGGGCAGGGTCTTCACTTTCACGGTCATACAACCTGCCTACCACGAGCCAGGCAGCCCTAAACCTCTAGCAGACCTACGCGAAAGGTTTGGTGAGCCGCGGCGGCAACACCTTTAACAGCTGCACCAGCGGCGCCCACGGCCACCACGGCACGACGGCGCGACCTTTTTCACGCTCGATGGCCTCGACCATCTTCCTTGTGCCCGTTTCGTTGTCGACCATCATCATCGTCGACGCCGACCTGGCCGTCATCTCCGATTCGATGTAGCCGGGCTCGAGCACTGTGATTTTGATGGGGCCGCTTGGATATTCGGCGCGCAACGACTCACCCAGCGACGAAACACCCGCCTTGCTGGCGGCATACGCGGTCTTGATGCCGGGCACACCCTTGTTGCCCAGCACCGAGGACACCAACACCAGATGTCCGCCACCGGATTTCTTGAACATCTCGATGGCCGTTTCGATTTGCACCAGTGCGGCGATCAGATTGGTCTCGATCGTCTGCTTGTTGGCGTAGAGCTTGCCGGATCCCAGCGGCGCGCCCTTGCCGATCCCTGCGTTGACGATGACGCGATCGATGCCGCCGAGTTGGTCGGAGAGCTCGGCGAACACCTTGGGCACTTGCTCGTGGTCGTTGACGTCGAGAGCCGCGATGGCGACGTTGATGCCGGGGTTGCGTTCGGTCAGCTCTGCCTTGAGTTCCTCGAGGCGGTCAATGCGTCGCGCGCACAGCGCGAGGTCGCATCCCTTGGAAGCGAAAATGCGGGCCATACCTGCGCCGAGGCCGGAGCTGGCGCCGGTGATCAAGATCTTCTGGCGAGTCACTCAGACAGCGTAAGCATGATGTACCCATGACTCGTAATCGAACTGCTGCATTCCTGGTGACCGGTTCAATGCTGTCAGGCCTGCTCGCAATGCCCGCGACCGCCCAGGCCGCGGACAGTCCGCTGTACCGCTTGGTCGACACCGCCGCCCAGCGGCTGGCGACCGCCGATCCGGTGGCCGCATCGAAATGGCTCACCGGCGGCTCGATCACCGATACGCAGCGCGCCAATCAGGTTCTCGATTCGGTCGCCGCCGACGCCAGCGCCCACGGCATCGACGCGAATTACGTCCGCAGAGTCTTTACCGACCAGATCGGCGCGACCGAAGGCATCGAGTACTCACGGTTCGCGCAGTGGAAGTTCGATCCCGCCGGCGCCCCGACCACCGCGCCCGACCTGTCCGCATCGCGCACGGAGATCGACGGGTACAACAAAACGATGGTCAACGAGATTGCCCAGCAATGGAATTCACTGCACGCACCGACGTGTCGCGTCGAGTTGCAGCAGGCGACCGATGCCGTGGCCGCAGGTAGGCACCTGGATCCGCTCTACCGGCAGGCGTTGGAGTCGGCGACGCGGTCCTACTGCTGACTCATTTGAGCAGTCGCGACAGCCGCCGGTCGGCTAGCACCTTGCCGCCGGTCTGGCAGGTCGGGCAGTACTGAAAAGACTTGTCCGCGAACGACACTTCCCGCACGGTGTCGCCGCACACCGGGCAGGGTAACCCGGTGCGGGCGTGTACGCGCAGACCGGATCGCTTCTCGCCCTTCAGCGTTGCGGCCTTCTGACCGACCGAGCGCTGCACGGCGTCGGTGAGCACCGAGATCATCGCGTCGTGCAGCGCCGATAGCTGCGCATCGGACAACTTACCTGCGGTCGCGAACGGCGACAGCTTGGCCACGTGCAGGATCTCGTCGCTGTAGGCGTTGCCGATTCCGGCGATCACCTTCTGGTCGGTGATCACGGTCTTGATCCGGCCGCTCTGCCCGGCCAGCACGTCGGACAAGCCCTCGGGCGTCAGCTCGAGGGCGTCCGGCCCGAGCGCGGCGATCCCGGGAACCTCCGCCGGATCGTCGACCAGCCAGACCGCCAGCCGCTTCTGCGTGCCCGCCTCGGTGAGGTCGAACCCGGGCGCCTCACCGGGGGTGCCGAGGTGCACGCGCAGCGCGATCGGACCCTTGCCCGGTTTGAGCGGGCCCGCCGCGAGCCTGTCGGACCAGCGCAGCCATCCCGCCCGCGACAAGTGGGTGATCAGGTGCAGGTCACCGGCCTGCAGGCCCAGGTATTTGCCCCACCTGTTGGCGGTGACGACCTCCTGGCCGTGCACCGCCGTCAGCGGCGGGTCGAACGTCTTCAACACGGACAGCGCGGCCACGTCGACGCGCCCGACGGTGAGGCCGACGGCATGCCGACGCAGGTGGTCGGCCAGGGCCTCGACCTCGGGTAACTCCGGCATGACTCCAGTCTGCCCTAACCTCTCACGGCATGGACATCGCCGCCCTGCGCGCGCTCACCCCCGGATGTGCTCACCGCAATCACCTCAACAACGCCGGTGCCGCGCTACTGGCCAACCCGACGATCGAGGCTATGACGCACCAGTTGCACCTCGAGGCCCACATCGGTGGCTACGAGGCGGCCGTCGCCTCCGCCGACCGCATCGACGACACCTACCGGGCACTCGCCGAGTTGCTGAACGCCCGCGCCGACGAGATCGCGTTGTTCGACAACTCGACCCACGCCTGGAACGCCGCGTTCTATTCGGTGCCGCTGAAAGCAGGCGACCGCATCTTGACCGGCCGCAGCGAGTACGGCAGCAATGTGCTTGCCTACCTTCAGGTCTCGCAGCGTACCGGCGCCGAGGTGGTCGTCGTGCCCGACGACGAGACCGGCCAGATCAACGTCGCCGCACTGGCCGACCTCCTCGACGAGCGCACCAAACTGATCGGACTGACCTGGGTTCCCACCGCAGGCGGGCTGGTCAACCCGGCGGCCGAGGTCGGACGCATCGCCAACGACGCCGACGTCCTGTATCTGCTCGACGCGACTCAAGCGGTGGGGCAGTTCCCGATCGACGTCACGGCGATCGGTGCCGACATGTTGACCGGAACCGGCCGCAAGTTCCTCCGCGGGCCACGCGGCACAGGTTTCCTCTACACCGGCCCGCGCGCGTTGCAGCGACTCGAACCGTTTGTCGCCGAGATCCGTTCTGCCACTTGGACCGGCGGGCGATCGTTCACATGGGCCGACGGTGCTCAGCGGTTCGAGACGTGGGAGAACAGCTACGTCAACGTCGTCGGCCTCGGCGTCGCGGTGCGCCAGGCGCTCGACTTTGGCCTGCCGAACATCGCGCAGCGCAGCAGCGACCTCGGCGCCCGGCTACGACGCGGGCTGGCCGAAACCGACGGTGTGACCGTGCACGACCTGGGACGCGAACAGTGCGCGATCGTGACCGCGAAAGTGTCCGGCGTCGACAGCGAGGCCGTCGCGGATGCGCTGTTACGACAGGGCATCAACGTCAGCACCACGGTGCCCGAGCACAATCAGTTCGACGAGCGCGGCGTGCATCCGCTGGTGCGGCTTTCCCCGCACTACTACAACACCGACGACGAGATCGACCAGGCGATCGCCGCCGTCGCAGCCCTCGCACGCTGAGGTTCAGCGCACGATCAGCGACAGCACCCAGCTGACCACCGACAGAACGATCGCCGCCCAGATCGCCGTCCACCAGAAGTCGTCGATGTAGAGGCCCCAGTGCGTGGTGTGCTCGGTGATCCGCGAGGTGATCCACAGCATCAACGCGTTGATGACGACGTGGAACAGCCCGAGCGTCAAGATGTAAAGCGGTATCGAGATGATCTGCACGATCGGCTTGATGATCGCATTGACCAAGCCGAAGATCACCGCGACGACGAAGATGATCCCGACCTTCTGTGCAGGCGTGTCGCCGCCGACGAATTCCACTCCGGAGACGACCAGCGTGACGATCCACAACGCCACCCCGTTCACCGCTGCGCGCAGCAGGAATGCCGTCATGCCGGTTGACGCTACCCGCTGCGCAGCAGGTAGGTGTCCATGATCCAGCCGTGCCGCGCGCGGGCCTGCGCCCGCAGCTCGGCGATCTTCTCACCGACGTCGCCGACGGTGCCCGACACCAGCAGCTCGTCCGGCGTGCCGAGGTAGGCGCCCCACCAGATGCGGGTGTCCGGCGGGCAGGACCGAAACGCGCAGTCGCCGTCGAGCATCACCACCGCGCTGCCGTCGACGCCGTCGGCGGCCACCCGCCTGCCGGTGGTGATCAGCACCGGCTCGCCGATGTCGTTGAGCGGGATGCGATGTCGCGCCGTCAACGCCTGAATCGCCGTGATGCCGGGGATGACGTCGTATTCGATGTCGACGCGCTGAGCCACGGCGTCGAGGATCCGCAGCGTGCTGTCGTACAGCGACGGATCGCCCCACGCGAGGAAGGCACCGACGCCGTCGGGCGGAAGTTCCCGTTCGATGGCCTCTGCCCAGACAGCGGCGCGCGCCGCGTGCCAGTCGGCGACGGCCTGCCGGTAATCGGTGTCCTTGGCGCGCGGCGGATCGGCCAGTTCGACGAACCGGTAGTCCGCGTGGCCGATGAACCGTTCGCAGATCGTCCGCCGCAGCGCCACCAGATCGCTTTTCCCCTCGCCCTTGTCCATCGCGAAGAACACCGCGGTGTCGTTGAGCGCCCGCACGGCCTGCGCGGTCACATAATCCGGGTCGCCCGCGCCGATACCGATGACGTGGATGCGACGAGTCACGCCCGTGAGTATGCGCTATCCGTCCTCACCCCTACTCCGGCGGAGTGCCTCGGCGCGCTTGATGTCCTTTTCTTCGGCTTCCTCGTTCTTGTCGAGCACCCGGGTGTCCCGCGGCGGCAGTTGCAGGTCACGCTCGGCGCGAATGCCGGCCTGCAGCTGACGGCCGCGCTCGAGTTCGGCGTCGAGTTCGGCGCCGACAGCAAGGCCAGGTTGGTGATCCACAGCCACAAGAGGAACACGATGACACCGGCAAGGGCGCCGTAGGTTTTGTTGTAGCTCCCGAAGTTCGAGACGTAGAGGCCGAACAGCACGGACGCCACGATCCAGGTGAGGATCGCGAATCCAGCCCCGACACTGATCCACTTGAACTTCGGCTGCTTGACGTTCGGCGTGGCGTAATAGAGCACCGCCACCGCCAATACGACGCAGACGAATAACACCGGCCACTTCGCGATGTTCCACGCCGTCACCGCCGCCGATCCGGCCCCGATAGCCCTGCCGACTGCTTCTGCCACCGGGCCGCTGACCGCCAGCATCACCGCGGCGGCCGCGGCCAGCAGCAACCCGGCCAGGGTGAGCACCAGCTGCAGCGGGCGCAGCTTCCATACCGGGCGACCCTCGTCGATCTCGTATATGCGATTCATCGCGCGCCCGAACGCACCGATGTAGCCCGACGCCGACCACAGCGCGCCGACCGCCCCGGTCACCAAAGCCAGGCCGGCCGACGGCGATTGCACCAATTGTTCGATCGTGGGCCGGAGCAGATCCAGTGCGTCGCTCGGCACGACACGGGCTGCCGTCTCGAGCACCGCGTCGACGGTGCGACGGCCCTGGCCGATCACGCCGAGCAGAGACACCAACACCAGCAGCGCGGGGAACAGCGAGAGAACGGCGTAATACGTCAAGGCGGCGGCCAGATCGGTGCACTGATCCTGCCGAAACTCGCGCACGGTCTTGCGCAGCACGAACAGAACCGACGGCTTGGTCAGATCGGTCGGTGAATCCGGCTTTCGCGGATCGTCGGGCTCGGGTGGGGCGTGTTGGGCTTCCTGGTTGACGGCCATGCCGTCCGGTACCCGTTGACCATTGCGTCAAACAGCCATAAGTCGATTTACCCGGTACCGCGGGTATTGACATCTTTTGTGTAGCGTCCTTACCTTGGATTCAAGAGCTTCGAGAGAGGAAGTCGCGGATGACCGCCTCGGTACGGCAGCAGCCAGAGGGTTCGTCGGCTCCTCGCGTGCGCGAGCCGTCCCGCCAGGAGTTCGCCGACCGCCTGCTCAAGGGTTCGGTGAAGAAGTCCTACGCGCCCGTCGTCGACATCGACTGGGATGCGCCGCTGGACCCGGACAAGTTCTTCCTGCCGCCGCGGTGCGTGTCGCTGTATGACACCCCGATGTGGGACGAGATGACGCGTGAGCAGCAGATCGAACTGTCGCGGCAGGAACTCGTCAACACGCTGTCGGCGGGCATCTGGTTCGAGAACATCCTCAACCAGGCGTTGCTGCGCAAGATCATGCACCAGGATCCGACGGCGCGGGCCACGCACTACGAGCTGACCGAAATGGGCGACGAGACCCGCCACATGGTGATGTTCGGCAAGGCCATCGAACATCTCGGCGCCAAGCCGGTGCAGCCCAGGTGGTGGCAGCGCGTCATCATCAACGCACTGCCGTTGGGCTTCAAGGGATCCGTGCTGTGGGTCGCGGCGCTGATCGGCGAGGAGATCTTCGATTCGCTGCAGCGCCAGATGATGGACGACGATGACCTACAGCCAATGGTGCAGCGGCTCATGCGGATTCACGTCACCGAGGAAGCGCGCCACATCCAATTCGCCCGCGACGGGCTGCGCAAGCGCACACAGCACATGGGGCGGCTGACCCGGTTGTGGGTGGCCAACATCAACGGGCTGGGCGGCCTGTTCTTCCGTTACCTGTTCACCAACCGGATCCCGTACTACCGCGTCGGCCTGGACGCCGACCGCGCGCGTCAGCTCGCCCGCACCAGCCGCAACCGGCACGAGGTGCAGGTCAGCGGATTCGCGCCGCTGGCGGCGTTTCTGGAGGAGGTCGGCCTGATGGGGCCGATCTCGCGCCGAATGTGGCGGCGCACCGGCTTTTTGCCGCGATGACGGACGACCGCGCACGTGAGGAGCGAATAGACCCCTGCGCACGTGAGGAGCGAATAGACCCCTGTCATGACGTCCTCATCGTCGGTGCTCCTGACGCCGAACAGCGACTGACACAGGCCGGGATCGCCGGCATCGCCGTGTACGACGACTGCGACCTGTCCCAGGCGAGTTTCGACGAAGCCACCCACACCTGGGTGCTGCCGACGTGCCGGGCCCGCATCGTCGTCACCAACCAAATCCGCAGCGGCCGCGACAATCTCAAACCGTATCTGGGCGTTGCCACCCACGGCGTGCCCAACTACTTCATGGTCACCGGCGCCGATGCCGTCGCGGCGGCGCGGCTGAACTACATCGCCGAGTGCCTGAAACTGCTGCGGCGCACCGAAAGCACGCGCATCGAAGTGCTCTACAGCACGCAGCGCATGGTGCACGTGCGGAAAAGCAGTTCCGAGCGCACCGATCCGAAGTACTGGCAACGAATGCACAAGCTCGCTCCGGCGGCGTTCGACCTCAGCTCGCACATCGGTGTCGAATCCGACCTCTACGACGGCCGCGCCGTCATCCGCGTCGGCGACGACGAACGCGAGGTCCGGGTTCGGCTGTCGGGCCGGCTGGATCCTCTCGACGGCCGATACCATTGGCAGGGAACGATTTTCGACGAGCTCTCCGATGACGCGCTCGGGCAACCGGCGACCGTCGCCATCGGCGAGCGCAGCGCCGAGGGGCGCATCACCGAACGCACACCGCAGGGCAGATTCTCGGTGGCCGGCGTCGGCGCGCCGCCCTATCCCCTCGACGACGTCGAGGTCGTCGTGCCGAACCGGTAGCGCAGCGTCACAAGAAGCAGGGCGATGGCGAAGAGGGCGCCCACAATGCCTGCACCTGCTACATGATGCCGCGCCGGGATCGCCCTACGAGGGATCTTCGTTCGTCAGCGCCCGGTATCCGTGCGCCTCGGCGCGGGCGAACGCCGCTCGGACGACGCCCATGATGAGGCCCTGTACGGCCGCGGCGAGGAACGCGTCGCGGGTGGAGCGGGACAGATCCTGCGGATCGGGCGGTTCCTGGTCGGTGGGGCTGATCCGCTGCCAGATCTCAGTGAAGATTTTCGCGGCGACCAGGCCGCCGGCAACGCTCGTCGCGAGGGAGAGCGGCTTGTACATGGCTTTCGAGACGTTCATCGCCGAGACGTTCCCGCACTGGCCTGCCCCGAAACTCGTCAGGGCGTCGACTAGAACGCGTTCTAGTATGCACGGCATGCGGTTCACCTACGCCGAAGCGATGACGGACCCGACGTACTACATTCCGCTTGCGAAGGCCGCCGAAGAGGCGGGCTACCACGCGATGACGATCGCCGACAGCATCGCCTACCCGCTCGAGTCCGACTCGACGTATCCCTACACCCCCGACGGGAATCGCGAGTTCCTTGATGGCAAACCGTTTGTCGAGGCGTTCGTGCTCGCCGGTGCGCTGTGCGCGGTGACCACCAGGTTGCGGTTCAACTTCTTCGTGCTGAAGCTGCCGATCCGCCCGCCCGCCCTGGTCGCAAAGCAGGCCGGCTCGCTGGCGGCGGTATTCGGAAACCGCCTCGGGCTGGGTGTCGGCACCAGCCCGTGGCCCGAGGACTACGAGTTGCTCGGCGTGCCATTCGCCAAGAGGGGCAAGCGAATGGACGAATGCATCGAGATCATTCGCGGCCTGACGTCGGGCGACTATTTCGAATTCCACGGCGAGTTCTACGACATCCCGAAAACGAAGATGACACCGGCCCCGAGCGAGCCGATCCGAATCCTGGTCGGCGGTCACGCCGACGCCGCCCTGCGCCGCGCCGCCCGCTGCGACGGCTGGATGCACGGCGGCAGCCGCCGCGCCGAACTCGATCGACTTATCAACCGGCTCAAGGAGATTCGCGCCGTCCAGGACCGCACCGGGCCGTTCGAGATCCACGTGATGTCCGCAGATGCGTACACGCTCGACGGCATCAAACGCCTCGAAGACAAGGGCGTCACCGATGCGATCGTCGGCTTCCGGAATCCCTACATCATGGGGCCCGACACCGAGCCGCTGGACACCAAGATCCGCAACCTCGAGAAGTTCGCCGAAAAAGTAATGAGCAAGGTCTGAGGCGCCCGCAGAAGGCGTAACGTCAATACCAGCTTGGCGCAGAACGCCGGGCGGTGGCCCGAGTGGACAGGAATGGTTGCTCGAGACCGGCCTGGGTAACCAGCACGCAATGGCGGAACAAAGCGGGTCCAATAACGGTGCACCTGTCGGGGTGGTGGCTGTCGGCGCCTCGGCAGGCGGCGTCGAAGCGCTGACCCATTTTGCGGCACAACTGCCGACGGATCTGCCCTTCGCCGTTCTTGTCGCCCTGCATATGCCACCGACCGGCCCGAGCGTCCTGGCGAGGATCATCGGACGCGCTGGACCGCTCCCCGCGGTGACCGCAACCGACGGGATGCACATCGAGCCTGGCCGCATCTATGTGGCCGCACCGAATCGTCACATGCTGGTTCACGACCACCGTGTGCTGCTTTCGGAGGGCCCGACGGAGAACGGACATCGGCCTGCAATCAACGCGCTGTTCCGGTCCGTAGCGCTGAACTTCGGCCCGCGCGCCGTCGCCGTGCTGCTCTCCGGGGTGCTCGATGACGGGGTGCTCGGGGCCGCGGCAATCCGGTCAAGGGGCGGCACGGTCGTGGTTCAAGACCCCGCCGAGGCAATGTTTCCCGCGATGCCAGCCAACGCATTGAACGCGGGAGTCGTCGACTACACGGCCGCCGTGTCGGACATGGGGCCGCTGCTCAAGCAGCTGTCCGAGAAGAAGATCGAGGAACCCGACATGGAGCCGGACTTCACACTCGGAAACCGAGAACCGCATCGCGATGGGTAAACGCTTCGACACATCCGTCGGGTCCGAGGGCCTCGGGCCGCACTCCGGATACACCTGCCCTGACTGCAACGGGTCACTTGTCGCGGTGAGTGCGGGCAGCTACCGCTGCCGGGTCGGACACGCGTGGACGGCCGAGGCCCTGCTGCAGGCTCGCGATCACGAAATCGAGGGCGCGCTATGGGTGGCGCTGCGCAGCCTGGAGGAAAAGGCGAACCTGTCGCGCAAGATGGCCGAGCACGCAGGCCATGACATGCTCAGGCAGCGCTACACCGAACTGGCAGAAGAGGCCGAACACGCCATGACGGTGCTGGGCAACCGGCTGCGCGACACCGCACCCGACCCTGGTGAGCGCGGTGTCGGCTGACCACACCTCCACGCTGACGGTCTCCTCGGCGACCGTGGACCAGGCCGTTCTGCTTACCGCCGAAGGGGTTTTGAACGCTCGCACCTACCGCTCTTTGCGCGACGAGATCATCAAGACGGCGCTGGATGAACCTGCCGCCGTGCTCGTCGACATCTCCGCTCTCAGCGTGCCTGCCGAGTCGGCACTGGCCGTTTTCACCAGCGCCAAGTGGCATGTGGCACGGTGGCCTCAGATACCGATCGCGCTGATCTGTGGAAGCTTGGCCGGCCGGCGCGCCGTCGCCCGCAACGGTGTATCTCGCTATGTCCCCGTCTATCCCACGGCCGGCGAGGCGATGGCCGCGGTGCCCAGCTTCGCGGACCGGCACCGCCGTCGCGCCCGAGCCAACCTGCCGGCGGACCCGTCCAGCCTCAGCCGATCGCGCCGACTGGTCGAGGAGTGGCTGTCGGCATGGTCGAAGAACGAACTCGTTCCGGTGGCGAAGGTAGTGGTCACAACCCTCGTCGAAAACGTGCTGCAACACACCGACAGCGCGCCGAGCGTGCGCCTGGAGACGAGGGGTGAAACGGTAACCGTCGCCGTGGAGGACGACAGCAGAAAGCCACCGATCATCTCCGAGACCCAGCTGGCCACCGACCAACCCACCGGGCTGAAGCTCATCGACGCGCTGACACGGGCATGGGGTAACGCACCCACTCCGTCGGGTAAGACGGTTTGGGCTGTGATAGGTCCGGAGAACAGGCTCTAGGGCCGAGTATGTTCGACTCGCGAATCCAAGGAACGGACACCAGGATGAACGAGCACACTGATGACGCGTTCGAAGCGCTGCTGCGGTTCATGCGGGACTCGCGCGGCTTCGACTTCACCGGCTACAAGCGGACGTCGCTGATCCGGCGTGTCCGTCATCGGATGGACGCGGCCGGCTACCAGACGTTCGAGGAGTACCTCGACGTGTTGCAGGCCAGTTCCGACGAGTTCACCGCGCTGTTCAACACCATCCTGATCAACGTCACATCCTTCTTCCGCGACGGGCCCGCATGGGATTTCATCCGGGATGAAGTAGTCCCGGCGATGCTGGCCGAGAAGGCGCCCAACGAACAGATCCGGGTGTGGAGCGCAGGATGCGCATCCGGCCAGGAGGCGTACACCCTGGCGATGGTCCTTGCCGAGGCGCTGGGACCCGATGAATTCCGCCAGCGGGTCAAGATCTACGCCACCGACGTCGACGAGGATGCGCTGACTGAAGCCAGGGCCGCCACCTACGACGCGAGGGCCGTCGAATCCGTGCCGCCGGCCCTGTTGGAGAAGTACTTCGAGCGCACCAACGGCCGTTACGTCTTCCGCAAGGATCTGCGCCGTGCGGTGATCTTCGGCCGCAACGACATCGTCAAGGATGCGCCGATCTCCCGAGTCGACCTGCTGGTGTGCCGCAACACGTTGATGTATCTCAACGCCGAGACTCAACGTAATGTGTTGGGGCGCTTGCACTTTGCTCTTGCGCCGAAGGACACGCTGTTCCTCGGGCACGCCGAGATGCTGTTGAGCCACAGCGACCGCTTCACCCCGCTGAACCTGATGTTTCGCATCTTCCGGAAGGCGGCGGGATCCCACGCCGGTGTCGAGCGCCTCGAGAACACCGCGGCCTTGATGGAGAGGCAGGGCGACCTGCCCGGCCTGTCCCCGATCCGCGAGTTGGCGTTCCGGGCCAGCCCCGTCGCCCAGATCGTCGTCACCGGGGACGACGTGGTCGCGGTGATCAACCAGCAGGCCGAGACGACGTTCGGTTTGTCGGCCCGCGACATCAGGCGGTTGCTGCGCGATCTCGAAGTATCCTATCGACCGGTGGAGTTACGCGGCTACGTGGAACAGGCCAAGGTCGAGCGGCGGTCGGCGCGCATCCAGGACGTTCAGTTTCAGCGTCCCGGCGCGGATGTGCTCTGGTTCGAGATTCACGTCAACCCGCTCGTCGACGCCGAGAACGGCCTGCTGGGCGTGTCGATCGTGTTCTTCGACGTCACCGCTACGCGGGCGCTGCTGGACAAGGTGGTGCAGACCAACCGTCAACTCGAGGCCGCCTACGAGGAACTGCAGTCCACCAACGAAGAACTCGAAACCACCAACGAGGAACTGCAGTCGACGGTGGAAGAGTTGGAGACCACCAACGAGGAGCTGCAGTCCACCAACGAAGAACTCGAGACGATGAACGAGGAGCTGCAGTCCACCAACGACGAGTTGCACACCATCAACGACGCGCTGGGTGAGCGCAGTTTGGAGTTGAACGAGGCGAAGAACCTGATGAACTCGCTGGTCGACTCCATCCAGTTCGGGATGGCTGTGGTCGATCGCGAGATGCGGGTGGTGGGCGTAATGCGGTAGGTCCGGTTAGGAGATCATGCTGACTTCGCCGGCCGCCGCCTCGCCCTTGAGGCCGTCGCAGGACCCTTCCAACCTGCCCGCGGTGGTCCACAGCGCAACGACTTTGTCGAGCGGATCGGGTGACACCTCGATGTCGCCGGGGAAGTGGATGTCCTCGATGGCGAACGGGCCGACGTCGACGCGCTCGTGGGTCAGCTTCTCGTTGGGCTGGCGGGTGCGCTTCTCGTGCAGACGCAGGCGCACCCCATAGGCTTGTTCCAGCGCCGCGCGGATCTCGAGGGCGTCCGACAGTTCGACCTTGGTCCGTTCGGCTCTGTGGATCACTTGTGCGCCGGTATCTATGTCACTCACCTGCTGAAAGTGGATATCGATGGAGCTCGCCAGCTCAGCTCCGCTATGCAAATCAACGTACCCTTCCGTGCACTTTCTGAAGCAGTTACCACACGCGGTGTGGATGCCGCTGCGAATGCGTCGCTACCAGGGCTAAAGGCGTAGCGTCGATGGCTGTGGCATTCAGCGACGCGGTGCTACTCCTGGCGGATCCTCCCGGCCTGTTGCCCGCGCGGCAGCAGATGGCGGTCTCGCTGGGCTTTCACATCATCCTGGCGTGCTTCGGCGTCGCCTTTCCGACCATCATCTACGTGGTGCACCGGCGCGGCATCGTGCGCGACGACCCGGTGGCGCTCGGGCTGGCCAAACGCTGGGCAAAGGTATCGGCGGTGTTGTTCGCCATCGGTGCGGTTTCGGGCACGGTCCTCAGCTTCGAGATGGGCCTGCTGTGGCCGGGCCTGATGGGCCGCTTCGGCGACGTGCTCGGCCTGCCGTTCGCGTTCGAGGGGCTGTCGTTCTTCGTCGAGGCGATCTTCTTGGGGATCTACCTGTACGGCTGGGGCCGGATGCCGCCTCGACTGCACCTGGCGATGCTGATCCCGATGGGGGTCTCCGGCATCGTCGGCACGTTCTGCGTGGTCTCGGTCAACGCATGGATGAACAACCCGGCCGGGTTCTCGATCCGCGACGGCGAGGTGACCGACGTCAATCCGTGGCGGGCCATGTTCAACGACGGGGTCTGGCTGCAGTTCCTGCACATGTGGGTGGCGGCGTTCATGGTCGTCGGGCTGGTCGTGGCCGGGGTGTATGCGGCCGGTCTGCTGCGGGGCCGCGACGACGCGCATCACCGGCTCGGCTTCACGGTGCCGTTCGTCTTCGCGTCGGTGGCGGCGATCGCGCAGCCCCTGATCGGTCACGTGCTCGGCATGCGGATCCACGACAGCCAGCCGGCCAAGCTGGCCGCGTTCGAATTGGCCGAGACCACCGAAGGGCCTGCCCCGTTCCGGCTCGGCGGCGTGCTGGTCGACGGCGAGGTGCACGGCGCGCTGGAGATCCCGCGGCTCGGGTCGATCATCGCACGCAACTCTTTCGACGCGCCTGTTCCCGGGCTCGACACCGTACCGAGGCAGGACTGGCCGCCGGTCAACATCACGCACCTGTCGTTTCAGTCGATGGTGGTCATCGGCACGGCGCTGGCAGCCGGTGTCCTGCTGTACTGGTTGCTGCGCTGGCGCGGCCGCGATCTGCTGGACAACCGGTGGTTCCTGCGGTTCGCCGTGATCGCTGGCCCGTTGGCCATCCTGGCAGTGGAATTCGGTTGGACCGCAACCGAAGTGGGCCGCCAACCGTGGACGGTGTGGCACATACTGCGCACGCCCGACGCGGCGACCACGATGACCGGGCTGTGGTGGAGCTACAGCGCCGTCCTGGTCATCTATGTCGGCATGACGGTCGGGGCCTGGATCGTGTTGCGGTCCATGGCCAGACGCTGGCGCGCCGGTGAGGCCGACCTGCCCAGCCCGTACGGGCCGCCGCGGGAGGACTCGGTGACATGACCCTCGCGACGGTGGTGGCGATGGCGATGTTCCTCGGCGTGGTGGTCTACGCGTTGTTCGCAGGCGCCGACTTCGGCTCGGGCTTCTACGATCTCACGGCCGGATTCGACTCGCGCGGCAGCGATCTGCGCACCCTGGTCGACACCAGTATCGGGCCTGTGTGGGAGGCCAATCATGTGTGGCTGATCTACATTCTGGTGATCTGGTGGACGGGCTTTCCAAGCGCATTCGCGGCCGCGACCACCACACTGTTCATCCCTCTCAGCCTGGCGCTGGCCGGAATCGTGTTGCGCGGGGCGAGCTTTGCGTTTCGCAAGTACTCTGAGACGTTTGCTCAGGCGCGGCTGTTCGGGGCGATCTTCGCCTCTTCGTCGGTGATCACGCCGTTCTTCCTCGGCGCGGCGGCGGGGGCCATCGCCTCGGGCCGGGTGCCCGCCGAGGGTTACGGCGATCCCATCGGCTCCTGGATCAACCCGACCTCGCTGGTCGGCGGCTGCCTGGCCGTCGCGACATGCATCTTCCTCGCCGGGGTGTTCCTGACCGCCGACGCCGACCGCGCCGGCAGCACCGAGCTGGCGTTGCGTCTGCGCAAGCGCACGTTGGCGGTCGGCGTCGTCGCGGGCGGTGTCGTCTTCGCCGGTTTGTATCCGGTGTGGCACGACGCGCCCACGCTCAGCCACGGCCTGCGCACCGCCGCCGCTCCCCTACTGGTGGTCGCCGCGATCGCGGGGTTGGCGACCCTTGTGCTGGTGTACCGCAAGCAATTTGGCTGGGCGCGGGTCGCGGCCGTAGCAGCGGTCGCCGCTGTGGTGACCGGCTGGGGCGTCGGGCAGTATCCCTGGATGCTCGTCGATCAGCTGACCATCAACGACGCCGCAGGCGCCGACGCCACGCTGGTCGGACTGTTGATCGTGGTTGCGCTGGCCGGGGTGGTCGTGTTGCCGCCGTTGGTGTACCTGTTCCGCCTCACCCAGCAGTGGACTCGCACTTAGAGTGGTCCCCTTTCCCGCGAGCGAGAGTGTCCCTCCCCTTCGCCGCGAGGGTGCGTGTCTGCGGGCGACACGCCGTGTGAATCCAGGCGTTTGCGCACGCTCGCTAGCTGTCCGCGGACTGTCTGGCCCGCTCCGTCACCGAAGCGACGACGCCGCCGTCGTTCAAAATGTCGGTGCCGGTGAGATATCCGGCTTTGTCGCTCGCACAGAACGCCAGCAGGTCGGCCATCTCCTCGCGCTTACCCCAGCGCGGCACGGCCGCATCGGCGACCAAAGCGCCCGCCCCCGCGTCGGCCTCCAGCCTGCCCATCTCGGTGTCGATCGAGCCCGGCGACACCGAAACGACGCGAAGTCCCTTGCCGTTGAACCGTTCACACTGTGCGACGGCGTACCACCGCACGAAGCTCTTGCTGACCGCGTAGGCGATGCCGGACTGCATCTCTTCGGGAACGATGCTGCACGCCGCCAGCATGTCCTTCATGAACGCCTCCTGGTCCTTCAGCGCCTGCGGGAATCGATCTGTCGGAACCATGTTTTCGGGCAGCAGATGCGCTGCCATCGAAGCGACGTTGACGATCGCCGCTCCTTCGGCGGCGATGTCGAAGAAGCATTCGTTGACGTTGAGTGTGCCGATCGCGTTGGTACGCATCACGTATTCGGCGGATCCCATCGACGGGCTGACGCCGGCGGTATGGATGACCGAGGCGATGCGGCCCAGCCCGGAGGCGACGTCGAAGAGGTCGACGACGGCCCGCCGGTCGGTGACATCGCAGTTGACGGCCTGATAGGCGATGCCGAGGGCGTCGAGTGCGCTTGCCGCGGCGTCGAGCCGGTCCTGGCGGACGTCGCAGATGACGAGGCTGTGGTCGTTGCCGACAACCTTGGCCGTGGCAAGCCCCATGCCGCCTGCACCGCCAGTGATGACCGATACGTTGCTCATGCAGGTGATGCTAAGCGACCGCCCAGCGCGGCGGTGCGCGTACTCTCACCGCTCGTGACCGTCACCGTCGACGCGCTGGACGTCGCCGATCCCGTCGAGGCCTGGACAGCCGCCGGATTCACCGTCTCGAACGCCGTGTGCCAGGTGGGTGGCGTTCGAATCCAGCTGGTCGGGCGCGAACGCGGCGCCGGCATCGTCGGGTGGTCACTGCGGGGACTGCTTGACGCGTTCGACATCGATGGCATCCCGACGGCGCGATCGGACGCGGCGGTCGCCGAACCGGGAACGCACGCCAACGGGGTCACCGCGATCGACCACGTGGTGCTGATGTCGCCCGATCTGGACAGGACGGTCGAATCGCTGGCCGCGATCGGTGTGCGGCCGCGCCGTCAACGCGAGGGCGAACTCGGCGGGCGACCCATCCGTCAGGTCTTCTTCCGGTTCGGCGAGGTGATCGTCGAGGCCGTCGGCTCGCCGACGACCGCAAGCGACGGGCCGTCGACACTGTGGGGTATCACCTACGTCGTCGCCGATATCGACGCCGCCGCCGCGTTTTTCGGTGCGGCCGCGACGCCGGTCAAAGACGCGGTGCAGCCGGGTCGCCGCATCACCACGCTCCGGCACCGTGATCTCGGGATGTCGGTTCCGACGGCGTTGATATCCCCGCGCCGATAAGGTGTTTAGTTGATGGCCCTGAGCCGATCCATGATTGACCAGATCAATTGGTCATCGGTGGTCATCGGCAGCGAGACCGGATCGAGGCGGATGTAGCGTTCCCCTAAGGCCACGCGCCGCTGAAGCTCCTCGAACGCCATCAAGACGTCGTTGAGGAACTCTCCGAAATCGTGCAGCGGCAGATTCATCCACCGCGTGCAATCATCCATGAACTCCGTGTATTGCTCCGGCACCGAACACCTTTGGCACTCTTCGGCCAACTCGAGAAATCTGACATAGAAGTCGCCGACGCGGTTCGCGGCCCGCACTATCCCTGCGGCGTCGGCCGTGCTTTCATCGTCAGGAGCGCCGAAGGCATCTCTGAAGCTGGGGTCTGCCAGTAAGGCATGACATTGCTTGGTCAGGTCATCGCAGTCGCGCATGTGCCTCGACACGAATTCCTTGACGGCGTGGCCCGTATTCAAGTGCGGACCCGTCGGGGAGCGCGCGCCGAGCACCTGTCGCACTTTTCGTTCTTCAACAGCCGCCCACCGCTGAAAAAGCACCGAAACGAAGGCCGCCCACGACCAGCACCTCGGCTTCTCCTCTATCAATCGCTCGACCAGCTCGGGGGTGGGAACCAGGTTTGCGGTCGAGATCGCATCGAATTGCGTCATGCGCCGGACACTAGGCGCGGCCACTGACAAGCCAGCCGCGGTCTACGGTATGAGCAGGAGCGTGGATGTCACGAGCATGACGCCGGCGGTGAGGCCGTGGACTCCCCAGGCGATCGCCTTGGAACCGTCGTTGCGTAACACGATCGCGGCGTCGGCGACCGGAATGACGGTGGCGGCCAGTATCATCCAGCCGAGCAGCTGCGTCGCGCCGGCCGCCATCAGAATGATGACGAACAACCCCGAGGCGATGTCGCGCACGCCCTTGACGCTGAGATACGCGCCGCTGCCCGAGTGGCGGAGGTCGGTTTGCACCCCGTAGCCGGCGGCGGCAACGCGCGGCGCCAAGATGAATCGGGCGCCGATGAAGATGATGGCCGCAGCGATAAGGCCGGCCAACGTATAGCCGATGTAGGTGACGGTCATGTCGAGCACTCCTGCGGTCGCCGGTGAATTGGTGAGAACGACGTCGGATCAAGCGATATCGATTGCACGTCGACGATGTCGTCGACGTTGAAGCCGTCCATGTCGGCGGCGAATTCCGGGCTGGCCATGACGTGCCGCGTGAGGTGTTGCGGGTCGGCGCCGCGTGGGTAACGAATAAGCGCGACAAGCCGATTCTCGCCGCCCGATCGCTCGGTCCACACCCCGTGGGTGGTAACCCCGAATATCGTGAAGGTCGCCAGATGGCGAGCCCAGTGAACGGTCCCATACCGCTGCAGAGCTTCCGGTGTTCGCAGCGTATAGATCCTGAGCGCAAGCATCACACCACCAGCGCCATGCACAGCGCGAACACCGCAAGACCTTGGAGTACAGCGCGCGCGACGATGATCGAGTCCCATTTCGCTTGCAGCGCACGGCCATTAGATGGCGTCCGGCCGGCGTCGGCGGCGGCTGTCAGCTGGCGGTTGATCGGCGCGCTCACCCGTGCATAGAGCCCGATCCACGTCAACAGCAGGACGAAAGCAACCCCCGCAGCGATCGCCTGCGCCCACTGCCCGGCGAACGCGGCGAGCACCGCGGTCACCCCAGCGGCGATCCCTCCGAGCGCCCCTGGCAGCGGCATTCGCCGATCGCCGTAACGGTGCACGCTGCCGGACACCGCGACCAGTGCACGATCGTCGACCGCCGCCAAGGCGGGTCGCAGCACGACCGCGCAGAAAACGTCGGTGCCGTAGACCACCGCGGTGCCGAGCACCGCGACCAATGCGGCGGCCCGGGTAATGAGATCCAACGTCATGAAAACTCCTCCAGCGCAGGTGCTAGCAACGCTAACCCTCGGCCGAGCCGATGTCAATAGCGGTGCTAGTGTTCCTAGCGGTGATAGCATCCAGGCATGGCCATCCAAGACCGCCGAGAGCGGGACCGCGCCGCCCGCAGACAGCTGATCATCTCGACGGCCCGCAGGCTGGCCGAATCCGAAGGCTGGGACGCCGTCACCACACGGCGGCTGTCCACCGAGATCGAGTACAGCCAGCCGGTGCTGTACAAGCACTTCGCCGGCATGGATCAGATCGCCGACGCCATCGCGATCGACGGGTTCGACGAACTCGCCGAAGCGGTCCGGGCCGCCCGCTCCGGCGCCGACACCCCTCGCGGCGCGCTGCTCAGCGTCGCGCGCGCCTACCTCGACTTCGCCCGCGACCACCCGGCGGTTTACGACGCGATGTTCACCCGCACGACCGCATTGCGCTTCGCCGCCGAAGACACGCCCGCTGCGCTGAAGACGTCGTTCGCCGAGCTTCGTCAGGCGGTCACGCTGGTCGCCGACGACCAGGACGCCGACGGGCTCACCGAGGTGTTCTTCGCCGCGTTGCACGGGTTGGTGACCCTCAGCCGCGCCGGCCGACTCCGCCCGGACCACGAGTCGGAGCGTCTTTTTCTGCTCGTCGAACGGTTCACCGACGGGCGAAAGGCGTTGCAGTAGAAGCGATTACTCCCAGACGACTTCGTCGGGCGTCTTGTCCGGCCGCAGGCCGCGCCAGCTGGCCTGGCGCAGCCTGCCGTCTGAAGTCCGCTCGCTGTAGCGGACCTCGCCGACCAGCTCGGGCCGCACGAACGTCACACCCTTGGCATCCGGATTGGGAAGCGGTGCGTTGAACGGGGATTCGTCGGTGTGCAGCGGCTTCAACGCCTTCTTCAGGTTGGCGAGGTCCTTCTCGGTGAAGCCGGTGCCGACCCGCCCGACGTAATCGAGCCCGCCGTCGGCGGGGATGCCGAGCACCAGCGACCCGATGCCGCTGCTGCGGCCGCCGGTGCCCTCGCGCCAGCCACCGATGACAACCTCCTGGGTGTTCCAGATCTTGTCCTTGATCCACGACGACGACCGTCGGCCGGGCTGGTAGGTGGAATCCCGCTTCTTCGCGATCACCCCTTCCCACCCGCGCTCGCGCGCGTGTTCGAGCGCCTCGGGCCCGTCGCCGGGCAGTTGCTCCGGAACGATCAGCCCGCCGCCCTCGGCCAGGGTCTCCAGGATGCGTCTGCGGTCGTCGTACTTGGCGCGCAACAGCGATCGCCCGTCGAGGTACAGGATGTCGAACGCCCAGAACTCGACGCGGGTGGAGCGCGCGCGGTTCTGCATTTCGCCGAAGCTCGGCACCCCGGACTCGTCGAGCGCCACCGCTTCGCCGTCGAGAATCACGTAGTGGTCGGCGAGATCAGCTGCGATAGCCTTGAATTGGGGGAACTCGCCGGTGACGTCGCGCCCGCGCCGCGACCGCACGCACAGCTTGCCGTGGTTCGCCTCGAGGAGCACGCGATAGCCGTCCCATTTGCCCTCGAACGCCCACTGCGTCTTCTTCAGCCTGGCGACGGAGCCTTCGGTGGACAGCATCGGCGCGAGATCGGCTGCGGTCGGACGCTTTTGGTCCTTCATCCGATGCGCCAGCCAGTTCTTGCCGTCGGTCTGGATCAACGCGTAGCGCCCGTCGATCTTGTCGCCGTGAAGCGTGACGATCACCTCGCCGCCCTTGGCCGGACCGTCGGGCGGGTTGTCGTTGAACTTCTCGGTCTCGTATGTGCCGGTGTCCCAGATGAACATCTTGCCGGCGCCGTACTCCCCCTTCGGAATCGTCGCCTCGAACGTCAGGTATTCCATCGGGTGGTCTTCGGTGTGCACGGCGAGATGGTTCACCGCAGGCGACTCGGGCAGGTTCTTCGGCACCGCCCACGACACCAGTACGCCGTCGCGTTCCAGCCGCAGGTCGTAGTGCAGCCGACGGGCGTGGTGCTCCTGGATGACGAATTTGTCGTTGTTGCCGGTCTTCGGCGGCGATTCCGGCACCGGCTCCGGTGTTTTCGTCGGGTTGCGCATGCTGCGGTACTTCGTCAGCCGGTCCGGGATGGGCACCGCTTCGTCCAACCCCTCGAGCAGGTCGCCCTGTTCGGCGACGCGTTCGAGCACCTCGTCGAACCGGAGGTGCCGCAGATCGGGGTCTTCGATTTCGTCCCACGTGCGCGGGGCGGCGACCGTCGGCTGTTCGCGTCCGCGCAGCGAGTACGGCGCGATCGTCGTCTTCGACCCGCTGTTCTGGCTCCAGTCGACGAACACCTTGCCGGTGCGCAGGCTCTTCGTCATCGTCGCCGTGACGAGCTTCGGCATTTCCTTTTCCAGTTGCTGCGCAACGCGTTTCGCGAGCGCCACCGCCCCGCGTGAGCTGACCGGGGTCTCCAGCGGGGCGTACAGGTGCAAGCCCTTGCTGCCGCTGGTGACCGGATAGACCGTCAGGCCGATGTCGGTCATCAGCTCGCGCACGGCGGTCGCGACCTCGCACATCTGCGCCATCGAGACACCCTCGCCGGGGTCGAGGTCGAACACCAGCCGCGTCGCCGGGCCGGGCCGCCCGTCGACGAACTTCCACTGCGGCACGTGTACTTCCAGCGCGGCCTGCTGAGCGATCCAGGCCATGCCTTCGACGGTGTCGATGATCGGGTAGGTGGTGGTGCCCGACGAGTGCTTCACGCTCTCGCGGCTCAGCCAGTCCGGCGCCGAGCTGGCCAGTTGCTTCTCGAAGAACGACAGGTCATCGACGCCGTTGGGCCAGCGCTTGCGGGTGACGGCGCGGCCGGCGATGTGCGGGATCATCACCTCGGCGATGGCGACGTAGTAGTCGAACACCTCGCCCTTGGTGGTACCCGTCGCGGGGTAGAGCACCTTGTCCGGGTTGGTCAGCTTGACCCGGCCGATTCGATCCACCACGCCAACGTAATACCCGTTTCACAGCGAGCCCGCGATTCACCGACCGCCGAACGTGCAGCTTCTGCTAAAAATCGGGCGAGAAGTCGCAGAGGCTGCACGTTCGCGCGGGACCGGGCGCGGCTAGCCAGGTGGGCGAAACGAGGCGGCTAGCCGATGCGCTCGCCGGTCTCGGGGTGGAACAGATGCACCACGCCGTCGGGCGCCTTGCGCAGCCGCACGGTCTCGGCGAGCTTGGGCGCCGTGCGCGGATTCGACCGCGCCACCAGCTCCACGCCCGAGCCCGACGCGGCGTGCGTGTACACCCACGCCTCGCTGCCCAGGTCCTCGACCAGGTCGATGACGACCTCGACGCCACCCGTTGTTGCGAGCTCCAGCTGCTCGGGCCGGATGCCGATGGTGACCTCCTTCAGGCCCGCCTCGCCGAGCATCGTCAACTGGTCGCGCTCCAGCTCCAGCGTCGAGTTGTCGCCGACACGTACACCCTCGCTGGTGATCGGCAGCGTGACCAGGTTCATCGCGGGCGAGCCGATGAAGCCGGCCACGAACGAGTTGATCGGCCGGTCATACAGCTCGTTCGGCGACGCGAACTGCTGCAGCTTGCCGTTGCGCAGCACGGCCACCCGGTCACCCATCGTCATCGCCTCCACCTGGTCGTGGGTGACGTAGACGGTGGTGGTGCCCAGCCGCCGCTGCAGCGCGGCGATCTGCGTGCGGGTCTGCACGCGCAGCTTGGCGTCCAGGTTCGACAGCGGCTCGTCCATGCAGAACACCTGCGGCTCGCGCACGATCGCGCGGCCCATCGCAACGCGCTGGCGCTGGCCGCCAGACAGCTTGGCCGGCTTGCGGTCCAGGAACTGGGTCAGGTCAAGGATCTTCGCGGCCTCTTCGACCTTCTTGCGCCGTTCGGCGGCGGGCACGCCGCGCAGCTTGAGCGCGAACCCCATGTTCTCGGCGACCGTCTTGTTCGGATACAGCGCGTAGTTCTGGAACACCATCGCGATGTCGCGGTCCTTCGACGGCACACCGGTCATGTCCCTGCCGCCGATCGAGATGCTGCCCTCGTCGATGTCCTCCAGGCCGGCGAGCATACGAAGCGCCGTGCTCTTGCCCGAGCCCGACGGCCCGACCAGCACCACGAACTCACCGTCGTCGATATCCAGGTTCAGCGAGTCCACCGCGAGCTTGTCGGAGCCCTCGTAGATGCACGAGGCGTTGTCGTACGTGATTTCCGCCATGAGTCTTGCCTTTCCCTTACTTGATTGCGCCGAAGGACAGTCCACGAACCAGCTTGTTCTGCGCGACCCAGCCCGCGAGAACAACCGGCAGCGCGGCCATCGTCGCCGCCGCGCACAGCTTGGCCCAGTACAGGCCCTCACCCGCGATGAAGCCCACCAGGAAGACCGGCATCGTCTGTGCTTGCACCGCAGTCAGATTCACTGCGAAGAAGAACTCGTTCCAGGCGAAGATCACGCAGATCAACGCCGTGGCCGCGATACCGGGCGACACCAGCGGCAGGATCACCTCGCGCATCGCACGCCAGGTGCTCGCCCCGTCGAGGCTTGCTGCCTCCAGCAATTCGCCGGGCACCTCCAGGAAGAAGGACCGCATCATCCACACCGCGATGGGCAGATTCATCGCCGTGTAGAGGATGATCAGCGCCCAGATGTTGTCCAGCATCCCGATGTTGGACACGATGACGTACAGCGGGATGATCGCCGCGACGACCGGCAGCATCTTGGTGCTCATGAAGAAGAACAACGCGTCCTGCGTCTTACGCACCGGCTTCAGTGACAGCGCGAACGCGGCCGGAATGCCGAGCGCGAGAACCAGGATGGTCGAAACCGTCGTCGCGAACAGCGAATTCATCAGCGCCGTTCCCACGCCCTGGTTGAACACCGCCTTGAACTCGTCGAGTGTCGGCACGAAGAAGATCTTCGGCGTCGTGGTGTAGGCGTCGACCTCCTGCTTGAAGGCGGTCAGCACCATCCAGAACACCGGGAAGAAGAACCCGAGCCCGACGATCCACGCGACGGCGCCCCACGGATCGAACTTGCGCCGCTTGACCTTCGCCTTGACCGTTGGCGCGCCGGTGGTTTCAGCCGCCTTGGTGGTCGAGGCTTGCGGAACAGAAGTGCTCATCAGGCTGCCTCTTCCTTGCCGGTGAACGATTTGAAGATCAACCTCAACGCGAAGCTGGCGATGATCATCGTGAAGATGACGACGATGACGCCCATCGCGGCGGCCTGGCCGATGTCGAAGCCGAGGAACGCGCGCTGGTAGATGTAGAACGGCAGGTTGGCACTGTCGGTGCCAGGGCCGCCCTGCGTCATCATGTAGATCTGGTCGAACGTGTTGACCAGATAGATCGCGCCGAGCACCGCGCCCAGTTCGATGAACCGCCGAAGGTGCGGGAGCGTCAACTCGCGGAAGAGCTGGAACGCTCCGGCACCGTCGACTCGACCGGCCTCCAGGATGTCTCGCGGCATCGACTGAAGGCCGGCGAGGATCAGCAGCATCATGAACGGTGTCCACTGCCACACCAGGGCGACGATGATCGACGTGCGCGGGAAGCTGCTCACGAAATCGATCCCCTCGCCGGGCAGCAGCCAGTTCACGATGCCGAACACCGGATCGAGCATGGCCGTCTTCCACATCAACGCTCCCGCAACGGGTGTCACGAGGAAGGGTGTGATGAGAAGTGTGCGCACGACACCGCGGCCGAGGAATACCCGGTCCAGCAGCAGCGCCAGCAGCAGGCCAAGCACGATCGATATCAGGACCGTCACCACGATGAACCACACCGAGTTGAAGGCCACTTGCCAGAACGTGCGGTCCTGCACGACGTCGATGTAGTTCTGCAGCCCGACGAACTGGCGCGAGCCCGGCCGCACCAGGTTCCACGACAGCGTCGAGTAGTACAGCGTGAACAGGAACGGGATCTGCGTGATGAGGATCATGAAGATCAGCGCGGGCAGCAGCGGTCCACGCCTGCGCCAACCTTCGGCC
This sequence comes from Mycolicibacterium agri, assembly GCF_002553505.1. Taxonomy (GTDB): domain Bacteria; phylum Actinomycetota; class Actinomycetes; order Mycobacteriales; family Mycobacteriaceae; genus Mycobacterium; species Mycobacterium agri. The sequence goes on along the minus strand of NZ_PDCP01000011.1, from coordinate 11,084 downwards.
CTCGAGACCCCGACGTCCTGTGTCTCCTTGATTCGCGCGACGTGTTCGGCCTCGGTCTCAGCCGGGCGCGCCGTGCCTACTTGGCTCGTTGTCATGACTTCTCCTGATAACTGCGACCGACCACTTCTGCGTACTTCTGCGACTGCTCCAGCGCGTCTTTCACCGACTGGCCGCCGGCGATGGCGGAGCTGATCTGCTGGCTGACCCTGGTACCGAGGTCCTGGAACTCTGGGATGGCCAGGAACTGCACGCCGGTGTACGGGACGGGTTGCACCGTCGGCTTGAGCGGGTTGGCGCCTTCAATGGAGTCCAAAGTCACCTGCCCGAAAGCCTTTGAGGCCTCCTGATACTCGGGGATCTCGTAGGTCGACAGCCGGCTGCCGGGCGGCACCCGGGCCCAGCCGAGTTCCTCGCCGACCAGTTTGATGTAGTTCTTGTCGGTCATCCAGGAGATGAACTTCCATGCGGCATCCTTGTTGTCGCTGCTCGCCGGGATGCCCAGCGACCAGGTGTAGAGCCATCCGGAGTTCGGCTTCTCCACGGTGGGCGCCATCGCGTAGCCGACCTTGCCGACCACGGTCGACGACGCGGGGTCCTCCAGAACCGAGACCGCGGAGGTGGCGTCGTACCACATCGCTGTGCGGCCTTGCGAGAACTGCGTCGCGCATTCGCCGAATCCGCTTGCCGCCGCGCTCGGTTCGCCGTACTCACGGACGGTATCGACGTAGAACTGAACGGCCTTCTCGACCTCCGGACTGTTCAGTTGCGCGTTCCAGTCCATGTCGAACCAGCGACCGCCGAAGGTGTTGATGACGGTGTCCAGCGGCGCCAACACCTCGCCCCAGCCCGGCTTGCCGCGCAGGCAGATTCCGACCATGTCGGGACCGTTCATCTGCTTGGCCCACTCGGCGACCTGCTGCCACGTCGGCTGTTTGGGTACCGTGATCCCGGCCGCGTCGAAAAGGTCCTTGCGGTACATCAAGAACGACGACTCGCCGTAGAACGGCACCGAGTACATGTTGCCCTCATACGAAAGCGATTCGCGAAGCGACGGGATGAAGTCGTCCTCGTCGTACCCCGGTGTGTTCTTCGCGTAGTCGGAAAGGTTGGTCAGCCAACCGTTCTCGGCCCATTGCGGCGTCTCGTAGTTGCTGATCATCACGACGTCGAATTCCTTGCCGCCCATCGCCGTCGACGCGGTGATCTTCGCGCGGGCCTGGTTCTCCGACAGCGTGATGAACCGCAGCTTGATGCCGGGGTTGGCCTCTTCGAACTTCGACGACAGCTCGCGCGCGTCGGTCATCTGCGAGTTCGACACCATCGCGATCGTGACCGTGTCACCCGATGCCCCGAACGTTCCCGCCCCAGCGCAGCCGGCGGTGAGAACCAAGCCGGACGCAGCCGCACACAAGGCCAGCCGGCGTAGTGATCGTTGTAACCTTTTCACCTTCACCTCCCTATTGCTGCGCCAAGAGCCAACGGGCACAGTCGATATCGCAAACCAACAATCGGGCGAGCTTCCCGCGCAGCGCGGCGAGGGTGGCCTGGTGCTTGGCCGCGCCGCTGGAGATCAAGATGGTCTTCGCGCAGGCCTTGATGTCTTCGAGCGGCACCGACACCGCGCGCTGCTGCAACTCGGTGTCGACGGGCTCGCCGTCGGCGTCGAAGAACCGGCCGCCGATTTCGCCGACGGCGCCACGGGATACGAGTTCGTCGAGCATCCGGACGTCGATATAGCTGCCCTCGAACAGGGTGCCCGCCGTGGACGCGGCACCGATGCCGAAGATCATCAGGTCAGCGCGCCTACCCGCCTCCAGCGTCCGCGAGATCACCGAGTCGCTGCGCATCGACGCCACCGTCGACGGGTCGGCGTACAGCGGTGCGGGCAGCCGGATGGTCTCGGCGCGAAGCACATCCGCGCAGCGGCCCAGGATGAACTCGGTGCCGGTCTGATAGGCCGCGGTCGACATGGCGCCGTCGAGCTGAACCACCGCGCGGCAGCTCGCCGCGCCGGGGGTCAATGCGTTGGCCACCGCGACCGTCTCTGGGCCCCACGTGAAACCCATGACGTCGGTCGGCGCCAGGCGGCGGGTCAGCAGGGCCGCCGCCGCGCGCCCGACGCTGGCGTATGCACCCGGCCGTCCCGGTGCGCCGACGTCGACGCCGTGGCCCGCGACGACCGCCTCGACGAGCCCGAACCGCTGCTCGAGTTCGTGCTCCTCCTCGGCGTGCAGGTTGTCGCGGATGTCCGGCGGCACCACGACTTCGATGCGGACCAGTCCCCTGGCCTTGGCGCGGGCGATCAGGCGGCCGGCGGTCGGCCGGGACACGCCGAGCCGGCCGGCGATCTGCGCCTGGGTCAGCCCGTCGAGGTAGTAGAGCGTCGCCGCTCGCAGCGCGAGACGGAGATCTTCCGGCGCGGCACCGGATCCCGCAACGGTCTCTGTCGACGTCGACACTGCCTGGACCTGCCGTTTCTGTCCGTCCCCTGTGAACTTTTGCTCAGGGGTGCGAGTAGATGCTCATCACGTTAGCATGGAGGCTGTGACGCACACAACACTCTCAGCAGCGAACCTGGACGAGATCCCCATCGCCAAACCGACCTACGACCGAAATGACGTGGGCATCGGCATCGTGCATTTCGGGGTCGGTGGATTTCACCGGGCTCATCAGGCGATGTATATCGACCGGCTGCTGGAGATGGGCACCAAGGAGTGGGGCATCTGCGGCGTCGGCGTGATGCCGGCCGACCGCAAGATGAAGGAAGTGCTCCAAGCCCAAGACGGGCTGTACACGTTGATCCTGGAGAAGCCCGACGGCAGCCGCCAGCCGCGCGTCATCGGATCGATCGTCGACTACCGCTACGCACCCGACGACCCCGAGGCCGTCATCGAACTGCTCGCCGCCCCGACCACCCGCATCATCTCGCTGACCATCACCGAAGGCGGCTACAACATCGACAACATCGGCCCCGACGACATCAGCGTGTTCGGTCTGGTGGCCGAGGCGCTGGCGCGCCGCAGGGACCGCGGGTTGAAGTCGCCGACGATCGTGTCGTGCGACAACATCGAGGGCAACGGCGAGGTCGCGCGGCAGACGTTCAGCGCCTTCGCCGAGCGCGTGCACCCCGGCCTGGGCCAGTGGATCGAGGCCAACACCCGGTTTCCCAATTCGATGGTCGACCGCATCACCCCGGTCACCACGCCCGAGGTGATCGAGAATCTGGCCGCCGAGTTCGGCGTCGCCGACGCTTGGCCGGTGGTCGCCGAACCGTTCACCTCGTGGGTGCTCGAAGACGACTTCTCCGACGGCAGGCCACCGTATGAGGACGTCGACGTTCTTCTGGTCGACGATGTGCGCCCGTATGAGTTGATGAAGCTGCGGCTGCTCAACGCCAGCCACCAATGTCTGTGCTATTTTGCCTATCTCGCCGGCTACCGGTTCGTGCACGACGCCGCGAGCGACCCGCTGTTCGCCGAGTTCCTGATGCGCTACATGGACGAGGAGGCGACACCGACGCTGTTGCCGGTGCCGGGCATCGACCTACCCGAATACAAGAAGACCCTGATCGAGCGATTCGCCAATCCCGGTGTGCGCGACACCGTGGCCCGGCTCTGCTTCGGGTCCTCGGACCGCATTCCCAAGTGGCTGCTTCCGGTGATCCGCGCCAACCTGGCCACCGACGGCCCGATCCGATTGTCGGCGGCGACGGTCGCCAGTTGGGCGCGCTACGCCGAGGGCGTCGACGAACAGGGCGAGCCGATCGACGTCCAGGACCAACTCGCCGACATACTGGTGCCGCTCGCCCGTCAACAGCGGGACAATCCGACGGCCTTCATCGAAAACACCGATGTGTTCGGTGATCTCGCCTCCTCAGGCCGGTTCGTCGAGGCGTACACCTGGGCGTTGGGGTCGTTGCACCGCGACGGTGCGCGAGCGACCCTTGAGGCCCTGATGCAGAAGGAGTCGGCGTCATGAGCGCAGCGGGCGGACAGCAGCGGGCACTGGTCATCGGTGAGGCGTTGATCGACATCGTCGAGCGCGACGGCCAGGTCATCGGCGAGCATGTCGGCGGCAGCCCGCTCAACGTCGCGGTCGGCCTGGCGCGGCTGGGCCGCGGCGTGGACTTTCTCACCCACATCGGCGACGACGCCCGCGGTCGTCGAATCATCGAGTACGTGAAAAATTCTGGGGTGGAGCTGGTTTCGGGTAGCACGACGGCCGAGCGGACGCCCACCGCGCTGGCGACACTGGACGAGGACGGCTCGGCACAATACGTCTTCGACATCGACTGGCAGTTGACCGGCACCCCCGAGGTGGCACCGCCGCTGGTGGCGCACACGGGGTCGATCGCGGCCATTCTGGAACCCGGGTGCCGTGCGACCGCGGCGCTGCTCGACACCTATCACGTGTCGGCCACCATCACGTTCGATCCGAACGTGCGCCCGGCGCTGATCGAAGACGACGAGCAGGCGCGTCGCCGCATCGACCGTCTGGTCGAGCGGGCCGATGTGGTGAAGGTCAGCGACGAGGACTTGCGCTGGATCGATCCGAACCGCACCCTCGAGCAGGTGGCGCAGACGTGGCTGGACCTCGGCCCTGCGATCGTCGCGGTGACGATGGGTGAGCGCGGGGCGTTCGCGCTGTGCGCGGCGGGTGCGGCGCGGGTGGCCGCCCGCCGGGTCGACGTCGTGGACACCCTCGGTGCGGGCGATGCGTTCATGACGGGGTTGATCGACGCGTTGTGGACGCTCAATCTGCTGGGCGCCGACAAGCGCCGCGAACTGCGCGCGATCACGATCGACGCGCTGACGGAGGTATTGCAGACGGCCGCGTTGTCGTCGGCGCTGACGGTGGCCCGCGCGGGTGCTGACCTGCCCGATCGCGCGACCAGGGACGCCGCCGCGGCCGGCGCGCCCCCGTTATCGACGCATGGCGGCTAACTGATTGGGGAATACTGGGCCTATGCGGTCCATTTGGAAGGGCTCGATCTCCTTCGGACTGGTAAACGTGCCTGTCAAGGTCTACAGCGCGACCCAGGACCACGACGTCAAGTTTCACCAGGTACACGCCAAGGACAACGGACGGATCCGCTACAAGCGGGTCTGCGAGGTGTGCGGGGAGGTCGTCGAGTACCGCGACATCGCTCGTGCCTACGAATCCGACGACGGTCACATGGTGGTGATCACCGACGAAGACCTCGCGACGCTGCCGGAGGAACGCAGCCGCGAGATCGAGGTCGTCGAATTCGTGCCCGCCAGCGACATCGACCCGCTGATGTACGACCGCAGCTACTACCTCGAGCCCGAAGGCAAGTCGACGAAATCCTACGTGCTGCTGGCCAAGACGCTGGCGCAGACCGACCGGGTCGCCATCGTGCACTTCGCGCTGCGCAACAAGACGCGGCTGGCCGCCTTGCGGGTCAAGGATTTCAGCAAGCGCGACGTGATGGTCATCCACACGCTGCTGTGGCCCGACGAGATTCGCGATCCCGACTTCCCGGTGCTGGACAAGGAAGTCGAGATCAAACCCGCCGAGTTGAAGATGGCCGGCCAGGTGGTGGAGTCGATGACCGACGACTTCCACCCGGAGCGCTTCGAGGACACCTATCAGGAAGAGCTTCGCGAGCTGGTGGAAGCCAAACTGCAAGGCGGCGAAGCGTTCACCACCGAGGAGGCCGAGCCGCAGGAGCTCGACGAGACGGAGGATGTCTCGGATTTGTTGGCCAAGCTCGAGGCCAGCGTGAAAGCCCGCCGCGGCGGAGGCGACTCGTCGGGTGACGGTCAGGCCAAGAAGTCCACCGCCAAGAAGTCCACCGCCAAGAAGTCGGCGGCGAAGAAGACGCCGGCCAAGAAGACGGCCAAGAAGTCACCGGCCAAGAAGACGGCGAAGAAGGCCGCCGCCAAGAAGTAGCTCCGTCAGCAGCCGAGGTGGTTGATGGCGTTGACGATGATCTCGTAGGCGGCCGACACCGACACGCCGTAGTGATCGACAAGCGTCGGGATGATGTTCGACGCAGGATGGCCGCTGCGCGTCATGGTGCACACGGTGTTGCCTGCAGACATCAGTTCGGACTCACTCATGAAGTTGTACCGCGGCTGCAGGGCCTGGATGTAGGAGCTGGTGTCCGCCGCCGCGGGGGCTGCGACACCAAGGGCCACGGCGCCTGCCGCGAACGGCACGGCGAGGGCGCGAGCCGCCTTGGACGCCGTAGCCCGCATCGAGGCGGATCGAGTATCGGCGCGGTGTGGCACGGGGAAGACTCCTAAGCTAATCTGCGGATTCAGTGGCTACATTTTGACGCTAGCACTAATTCCGTAGCCTAGACCGGCTTACCAGCACGTTTACCACCGTTTGTGAGTGAAATAACTTCGCTCAGCGATTGGCTCGTGCGTCACATCCAACGAGCCCTTTTGACTGATCCGCCTGTGACTAGAACGTGTTTCAGAAATGCGGCGTGTCGGGCGCCGCGCCTTGTTACGGTTGCGCCCGGCACGAGAAGAGAGGCACGCGTGATACTCGACAGATTTCGACTGGATGACCAGGTCGCTGTGGTGACAGGAGCGGGCCGAGGGCTGGGGGCCGCGATGGCGCTGGCCTTCGCCGAAGCCGGTGCGGACGTGCTGATTGCGGCGCGCACGCAGGCCCAACTAGAGCAGGTCGCCGAACAGATTGCCGGCGTCGGCCGGCGCGCCCACATCGTGACCGCCGACCTGGCTCATCCCGAGGACACGGCGAAGCTGGCAAGCACGGCGGTCGAGGCGTTCGGAAAACTAGACATCGTCGTGAACAACGTCGGCGGCACCATGCCGAACGCCTTGCTGCACACCTCGACCAAGGACCTCAAGGACGCGTTCACCTTCAACGTCGCCACCGCGCACGCGTTGACGACGGCCGCGGTGCCGCTGATACTCGAGCACTCCGGCGGCGGCAGCATCATCAACATCACCTCGACCATGGGCCGCCTCGCCGGGCGCGGGTTCGCCGCCTACGGCACCGCGAAGGCCGCGCTCGCTCACTACACCCGACTCACGGCGCTCGACCTGTGCCCGAAGATTCGGGTGAACGCGATCGCCCCCGGATCGATCCTGACCTCGGCGCTGGACGTGGTGGCCGCCAACGACGAACTGCGCGAGCCGATGGAAAAGGCCACGCCGCTGCGGCGCCTCGGCGACCCGGTCGACATCGCGGCGGCGGCCGTCTACCTCGCATCGCCGGCGGGCAGCTTCCTGACCGGCAAGACGTTGGAGGTCGACGGCGGCCTGACCTTCCCGAACCTCGACATGCCCCTCCCGGATCTGTAAGAGGAGACAGTCCATGGCCATTCCCGTCGCGTTGATCGGCACCGGCAACGTCGGCAAGCCCGCGCTGGTCCAGCTGATCAACGACGCCCGCTTCGAGTTGACCGGCGTGTGGGTGTCGTCGGAGGCCAAGGCCGGAAAAGACGCGGGTGAACTTGCGGGCCTTGACGTTTCGACAGGCATCGCGGCCACCACCGATCTGGACGCGGTGATCGCGACCGCTCCGCAGTGCGCCGTCTACACCGCGCTGGCGGACAATCGGCTGCCCGAGGCACTCGAGGACTACCGGCGAATCCTGTCGGCCGGTGTCAACGTCGTCGGCAGCAGCGCCGTGTTTCTGCAGTACCCGTGGCACGTCATTCCCGAGGATCTCCTCAAGCCGATCGAGGACGCCGCGCAGGCGGGCAAGTCGAGCATCTTCGTCAACGGCATCGACCCCGGCTTCGCCAATGACCTTCTGCCCCTTGCCCTTGCGGGCACCTGTCAGAGCATCGAGCAGATCCGCTGCATGGAGATCATCAACTACGACACCTACGACAGCGCCGACGTGATGTTCGGCGTGATGGGCTTCGGCTCGCCGCTGGACCAGACCCCGATGCTGTTGCAGCCAGGCGTGCTCAGCCTGGCCTGGGGCTCGGTGGTGCGTCAACTCGCTGCGGGCCTTGGTGTTTCGCTCGACGAAGTCACCGAGAACTACATCCGCGAGCCTGCACCGGAGGACTTCGACATCGCGTCGGGCCACATCACCAAGGGCACGGCTGCGGCCCTGCGGTTCGAGGTGCGCGGCATGGTCGACGGTCATCCCGCCGTCGTCCTCGAACACGTCACCCGGCTGCGCAACGACCTGTGCCCGGACTGGCCCAAGCCCGCGCGGGAGGGCGGGTCCTACCGGATCGAGATCACCGGCGAGCCGTCCTACGCCATGGACCTGTGCCTCTCCAGCCGCAACGGCGACCACAACCACGCCGGGCTGGTCGCCACCGCCGCACGGGTCGTCAACGCCATTCCCGCTGTCGTGGCCGCGCCACCCGGAGTGCCGACGACACTCGACTTGCCCCTGATAACCGGCAAGGGGTTGTACGCTGCAGATAAGTCGGGTTGAGGTCGACCGAAGGAGTTTGCCTATGCGGGCGCCCCGGAGTTTCATCACGATCATCGGCGCAGCCGGCGCCGCGGCAGCCATCGTCGCCGCGCCCGTGGCAGCTGCCGAACCGAATCAACCGAATCCAGACCTGCCGCAGTGCGTCGACACCGGCGGTTCGGCCGCCCTCGGCGGCTCGAACACCGAGTGCGCGACCCCGGGCAACGTCCAGATCGACTCCACTCCGGCCGTGCCGGAGATCGAGGGGCCGTGGGGCGACATGTTCGGCGGCGACGGCTACTTCTTCCCCTGACGCAGTACAACTCATCGGGGTCATCGCGGCGATCTAGGAGGCGATCCCATTTCGACTCGGCATCTCGCCGCACTGCTCACCGCGGTTGGCGTCATCGCGGCGGCCTTTGGCGCACCCACAGCCACGGCTGCGCCGAACGACCCGGGCCTGCCGCAATGCACGAGCGGCGGCGGCGACCAGACGGTCGGCACGGCGACGACCGAGTGCGAGACTCCGGGCAACGTCCAGCTCAACGCCACGGCTCCGGACGTGCCCGTATACCCCTACCCGTGGGATGATGAGTTCTACGGCCCTGCGCTGATCATCGGGGGTTGGGGACCCCACGGCGGTGGCGGCGGCCACCGCTAGCGCACCCTTCTTGGCCCTAAGGAGGCCAACCATGCGAATCGAAATTGGTTCGTTCACATTGCTTTTGGCGTCGGTAGGCGCTTGCGCGGCGATCGCCGTCGCACCCACCGCCGCTGCCGCACCGCAGTGCACAAACACCGGACCGAACACGACCCAGTGCCAGACCAACGGCAGCGCGCAGATCGTGACGTCGCCGTCGGTGACGAACAACTACCCGTACTGGGGCTTCCCGATCATCAGCCTCGGCGGGTTTGGCTTCGGCTGGTGACACCCGCCTAGCCGCCCCGAACTGGCAGGCTTCATCGGTTTTCGGGTACCCTAACTTTTCTATTCGACTGCCCGGATAGAAGTTGGGGGTGAAATGCTGCGCGACCCGGAGACGCGGCTGCGGCCGAGTTGGCTGCTGCTCGGACCCGCGTTCGTCGCGGCCATCGCCTACGTCGACCCGGGCAACGTCGCCGCCAACATCAGCGCAGGCGCCCAGTTCGGTTTCCTGCTGGTGTGGGTCATCTTCCTGGCCAACGCGATGGCGGGTCTGGTGCAGTACCTGTCGGCCAAACTCGGTCTGGTCAGCGGGCGCACGCTGCCGGAAGCTGTCGCCGACCACGCGGGCACCCCGACCAGGATCGGCTACTGGCTGCAGGCCGAATTGGTCGCGATGGCAACCGATCTCGCCGAGGTGGTCGGCGGCGCGATCGCGCTGCATCTGTTGTTCGGCCTGCCGCTGCTGGTCGGCGGGATCATCACCGGGGTGGTGTCGCTGCTGCTGCTCGCTGTCCAGAACCGGCGCGGACAGCAGATGTTCGAGCGGGTGATCAGCGGCCTGCTGTTGATCATCGCGATCGGGTTTCTCACCAGTCTGTTCGTCGAGCCGCCCCCGCTCGCCGAGGCGGCAGAAGGATTGGTACCGCGGTTCGAGGGCACCGAAAGCGTGCTGCTGGCCACCGCCATGCTGGGTGCGACGGTGATGCCGCACGCCGTCTACCTTCACTCCGGGCTAACCCGCGACCGGCACGGCCACCCCGACGCCGGCGCCCAGCGCGCCCGGCTGCTGCGGGTGACGCGCATCGACGTCGGGCTGGCGATGGTGGTGGCGGGCGCGGTGAACCTGTCGATGGTGCTGATCGCGGCGACCAACCTGCAGGGCCAACCCGACACCGACTCCATCGAGGGCGCACACGCCGCGGTGCGCGACGCGCTCGGGCCCGTCGTCGCGCTGTTCTTCGCGATCGGCTTGCTCGCGTCGGGCCTCGCGTCGACGTCGGTCGGCGCCTACGCGGGCGCGATGATCATGCAGGGCCTGCTGCGGCGCTCCTACCCGCTGCTGCTGCGTCGGCTGGTCACGTTGATCCCCGCGCTGGTCGTCCTGGCCGTCGGCGTGGACCCCAGTCGCGCACTGGTGATGTCGCAGGTGGTGCTGTCGTTCGGGATTCCGTTTGCCCTGGTGCCGCTGGTGCGCCTGACCAGCAATCCCGCGCTGATGGGAGACGACGCCAACCACCGCCTGACCTCGACGCTCGGCTGGCTCGTGGCCGGGCTGATCAGCGTGCTCAACGTTGTGCTTATCTACCTCACGGTTGCTGGCTGACGACTACCGTCCCGGTAACGCAGTTGGGATCGGTAGCCCCTTCGGCGTTCTGTACTGGGCCGCATCGGCGACGCCACCGGGGCGGCGCCTTGCGAAAGGAAGCGACCATGAATCGGATTGCGAGGTGGACCGTCACTGCGGTGGTGACCGGTGGGGTGGGCTTGGCCGGCGTGGGCCTGACCTCGGCGACCGCCGCTGCCGACCCCGCATGGGGACCCAGCTACAGCGGCGGCAACTGTCCGCCCGGCGTGGGTTCCTGCACCCGCTGGTGCCCCGGCGACCCGCCGATCCCCGGCAGCGAATTCGGCATCCTGACCTGGGACCAGAACATCTGCCACGACTGGTACTGGAACTCCGAGGGCATCGTCGACATCGCCGCCAACACCGTCTATCCGTGGCATGGCGCACCGCACGAGGCCGGGCCTCCGCCCCCGCCGCCGCAGGGTCCTCCCC
>NZ_PDCP01000119.1 GCF_002553505.1 Mycolicibacterium agri | reverse complement strand
GCACGGCAACTCCAGCCTTCCCCGGGCGGGGCCACTTCGAACCGCCCAGCCGGGGCCAATTCGAGTTGACATAGCCAAGTGCCGGTGCGCCGATCCACGCTGACGTGGTGGGCTTAGATCCCGGCGGCTGCCAGCCATTCGCTGTAGAAGAGCGCGATTCCGAGTCCGCAAGAGATGGCAGCGATCAGCCAGAACCGAATGGTTAGCGCGGTTTCCGGCCACTCCATGAGTTCGAAGTGGTGGTGCAGTGGGGAGTTCCGGAACACGCGTCGGCCAGTAGTACGGAATGAGATGACCTGGATCACGACCGAGCTGACTTCGGCTACGAACAGCGCCCCCAGGATGACGGCCAGAATTTCGGTGCGGCTGGTCACCGACAGTCCTGCGATGATGCCGCCCAGAGCCAGAGAACCAGTATCACCCATGATGATCTTGGCGGGAGCTGCGTTCCACCATAGGAATCCGATGCACGCACCGGCGGTCGCGGCGGCGACGAGGGCCAGGTCGAGTGGATCTCGGACGTGGTAGCACCCAGGTGTGACGGGCTCAGCGCACTGGTTTCGGAACTGCCAGAAAGTGATGAGGACGTAGGCGGCGGTCACCATGGCCATAGCACCCGCGGCCAGCCCGTCGAGACCGTCAGTGAGGTTCACCGCGTTCGACCAGGCAGAAACCACCATGATGCAAAACAGCACGAACACCACCGGCGGCAGTGCGAATGCTGCGATGTCGCGGACGTAGGACAGCTCAGAGCTGCCCGGCGTAAGCCCGTCGTCATTGCGGAACTGCAGCGCGAGAACGCCGAAGAGGACGGCCGCGACGAGCTGGCCGGCACTCTTGGCTCGCTTATTCAAGCCGAGGTTACGGCCCCGCCGCACTTTGAGGTAATCGTCGGTGAAACCGACAACACCCAGTGCGGTTGCCAATCCAAGGACAAGGAGTCCTGATGCCGTCGGGCCGCCGCCCTCATCACCGAACACGAGCTCGGCGACAAGGGTGGTGGTCAGGTAGCTGACCCAGATTGAGGTGAGGATCGCCAGACCGCCCATCGTGGGCGTTCCCTGCTTGCGTTGATGGCTTTTCGGGGCCTCAGCGCGGATTGGCTGCCCCAACCCGAGCCGGGAGAACGTCCGGATCAACACCGGAGTCAGCAGAACAGCGACCACCAGGGCCATACCGGCAGCGACAAGTATCGATTTCATCGAGCTATACAGGTCTTTCGCCCGCAGATCGGTCGACCACAGCACGGCATCGAAACCCAAGCCCCCACCGCGCCAGTATCGCGCAGCATCTTCCGAAGCCACCCATAGCGCCCCGGCGCGGCGGTGCGCCCTAGGGCCGAGTTGTTTAGTCCCTACAAATCGTCCGTGCGTCTCGCATGTAGAGAACCGAGACGGATGCCGACACGCCGCTCCCCCGCCTTGAATCACAGGTGGAGCCCTCTCAATTTCCTCTCTCGAATCGTCACACGACCAGCGGCGATCGCCGCCGGTGACGCCCTCTTCCCAGGGTGATTGATTGGGACAGCGCCCGTCATCAGACTGGATTGCGGCCGATGAACCCTGACGGGCCACCTTTGATCGGCCTCGGTCGCCACGACAACCTGTTCTTCAACACCGGGCACGGACGCGTCGGGTGGACGATGGCCTACGGGTCCGCCCCGACTCCTCGCCGACCTCATGGAAGGCCGTCGGCCCGATATCGATCCCACGCCGGACACACCGGACTTCAGTCGCCGCCACCGACGTTGACCCGCAAGCCCCCATCGGTGATGTGCGTGGGCGATTTCCGATGACGCGCCGATATGATCGCGGGATCGGTGTGAATAGGGGGCTCTCGATGAACCGCACAGCCGGGCGTGTCGGGCAGGCCGTAGCAGCCGGTGCGCTTTTGGCTGTCGGGATCGGACTCGGCGCTTATAACGCCTGGTGGCTGACGCTGCTCGTCGGGGTTCCGCTCATCGCGGCCGGGCTGATCAGCGTGCCGCGGCCGTCGCAACTGTCCGTGCTTGATGTGTTCGAGGGCGGTGCGCCACGGCGGCCAGTGCCGGTGCGTGTCGATGCACTTACCCGCAGCAGCCGCAGTCACGACGACCTGCAGCCGACGTTGGTGACCGCGACGATAAGCCCACCGCATGACACCGAATATCAAGGGCGGTGGATCATCTCGATGTCTCGCGGTGACTTTGAGGCACTGACCGAAAAGCCCGTCACCGCGTTGGCGCCGGACCAACTCCCACCGCGCGAAGCGATGCCTGCGCCCCAATTCCACCGTCCGCCCGGCCCACAGGTGCTGAGCTATTCGGCTGTGACCGTTGTGGTGGCTCTGGCGCTGTTATTTGGTGTAGGTGACGCCTGGCGCATCTCGCTCGACAGGCCCACGCCGCCCGCACCTCGGGAGGCCCAGACTGCCCCCGGGCCCAAGGAGATGAACCTCAACGCCCGCCTGCGCGGGATGATCGAGGCGGTCTCCAACCAGTTCGGTCCGGCTGCCGCCAACAACCTGCTCGAACTCCGCTTCACCGGCAGCGGATCTGACTACGGCACCGTTCTCGACCCGACCAACGGCGATACGACGATCGTCTACGTCAATAACAATGGCGATGCGTTCACCACGCCGTCGGCACAGGTTCTGCGTAAAGACAGCACGTTCACCGCCGGCGATATCGCAACTGCCGATCTGACTGCCATCACGCACAAGATGGACGAGCGCCTCGATTCTGCGGGCGGACACGTCGACCTCGACACCTTGGAGATCGAACGGTCGCGCCCAGGAGGTCCGGTGATACTGACCGGCACATTCGGCGGCAAGACTGTCAAAGCCCTTCCCGACGGCACCGTCGGCGAGATCTTCGATCCGGCAGATTTCGCGGTGTCATTCCAGCGAGCACGGAATTCCCTGGCGCTGGCAGGGATTACACCATCGGATCGGGTCTTGACGAACTTCGAAATCCGCGGCACCCACCGAGCCACGCCGATCGCGCACGCAAGTGAGCTCCAAACACGCGGAGGTGTGCTGCTGGAGTTCCAGACCGAAGACCGGTCTGGTCAGATCGTCATCGTTCCCGGAGAACTGCCCGAGGTTACTCAACAGGCCAACCACTTCGGGTCTCAGACCTTCTCCTTCGACGACGTCTCACCCCAAGTCTTCGAGTCGGTCCGCGCGCAGGCAATGCAGCGGGGCGCTCTTGAACCGTACGAGCGAGAAGCGGTCCACATTTGGATGACTGACCGCGAGATCGACCCATATCGGTTGGCCATCCGGATCGAACTCGCGGGCGTGGAAGCAGCAACGGGAACTTACTCGGTGACCGGTGAGTTCCTTGCCCCGGATGCGGTTTGACGGTTCAGTCGGATTCTGCCGCTTCGATAGCCCGGCGCGTGACGGCTTCCAACTCTTTGAGTTGTGCGTCGGGTGGGTGCAGTGCTCCGCGGTGGGTGAGTCTGGTGATGATTTCGCGGACGCGCCCGTAGTAGGTGGCCTGCTCGGCTGCAGTGGTGCTGGACGTGGCGTGGTGGTAAAGCTTCAGCGCGGTATCGAGTTCGGACTGGTCGGCCGTCTCGAGGTAGGACGTGCCGGTTCTCCTACCGTGCGATTCGCACGCGATCCAGGCTCGGCGCAGCCGCACCACGGCCTGCTGGTAGGCGTCGGCCAGACCGCGGTTGTTCGGATAGCCGTCAGTACGCAGGGCCTGTGCTTCGTCGAGAGCGATGTGGAATGTCTGGGTGGTTTCGACGGTCACGTCGGTGACTGCGGGATAGCGCAGCAGCATCGCGGGGTCGAGCTCGTAGGCTCCGTACGCGTTGAGGACGTCGTCATGGCGCCGTGTGGCTTCCTCCCATAGGCGCCTGGCTGCCTCACCAGAACCGGCGTCTGCGATTCGTGCCGCCGAGTCCGCAGTCGTTTCGAACTCGCACGTGTCTGCTTCCGGCAGCGCCATCGTCAAACGGTGGAACACTTCGGCGGCGGCCGGGTCAGACTTGACGACCGCGACCCGCCACTCTTCGCGGCCGGTGTCAGAGGCGAAGGTCAGGACCAAATACTCCTGCGAACGCACTGTGAGCCGTCGAGGGTCCGGCGTCGTCTCGTCGGCAGGGCCGGCCAGATTCACCGCGATGAGCGAGGACAAAGGGCGGCTTACGAATTCGGTGCTTTCGTCGCCGAAGGATACGGTGCTGTCGCCGACGGTGATCTGTACGGCTCCCGGCGCTTCGAGCCACCCGTAGGTCTTTGCGCCCAATCCGACGGCGACGAGTACTGCCGCGATGCCAGAGGTCAAGACTGGCGGATACCCGCAAAGATTGAGCGCCACCAGCGCGATGAGGCTAGAAACCAAGGCGATCTTCGACGTCGTGGCGGAAATGCGATGACGTTCCGTCGAGTACTCGGTCCGAGCAGTCACCGACACCACCGGTACGTCCTCGGTACAGTTCATCAGCCTCAGCATATCGCCACAATCCTGCTGCCGCTGGGCATGTTCCTCGACGGCGTCTCGTTGACCCTTATCGCCGCGCCGCTGCTGCATCCGATCCAGGTCGGCTCCGGGCTCGACGGATCCAAATCGGTGTCCTCATGGTGAAAGTCGCTGAGATGGCATTCATCACGCCGTGGGTCGGGAAGAACGCGTTCGACTACACCGGCGAGGTGCGGGAAGCCGGGTTGGGCCGCGGCTTCCGTGGCATCATCCACGTGCTGTTCTGCGCGACGGCCGACCTGGTGTGCGCGTCGTCGGCCTGCCCCGACGACATCCACCCCGCCAACGGCTGGCAGCCGACTGACATCCATGTCCGCGTGTACGACTCGGCCGCACCAAGCTGCCCGATGCCGAGACGATGGCCGCCGCATCGACCAGTGGCTGACCCGGCTTGGCGGTTTGAACGGCTGCATGGACGAGATCGACTTCCAGACCGACTACGTGCGTGACCTCATGGCGCTGACGGACTACACCGAGTTCGACCTGGACCTGGTGCGTGAGCACTTCATCGCGTGGGAGCACGACAAGGAGGAGAGCATCACCGGCTACCGCAACAACTCGTTCTCCTCGCCATGCACCGGCACTATCGGCCCGACGCCGCACACCCCGTGGTGGGAGGAGATGGACGACAGCTTGGCGAAGTTCCTGCAGAAGTAGGCCCAGTTACCGCTGGGCGGCCAGCTGCAGCCGCCCTGTTCCCCATTGCAGCCCAGGGGGTTTCGCACTGGTCAAGCATGCCTGCGGGCGCGGGCGTGGAAATTCAGTACCTGCTGCTGCGATCCGGGCCCATGACCGTGCCGCCGTCCGTGGAATGTGTCGAGACCTAATCAACGCCAGACGACAAGCGAATGGCCGTCAGCGACTGGCCCAGCGCGAGGATCGAGGCGCCGAGCAGCACGAGGTCTTTCAGCAGGAACTCCCCGAGCCGCGACAGAGCAGGGAATCCGCCCGCCGCGGAATCACCGATACCCGGCGTAGTGAACAGGAAGCTCAGTGTAATCACGAACAACAGCGCGCCCAGTGCGCCGCCAACCGCACCGAGGCGTGGCGACACCACGTTCAGGACGATCAACACGGCGGTGAGGATCTCGATCACCCCAATGACGTTGGACTGCGCGCGAATTGACAGGAAACCGTTCAGCCAGCTCATAAACGGGCTGTGGGACGTAAACTGGCTTATCCGCATGGCCTCCGAGGCGGTGAATTTCATCAGCCCGATCCACGCGATGACAACCACCAGGCCGTAGCGCACGATCGCGTTACCAACAGCCGTGATGTGGTCTGTGGACTGCAGAATGTGACTCACGCTGTTGTTCAAGGACTTTCCTCTCATCTCAAATGCAACTGGGCCATGCGGCGGTCCGACATTGACACGTCCCGCGAAGCCCGAGAGGTCGAGGGCCCGTGCGGCGACATCGCCGTCCCTGTACCCGGTTGGCCACGTTCGGCCTACCGAACGCAATGCCAACATGCGGGCGCGAACCTACAGTCGACCTTCGACGAACTGCGCGATGCCGTTACCGAAGGACCAATCCTCACGCGCGGTTTCGACAATGGAGACGATCAAATTCGATGGTTTCAAGCCGGTTTGATCGCGAAGACGGTCAGCAAGTGCCCGGTACGCCGCTTGCTTTTGGTCGCGTGTTCGACCCTGCTGAAAGATCTGCAAGATGACGACGTCATCAGTCCGCTCGAACCCGAGCCCGGTGTCCTCGGCGATCATCTGGCCCGGCTTGTGCTCGGTGATGATTTGATAGCGGTCCCCATCGGGTGCAGCGAAGCACTCGCTCATTACCTGCTGGACGGTATCCGCCAGTCGGGTGAGTTGTTCTGGCGTACGCCGGGCTTCGGTGACGTGAATGTGGACCAGTGGCATGATGCTAACCGTTCTGTGACAAGCCGCTTCGATGACGCGGCGACTGGTGAGTGATTGCGCGCTCGGCGCGTGATGATCGCGCCGGCGGGCGGTGAGGCTTTGGCGCGAGCGAATTCCGAACATGTTGGGTCCGGAAGTA
This sequence comes from Mycolicibacterium agri, assembly GCF_002553505.1. Classification (GTDB taxonomy): domain Bacteria; phylum Actinomycetota; class Actinomycetes; order Mycobacteriales; family Mycobacteriaceae; genus Mycobacterium; species Mycobacterium agri. Next base: position 7,013 of record NZ_PDCP01000119.1, on the reverse strand, counting down.
AGTACTATTCCGAACGCTACCGTCGCGATTCGCCAGAACCGCTGACTCCCGGACCATTTCGAGCCCTCTCTCAGACACTGCCGGCGAGGATCCGCGCGTTGCGTACCCTGATGTCAGCGGGCACCACCTGCTCGTAGAGCGTCACGAAGTCAGCCTCGTCGGGGACCTGAAGAACTGTGAACCATCGGTTCAAAAGGCAGATATGCCCGATCAGCCAGGTCAGTTCGACGATCTGGCTGTCGACGTGGCGGGTCATCGCGGAATCGTTGAGTTTGTTGAGCCGCGGGTCCATGCGATTGTGTGCCTCAAGCACCTCACGCAGATCGGCGAAGTCTTGGTCGGTGACTGTGTGGGCGTCTCGGCTGACCTTCGCGGTGTAGTCCAGGACAACCTGTTCGCGCTCCGTGTAGACCTGTGGGTGGTTTTCGTGTTCGTGGAGATGCAGGAGTTTTTGGTGTCCCTCCGCGCCCCGTCCCGCGTCATTGAAGAGGGCGGTTCCGACAAGAGACTGGTGTGTCACGGAGTAATGCGAACGGTTCAACAGCGATGTGCGCGAGATGACTAGTTCCTTGAGGAAGCGGTCGTTGAAGCCGGCGGTCTGAAGGCCACCGAAGAAAGTGACTGGGTCGAACATGAAAGAGTTGGCGTACTCGATCTCCAGCTGCACGAAGCGTGGGCAGTGAGCCATCACTTTGACGAAATTGTTGGGAAAGCCTCCCCGCGTCAATTCTCCGGTTTTGATCGCTGCGGCGGTCTTGGTGTCCGCCTCGTCGATGTGAAGGGGCCGGATGCGAGTCCGATGTTCTTGCGGCAACTCGGTCATTTGCGATCCTGCTCGCGGAGAATTCACACGTTCTGCTCCCCCGCCCGACCGACGGCCATTGTCAGGGAAGACGCCGATATCGGTTTTCATCACGTTGTCGAAGTAGTCGCGGGACGTGCTCGAGGCGGCCATCACGCCGGGTAGCCGTCGGGTAGCATGTCGCGCTCGAATGATTCTCGGCCGGTGGCGTCGAAACGTGCGAACAGTTCCTGCACTTCATCTTTGAGCAGCACGAGCTGTGATAGGCCGACGAGCTCGCCATCGATCCGGATCGGCGAAACGACCACAAGGATGGTGGTTTTGCCGTACGGCCTGGCCACGTATTTCACCGGCTCGGCGCGGCCGTCGACGAACAGCTTGAGCATGGCGTCGAAGCGCGGGTTGGTGATCTTGCGGCGATGCCGTTCGTGCACCGAGTGGCCGAGGTAAGCGGACTGGCGGTCCAGGTGCTCGGCCGCCCACTTGTTGTAATACATCACCGTGCCGTGCCGGTCGACAACGGTAACCCCAACACCGGCTTGTTCGAGAAGCCGATCCGCCCACTGGCTTAATGCCCAGTCCGCGACGATCCGTTGATCGGAAACCTCGGCGAGATCAGCATGCGTTGTCATTCAGTACCTTTCAGGTAGCCGTTATGCCTTCCGGCCGGGATCCGGCCCTAAACCCAGGGTGGACCCCTGCCGTCGTGCGCACAATGAGGCTTTTCGCAGGTAAGCCTTCGGTTAGGCCGAAGGCTTATGGTGCTGTAGGGGTGTGAATACCGTGACGCGATGGCCTAGACCTCACCGACTTGGAACTGTTCCTGCAGGTAGCCGATCAGGGCAGCGTCACCCAGAGACCGGACACTCGGTGAATGCACGGACTGTGGTTGTACCGGAGGGTCATCGCGCACACTAGGACACGCATCCGACGGGAATGGAGGAACGGTGCCGGAAATCAGCCCTGTGGCCGAGTTCGACTACATCATCGTGGGCGCGGGCAGTGCGGGCTGCCTGCTCGCCAATCGGCTCAGCGCGAACCCAGATCACCGGGTGCTCTTGATCGAAGCCGGCGGCAAGGACAACTGGTTCTGGATCAAGGTGCCGGTCGGCTACCTGTTTTCCATCGGCAACCCCCGCACCGACTGGTGCTACATGACCGAGCCCGATCCGGGTTTGGCCGGCCGCAGCATTCTCTACGCGCGGGGCCGCGTGATCGGCGGTTGCTCGTCGATCAACGCGATGATCCACATGCGCGGGCAGGCCAGCGATTACGAACGGTGGGCCGAGGCCACCGGCGACGAGCGGTGGCTGTGGGGCGGCCCCGATCGTCCCGGCGAGACGCTGACCATCTTCAAGAAGCTGGAGAATTACTTCGGCGGCGCTGACGAGTGGCACGGTGCCGGCGGTGAGATCCGCGTCGAGTGCCCGCGTGTGCGGTGGAAGATCCTTGATGCCTGGCAGGCCGCCGCCGCCGAATCGGGTATCACGCCGATCGATGAGTTCAACCGGGGCGACAACTCCGGCAGCGCGTATTTTCACGTCAATCAAAAGCGCGGCCGGCGCTGGTCGATGGCCGATGCGTTCCTCCACCCCATCAGCCACCGGCCCAACCTCACCATCTACACGAAAACCCGGGCATTACGATTGCTGATGGATGATCAGGTCCGCGACGATCAGCGCCGTGGCGCCTGGACCACGGCTCGGCACCACGTCACTGGCGTGCGTCTGCTCAAAGACGGCCAGATCGTCGACGTTCAAGCCCGCCGGGAGGTAATCCTGAGCGCCGGCGCTATCGGCTCGCCGCACCTGATGCAGGTCTCGGGTCTGGGCCCGGCCCGGCTACTCACCCAGCATCAAGTGCCGGTGGCCGTCGATCTGCCGGGTGTCGGAGAGAACCTCCAGGACCATCTGCAGATTCGCAGCGTCTACCGCATCCGGGGTGCGCGAACCGTCAACACGCTCTACCGAAACTGGATCACGCGGGCGGGCATGGGAATTCAATATTTGCTGTTGCGATCGGGACCCATGACGATGCCGCCGTCGACCCTCGGGGCGTTCGCCAAGAGCGACCCCGGACTGGCCAGCCCCGACCTGGAGTGGCATGTGCAGCCGTTGTCGCTGCCGAAGTTCGGCGACCCGCTGCACCCCTTCTCCGCCATCACTCCTTCGGTCTGCAATCTGCGCCCCACCTCGCGTGGCCACGTGCGTATGGCCGATGCGGATCCGCTGGCCGAGCCGAAGATTTTCTGCAACTACCTGTCTACCGACGAGGATCGCGGGATCGCGGTGCGCGGCCTGCGGATGACCCGGCAGATCATGGCGGCACCGGCCCTGGCCCGGTACCAGCCGAAAGAGCTGCTTCCCGGCCCGCAGCTGGTGAGCGACGCCGACCTGGAGCAGGCAGCCGGGGAACTGGGCACCACCATCTTCCACCCGGTAGGCACCTGCACGATGGGCGCCTTCGACTCCCACGGTCTGCCGCGGTCGGCCGCCACGGTACTCGACACCGACTGCCGCGTGTTCCGCGTCGCCGGCCTGCGAGTGGTTGATGCTTCGGCGATGCCGAACATCACGTCCGGGAACACCAACGCGCCGGTCATGCTGATCGCAGAGCGCGCAGCGCGGGCGATCCACGAATGAGTCAGGTCGACGTGTTCACAGGATTTTCCGAATTCGACATCACCGTCTCCGGCACCACCATCCACGGCCGCACAAATGGAGACGGGCCGCCACTGCTACTGCTGCACGGCATACCCGAGACACACCTCATGTGGCATCGGGTGGCGCCGGTTCTCGCCCAACGACACACGGTTGTCGCAACCGACCTTCGCGGATTCGGCGACAGCGGTAAACCCGCCAGCACCGAGAACCACTCGCCGTACTCCATGCGCACGCTTGCGCGGGACCAAGTCGAAGTCATGAAAGCGCTCGGACACAACACCTTCGGCGTCGTCGGCCACGACCGCGGAGCGCGTTGCGCGTACCGGATGGCGCTCGACCACCCAGAAACTGTGAACAGACTCGCCGTTTTGGACATCGTCCCGACCGGCGAGGCATTCGACAGGGCCGATATGAACTTCAGCATCGGCTACTGGGTCTGGAGCTTCCTCGCCGCTCCCTATCCGGTGCCCGAAGACCTCATTCGCTCCTCCCCCGCGACCCTTGTCAACCACATGCTCGATTCGTGGTCCTCGACGCCGAACCCGTTTCCTGAAGCTATTCGCCGACATTACATAGAGAAGTTCTCCACACCCGAAGCGATACACGCGATCTGCGAGGAATACCGCGCGGCTGCCACCATCGACTACCGACTCGACCTCGAAGACAAAGGCACCCGTCGCATACAGTGCCCCGTACTGGCCCTATGGGACAAGGATGGTGCGGTGGCGACCTGGTACGAGCCGCTCGACATCTGGCGGGATTGGGCCGACGACGTGCGCGGCAAACCCTTATCAGGCGGTCACTTCCTCGCAGAAGAGAACCCGGACGAGGTCGCAGACGAATTACTTCAGTTCTTTGCAGAGACCTGATCCGAGGTCGAAGCGATGCGAGTGTGGCTTCCCGGTGCCTCCTGCAGGAGTGACAAGGCTTCATCGATAACGGTCCTCCGAATCGGCCCAAAGGGTTGACCCGAGGCGGACACTTTGTATATGTCCACTGCGTTCTGGATCATCATCGCGCTGGTCGCCGTCGGCACCATTGCCGGCGGGCTGTTGCGGATGCGGGCCTGGTTGCAGAAACCGGCCCCACCCGAGGTGATCGAGGCCGCGCGCCGCCGAGACGAGGAAGACGACTGACGGCCCAGATCCGAACGGCTGGCTACTGCAGCCAGCCGTCTGGGCGCAGACCAGGGCCGTCTCCAGAATTTCCTGATCCCGTTGTGCTCAGTCCTGCCAACGTGGCTGCACCCTTCGACGCGGCGCTCAGATCGGCCTCCGTCCTCGCGAGGTCAAGCACTTGTATTCACCCCGACTGGGCACGCTGGAGGTGAGCAGCCAAACGCTCCAATGGAGGAAGGCAGACATCAAGATACGGCAGGTCTGATTCTCTCTAATCAACTGTGCACGTGTAGATTTCGGCAACACTTCCAGGTTAATTGGCACTTCCGGATGGGCGATGTTCTCCCCGCCGGCGCACCGATGTGGATTGACCGCGTGCGGTACGGAGCAGTCACTGACGCCCGCGACGGTCAGCGAGATCAAATGCGTTGTCATTTAGCACCTTCGGGCAGCCGTTGTGCATGCCGGCCGTGATCCGGCCCTAACCCCAAGCGTGGACGCCCGCAACTGTGCGCGCAATGCGTTTCTTCACGAGTCAGCCTTCGGTTACGCCGAAGGCAAATTGTGCGCCATAGGCGTGAGTACCGTGACGCTATGGCCTACGACCTCACCGACTTGGAACTGTTCTTGCAGGTAGTCGACCAAGGCAGCATCACCCAGGGAGCCGAGCGCGCGCATCTGTCGTTGGCATCGGCTAGCGCGAGGATCTCAGCGATGGAGAAGGCTGTTGGCGCCAAGTTGTTAGAGCGTCACCGGCGGGGTGTGGTGCCGTCTCCGACCGGGTGGTTGCTGGTCGCACACGCTCGAGCGATCGTCGGTCAGTTAGCCCGCATGCGCACCGAGCTGGCCCGCTACTCAGACGAGCTGCAATCACCGTTGGTGGTATTGGCCAACACGTCGGCTACCCACACACTGCTGCCGACCGCGCTGGCCGATTTTTGGCTACCCACCCCAACGTCGACGTCGAGTTGCAGGAGCGCCCGAGCCACGAAATCGTCGCCGCCGTCACCGACGGGCGGGCCGAGCTCGGAATCATCGCCGACACGGCGGACTCGGTCCGGCTGCAGTGCACGACGCTGCGTCCGGACCGTTTGGTCGTAATCGTGCCCGCCGACCACCCTCTCGCCGACCGCGACGAGGTGGCATTCAGTGCGTGTCTGGATTACCCGTTTCTGGGATTGAGCCAGGGAAATCCGCTGCAGGAACATTTGAGTGGGCAGACGCAGCCCCTCGGGCTTCGCCCCCGCTACCGGGCGTATCTACCCACCACCGAAGCGATCTGTGTCGCGGTCGCAGCCGGCGTCGGAATAGCGGTCGTCCCAGCCTTAGCCGCCGCCCGGTGGTCGCATGTACACGTGGCCACCGTCGATCTGACAAACGCATGGGCTCACCGCAATTTGCTGCTTTGCTACCGCGACCAATCTCAACTATCGGTTTCCGCAACACAACTCACTGCGCATTTGGTATCAGCGAACGCTTGATACGGATCGACTACGATGCCGGTAGGCTTGGTGCGCGACGCGACGACGACTCCGACCGGACGGGCTCTGAGCAATCAGGTGCGGAAGTTCACCCGGGTGAATCAGGTCGTCGGGTGATGCCCCCTCGCCCTGCTCCTGTGAATAGTGGTCAGCAGACGGAGTGCGGGTCTAGTTCGGCCCCGGCCTAACGGTCGTGTGGCTTTGTCTGGGAGGCTGGGCACGTGCTCATTTCGACGGCTGCTGCAGTGGGCATGACGGTGACCGCGCTAGGGATGGTGCTCACTCCGGGGCCGAACATGATGTACCTGGTGTCGCGCAGCATCAGCCAGGGGCGGATTGCTGGGCTGATCTCGCTGGCTGGTACCGGGGTCGGCTTCGTGGTGTACATGACGTTGGCCAATCTTGGCTTAGCGGTTGTGTTCGTCGCAGTCCCGTGGTTGTTCATCGGGTTCAAGGCCGCGGGTGCTGCGTATCTCGGCTATCTGGCGTGGCAGGCGTTGAAACCCGGTGGGCGCGGCCTGTTCGAGACGCACAAGCTCGAGCGGGACTCGTGGGTGAAGTTGTTCCGGATGGGCTTACTCACAAACTTGTTGAACCCGAAAGCGGCGATCATGTATCTGGCGTTGATCCCGCAGTTCATCGACCCGCATCGTGGTCACGCAGCGATCCAGGGGTTCCTGCTCGGCGGGATGCAGATCGCGGTGAGCCTGACCGTTAACGCGTTGATTGTCTTGGCAGCCGGTGCGATCGCGGGGTTCATCAAGCATCGGCCGACGTGGGCGGCGTGGCAGCGCCGAATCACCGGCACCTTACTGGGCGCAGTCGCAGTCCTGCTCGCGCGTGAGGTGCCGGCGAAAGCTCGCGTATAGACCGGCGATTTCTGGGGGTGATTGCAACAGCCACCTTGTTGGAGGTTGTTGTGTATCTGAAGGCTTATCCCTGGATTATG
>NZ_PDCP01000118.1 GCF_002553505.1 Mycolicibacterium agri | reverse complement strand
ACACCGTCACTCCGCGGCACGCCAACAGCATCGTCAACGATGTGGCGCACCGGGCTGAGCCGGTCTGGGATCCCGACGATCACACCAACGCGTGGCGGACGATCTGGGCGTACTCAGCCAAACGGGCACGCCGCGACCAGAAAACGCTCTACGCCCAGGAAGCTCGTGCGCGGGCCGTGGTCAACGGCGAACGCGCCGCCAAGTCCACCCGGTTCGTCAAGACCCGGGCCGGGGACCGCGTTCTCGACGAAGCATCCTTGGTGCGCGCGCAATCGCTGGTCGGTCTCAAGGGCTACGTCACCAACGTTCCCAGCACCGTGATGCCCGCCGGTGAAGTGATCGCCCACTACCACGAACTCTGGCGAGTTGAACGCTCATTTCGCATGTCCAAGAGCGACCTTCGCGCCCGGCCGATGTTCCACCGCACCCGCGACGCCATCGAAGCCCACCTGACCATCGTCGTCACCGCCCTGGCCGTCGCCCACAACATTCAAGAACGCACAGGCCTCGCCATTGCCAAGGTCGTCAAGCAACTGCGACCACTGCGCTCAGCGACCATCGCCATCAACGGGACCACCGAGACCTTCCCGCCCGAGGTCCCCGAGCCCCAACGACAAATTCTGACCAGCCTCAACATCCCCGAACCGGGGCACTAAGCAAAATGTCCTAACTCAGGATGGGTTATCGATATGTCGAATAGGCAGCAACGACAGCTTGCGCTCATTGCACTGATGCCAACTCCCGCTTAAGCATTGAACATCGCGAAAAGGGTGTTGAGGCCTTCCGCCAGCAGTGGATGCGCAAAGATGCCATCGGCCATATCGGTGTGGGTGAGCTTGCCCATCATGGCCACCTGGATCATGGTCATCACCTCGCCGCCTTCACTACCAAGGACTGCGCCGCCCAGGATCTGCCCGCTGTCGGCGTCGACGATTGCCTTCATGAAGCCTCGCGTCTCGCCTGTCTCCAGGGCGCGGATGACCGCGCTCATCGGAAGCTTCAGAACCCGGATGTCGCGTCCTTGCGCTTTGGCCTCGCGCTCGGTCAGCCCGACGCGGCCAAGCTGCGGGTCGATGAATACTGCGTACGGCACAACCCGGTCGCGTGTGCTTGCCTTCTCACCTGCGATGAGACTGGCGTGCAGCATGCGGTAGTCGTCGTAGCACGAGTGTGTGAAAGCCGGTCCGCCTGTGACGTCGCCCATCGCGTAGACGCCGGGCGCGCTCGTCTCCAGGTATTCGTCGACCTCGATGAAGCCGCGATCGTTGACGCGGACGCCGCCCGCTTCGGGTGTGAGCGCCTCTGTGTTCGGGATGCGGCCGATCGCTGACAAGAGATGCGACCCGTCGATATTCCGCTCGCCGTCGGTCGTGCGAACGGTCAGCCGCAACCGGCCCCCTTCGAGCGGCTCAACCGCTACCGGCGACGACGAGGTAAGTACAGTGATCCCGTCGTCGCGCAAGATAGCGGCGACCTCGTCTGAGACGTCCTCGTCCTCGTTCTTCAGTAGGCGAGGCCCCCTGTGAATGAGGGTGACCTCGCTGCCGAAACGGCGGAACATCTGCCCGAACTCCAATCCGATGTACCCGCCGCCGAGGATGATCAGATGCTCTGGGAGCTCGTCCAATTCCATGATCGAGGTCGAATCCAACACGTGGACGTCGTCCGCACCGGGAATCGTCAACGGTTTGGGCCGGGTGCCCGTGTCGATAACGATCACCGGCGCGCTGATTTGCCGCGCGCCGCCGTTCGTCAACGTGAGTTCGATCGTGTTGGCCCCGGTGAAATGCGCCTCGCCTTCGAGCAAATCGAGACCCTCTTGCGCCAGACGGCTCGCGTAATTCTGCTGCGCACCGGAGACCATCGCGCGCTTACGCTCGCGCACCGACGCCAGGTCCACCGATACCGGGCCAACGTTCACGCCGAAGTCCGCGCCTCGGCGCGCTTGGTAGGCGAGACGCGCGCTGGCGACCATTGTCTTGGTGGGTGTGCACCCCGTGTTGACGCAGACGCCGCCGAGCGGGCCACGCTCAACGAGCGCCACCTTCTGGCCTGCATCGGCCAACTCGATGGGCAGGAAGCGGCCGCCTTGGCTGGTCCCTACTACGATCGCGTCGTACTGCTCACCAACCATTTCGTCCGTCCTCCGCTCCCGATCTACAGTCACCCCCTTCTCAAGTGTGAGAGCGTTCGACTGAAACGACCAGCCCTACGCGCAAATCTATGAGGGACTTCGATGCCCAAACGATATGCATTGAGGCACAGGCTCTTTCATCAAGACTAGTTCCATGTCTGGTAGGTCTGTGCGGGCAACCGCCTGCGAATAGCCGGGGCAAACAATCGGTAAGACGCAGTGGTCACCGAGAAGGCCGCCGGTTTCCCACGATCCGACAGCCCTATATGGCATGACGAGATCACGGCTATCCTGCGCAGTTACGGCGTCGACTGCGCCCGCCGCCGCCAGCGGACAAGCCGCACATCGCGCAGGTCGAGCGTGCCGCGATGCCTGTGGTGGCTAGTTCGTGTTGACGGTGGCCAATTGACACCGAATTGCCGAATCCGTTCGGGGTCAACCGAACAACATCACCCAACCGTCGCCAGTCCCACTCCAGACCAGAGCGATTTCTGGCCCGACGTGGCCGTCAGTTCTCGCACGCGACGCCATCGCCGTCGCGGTCGAGTTCGTAGATGTCGTTCCCGACGACGTAGACGGGACCTGCAACGTATTCGGGACCATTGCCGCTACCGCTGGCACAGTCCACGTCACTGGCGATGGGAACGCAGGTACCCGAGTAATTGGAGTCGCATTCCGCGCCTTGTTGGTGCGCCGGAGGCGCCTGGGAATTCATGGCGAGCCCGACGGCCGTCGCATTCGCTGATGCAACTCCGATCGACGCTGTGGCAAATGCTATGACAGCAGATACCATGAACTTTCCCATGATGGCGAATATAGCGCCATCGTCAGTTTTATCTCATGCGTTTGCTCACTGTGCGGGCCGCGAGTGGTGTTCGGCCTTCGGCCGTGCCGACTGCCTCATTTACGTCAGGCGGAACTGGACCGACATGCGGCCGCGCAGCCTGCGCAGGCCTTCTACCGCTGATCGGCCGGCCCGCACTGTTGACGCATCGCCGGCCCTTCGCCCTGCGCACCGCTACCAGACCCGACCCGGGCCCCGCGGGGCATCCACCGCCATGCCGTCGCCGCGGCCAGCGCGCACACCGCCGCCGCGACCATGGTGGTTGCCCGCAAGCCGTGGCCGGGGGGACCGCTGTCCACCATGCTCGTGCCGTGCACGGCTATCCCGATGGCAGTGGTGACGGCCACCCCGAACACCGCGCCGAGCTGTCTGGCCTCGGTGGCAAGGCTGGCCGCGAATGCCCGTTGCTGTGCGCTGAGGGCAAGGAACGGCCCAGTGCCCGCCGGAGTGAACACGGCGGGTCGGCTTGCAGCGAAGACCGCAAGTCCCGGCAGGAGGATGAGCACGCCGCCCAGTGGGGCTAGCACCGCCAGCAGCACCAGTCCCACCGACGCGAAGAACAGTCCCGGCAGGACGAGGTGGCGCGGCCCGAAACGGTCGGCCAGCCGGCCCGCCCGCTGCGACAGCAGCGGCGTGCCGAGCCCTGCGACCGCGATCACCGCACCCGCGGCGACGCCGCCGAGTCCCAGCCGGTGATGCAGATACAGCGCCAGGTAGACGGTCACCCCGAACACCGCGAACTGGATTGCGAACAGGGCGACCAGCGAGGTCGTCAGCATCGAATTGCTGAGCAAACGGACATCGATCAGCGGGTTCTTCACCCGCGACTCGTGGAACACGAACAAGGCCAGCACACCCAATCCCGCGACCCCGGGAACCAGGCTGAGAACTCCCAGTTCGGCGCCGCTGACCAACCCGAAGACAACGAGCGTCAGCCCGGCCAGCAACGGCGGTATCGATGCCCACGGTACCGGCTGCGGCTCGGCCTCCTTTGATCCATGGATTGCGTTATGGCCCAACGCAACCGAGGTTGCGGCCACAGGAAGCGACGCGAGGAATATCCACCGCCAGTCGGCAAGCAGGAGGACGCCGCCGATGAGCGGACCGAACACGAGAAACGACGTGCCGCCGGTGGCGAGCGCACCGATCGCCCAGCCCCGCTGAGATTCACTGACCGCCCTGGTGGTGATCGCCAGGGCGAGCGGTTGCACAATCGCCCCCCCGAGTCCCTGCAGGAACCGCGCCGCGATGAGCACCGGCAGGCTCGGCGCGACAGCGCAGAGCAGGGAGCCGACCGTGAAGGTCGCCAGGCCCGCAAAGAATGTCCGGCGCAGCCCGATGCGATCGGCCACGCGGCCGCCGACGAGCATGAAGACCGCCAGTGCCAACAGATAGGCGGTCATGACCCATTGCAGTTTGGCCGCGTCCGCTCCGAATTCGCGGCCGATGAACGGCAAGGCCACGACCACCGCGGTCTGGTCGAAGAACACCAGCGCGTTGGCTGTGAGCGTGCTACCCAACACGCGGCGCTGCCGCCCGTCGAGGGCACGCCAGCCACGGTCGCTGCCAAGCTGCCTGGCCGCCACTAGCGTAAGGACCCAGGCGCCAGCCCGATTGCCTTGTGCGAGAGTGCTCTTGGTTTACCAGCAGTCACCATTGTCAAGGCTCCGTGATTTTTTCCGGTTCGCGCGCGAGTCAACGAGGACACTATCGGCCGGAATGGGCATGGTACAAGGGCGTTTAGCAGCACCATTGCGCGTGGAGTCGTTATGCACCAGAACTGGGCCACAGACCTTGGAAGTTCCTAATTTACGGGCTTGCTAAATAATCCCGCCGAAAGGGCCACGGGGACAGTCGGTATGACCTTCCCCACGGACCGCCCTCGTCCGAGAGCCATGCGGCCGTTCTTCCGATAGCGGCGAAAATAGCGCTGCCGTCAGTTTTTTGAAAAGCATATGCCGCGGCAAATCGGGCCACCCGCCGACGGCGGCCTGCACAATCGCCGGCCATCTTGCCCAGCGTGAAGCCTCTGCGAAATTTGGCGCCGAAAATCGCAGGAGCTTCACGCTCGGCAGATGACATCCGAGTGGGACGCTGTAGCGAGTCAGCCGTTCAGCTGGCTATGCAGAGCGCGGCCTCGGCAGGGTCGTCTCCACAGGCCGCGAACAGCGCCTTGAGCAGATCCTGCAACTGCTCCTGCGTCACCGGATCTGAGTCACTTCCGCGAAGCGACATCAGCGGCACGCCATCGCAATTTCGACATTCCGGCGCTCCGAACAGACTCAACACCGTCGGGGTGACATCGACGATCTCGTAATCCGGGTTGTACACACTGTCGCCGAACTGAGGACCGTCGACGATGACGAATGTCTCTGTCTCATCAGGTCGTCCTTGGTGGGGAAGTACCAGTGAACGGCGTTGCCCGCGACTTCGGCCGCACGTGCAACGTCGGCGATGCTGGTGCCGCGATAACCCTTTGCGATGAACAACTCTCGGACCTTCGCCACGATCGCGTCCTCGCGGTCGGCGCGCGGGATCGAGCGGCGATTCCTCGGCATACCCGAATTCTACTGCTGTTGAGGTAACCGACGGCCCGTTGAGGCTGCGCTCATGGCGCAAAAGTGCGAGTGGCCTCCGCCATCAATGCAAACTCAACGCAAAGTGCAAACTCAAACGGCAAACGCTGGACTTCGGGCACGCCATCGCTGACGGCCCGAAGCCCAGCGCAGTCAGTACGCCGTCGGTTCGCCCTCCGCCACCGGTCCCTTCTCCACCGGCTCATGGTCGATGATCGCCTTGTATGCGCGGTTCTCGTGCATGATCATCCGGACGAAGAAGCCGATGAACAGCACGACGGCGAGGATGGTCGCGATCCAGACGCCCACCGAGTATCCACCGAAGGTGAACACCACGGTGGCGTCGTCGTAGCTCTCGAACGGATTCACGCTTTCACCTTCTCTTCCACGATGAGCACCTCGGCATGAATACCGTTGGTGGGCATGGTCGTTACGGGAATGCCCTCCGGGTAGGGCGTCGCCGGGACCTCGGTCAGGTCGAGGCCCTGGTTCTCCACCTCAGGCGGAATGCGGAGCATCTTGGCCTTCTTCAGCCCAAGCGACACCACGTATGCGGGTATGAAGCCCAGCGCGGCGAAGACCACGGCGCCGATCAGCTGACCCCAGAACGAAATCGACGGATTGCCATCGGTGTTCGGGTAGCCGGCCAGGAAGATGCCCGCCATCAGGACCGAATAGAGCCCCATGCCGCCGTGCACCGCAACGGCCCCGACGACGTCGTCGATGCGGAACTTCTCGAGCAGCTTGCCGATGTAGGGGATCATCGCCCCGCCGGCCAGTGCGATGACGAAACCGAGTGCAGGGTGATACAGATCCATCCCCGAGGCCACCGAGATGACGCCTGCCAGTCCGCCGGAGATCGTCCAGAACGGCTCGCCCCGCGAGGTGAGGTAGGCGCCGATGATGCCGCCGGCCAAGCCCATCAACGTGTTGAATGCGAACGCCGACAACGTCGTTGGGCTGGCGTAGATGGTGGTGAAGCCGTCGCCGCTGTAGATCACGCAACCCATCAGGAATCCGAAGAAGCCGGTGAAGATCAGCATCAGGCCGAGCATCGTCAACGGCAGGTTGTGCGGGCGAATGGTGACGGCGGTGCCGTCCTCGCGGAAGCGTCCGATCCGGGGACCGAGGTTGATCAGGACGCCCAGGGCCGCGAACCCCGCGATCATGTGCACGCAGCCGGCGGCGCCGACGTCGTGAAACCCGAGTTTGGTGAGCATCCAGCCGGCGCCGTGCCAGCCCCATGCGGCGCCGATGATCCATACCACCGATCCCACCAACACCGTGAGGATGAGGAAGGCACTGGTGCGTATCCGTTCCAGCACTGCACCCGAAATGATCGAGCCGGTGGTCGCGGCGAACAGCGCGAACGCACCCCAGAAGATGCCGCTGGCGGGGTCGGCGATGTTCGGCCCCATGTTGTCGCTCCACGGGAGCGCCGCCTTGGCGGCATCGTTGAATTCGATGAAGCCGCTGGGCATCGCGTTGTAGAGGAACCATCCGACGAAGTAGAACGACGCCACGATCGTGGCGAATGCCAGGAGGTTCTTCATCGCGGTGGCGAGCACGTTCTTCGAGCGAGATGCGCCGACCTCATACGCCAGGAATCCGGCGTGGATGAGCATCATCAGCGCGATCGATACCCAGTAAAAGAATTCGTTGTTGACTGCGGTCATCGATGAGAGGGCGTCTTCGACTTCCGGTGGCATGAAACCTCCTCTGCGAGGGGCGCAAGTAAGCCAGCGTGATTGCTAGCAACGGTGCCGGTATGTAGTCCGTGAACTACGAAGCAGACGCTAGCGAGGCAAATGTGTCGCCCTAATCACAGCGCGTTAACATCCTGTGAAGTCGCTGCCGGTGACCGCGGCCCGGCCACGAAATGGAGAGCGGGGCGCCGACGCTTCACCGCCGAGGCCCCGCTGCGTCACCTCACCCCCCGGATCAATTCGAGGTGCCGCTGTCCTTGGTGTCGCCGTCGCCAGCAGCGGGCTTGGGCTGCGTGGAGCCGGCATTCGGTGAGTCAGCGCCCTTCTTTGGCGCCTTCTTCGTAAACAACATCGGCACGAACTTCTTGGCCGACGACGCAACGGAATTCGCCCGGACCCGGTCGCCATCACCAACGCGATCGTGGCGGCCAAGGACGACGAAGTAGGACTGCGACGACGCTGCATTGGCCAACAGCGGATTGAGACTCACCGCCAGGACGGTCGCGGGAATGGCGGTGGCCAGAGCAAGCCGCCTCGCCTTGGTCCTGCTGAGGCGTCGCCTACACGAACGAGAGCTTTCCGGTTTGACGACGCGATTGCGCATGGTGTTGCAGTCCTTAACGAGTGGCGCTGAATTTTGCGTCGCGAAATTTAGCACGTTCCCGGGGGCGCTCCGCAAATCGAAGATCCTTTCGGATGCAAGATTTTGGGCCGTCGAGACGGCTTCCTTAGGGTAACTATGTGGAAGTTGCCATGCGGATTGCGAGTCGGGGCGGGGACGATTCGCAAACTGAGCTGTGTGCAGTGAAATTGCTGGCAAATCGACTTTTCATAAATTTTGCCCAGCTGTCGCAAGGTGTTCGCTATCCCGAAAACGAAGGAAGGTTCAGGGCGCACGTCAGCGATCAGCCAAAATGAGCCAGCACGACCCTCTAGCAAACTATTATGCGCGCGCCGCTCGATGGCTCAGCAACGACCGGCCGTTTGTTGCTCCCCCGTCGGCACCCCGCCGACGCCTCGGCCCGTTGAGCGCAACCGGCTCGCGCGTCGACATCGCCACTGTGATTTCGGCCGCACAACCGTCGCGTTAACGCCTGACCCGCATCGCGAGGCCGCCTAGCGTGGAGCCATGCGCAACGAGGCGGCACTACTGACGATCGCGTTGACGTGCGTGTTGGCGGGATGCGCTGAATCGTCGCCACCGCAGTCCCCGCCGTCATCGACCGCGTCGACATCCGCACCGCCACGCGCCATGCCATCGCCGGCGTCCACGACCGTGGCACCGGCGCAGCCACGGGTGGCGTCGGACCCCGTCCAGCTTGCCGACGATCTGGTCGCCGACGAGCGCGCGCTGCGTGACCCGTCGTCGCCGGAGTCCGTGCTCACCGAGGCGGGGCGGCGCCAGCAGCGGGCCTACCGAACAATTGGCCGCAGCGCTGAACTAACAGCCATTGTGCGGCAGCGTATTCCGCCAGAACTCCGGTATGTTTTCGACCTCAACATCGACGCGCGACGCCAGCTCGACGCGCTGGTGCGTGGGCAGCTAAAGGACATGTTGCCCGCATGGCGGATCGTTCCCCCGGCGCCTGCCCAGCAGCTGCTCGACTATTACCGGAAAGCCGAGAGCGCGACCGGTGTGGAGTGGAACTACCTGGCGGCGATCAACATGATCGAGTCGGCGTTCGGGCGCATCGTGGGCCCAAGCTCGGCCGGAGCCCAGGGGCCCATGCAGTTCTTGCCGACGACATTCGCCGAATACGGTGACGGCGGCGACATCTACTCGCCCCACGACAGCATCATGGCGGCGGGGCGCTACCTTGCCGCCAACGGCTTCGTTGGTAGCCGCGACCGAGCCCTCTACCGCTACAACAACTCCGACCACTACGTGCGGGCGGTCAACGACTACGCCGCCGCGATTGCAACGGACCCCGCCGCATTCGCCGGGTACTACCGGTGGCAGGTCTACTTCGACACCAATCAAGGCGAGGTGCTGCTACCCGTCGGCTACGACGCGCCGGCGCCGATCCCGGTCGGGGAGTACTTGGCGACGCATCCTCAGTGACACCGCCCGACGCACCCGCCGCGGGCTCAGAGCACGTTTTGCCGGTGCGCCTCTTCGATGTCGGCGAGCGTGGCCCGAAGATGCCGGACGGTCATTGCGATCGCGTTCTTGGTGTCGCGGGCACGGTAGTACTCGATCAGCTTGGCGTGCTCCTCATTGGATTCGGCGATGCGTTCGCTGTTCGCGCCGAGCGACAGGGCGACGTACATCGATGCGCTGTCGCGCAGGCCGGCTAACACCGCCGCGAGCCGGCTTTCCTTCTCATCGAGAGTGAACAGCGAATGGAACTGCCGATTCAGCTCCGACCATTTGGCCAGGCTCTTGGTCTTCGCGAGTTGCTGGCACAACGCTTCGGCCTGATCGAGCTGTTCGGTCGTGATGGTGCGCATCACACGCCGAACCATCAACGGCTCCAACGCTATCCGCATCTCGTACAGTTCGCGTACTTCGTCGATGTCCAGGCTGCGCACCCGCGATCCGCGGTGCGGGTCGAAGACGACCAGCCCTTCGCCGGCGAGGTCCCGAAGGGCCTCACGCACCGGGGTGTTGCTCACGTTGAGTTGAGCGGCGAGATCGGCCTGAATCAGCCGGGTGCCGCCGGGCAACGTACCGTTGAGGATCGCCTCGCGCAGCGTCTCGCGGACGTAGACGTGCGCCGTCAGAGTACGGTTCTGCCGGGCATTCAGGCTCAGTGTCATCGGTACCCCTTCAGCGCGACCGTCGAACAAATGCCTAGGTTATCGTCCTAGCTGGGCTGACTGCGGAAACCGAACTCGGCCCGGATGTCGGCTTTCGTGCTTCCGCCTGCGATCAAACACGTCAGCAGAATCCGCGCCTTCCTGGCGTCGAGCCACCCTGCCGGTATCGCGCCCTTGGCGATCAGGTCCGACTCCGACCCGGGAAAGCCGTAGCTGCTCTGGTGAGTGCTGCCTGCGCCCGTCCGCGTCGCCAAGATGACGGGAATCGTCCCCGACACGCGTTCCACGACCTCCGCGCAAGCCGCCGACACGTGGCCCACGCCGAATCCGGCCAACACCACTCCGTGAAACTCATTGTCGGCCACGGTTTCTAAAAGCTCCCCGTGGTCCTCGAGGAACGTTTCCAACAGCGCCACACGCGGAGTGACGAAGCTGTCCGGCCGTGGCACCGTACGCCTGCCCGCAGCTGCAGCCGTATCGCCGTACACCGGCTGGTTCTCGGTGACGTATCCGAGCGGCCCGAAGACCGGTGACACGAAGGCGTTCGGTTGGCTGGCCTGGGTCTTCCTGACCCTGCTCGCCGCGTGGATCTCGTCGTTGAGGACGACCATCACCCCGCGGCCACGTGACCCGTCGGCACAGGCCACCCGGACCGCTGCCATCACGTTGGCCGGGCCGTCCGCGCCGGGAGCCTGTGGCGGGCGCATCGCGCCGGTGACGACGAGGGGAGCCGGCAGATCCCAGTACAGGTCGAGCAGATACGCCGTTTCCTCGATGGTGTCGGTGCCCTGGATCAAGACGGCACCCGCAGCGCCGTTGCCGATCTGGTCGCGCGCCCAGTCCAGTCCTCGCAGCACGTCTTGATATGTCAGGGATGCGCTCGGTGCGGTGTTGAGCGTCGTCGCGTGTAGCTCAGCTACGTCGGAGAGCCCCGGAACGGTGGCCAGCAGCTGCTCGGCGCTCAGCGTCGGGCGAACCCCCGTTTCGTTGGAGTCGGCCGAGGTCATGGTGATCGTTCCACCAAGCGACGCTACGGCGATCCGCTGACGGGGCACGTGTGGAGTGGTGCTATCCACGATGGGCTCTGCAAATCGGAAATTGTTGCACTACAACGCCTTACATTCTGCCAACTTGTACTGCACTTCACTTCGCATCATGCATTGTATACGATGCGTGAAAGCGTAAGCCCGCCCAGCGGGGCCGTCGGCAAGAAGTGAGGCACCTATGCCCAGTCGCAGCGACGTACAGACAACGCCGGGTCTGCCCCGGTTGACGAAAGCAGTGGCGTTGGTCAGCCTGACGGTGGTCGCGCTGTCCTATGTCCTCAATGCCATGGACCGACAGGTGTTCCCTGTCGTGCTGCCACAGATCGACGAGGACCTCGGTTTCGCCCTGTCGCAAGGCGGGCTGCTGGCGACGATCTTCACGCTCGGCATCGGCGTCGCCGGGGTGCCGTCCGGCTATCTGCTCGACCGACTGTCACGCAAGGCCGTGATGCTGATCGGCATCGTCATCTACTCGGCGTTCACCCTGCTGACCGGTTTCGGCGTCGGGTTCGCCGACATGTTCGCCTACCGGGCGCTGTCCGGCGTCGGCGAGGCCATGCAGAACGCGGCGCTGTTCTCCGCCGTCGGCGCCTACTTCTTCGCCAACCGCGCGCTGGCCATCGGCACCCTGAACTTCGCCTTCGGCGTCGGTGGCTTCCTCGGTCCGATGCTCGGCGCCCAGGTCGCCGACTCGTTCGATTCCTGGCGGGTGCCGTTCTACATCTACGGCGTCATCGGTTTCGGGTTTGTGATCGTCATCGCGCTGTTCATCAGCAAGCGGTTCACCGAGCAGGTCGAACCGGAGGGGCCGGTCGAAACGGCGGATGTGAAATCTTCGGTGCCGCAGGAGTTTCTGAACCGCAACCTGCTGCTGCTCGGCGGAACCGCCGCGGTTGTCAGCGTGGCGATGTACGGCTTCATCGGCCTCTACCCGTCGTTCCTGCAGAATCAGTTGGACATCCCCCTGGCTGAAGCCGGCGTGATCGCCAGTATGTTCGGCCTCGGCGCCATGATGGGCATGCCCGCCGGCTTCCTCATGGACCGGCTCAACCTCCGTTATGTGCTGATCGGTGCCATGCTCGCGGGCTCGGTGGTCGGGTTCCTGATCTTCAACGGGCCGACGAGCACCGGCTGGCAGTATGTGCTGGCGTTCGCCGAAGGCGCTGTCGCAAGCGGGTTCTGCTTCGTCGGCATCTACGCCGGACTGCAGCGTTCGGTACAGCCCGAACTCATCGGCCGCGCATCCGGCTTCTTCGTCACTGCTTCTACATCCCCGCCGCCATCGCCGGCTACGTGTTCTCCAGCCTGGTCGGAGCGGTCGGCTGGGGCGGAGCCGCCTTCTGGCAGCTGACCGTGCTGCCCCTGGTGGGAGTCGGCCTGATGCTCTTCCTCAAGACCGACCAGCTCGCGAAGGCCTCATCCGGCACGCCGCACTGATCCGTCAATAACGAAACAGCGCGAAACAGAAAGACAACGAGAGGATTTCGATGACCCATCCGTCAGGACCCCGCCGATGGCACGCTCAGCGCTGGCTCATCGACTCGGTACTGCGCACCGACGGGCTGGAATGGGACCAACCACGCGTCGCCTACACGTTGCGGCCGATGGGCGTCGATGCCACACCGGATTTCACGGTCGCCCAGTCGCGCATCACCAAGTTCGCCGACATCGTGCCGGTGTTCACCGAGCGCGCACAGCGGCGTCACCGGCTGGCCAACGCGGCAGAGCAGGACGGCAGGACGGAAACCGCGCGCGAACACTACTTCCACGCCGCGCTGCTGTACGCCACGGCGGAATGGCCGATCTGGGAGACGACGCAACAGCTGATCGAGCTGGATGACCTCAAAAACGAGTGCTACAGCGCCTACGCGCGGCTGGCCGACCATCATGTCGAACGCGTGGAGATCCCGCTCGGCGACTCCTTCATCCCGGCCTGGTTCCACCTGCCGCCGGGCTACCAGGGCGGCGCCATCCGCACCGTGATCGCCTGCGGCGGAATGGATGCGCCGAAGGAACTCAACGTCAACCTCTACGGCGACAAACTGCTGCAGCGCGGCTTCGCGGTGCTGTCCTTCGACGGCCCAGGGCAAGGGGAGGCACCGATCAGGGGCCTGCACTTCACCCCGACCGCGTGGATCGACGCGGGCGAGGCACTGATGAACTGGTGCCGAAGCCGCGATGAAGTGGATAACGACAAGATCGTGGGGTTCGGGCTGTCGTTCGGGTCGTACTGGATGTCTCAGATCGCCGCCACTCAGCCCAACCTGAAGGGTGCCGCGGTCGGCCTGGTGTGTCACGAGCCGGGCTGCTTCACCATCTTCGAGGCCGCTTCGCCGAGCTTCAAGGCGCGCTTCATGTGGATGTCCGGCCTGGAAAATGACGAAGCCGCCTTCGACGAAATGGCCAAGAACATCGATCTGCGGCCATTGATGCCGCAGATGCAGGTGCCATGGCTCATCGTCGCGGGCGACGAAGATGAGCTGTCGCCAATGGAATACAGCTGCGAGCTCGCGGCCGCATGCGCCAGCCCAGCACCCATGCTGGTCTACCAGCAGGGCCGCCACGCGCTGTCGTTGCCGACCCCATCGGTGGCGTCGGGCCCGAATTGGCTGGCCTACTCCGCCGACTGGCTCCTGGACCGCGTCAACGGCAAGCCGGCCGACGACTACGTCGACTACGTGACCCCCAGCGGCGAGGTCGAACGCCGCCCACACCCGAAGGAGATTCTCAATGACGTTGTCAAGCGGCCGCAGCAGTAGTTGTGGGCTGGTAGACGGCGTGGTCGCGGAGCATTGCCC
>NZ_PDCP01000117.1 GCF_002553505.1 Mycolicibacterium agri | reverse complement strand
ATCCTGCACGGCCTCGGCTAGCGCCCGCCTACCTGTCTGTCCGTTTACGCCCAAACCGACATTTGGGCGCGAAATCGCGGCGTGTCGCCACCCAAATGTCGGTTTGGGCGTAGTTGGGAGCGCGTGTTACAGCGCGGCGGCGACTTCCCACAGCGGCTCGAGGTCGGCGGATCGATCGATCCCGCTCACCGTCACGTCCGTCGCGCCGGCGTCGAGGTAGCTCTTGGTTTTGCGGACCACCGTCTCCACGGGCCCGATCGCGGCGAGTTCCACTGCGCTGTCGATGCCTTCGCGCGCGATCACCTTTTGATACGACGGGATGGTTTCGTAGAAGCTCAGGATCTCCGCGGCCCGCGCGCGCCCGGCGTCGACGTCGTCGGTGACGATCACCGGCACGGCAGCGATGATCTGCGGGCTCGGCCTGCCCGCGTCCGCGGCGGCCTTGGCGATGGTGGGCCGGATGAACTCGCCGAGCGTGCGCGGCCCCGCGAGATAGGGCAGTGTGCCGTCGGCCAATTCACCGGTGACGCGTAACGCCTTGGGGCCCATCGCCGCAACGTATACCGGGAACGGTCGGCCGCCGGGCACTGCGACGGGCCAGTCCGGTCGGGCCGTCAGCTCGTTGCCGGTGAAGTCGACGGCGCCGTCATCGATGATGGCGCGCAGTACGGTCAGATGCTCCCGCAACCGGTCGACGGTGTTGGGCCATGTCTTGCCGAACGCGCGACGTTCGGGCTCATGCGCGCCGAGGCCGAGGCCCAGGCTGAAGTTGCCATGCGAGGCGGCCTGCGCCGTCTGCGCCAGCGACGCGACGATCAGTGGATGACGCGGGTTGATCGGCACCACCGACGTGCCCACCCCCAACCCGGGCACGGCCGCGCCCACCAACCCGGCCAGCGCAATGGCGTCGTGGTCGACCTGCTGGGCCACCCAGATCTGACGCACCCCGATGTCGTAGGCGCGGCGGGCTTGCGACACGACGTCGTCGACCACATTGGCGGCATCCGGGCGAGCTTGAAGAACGATTCCAGTCGGCATACCCGCACCAACCGGCCCCGACGCGGACGCTATTCCCGGCCTGTCCACTGAAGATCAGCGCGATTCAAAGGCTTGCGGTGTCGTCATTTCCATCTCCGGCAGCACGGCCGCGTGGGCCGAGCCCACGAATTCCAATGCGGCGATGGCGATTACGAAGATGACGGTGGTGGCAGCGAAGTACAGTTTCATCGGGCAGTCCCTCCAAACGGCTGCAATCAGCATTGCCGCTCCGTCGAGCTACCGCGACGACGCTGACGTCCATTCGCCCTACCGGCTACCCGGTAGCTGCCTATGGCCGCTATCCCCCCGAGCGCGTACGTTCGACCCGCTCGCGCAGCCGTTCGGTCGCGACATCGAGCACCATCTTCTTGGCCCGCTTGATCAGGAACCCAGGTAACGGCGCGGCCAGGTCCATGATCAGGTCGAAGCGCACCCGCGTCTTGTCCTCGCCTTCGGGTGTCAGGTTGTACTCGCCGTGCTGGCCGCGCTGCTGGAACGTCGCCGCGGAGTCCCAGACCATCCACCGATCGCCCCAGTGGTACTCGAGGATCTCCTTGTCGGTGATCCCCATGATCTTCAACGTCGCCTTCACGTGATACGGCCTGCCGTCAGGGTGGCGGTCGATCACCTCGGCGCTCTTGTGCAGCGACGACCACGCCGACACCGCATCGATGTCTGCGAGCACGTCGAGGATTGCCTCCGGCGGGGCATCGAAAACCACTTCGCGTGATGCTCGAACAGCCACGGAGCAAATTTAAACCCGACGCCAAGACCGTGGCGCCCGAACGCGCCAGTCACCACCCGATCTCATCGAGCGTCGTGGTGCCCTTCGGCGGTGTGCCGACGGGACCGGCGGGCGTGCGGGAGAACCGCGGCGCCGGCGCGGCCTGCTCGACGCCATCGTTCTCGATGACCGTCAAACGCGCTCTGAGATGCTCGTTTTCGGCGGCTTCGGTCCAGGTCAGCACGGGCGTCACGCACGCGTCGGTGCCCTTGAAGATCTCGGTCCACTCGTCGCGGGTCTTGCTGGCGAACCGCTCGGTGAAGATCTTCTGCATCTGCGGGTAGGCGGCGACGTCGAACTGGTTCGGCGCCTCGCCGGGCGCGAAACCCAAACCCGCCAGCAATTCGGCGAAGAACTGCGGTTCGATCGCGCCGACGGCCATGTATCGGCCGTCGGCACATTCATAACAGCGGTAGAACGGCGCGCCCCCGTCGAGCAGAAATGACTCCCGCTCGTCGCGCAGCGAGCCGGTCGCCTTCATCGTCCACATCATCTGCGAGAGCACGCTGACGCCGTCGACCATGGCGGCGTCGATCACCTGGCCCTTTCCGGACCGCTCGCGCTCATACAGCGCCGCCACGATGCCGACGAGCACCAGCATTGAGCCGCCACCGAAGTCGGCGACAAGGTTCAATGGGGCGACGGGCGGGCGGTCGCGGAAGCCGATGGCCGACAGCGCGCCGGTCTGCGACAGGTAGTTGATGTCGTGACCCGCGGTCTGCGCCAGCGGACCGTCCTGACCCCAGCCGGTGATCCTCGCGAAGATCAGCCGCGGATTGACCGCGGCGCAGTCGTCGGGCCCGATGCCGAGCCGCTCGCACGTGCCGGGCCGGAAGCAGTCCAGCAGCACATCGGCCTTGGCGGCCAGGTCCAGCAGCGCTTGCGGCTGCTTCTTGACGTCGAGGTCGACGATCCGCTTGCCGCGATGCAGCAGGTCGACGTCCTCGGCGGGCATGGTCAAGCCGCCGGGCCTGCGCACCCTGATCACGTCGGCGCCCAGGTCAGCGAGCATCATCGCTGCGTGCGGGCCCGGCCCGATGCCGCCGAGCTCGATCACTCTCACCCCCGCGAGGGGACCCGTGTTGGTCATGCTCGCAGACTAGTGCGGCGCTGGGGCGCCTCTGTCATGACGCCTCCTATCCTCTTGTTCAATTCGGAGGGGGTGCCGTCAGCGCCGAAGTCCACCAACGCAATTCGGCAGGCGCGCTGCCGCCGAACTCGTCCAGCGCCTGCTGAATCCCGACACCGAGGGACGGGAACGGAGTGGCTTCGAGGAACGTGCGATAGCCGTGCTCGTAGCACCACCGGACGGCCTGTTCGAAGAGGACTGGTTGACGGAGATTGGCGATCCAGTAGTCACCCTCGAGGATCGAAGTGTCCAACGCTGCACCCGTGACGCCGGAGATGAAAGCGACGCCTGCCCTGCGTGGCTGTAAACCGGAGAGGGTCGGGCGAAGCACCTCCCGCAATGCTTCGACCTGGGCCGAATGCGCGGCGCAGGCACCGGACATCCGGGCGGCCGGTAAGCCGTATTTTTCGCAGTGACTCATCAACTCGTCGACTGCCGCCGAATCTCCGGTGACAACGGTCCATGACGGACCGTTCTGCGCGGCAACGGCTATCGAAGTGGCCCAGGGTTCGATCAGGTCGACAACGCGCTCGACGGGCCATTCGATCGACACCATGCCACCGCGTTCCGCGAGAGTGGCCATCGCTTGACTGCCCGTGACAATGACCTTCGCGGCGTCGCGTAACGACAGGGCGCCGGCGACGTACGCCGCGGCAACCTCTCCCTGTGCGTGGCCGAGCACGGCGTCCGGATAGACGGCAAGTGCTCGCCACTGCGCGGCCAACGAGACCATCGCTGCAAACAGCATGGGCTGGGTGACGTCGACCCGATCCCGAATCGCAGACGTGGGCGGGGTCCGCACCGCCTCGATCAGCGACCAGTCGGCGAATTCACCGAGGGCCGCGTCGCATCGCCGCATCTCGTCGGCGAACGCCGGGACAAGGTCCAACATGTCGGTCAGCGCGCGCGTCCACTGCCATCCTTGGCCAGGGAAAACGAAGACGGTGCCGCGTGAGGAAGCTGAGTCGCCCGTGGCCATCGTGTAGTCGGACATGCATGCTCCGTTCGACTCGACCGCTCGCAGGAATGAAGCGTGACTCGAACCCGCAGGCATGGGCGCAGTAGCGCACCACTGCAAATGGCGCAGCGCTGGTCGAGGCTACCGATCCACTTTGCGGCGCGGCAGCAGGGCGGCGAGTTCCTCGCGGCTGGTGGTGCCGGTCTTCTGCATGGCGCGGTAGACGTAGCTTTCCACGGTTCGCACGGACAATGTGAGCCGTTCGGCGATGGCGCGGTTGGACAGGCCCTCGCCGATCAGCATCACGATCTCGGTCTCGCGGTCGGTGAACGGCAGGGGCTCGGTGGCATGGCGAAGCGCGGGAGTGAACACGCCGGCATGCTGCGCAAGTGCGTCCGCTCGCGTCGAACATCCCATGGCCGACCCTCGCTTGTCGTGGCGGCGATACGCGAGCGCGGCGTGCGCGGCCGCATCGACGGCGGCCACGACATCACCGATCTTCTCGAATTCCGCTGAAACAGCGGACAACTCCGCCCCATCATCGGCCGCCAGAGCTGCGGCGAAGCGCGCGGCGACGGCCGCCCGCGGGCCTTCCACCATCGCTTGCAGTTCGGCGAGTCGTATCGCACCGGTCCGATCCCCGAACTGCGCTGCCGTCTGCAGACACAGCACCTCTTCACCGAAACGCCCTACCTTCCGGGACTTTTCGGCTGCAGACAACAGGAGTGAAGTGGCCTCGCTGACGGCGCCCTGACCCGCTGCGATCCAGGCGCGCGCCAGGCTCCGCTCGAAGTTCAGCGGCCGGAAGTTCCGCTGGACCCCGTCGAGTGCGCTCAGTTCGACTGCCGCCTCGTCGCTCGACCCGCTCATCGCGAGCGCGACCGCGTACGCGATGCGATACCGGTATCCCCAGCCGCTCGCATGCGATGAGGACAGCCCGTGAACGGCGCGGTGCAGCAAGGCAAGCGCGTTCTTCACATCGCCGGCACCGAGTGCGGCGCGGCCTGCGACGGCGGCGCCCAACAATTGCGCCTCCCCCGGCAGGTCGGCCGCCTGCTCACGCATGTATCCGGCCACGTCGAGCGCGTCGGCGATGCGGCCTGCCAACAGCAGCGCGGTGACGTGTGCGTCGCCGATGTTGAACCGCATGTGCGGTGCGTCCAGTGTGCGGGTCGCGACCCCGTAGCCGGCCTCCGCCGCGTCGACCGCTCCTGCGGTGCGGCCCGCATCGGCAAGAATCTGGGCCAGCGCCCACGCGACCTCGGCGCCGACGACTGGAATATCAGCCAGAGCAAGGTTTTTCGAAGCCCGCAAGGCAGCCGACGGCTGGTCCGTCGCAAACCAGTACACCGTGAGGAATGCATCGATGTAGGCGCGGGCGTCCGGCGGTGTGGTGGCGGATGCCTCGTCGATGAGCCGCTTCGCGGCCGCGGGCTCGCCGAGCGCCCACATCATGTTACTCGACCGCAGAAAGGCGAATCTGGCTCGGTCCCAGTCGGTCAGCTCATCGGTGCGGATGCCGGAGAACACCTCCTCCGCTTCCTCACCGCGTCCGAGCCACGACAACGCGTGCGCTCGAACCAGCGCGGGCTCCGGCCCCGCTCCAGCCCGGCTCGCCGCTTCGGCAAGGCGATCCGCCAGTCCGAGATCGCCCAGCCACACCGCGCCGTGGGCCGCCCGAACCAGCAGGCCGGGATCGGGCGTGAGATCCGAGTCCAGGCTCAGCGCCGCGCGGCGGACAATCACCCGCAGGTCGTCGCTGTCACCGGTGCCGGCGAGCTCGTTGGCGACCACTCCGCGTAATCGTCGCAGCCGGGTGCGTGGCGCGCGCCGTCGGCGTACCTCTCCGTAGAGCGGGTGCGCCACGCGCACCTCGATACCGGTGACGGCCGGCTCGAACGTGATGAGGCCGCGCGTGTCTGCCTCTTCGACGGCCGCGGCGTCGGTGATCCGCGTCAGCAGTGCGAGGTCGAGCGGTTCTGCGACCGCCAGCAGGTCGACGACATCGCTGACGGGGCCGGACAGCTCGCCGATCCGGGACTCGACCAGTTCAGCCAGGCCGGGCGGCAGCACCGGTGGTCCGGTCCAGCGCCAGTAGTCGCGATCCCGCGCCAGCCGGCCGTCAGCGACCTCCTGCTCGACGATGTTCCGCAGGTACAGCGCGTTGCCGTGGGTCAGGTCCCACAGCCGGTCGGACGCGTCGGCGGAGACCGATCCGCCGAGACTGGCCGAGAGCAGGGCCGCCGTGTCGCCCGCCGACAACGGTTTCAGGTCAAGCCGGTAGAACGGGTTGGCGGTCCAAATCTCCTGTATTGCAGCGGAAGTCGGTGCATCGTCGCGCACCGTGAGAACGACCTTCGCCGCGCCGCGCTGCACGATCTGATGCAGGACGAACGCCGACAGGTCGTCGAGGAGATGGGCGTCGTCGACGCCGACCACCACCTCGGCGCCCGACGAGGCGGTCAGGGCTTCGACGACGCCGCGCACCAGTGCGACGGAGTCGGTGACGCGCGTCGGCGCCCACGCGGTGAACGCGCCGAGCGGTATGGCCCGCGCCGATGACGCCCCGACCGCCCACCGGGTTACCCGGCCGCGTGATGCGGCGGCCGCCAACGCCTCACGCGCGATGCGACTCTTTCCGACACCGGCCGGGCCGCAGATCACGACGCCGCCGACATCGGGCGCCGCGACGGCGGCCTCGATCGCCCGCATCTCGGCGCTTCGGCCGGTCAATGGCCAGGACAGACGCACTCGTTGAGCGTAGAAGCACTGTGTGCGTCAGTGGCCTTTTTTGACCTTCAGCACCTGCTCGCGCAGGCCGTCTGTGGCCGACTCCAGTCCGCCCTTCATCGCCCGCTTCAGCACGAACCCGGGAATCGGCACCGCCGGGTCGACGGTGATCTCGAATTTCACCCTGGTTTTGTCGCCGTCAGGGGCCAGCGTGTAGCGGGCCTGCTGCGTCTTGAGCTGGCTGGAGCTGATCAGCGTCCAGCCCGCGGTGCTTTCGGTCCATTCGTATTGCACCACCTGTTCATCGGAGATGCCCATGGTCTTCAGCTTGAGCTTGACCCGACCGGGCCTGCCGTTGTCGTCGGTGTCGAGGATCTCAGCGCCCTGATGCTGCGGCGACCACTCCGGCGCCGACTCCACATCGGCGATGACGTCGAGGATCTGCTGCGGCGTCGCCTCGATGACGACTTCTCGTGAATCGCTGATAGCCATGGCGCGACATTAGTCCCGGCGAGGGCGCTCTGGCGCCGATCCGGCAAGTAGGCTGGGCTGCCATGAGCGGCGAAGTCGACCCCACCGTTCCTCCCAGCGGGACCGGATGCGTCGAATGCAACGCCGTCGGGGGTTGGTGGGTGCACCTGCGGCGATGCGCGGCGTGCGGGCACATCGGCTGTTGCGACGACTCGCTGGCCCGTCACACATCGGCGCATTGGCGCGAGACCGGCCATCCGATCATCCGCTCGTTCGAGCCCGGCGAGGACTGGTTCTGGAACTACCAGACCAACCAGTACTACGACGGCCCGGAATTGGCCCCACCGCAATCCCGCCCGAACGACGAAACCGTCCCCGGCCCGCGCGGCAGAGTGCCGAGCGACTGGGCCGCCCAGTTACGCCAGCGCGACAACAACGAGATGTAGAGGGCCATGATCACCAAGAACGTTGGCCGTGCGTCCTTCGGCCCGTTCGCCTACGTCGCCGCCGCCAGAGCCGACAACGTTTCAGCCGCAGTGTAATTGGGCCGCCAGCCGAGTTGCTCCTTCGCCTTGGTGGTGTCCATGACGACGGACGTGCGCCCGGTGTGTAACCACTCCAGCATCGACGGCACGAACGGTACCCGGGCCACCACCTCCGACGCGGCCGTCATCAAGAAATGGGGTATCCGGATCGGCCGAGCGCCGAGCGCCGCACCCACCTCCGATATCGTGAGCACCCCGTCGGCGGCCAGGTTGTAGGCGCCTGGCGGCGCTGAAGTCGTTACGGCCAAGGCGATCGCGGACGCCACGTCGTCGTGGTGCACCAGTTGCAGCGGTGTGCCGGGGTCAGGGAACGGCGGTTTCAGCAGCGGCACCGCATGCGTCACCTTCCGCACCGCGTCAGGCAAGTGGTTCCACGGCATCGCCTCGGCGAGCGCGAGCGCCTTCGGCCCCGCGACGATGCACGGCCGCAGGATGTAGACCTCCAACTCCGTGCCCGCGGTGATCTCCGCCAGCGCCGCCTCACACGCCGCCTTCTGTTGGGAGTAGTAGTGCTCCGGCGATCCGCGCGGCGGCACGTCCTCGGTTATCGGCACCGGGTTGTCGGAGTGGTAGCCGTATGCGGCGACCGACGAGGTGTACACCAGCCGACGCGTCCGCGGCGACGCCACCGCCGCCTCGAACACGTTGCGGGTGCCAGCCAGGTTGACGCGTGCGCTTTCCTCGCGCGAGCCCATGATGATGAACGCCAGATGCACGACGACGTCGGCGTCGGCAACCAGGGCGTCCACCGCGTCGCGGTCGAGGATGTCCCCCTGGCGGTATTCGGTCTTGGTCCATCCCTGCGCGGACGGATCGAACGGCCTGCGCGCCATTCCGATCACCCGTTCGACCTCCGGGTGCTGGTCCAGTGCGCTGACCGCCGAGATACCGATGTCACCCGTGGGACCCGTGACTGCGACTGTCAACGCCATGGCTGAATAGTTCCCTTGCTGTCCTGCCCCGAAACGTCAGCGGTCGGCCAACGCCTGTTTGGCCGCGTTGTAGCCGGGGACGAACGTGATGCCGGGCCCGCCGTGGCATCCGGCGCTCCCGAGGTACAGGCCATCGATCGGGATCGGTTGGTCGACATAGCCTTTCGGCCCCGGCCGGTTGGGTCCGATCTGCTCGGGATGGATCAACCCGTGGCAGTAGTCCCCGCCGGGGGCGCCGAACATGGTGCCCATGTGTTTGGGCGTGAAGGTGGTGTGCCTGATGATCAGGTCCTTGAAGTTCGGCGCCAGCTTGGTGATCTTGTCGATGACGCGCTGCGCCATCGCGATCTTCATGTCGCCGTAGCTGGACTCGCCCTCCTGGACCGGGAACCACAGTGAGAACGCCGAGGCGGCGTGCTTGCCGTCGGGCGCCAGGCCGGGGTCGTTGACCGACGGGATCTGCAGTGCGATCGACGGGTCGGCGGGAACGATGCCGCGGGTGCTGTCCTCCCATTGCTGCTGCAGCTCTTCGGGTGTGCTGAAAAAGCCGATGTTGGACTGCATTTCGGGATCGTTGAGGATCTCGTAGGGCGCGGCGAACTCGGGTATGCCGTCCAGCGCGAAGTGCATCTGCAGATAGCTGCCGCGGTGGTCGGCCCGCGAGAACCGTTGGCGGATCTCGGCGGGCACCGCGTTCGCGTCGATCAGCCCGTTGACGGTCAGGTCGGGGGCGATGCCGGAGATGACGAGGGGCGCGGAGACGGTCGACCCGTCCTCGAGTCGCACGCCGGCGACGCGGCCGTCGGAAACCAGGATCTCTTCGACCTTGCTGCGCAGCCTTAGTTCGCCCCCGTCAGAGATGAACATCTCCTGCAGGTGGGTCGTCAGCGCGCCGATGCCGCCGCGCAGTTTCTTCACCAGCAGCGCGTTCTCGTCGGGCACCGCGAAGCCATACGCCAGCGCCGCGGCGGTGCCGGGTATCGCAGGGCCGCGATACGTGGTGTTGCACGCCAACAGCGCCAGCATGCCGCGCAACGCGCCGTGCTTCTCCTTGTCCGGCAGATAGCGGTCGAGCACGTCGGTGACCGAGCCGAACAACAGATCGGTGATCGTGGAGCGCTCGAATTCGTTTGTGGCGCAGGCATACATCTCGTCGAGCGTTTTCGGCGGCTGGCCGGCGTCGAAGCGGCCGAGCGCCCTGGTGGGCGCCTGGCACCACGCCATCAAGCCCGCCATCCCGTTGACGGCCTCGGCGCCGTGAACCTCGTTGATGTGGGTCAGCAGCTTCATCGGGTCGGTGTAGTAGATCAGCGGCTCGTCGCCGACGCCGCGCAGCGACACCGACATGACGTCAAGGTCGACCGTCGGCAGCGTGTCAAGGCCGAGTTCGTGACTCACAGTGGCCGAGGTCGGTATCTGAACCGACCCCGCGATCTCGAACTTGAAACCGTCGAAAAGCTCGACGGTGGAGGCCATTCCGCCGGCGTACAGCTTGAAATCCAGGCACAGGGTAGCCATCCCGGCCTTCTGCAGCAGCGCGGCTGCGGTCAGCCCGTTGTGGCCCGCACCTACGACGATGGCGTCGAAGTCCGTCATTGGCTGAATCTGACACGCCCCCGAAGTTTTGTCAATATTGACGAAACTTCAGTTCAGCCGACGCTGGAGAACGTCGTCGATGCCCTTGCGCAGCGTCTGCAGCGCCTCCTGCGTCAGGCGTCTCAATTCGGGTAGCGACCTGTCCCCGCCCAGCATCCACACCTCCATCGCCCCGAACACCGCCGCCGCGATGCACCTGGAGATGACGGTGATCCGCATCCGGTCGTCGGTGCCCATTGCGGGCGGGGCATCACCGGCGAGCCGCTCCTCGATGGCCTCGGCGAAATCCGTTTCCACCTGCCGGATGTGCCGCATGATCCGGCCCGGGTCGAGTTCCTGTGCCCGCAACGCCGGAATCTTTGCCACCGCCCAGTCGTCATACGGCCTGGCCAGGATCGCTTCGCCGACCGACTCGATGATCGGCTCGTCGGGAGGCCGCTCCGCCAACGCGGCGCGAAACCATTGCAGGCCGGCGTCGTAGTCGGCGAAGAGCAGGTCGTGCTTGGAGGCGAAGTGGCGGTAAAAGGTCCGCAACGAGACGCCCGCGTCGGCTGCGATCTGCTCGGCAGACGTCTCCTCGACTCCCTGCGCGAGGAATCGGACCACCGCGGCCTGCCGCAACGCCTCACGGGTGCGCTCACTGCGCGCCGTCTGCGCGGGTCGGGCCATGGCCGTAAATTACCGCACCCCGGCGGCAGAGGTTTCGACAAATTTGTCAAAACTCTCGGCGAAGTGCCTCGCGGGGCGGCCGTTGCTTAGTAACGTGCCAGCCGTGGAGCTGAAGTTGCAGCGCATCGGCGCCTGGTGCGGAATCGTGATGATCGTCCTGTTCAGCGTCTTCTTCTCGGTCATGGCACGGCTGTTCCCTCCGCTGTCGCCGACGGCGTCGGCCGACGAGATCACCGATTTCCTTGTCCAACACAAGATCTGGATCCGCTTCGGCATCGCGGGCAGCCTGCTCGCGGTCGTCGTCGCGTTCCCGTTCCTGGCCGCGATCTGCCTTCGGATCCGCCGCGTGGAGGGGCGCTGGGGCATGCTCGCGGTCACGCAGCTGCTCGCGGCCGCGGTGTTCGTGCCCGCGTTCATCTTCGCGTTCATCATTCTCGCCGCGGCCGCGTTCCGGCCGGACCAGAGACCTCCCGAGATCACCCTCGCGCTCGACGACCTGTTCTGGCTGTGGTTCGTCGGCATCGCAGGAACGATCATCGTGCAGAACCTGACGCTGGCCGTCGCGGCGTTCGTCGACACCACCGAACCGCGGACGTTTCCCCGCTGGTACGGCTACCTGAATCTGTGGGTGGCGACGCTGTCGTTGCCGGGCGGGATGACCGTTGTCTTCAACGACGGCCCGCTGGCGTGGAACGGGGTGTTCTCGTTCTACATTCCCGGTGCCGCGCTTCTCATCTGGCTGTTCGCCAGCACATTCGTGATCGCGGGCTCGGTCAAGGCGCAACAAGCCGCCGAAGCACACCTCGTCGCCGCGTGACCGCGCAGACCGTCCGCCGGATTCCCGGCGAGTCCGGCACATGGGTGTTCCTGTTCGGCGACATGGTCGTTTTCGGCGTCTTCTTCGTGACGTTCATGGTGGAACGTGCCAAGGCGCCCGAGGTCTTCGACATCGCACGCAGGACCCTCCACATCGGTGTCGGCGTGACCAACACCCTGGTGCTGCTGACCAGTTCACTGTTCGTCGTGGCCGCGCTGGGCGCCATCCGGTCAAGGATGCGACCGCTCGCGGCCAATGCGTTGTACGCGGCGTTCGGCTGTGGCCTGCTGTTCGTCGGGCTGAAGGTTTTCGAGTACGTGGCGCTGGCTTCAGCCGGGCACGGGCCCGGCGCAAACCACTTCTACCTGTACTACTTCATCCTGACCGGTCTGCACCTGCTGCACGTGTGCATCGGTCTGGCCGTGCTGGGCCTGCTGGTCACCCAGGCGCGCAGGGCGGAGCTGAGCGAGACGCGGCTTGCGCTCGTCGAAGGCGGCGCGTGCTTCTGGCATCTCGTCGACCTGCTGTGGATCTTCCTGTTCGCACTGTTGTACCTGGTGAGCTGATGAAACTGCTTCAACTCGTTGCCAATCGCGCAGGGATCTCGTGGCTGCTGTTAGTCGCCGCCACCATCATTTCGTGGGCCGTCGGGGCCGAACATGGGGCGGGCGCGACGGTCGTGCTGGTCGTGTTGGCGATTGCGGCGCTGAAAGTACGGCTGGTCGGGCTGGATTTCATGGAGTTGCGGCACGCGCCGCTACCGCTGCGGGCCGCCTTCGAGTTCTACTGCTTGGCGATCTGGGCGGTGTTGTCGACTCTGTATCTCTGGCTGTAGGCCAGCGAATTCGTGGACCGGCCACTGCGCCGCTCCGCTTACAGTTGAGGAATGCTCGACGACGATCTGCGGCGACGCCGCCTCGAGATCATCTCCGAACACATGGATACCGAGGTGACACACGAGTTCGACCGAACCCTGGCCACCTTCAACGGTCACCCGCGTTACGAGATCATGCCGACAGGTCAGGTTTTCGACGGCGCCGACGAGGTGATGGGCTACTACCGCATGACCCGCACCGCATTCCCGGACCAGCGCCACGACAACGTCCGTCACCACGTCACCGAGGATGCGGTGATCGTCGAATTCGACCTGCTGGGAACCAATCTCGGCGAGTTCTACGGCTTTGCGCCGACAGGTAAGGCGTTCCGCGTGCCGGTGATCGCGGTGTTCTTCTTCGACGGCGACCGCATCGTCAACGAACGCGTCTACTTCGATTCGGCAAGCCTGGTGACGCAGATCGGGCGCGCCGAGGTGCTCGCCCTCGCCGCCGGTCAAGACGACGGAGACCAGCAGGACTGATGAAGGTTCACCATCTCAACTGCGGCACCATGTACCCCGTCAAGGGCCCGAGATGCGTGTGCCATGTCCTGCTGGTCGAAACCGACAACGGCCTGGTTCTCATCGACGCTGGCTTCGGCATCGACGACTGTGTCGACCCGAAGGGGCGGGTCGGCCCGGTGCGCTTCTTCACCAGGCCGGTGTTCCACGCCAGCGAGGCCGCCGTACGTCAGCTCGACGCGCTCGGCTTCCTTCCCGAGGACGTGCGCCACATCGTGCTGACCCACCTGGACACCGACCACGTCGGTGGCGCAGCCGATTTCCCGCGTGCGCAACTGCACGTCACGTCCGCCGAGGCCGTCGCCGCCTTCGTGTCGCCGACCCGCGCCGAACGGGTCAGGTACGGCCGCCAGCAGTGGGTGAAAGACCACGACATCGTCGAACACAGCCCCAACGGTGAAGCGTGGCGCGGGTTCGCCGCGGCGAAGGAGCTCAACGAGATAGCGCCGGGTATTGTGCTCATCTCGATGCCGGGTCACACTCGCGGGCATGCGTGCGTTGCGGTGGATGCGGGCCATCGCTGGATCTTGCACTGCGGCGACGCCTTCTACCACCACGGCTACCTTGACGGCAGTCCCGTGCCGCGCACGTTGTGGGGAATGGAAACCGTAGTCGCCTTCGACCGAAAAAAGATGTGGGACAACCATGCTCGGCTGTGGGAGCTGTACCGGCGAGACGAGCCGGATCTCGTCATCGCGTCGGCGCACGACGCGCTGCTGTTCGAACGCGCCAAGGACACCGCCTAGGTGTACCGAGTCATGACGTTGGTGTCAGTCGGCTGATCGGTGGGAGGCCGCCGAGTGCGCTGTGGCGTCGTTG
>NZ_PDCP01000116.1 GCF_002553505.1 Mycolicibacterium agri | reverse complement strand
CAATACTTTGCTAAAGGCACCGACCTATCAGTGTTCCCGGCCGACTACCTCGACTACGTTGCCGCCCAACTCAACACCCGACCCCGCAAAACCCTCGGCTGGAAGAAACCCGCTGAAGTCCTCGACGAGCTACTCTCAAACCCGCCAAAACCACCCGCTGTTGCATCCATTGCCTGAAATCGCCCCAGGAAGAGGCGGACATTAGCGTCTGCTCGCGGTGAAGAAGCTCGCGGAGAAGAAGCTCGCGGTGAGAACGAAAAAGTGACTACAGGATCAACCGGACCAGCGCAGCGCTACGCGCCAAACCGGGAAACGCCGCCGCGGTGGAGCGCGGATGCAGCGCATGGACGGCGAGTCGAAACATCAATGCGCGCAACAACATCTGCGGCCACTCCGGAAGCGAAGCCCACCGCTCGAGAAGCCCGTCGTCGGCGTCACCCCACGACAACGCGTCGACGACGGCGACGCCCGCTGCCCACGACGCGGGCCGCCAGTAGGGCGTGATGTCGGTGATGCCCGGCGCGGCGGTGCCGGCGAAAAGCACTGTGCCGTAAAGATCTCCGTGTACCAGCTGATGCGGGCTCTTGGTGGGCTTGCGCAAGGTGGCGAGCTGATTGATCAGCTCGATGGAGCGCTGTCCATCCGCCGAACCCGGCGACACGCGCGCACCCGGCGGCAGCGAATGCAGCGGCCGCTCCTCCCACGCGGCCCGGTCGGCGGCGATGAACACGTCGACGTCGGACCACGGCGCGACGGGCGGCTGGGTGAGAAAGCGCGGACGCTCCAGCTTGGCCGTCGCCTCGTGCAGGCGCACCGCGGCGGACACGACCTCGTCGTGGCGCGGTTCGGGGGTGCCAGCGACGAAGGTGTCCGCGCGCCAGCCCGCCACCACGTAGCGCCCGTCGGTGGATCGCACGGGTCGCGCCAGCCGGACGCCGTCGACGAACAGCGTCTCGCGAACCTTCGCCGACCAGGCGGCGCGGGCGTGGTCGGCAACCATCGAGAGGACGACTTCGCCGCATCTCCAGCCGCCCTCCCATCCCATTCCGAGTTGGACGGGGCGCAGGCCACTGAGGCCAAACGCCGCCATCACATGCTCTGGCGGGCGTTCCTCAGTCACAGCGTCAGGCTACCGTCGCCTTCCACCGGAATGGCTTCGCTGCCGGGTTGTGTCGCGTCGTGAGCAAACCTCAGTACATGACCATGTCGGGCTCGAGCTGTTTGCCCCACGCCACGATGCCGCCCTGCACGTGCAGGGCATCGGAGAAGCCGGCCTTCTTGGCGATGGCCAGCACCTCCGCCGAACGCACACCCGTCTTGCAGTAGAACACCGGCGTGCGGTCCACCGGGAGCTTCGACAGCGCCTCGCCGGTTTCGAACGCCGACTTCGGGATCAGTTCGGCGCCTTCGATGTGGTTGATGTCCCACTCCACCTGTTCGCGCACGTCGATCAGCGCCACCGGCTTGCCGGAATCCATCATCTCGCGCAGTTCGCGCGGGGTGATGGTGGAGTCCGCTGCGGCCTCGGCAGCCGCATCGGACACCACGCCGCAGAACTCCTCGTAGTCGATGAGCTCGGTGATCTTCGGCGTCGACGGGTCCTTGCGGATCTTGATGGTGCGGTAACTCATCTCGAGCGCGTCGTAGATCATCAGCCGCCCCAGCAGGGGTTCACCGATGCCGGTGATCAGCTTGATCGCCTCGGTGCCCATGACGGAGGCGATCGAGGCGCACAGGATGCCCAGCACGCCGCCTTCAGCGCAGGACGGCACCATGCCCGGAGGCGGCGGCTCGGGGTAGAGGTCGCGGTAGTTGAGGCCGAGGCCGTTGGGGGCGTCTTCCCAGAACACCGAGACCTGGCCCTCGAAGCGGTAGATCGAACCCCACACGTACGGCTTGCCCGCCAGCACCGCGGCGTCGTTGACCAGATACCGGGTGGCGAAGTTGTCGGTGCCGTCCAGGATCAGGTCGTACTGCTTGAACAGATCGACGGCGTTGTCGGGCTCCAGCCGAAACTCGTGCAGGCGCACGTCGACCAGCGGGTTGACCTCCTTGATGGAGTCTCGCGCGCTCTCGGCCTTGCTGCGGCCGATGTCGGAGACCCCGTGGATGATCTGGCGCTGCAGGTTGGATTCATCGACGACATCGAACTCGACGATCCCGATGGTGCCGACCCCGGCGGCGGCGAGGTACAACAGCGTCGGCGAGCCGAGGCCGCCGGCGCCGATGACCAGCACCTTGGCGTTCTTCAGACGCTTCTGGCCGTCGAGTCCCAGGTCGGGAATGATCAAGTGACGGCTGTAGCGCGAAACTTCATCGCGCGTCAGTTCAGCCGCTGGTTCGACCAGCGGCGGCAACGGTGTGGACACCGATCCTCTCCTCGATTCGAAGTCGGGGGCTGCTTTCCATCACAGCAGCTACCGACAGCAACGGCAATTACGGTCCAGAGCTTCCCTGCCGACACCCCGCTACGGGATGGGGTACGGCCACGGGTTGGGCTTGCAGGTCTTTCCGTCCGGCTTGACCCACTCCGGGTCGAAGCGGGCGTTGTCGTTATCGCTGGTGGAGAACGTCTGCTGCATCATCACCGGCGCGAGCTGGCCGTTTTCGCCGCACGGCTCGTGGCGCTGATAGCCGATCGCGTGGCCGACCTCATGGTTGATCAGATACTGCCGGTAGGCGCCGACGTCCCCCTGGAACGGCACCGCCCCACGCACCCAGCGGGCCTCGTTGATGAACACCCGCGGCTGGCCACCGGGCCCGTAGGCCGGGTTGAAGCACGACGTCTCGATCGGGATCTCGTAGCCGCAGCCCTCGCGCAGCGTCATCGGGGTGGTCAGCGACACCCGGAAGTCGGGGTCGCCGCTGTCGACGCGAATGAAGGCGAATTGCGGGTTGTGCGTCCAGCTCTTCGGGTTGGACAGCGTTTGGCTGACCATCCGCGCGAACGCTTCGTCGCCGCCGAACGAGGTGGTGTCGATGCCGTCCTCGATTTCGACGGTGTAGGTGAAGACCTTGGTGGTGCCCTCGCCGACCTTGGCTTCCGTGCCCGGCACGATGTGCCAGGTCTTGGCGCCCGCCTCGGTGTAGGGCCCGCCGTCGGGCAGGATGCCGGTCGGCAGGTTGGCGTCGAACTGGGTCAGCCCTTTGGGCGGAGCGCCGACGATCGATGTGCTGGCCGCGCCGAGGGTGGGCGGCCCCTGCGCGGGACCCTGATCCTCCTCGCCCGCAGGGACACTGGTCCCGGTGACCGTCGTGTAGATGACCCACACCGTCAGAGCGACAAGGGCCGGCAGCGCGTAGGCACGCCAACCGTAGGTCGACACGAAACGCCCCAACCACGACTGTTTGCGCCAGCGGCGGTGCTCCTCGCGGTTGGACCTGGGCCGCCCGGAACTCTCGGCGAGAGGATCACGCTGGGCGCGCAGCGGTTCACGAAATTCGTCGCGCAGCACAGGGACCCTGCCCAGGCTCGGTTCGGGCTCGCGACGCTCTCGTTTTGCGGCGTTTCGGGTGCTGTCTCCGGCGCTCCGCGTGCGACGCCCCGGATCGTAGGTCACCGAAACAGAATGGCATAGAGCGCCGAAAATGCGCTTCTGCCGCGCCTTCCGGAGACAACCATGCAGCCGTCCTGAAGCGCACCGTCACGCTTGGGTAGTACTGTCGATGCGACGAGGCCGGAGTTCGGCCAGATAGAGGGAGTGATGAGCGATCTCGCCAATGCCACCCAACCGAGGGGCGGCGCGACGGCTGCCAATCGGCGTGGTGGCCGGCTGCCCCGTGACGAGCGTCGCGGGCAGTTACTCGTCGCTGCCAGCGAGGTTTTCGTTGACCGCGGCTATCACGCGGCGGGCATGGACGAGATCGCCGATCGCGCCGGTGTCAGCAAACCGGTTCTCTATCAACACTTCTCATCGAAACTCGACCTGTATCTGGCCGTGCTGGCGCGCCACGTCGACAACCTCGTGAGCGGTGTGCGCCAGGCGCTGCGCACCACCACAGACAACCGGCAGCGGCTGCGCGCTGCGGTGCAGGCGTTTTTCGACTTCATCGAGCACGACAGCCAGGGCTATCGGCTGATCTTCGAGAACGACTACGTCACCGAGCCGCAGGTGGCCGCGCAGGTCAAGGTGGCCACCGAGGCCTGCACCGACGCGGTGTTCGACCTGATCAGCCGCGACTCCGGGCTCGAGGCGCATCGCGCCAGGATGATCGCCGTCGGATTGGTGGCCATCAGCGTTGACTCGGCGCGCTATTGGCTCAACAACGAACGGCCGATTTCGAAGGACGACGCGGTGGAGGGCACTGTTCAGTTCGCTTGGGGCGGACTGTCACACGTGCCGCTCACCCGGTCTTAGCCGTCTCCAGACCGACGCCGAAGCCGACCCGACGGACGTCGGCGGCGCCGATTTCGACATAGGCGATCTTGGATGCCTGCACCAGGAATCGCCTGCCCTTCTCGTCGGTCAGTGCGAGCACGCCGCTCGAGTCCTTTGCCAGCGCGTCGGTGATCAGCTTCTCCACCTCGGTGGGAGACTGCGCGCTGTTGAAGGCGAGCTCGCGCGGGCTGTCCATGACACCGATCTTGACCTCCACGCTGGACCCTTTCGTCATCTGCGTTTTGAATGCGTTCTGATTTGCGGTTCTGATTGCGTTCGAAAGCGTTTCTGGTGCGTTTCGAATGCGTTCTTCCCAAAAGGCTAGTGGACGACGCGCGCCGCCGATCCGCGGCGCCCGTTCGCGGCTAGCGAAGGCGCACACGCCCATTCGACGGACCGACATCGGAGCGCGAGCGAACTGAGTCCGGACCGTGACCAACACGCGAGAATGTCAACCTCATCCGTCACTTCTGCATCGATAGCATCAGCGTGCATTAGTCGAACTGACGGGGATTAAGCGCATGAACAGGCATTCTTCGCCCTGGATGACCGGATCGGTCAGCCGCTCGCACGGTCGCGCCGCCACAGCCGACCCTGACACCCGTGAGGCGGCCGACTACGACTACGCCGAGGATTACGAGGATTTCGACGCCTACGCCGAGTACGAGCAGGACGACGGGGTCGAGGACTACGACCTTTACCAGGAACCCGACGACCGGCGCTGGCTGTGGGTGGCCAGTGTGGCCGGCATCGTGCTGCTCATCGCGGTGGCGGGCACGCTGATGATCCTGTCCGGCGGCGACAGCGGCACCACAACGGCGACGGTGTCGCCGTCGACCAGCGAGGCCGCACCGTATCCGAGTGAGGCGCCGAAGCCCAGCGCCAGCCGGGCGCCGTCGGCCACCGCGCTGCCGCCGGAGACCATCACGAGCGTGACACCGACGCCGACGCCGTCGGCCGCCGCGCCGACCACGAGCGCCGAGCCGACCGAGGCCGCGCCGCCGCCGGCAGCCGAGGGCCGCACGGTGACCTACACCGTGACCGGCAATCGCCAACTGTTCGACCTGATCACGATCATCTACACCGACGGGCGGGGCGCGTTGCAGACCGACGTCAACGTCGCGCTGCCGTGGACCAAGCAGATCACGCTCGATCCCGGCGTGACGCTGACCTCGGTGACTGCGACCAGCGTCGCCGGTCAGCTCAACTGCGCCATCACCGACGGATCGGGCGAGACGCTGGCGGTGCAGAACAACAACACGATGATCGCCAACTGCACGCGCTGACGGCCGCGGCCGCCCGCCGAGATCGACGAAAAGGCGCGATCTACTCGACCTTTTACGCCCATACGTTGGTTTGGGCGTAACGGGAGGTCGCGGTCAGGCGAGGCCGAGTTCCTTCATCCGGGTGCTGTGCGTGTGCTGCAGCCGGTCGAAGAACTCGGTCAGGTGGCCCAGCCCGTCGGTGCCGGAGACCACCAGATCGACGAGCTCGTCGTGGTCGGCGAGCACGAACTGCGCCTGGGTGATGGCCTCGCCGAGCAGCCGCCGCGACCACAGGGCCAGCCGGTGACGCTGCTTCTGGCTGGAGGTGACCGCGGCGCGCACCTCCTCGACGACGAACTGCGAGTGCCCGGTCTCCGAGAGCACCGCGCGCACCACGCCTGCCACCTCGTCGGGCAGCACGTCGGCGATCTCCAGGTAGAAGTCGGCCGCCAGCGCATCACCGATATAGGTCTTCACCAGCGCCTCCAGCCAGGTGCTCGGCGTCGTCAACCGGTGATAGTTCTCCAGCGCCGGCGCGTACTTCGTCATCGCGGGCACCACGTCGATGCCACGCTGCTCCAACGCGTCGCGCAGCAACTCGTAGTGGTTCATCTCGGCGGCGGCCATGCTGGCCATGTTGATGCGGCCTTGGAGGTTGGGCGCCATCCGCGCTTCCTCGGTGAGCCGGTAGAAGGCGGCCACTTCGCCGTAAGCCAACAGCGCGAACAGCTCGTTGACTCCGGGATGGTCGGCCGACACGCCTGAGGTGGCCAGATGCTTCGGTGATGCCGCAGGCTGCGTCGAATTCATGGGCCCAACTGTAGACCGCGACCGGCCGTGCGACGCTTCGGCAAAGTCGACCGGTATCATGGGGTCAGGCGGTGGCCTCGACCATGAGCCGCTACCTAAGAAATGTGCGTGCACGCAGTTGGCCCGCCTACCTCAGCGCAGGGCCCCCGCGAAGCTTTCTCGTCATAACTCGTGCGCGCGTGGAAACGCAATGAGGAATGACGTTGAAAGGTTTCATTCATTTAGCATGACTGCACTCAACCCAACATTTGCCAAACTCGGAGTCCGCGACGAAATTGTGCGCGCACTCAGCGAAGATGGCAAAGAACACACGTTTGCCATCCAGGAACTGACGCTGCCGCTCGCGCTCAAGGGCGACGACCTCATCGGCCAGGCCCGCACCGGCATGGGCAAGACCCTCGCCTTCGGTGTGCCGCTGCTGCAGAAGATCTCCACCGACACCGAACGTCCCCTGACCGGCGCTCCCCGCGCGCTGGTCGTGGTGCCCACCCGCGAACTGTGCCTGCAGGTCTCCAGTGACCTCGCCGCCGCGGGCAAGTACCTGACTGTGGGTGACCGCAAGCTGTCGGTCGTGTCGATCTACGGCGGCCGGGCCTACGAACCGCAGATCGAGGCCCTTCGTGCGGGCGCCGACGTCGTCGTCGGCACCCCTGGCCGGCTGCTCGACCTCACCCAGCAGGGCCACCTGCAGATCGGCGGCATCAGCGTGCTGGTGCTCGACGAGGCCGACGAGATGCTCGACCTCGGCTTCCTGCCCGACATCGAGCGCATCTTGCGACAGATCCCCGAGACGCGGCAGTCGATGCTGTTCTCGGCGACGATGCCGGACCCGATCATCACGCTGGCGCGCAGCTTCATGAATCAGCCGACGCACATCCGCGCCGAATCGCCGCAGAGTTCGGCCGTGCACACCACCACCGACCAGTTCGCCTACCGCGCGCACGCGCTGGACAAGGTGGAGCTGGTCAGCCGGGTGCTGCAGGCCCGTAACCGTGGCGCGACGATGATCTTCACGCGCACCAAGCGCACCGCCCAGAAAGTCGCCGACGAACTCGCCGAGCGCGGCTTCAAGGTCGGCGCCGTCCACGGCGACCTGAATCAGGGCGCCAGGGAGAAGGCGCTCAAGGCGTTCCGCACCGGCGAGATCGACGTGCTGGTCGCCACCGACGTGGCCGCGCGCGGCATCGACATCGACGACGTCACGCACGTCATCAACTATCAGATCCCCGAAGACGAGCAGGCCTACGTGCACCGCATCGGCCGCACGGGACGCGCGGGCAAGACCGGCGTCGCTATCACCTTGGTCGACTGGGACGAACTGGCCCGCTGGGAACTGATCGACAAGGCGCTCGGTCTCGGGCACCCCGATCCGGCCGAAACCTATTCCAGCTCACCGCATTTGTACGAGGAGCTGGATATTCCGAAGGACGCCACGGGCACCGTCGGGCCGGCCAAGACGCCCAAGACCGCCAAGCGGCCGCCACGCGACTCCGCCGAGAAGCAGTCGCGTCCGCGCACTAGGTCGCGGCGCCGCACCCGCGGCGGCAAGCCGGTGACCGGCCACCCGGACACCGAGAAGGCCGCCGCGAACGGCAAGCCCGCCACGAACTCGGACACCGACGCCGAGACCGCCGCCGACGGCGACAAGCCCGCCCGCAGGCGCCGTCGTCGGCGCCCGCGCAAGGCTGCTGCCGCGGCCGCCGCTAACTAGCGGACCCGGCCAGCCATGGTGAAACCCGAGCGTCGCACCCGGGCCGACCTGCTGGCCGCCGCTGCGATCGCCATTGCGATCGCCGTCGTCGCAGTGCTGGTCTGGTGGACAAGCGACGCGCGGGCCACGATCAGCCGGCCCGCCGCATCGCCGGTGAAGACGCCATCCCCGGCCAAGACGGTGCCCGCCACCCTGCGCGAGCTGTGGTCGGCGCCGAGCCCGAAAACGACGTTGCCGGTGGTGGCCGGTGGCGCCGTGGTGACCGGCGACGGCCACGAGGTCGACGGGCACGACCCGGAAACCGGCGCGGTGCTGTGGAGCTACGCACGCGACCTCGATCTGTGCGGCGTCACCTCGGTGTACAGCTACGCGGTCGCGGTCTATCCCGACAGCCGCGGCTGCGGGCAGGTCAGCACCATCGACGGGCAGACCGGCATGCGCGGCCCGAGCCGCACCGCCTACGCCGACCCCCAGGTCGCGCTGTCCACCGACGGGACGACGGTGCTGTCGGCCGGTCAGAACCGGCTGGAGTTGTGGCGCTCCGACATGGTTCGGATGATCAGCTACGGCAAGCTGGACGCCCGCATCAAACCCGACGTGCCCGGCCCGGTGCTGTGCCGGCTGGAATCTGCGGCCGCAAGCACGGCTGCGGTGTCGGTGCTGGAGGCCTGCCCCGACCAGGCTGGTCTGCGGCTGACGATCCTGCGGCCCGCCAAGGAAGAAGACACCCCCGACCTCAAATACGTGCCGCTGCCCGACGTCAAGGACAACACC
The DNA here is from genome assembly GCF_002553505.1 of Mycolicibacterium agri. Classification (GTDB taxonomy): domain Bacteria; phylum Actinomycetota; class Actinomycetes; order Mycobacteriales; family Mycobacteriaceae; genus Mycobacterium; species Mycobacterium agri. The sequence goes on along the minus strand of NZ_PDCP01000116.1, from coordinate 5,584 downwards.
GGCGCCCGCGTCGTCGCGGTCTCCGACACCACCACCGCGGTCTACGTGCCGACGCCGCGCCCGTCGCTGATGATCATCGACGACACGGGGTCGACGACGGCGAACCTGCCGCTGCCGAAGCCGGCCTCGCCCGAGGCGGCCGCCACCCGGCCCGGCGACCTGATCACCTGGTGGACCGGCGACGCGGTGATGGTGTTCTCCGCCAACGGCATGCAGTACCGCTACACGATCGGGCCGGCCGGTCCGCACGTGCCGATCGGGCCGGCGACCATGATGGCCGGCAAGCTGATCGTCCCGGTCAGCGACGGCGTCGGCGTCTACGACCCGGTCACCGGCGTCAACGAGCGCTACATTCCGCTGCGCCGCCAGGCAAGTGAATCCGCGGTGGTCCCCGGCGTCGCCGGTTCGGTCCTGCTCGAACAGCGCGGGCCCACGCTGGTCGCCCTCGGCGGCTAGATCTTCCCCCGCATCTTCCCCCGCGCTTCCCCGCGAGACGGAATCTAGGCAGGCGTCCTGTCGCACTTTTGCTGCAAGGAGTCCGTTTCGCGGTCGTGAGGGGAGCGGCTAGATCTCCGGGGTGAACGTCGGCATCGGCTTGCCGTTCTTCCAATGCCTGAGCAGCGCCGCGGCCAGCTCCCGATAGGCGCCGGCACCCTTGTTCTTCCGGCTGGCCAGCACAGACGCGCCTGACGCCGTCGCCTCGGCGAACCGCACCGTGCGCGGTATCGGTGGGGCCAGCACCGGCAGGTCGTAGCGGTCGGCGACATCGAGCAGCACGTCGCGGCTGTGCGTGGTGCGCGAGTCGTACAGCGTCGGCAGCGCGCCGAGCAGTTCGAGGTCAGCGTTGGTGATCTGCTGGACATCGTTGATCGTGCGCAGGAACTGACCGACGCCGCGGTGCGCCAACGTCTCGCACTGCAGCGGCACAATCACCGAGTCGGCGGCGGTCAGGCCGTTGAGTGTCAGCACGCCGAGCGAGGGCGGACAGTCGACGATCACCACGTCGTAGTCGTCGGCCAGCTTGGCCAGCGCCCTCTTGAGGGCGTACTCGCGGCCGGCGCGCATCAACAGCATGGCCTCCGCCCCCGCGAGGTCGATGTTGGCCGGCAGCAGCGCCATTCCCTCCGACGTCGAGACCACCGCGGTCGCGGGCTCGACCTCGCCGAGCAGCACCTCGTGGATCGAGACCGGCAGTTTGTCGGGGTCATGGCCCAGCGAAAACGTCAGACAGCCCTGCGGGTCCAGGTCGACGAGCAGCACCCGCTTCCCGGCTTCCACCATCGCGGCACCCAACGACGCCACCGTCGTCGTCTTGGCTACCCCACCCTTTTGATTGGCGACCGCAAGTACTCGCGTCACGCCTCCCATACAAGCATGCACACCTCCGCCGCCGCGTTGCGTGAGGCAGAATCGTCGAGGTGAGTGTCGACCAGCACCGTCTGCTGCTATTGCGTCACGGCGAGACCGAGTGGTCGCGCAGCGGCAAGCACACCGGCCGCACCGATCTCGAGCTCACCGAAAACGGCCGCCAGCAGGCCAAGGCCGCAGGCGCCACGCTGTCCCAGCTGGACCTGCACGACCCCTACGTCATCAGCAGCCCCCGCAAACGCGCCGCCGTGACCGCAGAGTTAGCGGGCCTGCGCGTCGACGAGGTCAACCCGCTCATCGCCGAATGGGATTACGGCGACTACGAGGGCACCACCACCGACGAGATCCGCAAGGCGGTGCCCAACTGGCTGGTGTGGACCCACGGCTGCCCCGGCGGTGAGACCACCGCGGCGGTGTGTCGGCGCGCCGACCAGGCGATCGAGCTGGCGTTGACGCACATGGAATCGCGCGACGTCGTCTTCGTCGGGCACGGCCACTTCTCCCGCGCCGTGATCACCCGCTGGGTCAATCTGCCCGTGTACGAAGGCATCCGCTTCGCCATGGCGGCGGCGTCGATCGCCGTATGCGGTTTCGAGCACGGCGCACGCCAAGTCAACGCGCTCGGCCTGACCGGGTTTCCCCACCCCACCGTCGTCACGTGACGCGCGAGCCGAGCTTCGTCCTCGCCAGCGCCGGAAGCACCGTCGTCGCCGAGGGGGTGCAGACCGCGTTCAAATCCATCCCCGACGCGCTCGCCGCGCTGAAGTCGCACAGCACACCGATTGTGGTGGGCGCCTTGCCTTTTGACATGTCGAGGCCGGCTGCGCTGATCCGGCCGCAAGACGTGCAGTTCCTCGACGCCTTGCCCAAGTGGCCGTTGCGCCCCCTGCCAACGGTGCGGATCGCCGAGATGCTGCCTGGGCCAGACGAACACCGCGCGCGCATCGAGGCCGCGCTGGCGCGGTTGCGCGATCCCGACTGCGCGCTGCACAAGGTGGTGCTGGCCCGCGCGCTGCGACTGGCCGCCGACGGCCCGATGGATGCGCGCACCATCGTCGACCGGTTGGCGAAAGCCGACCCCGGCGCCAACTCCTACCTCGTCGACCTCACCGCGGCAGGCGGTGAGTACTCGGGCACCGCGTTGGTGGGCGCGACACCGGAACTGTTGGTGGCCCGGCGCGGCGACCGGGTGGGCTGCGCGCCGTTCGCCGGCTCGGCGCCGCGGCTGTCCGATCCGGAGGCCGACGAGGCCAGCGGCCGGGCGTTGGCCGAGTCCGCCAAGAACCGCCACGAGCACGAACTGGTCATCGACGCGGTCCGCAAGGCGCTCGATCCGCTGTGCGTCGACCTACAGATTCCGCCCACACCGCAGCTGAGCCGCACCGCAGCGGTCTGGCACTTGTCCACCCCGATTACCGGACGGTTACGCGAAACATCAACCACCGCTTTGGATCTCGCGATCGCCTTGCACCCGACCCCTGCAGTCGGCGGCGTCCCGACCGATGCCGCGGTCGAGTTGATCAGCGAGCTGGAGGGCGACCGCGGTTTCTACGCAGGCGCGGTGGGCTGGTGCGATCAACGCGGCGACGGCCGCTGGGCGGTGTCCATCCGCGGCGCTCAACTGTCGGCCGACCGCCGCACCGCATACGCTCATGCCGGCGGCGGCATCGTCGCCGGATCCGATCCTGACGACGAAGTCGACGAGACCACAACGAAATTCACCACGATCCTGTCGGCACTGGAGGCAGAACCATGACCATCCGCCGCGCCGGGCCCGGCGATGAGGCAGAGTTGACGGCGATGATCCACGAGCTGGCCGCGTTCGAGCGGGCCAGCCACGAATGCACTGTCACCGAAAGCCAGTTGCGGACAGCGCTTTTCGGTGACTCGCCGGTTCTGCACGGCCACATCGCCGAAGTCGACGGTCAGGCCGCGGCGGGCGCGCTGTGGTTCCTCAACTTCTCGACGTGGGACGGCGTCGCGGGTATCTATCTGGAAGACCTGTTCGTGCGGCCGCAGTTTCGTCGTCGCGGGTTGGCGCGGGCGCTGTTGTCCACCTTGGCGCGCGAATGCGCCGACAACGGCTACAGCCGGCTGTCGTGGGCGGTGCTGGACTGGAACGTGGACGCCATCGCGCTCTACGACTCCGTCGGCGGGCGCCCGCAGAACGAGTGGATCACCTACCGGGTGTCGGGTCCGGAGTTGTCGGCGCTCGCATCGTCGTGACCCTGCTCGTAGTCCTGCGCGCCCAGCCACTGCACGGCTGACGGGCTGAACAACAGCACCAGCGTGATGAGCGCGACGACGGCCACGGCGGCGCCGTATACCCACTGATCGGAGCCGACGCCCATGTACCACGCCACCGGAAGCAGCAGCAGCTGGGCGAACACGGCCACGCCGCGGCCCCACCGGCGTCCGGTCCACAGTGCCCAGGCCGCGGCCAGCACGCAGCCGCCGATGATCGCGAACCAGGCCGCGGTGCCGTACTTGTTCAGCCCGGCCTCTTCTGCGCCACCCAGCCCGCTGATGACGTAGACCACCGCGGCCACCACGCCTGCGACGCCCTCGAGGCCGACGAGGACCGCTGCCTGCCGAACGGTTGTCGGCGACGGAACCACCACGACGACGAGCGTAGAGGTATCGCGACGGGCCTTGGATAGGCTCAGGCGTTGTGCGCGCCGTGCTGATCGTCAACCCCAATGCGACGTCGACCACCCCAGCCGGTCGCGACCTCCTCGCCCACGCGCTGGAAAGCCGGGTCAAGCTCACGATCGCCCATACCGACAGCCGCGGCCACGCCATCGACATCGCCCGCCAGGCGGTCCGTGACGGCGTCGACATGCTGATCGTGCACGGCGGCGACGGAACGGTGAACGAGGTCGTCAACGGGGTGCTGGGCGAATGTGGCCGCACACCCGATCCGGACGCGCCTGCCGTCGCGGTGGTGCCCGGCGGCTCGGCCAACGTCTTCGCGCGGGCGCTGGGCATCAGCCCCGACCCGATCGAGGCCACCAACCAACTCATCGACCTGCTAAGCGAGCACCGCAAGACGGGGACGTGGCGTCGCATCGGGCTGATGGATTGCGGCGAACGCTGGGCGGTGTTCACCGCGGGGCTCGGCGTCGACGGGGACGTGGTGGCGGCGGTGGAGGCCCAGCGCAGCAAGGGCCGCACGGTCACCGCCTCGCGGTATGTCCGGGTGGCCGTGCGGGAGGCGCTGGCCAGCGCCCGCAAGGAGCCGTCGCTGACGCTGTATCTGCCCGACCGGGAGCCGGTGAGCGGCGTGCACTTCGCGTTCGTGTCGAACGCGAGCCCGTGGACCTACGCCAACACCCGCCCGGTGTGGACGAATCCGACGACGGCGTTCGAGACCGGCCTGGGGATATTCGCGACGACCAGCATGAACGTCTGGGCCAACCTGCGGCTGGCGCGGCAGATGCTGTCGAAGAAGCCGAAGCTCGCCGCCAAGCATCTGATCCGGGACGACGATTTGCCGTGGGTGCGGGTGACCAGTGAGGCGCCGGTGGCCTGCCAGATCGACGGCGACTATGCGGGGCTGCGCGAGGACATGACGTTCCGGGCCGTCCCTGAGGCACTCGGCGTGGTCGCTCCACCCGCAAAAGGCCTCTGATCTGCTAAAAGGGCCGCGGGAAGGCTTATTTAAGGCGCAGGTGGGTTGAGTTTAGTACACCCGGGTGAGGCGAAATCGGCCAACTGATCTTAGTGAGATACCCCACGTGTTTCCGGACGCTATTGACACCTGTTCAGCCGGTGGGCAGCATCGAAGTAAGCAACAGTGCAGAAACAATTTGTATGCACCCGTTAACAGCCGAAGAATAGCTCGTGCGCCCTGCTGCGCACATAGTGAGGAGAGTTAGACAACATGGATTGGCGCCACAAGGCGGTCTGTCGCGATGAGGATCCGGAACTGTTCTTCCCGGTGGGGAACAGCGGCCCGGCCCTTGCCCAGATCGCTGACGCGAAGCTCGTGTGCAACCGCTGCCCGGTCACCACTGAGTGCCTGACCTGGGCGTTGGACTCGGGCCAGGACGCGGGCGTGTGGGGCGGCATGAGCGAAGACGAACGGCGCGCCCTCAAGCGTCGCAACGCTCGCACGAAGGCTCGCACCGGCGTCTAGCTGTACCGAGTCATGACGTTGGTGTCAGTCGGCTGATCGGTGGGAGGCCGCCGAGTGCGCTGTGGCGTCGTTGAGTGT
>NZ_PDCP01000115.1 GCF_002553505.1 Mycolicibacterium agri | reverse complement strand
GAGCTCGATATCTACTTCTGCGATCCGCACTCGCCATGGCAACGCGGCAGTAACGAGAACACCAACGGGCTGCTGCGCCAATACTTTGCTAAAGGCACCGACCTATCAGTGTTCCCGGCCGACTACCTCGACTACGTTGCCGCCCAACTCAACACCCGACCCCGCAAAACCCTCGGCTGGAAGAAACCCGCTGAAGTCCTCGACGAGCTACTCTCAAACCCGCCAAAACCACCCGCTGTTGCATCCACTGCCTGAAATCGCCCCAGGACAGTGCGAACATTAGCGTCTGCTCGCGAGGAGAAAATGATCCCCGTGGAACAAATCGGACCGCGGTCCGGTTCTAGTCGGCATGCCTGCCATCACCGCTGACACCCTGACACTCGCGCGACTGACCCCGCCCGCGGCGTCTGACACCGAACGACCCATCCGTTCGATCACCACCGGACCGCGCGGCTACGAGGGCGAGGGCTTCCCGGTCGTGCGCGCCTTCGCGGGCGTGCCCGCCGCAGACCTCGACCCGTTCGTGCACATGGACCAGATGGGCGAGGTGGAATACCAGCCCGGCGAGCCGAAGGGCACCGACTGGCATCCGCACCGCGGCTTCGAAACCGTCACCTACATGATCGACGGCCGCTTCGCCCATCAGGACAGCCATGGCGGCGGCGGACTGATCACCGACGGCGCCACGCAGTGGATGACCGCGGGCTCGGGCATACTGCACATCGAAACGCCGCCAGCCGAACTGGTCGAAAGCGGCGGCCTCTTCCACGGCATTCAGTTGTGGGTGAACCTGCCGAGCAAGGACAAGTTCGCCACGCCGAAGTACCAGGCGATCGAAGGCAACCACGTCAAGCTGCTGTCGTCCGACGACGGCGGAGCGCTGGTGCGGGTGATCGCAGGGGACCTCGACGGCCACCGCGGCCCCGGTGCGACGCACACCCCAATCACCATGGCGCACAGCACTATCGAGCCCGGTGCTCGCCTGAGCCCGCCGTGGAACCGCGACTTCAACGCGCTGGTGTACGTGCTGTCCGGCCGCGGATCCGTTGGCCCGCTGGCGCATCCGATCCACGAGGGCCAGCTCGCGGTGTTCGGCAAGGCGACCGGATCACCATCTCGGCCGAGCCGACGCAGGAGTCGCGTCGGCCTGCGCTGGAGGTGCTCATCCTTGGCGGCAGGCCGATCCGCGAACCGGTGTTCGCCTACGGCCCGTTCGTGATGAACTCAAAGGCCGAACTGGTGCAGGCGCTCGAGGATTACAACGCGGGCCGGTTCGGTCAGATCCCGCCGAATGCGCTGATGCCGCACCGCGTTTCGTAGAGCGACCACAGCTACCTGTGGGTCAACGACGCCTCCACAGGTAGCGGGTAGACCAGTTCGAGCTCTCCGATCGCGGCCGCGGCGGTGACCAGTGGCAGCGCCGCGGACACAGCCATCTCGCCGTCTTCGGCTTCGGCGCGCAGCGCCAGCACGAAATTCTCGCCGATCGGTGTCAACGGCTGTTCGATGTCGGCGTTGCCCGACAACCGCTCGCGAATTGCGTTGGCGTGGAATTCAACCACCTCGCGGGCCCGCGGGTAGGAGCCGAGCGGCGGCGGGGTCGGGATGTCGGTGATCAGGTCGGCGGCGGCCCGCACCCGGATCGCCCGGTTGAAGGCCCGTACGATCGGCCCACGAACGTCGGTTTTGCCTCCGCCTTCCGAAAGATATTGCCGCACAGCGTCGTCGGCGACACGGGACGCAACGATCGCGTCGTGGCTCAGCGCGGCCAATTTGTCGGCCATCTGCTCGTACTCGCCGCGGGTGATCCGCAGCACGGCCGTCTGCAGATAGTCGGCGAACACGTTGCGGGCCGCCTCGACGGCCGCCTGCGCCGATACCGTGGCGCCGCGCGGCCACAGCAGCACCGAGACCATCATGCCGACGAGCGCGCCGACGACGACGTCCTCCACCCGGATCAGTCCGACGCTCCAGCCGGTCGGCACGATCAGGTTGAAGAAGATCAGCACCATCATCGTGAACGCCGCCTGCCCCGCGGTGAACGAGGCGATCTCGGGCACGAACGCCGAGCCGAACACCACGATCGGCATCAGCGCCCACAGCACCCAGGAGTCGACGCCGACGATGCTGATCAGCACCGCCCCGAGGAGGAACCCGATCGCCGTGCCCACCACGGCGCGCAGCGTGGTGGTGCCGGTGGTGAGCGCGCTGCTGCGCAGCACCGACAACGCGCCGAGCACCACCCAGAAGCCGTGCTCCACGGGAAACAGGTGCGTGACCGTGACCGCCAACGCCAGACCGATGCCGGTGCGAAGGGCGTTGCGCAGCACGACCGAGCGCCCGGCCAGAAATCCCGAAGCCACCTTGGTGACCGCCGCGGTTTCGGGAACCAGCCGGTCGGTGGCCGTCGTCGGCGGCAGCCTGCGCCCCAACGCCCTTGCCCACACCGGGCGCGCGTCGGCGGCGGCGGCCGCGGCGATCACCCGGCCGGTGGCCCCTATCGACGCGGCGATCGTGCGACGGTTCAACAGCTGGTGGCCCAGCGCGACGGCGGACGCGTCGTCGGGCGCGCCAAGGATCGCCTCGACGTCCTGCCGGTAGCGGCCGCGCGCGACGGAGCGCAACCGCAGAAGTGCCGCCTCCAGGTCGGCGCGTACAGCCGTGCGGTCGGCCGCCCGGGTCTGCTGCAGCACCGCCGCGGCACACTGCAACACCCGGATGCCCGGCTCCTGCATGTCGCGCAGCGCCGGGCCCGCCTCGTCGCTCACCCGTTCGGCGAGCCACTCCAGGTCCTCGACCACTCGCACCAGCGCCCGGCTGCCCGCCGACAACCCGACCGGTCGATAGGCCGCGCCGAGAAAGCTCTCCCGCAGCGCGAGCATCGCCGCGGCGACGTCATTGCGGGTGGCCTTGCCCTCGAGGCGATCGGCCAGCGCGGCGACCGCCTCGGCCGCGCGGCGGCGCAGCTCGCCGTGGTGGCGCGGCGGCAGCAGAAACAGCGCGGCGGGAACGCAGATGGCCAGCGCAATTGCCCAACCCAGCAGCCGTTCGTCCACCGGGCCCGGCGGCGTGCAGGCGGGCAGCACGAACGTCAGCAGAGTCGGGCGCTGACCGGCCGCGATCGTCTCGCTGAGGACGCCGGAGAACGTGACCATCACGCCCAGCACGAACATCAACGTGACCGCCAGCCACGCATGTGGTGCCACCAGCGTGCCCAGTGTGATCAGCACCGCACCGTTGAAGCCCAAGCCCGCATAGGCGACGGCGCGAACCTGGCGGTTGCCGGGAAAATCCGCCAGCACCATCAACGCGAACGACCCGAAGAGGGTGTACAACGGCGTCTGCGAATTGCCCGCGATGGTGAAGCTCACCGCCGCTGCCAACGGCACGATCACCGCGGCGCGCAGCGCCCGTCGCAGCGCATCGAATTCGGGGTCGCGCGCACGGATGCGATCGAGCGCGCGGCGCATGACGCCGGCAGGCGCGCTACTCATCCGTGGGGACAGAAGCGAATCGACCGCTGTCGAGCGTGTCTGTGAGTTGTTTGGCGATCCACTCCAGCGCGGCCGGGTCGCGCGGCAGCGTGGCCTGTTCATAGCCGACCAACAGATACACCGCCCACCGGGCGAACAGCTCGGCTTGGTGATGGTCCGACAGCAACTCCATAGCAGACGAGTACATGATGTCGAACCGCTGCTGGTCGACCTTGACCTGAATGTCGTAGACCTCCGGGTCGATCGAGCTCCACGCCCGGATCGCGGCTTCGGCGCCGTGCGGGAGGTGCAGGCCGACCTGAATGAGGTTGTCGATGCGGCGGCGCGGGTCGGTTTCGTTCCGCAAGAATTCGATGACGTTGACCGTCCGCTCTTTCACCCAGTTGTCCAAGAGTTCGCGGGTGAAGGCGGGCCAGCTGGAGAAGTAGTGATAGAACGAGCCGGTCGTCACCCCGAGGCGGTTGCACACCTCCGCCAACTTCAGGCCGCCGTAGCCCAGGTCAGACAGCACGTCGAGGCCCGCTTCGAAGTAGGCCTCCCGCGAAACGATGCTGGCCATGGGACGGACGATAGCCCCAAAAAACGAATGCGGAGCGTGGTCGGACATTCGCTGAGAAATCAGTCGCACGGTCATCGAATTGAGCAGGATTTGCGCGTCGTTTGCTGACCCGACGGTCAATACCAAACTTGTGCATAGGCTTGCCTGATCGTATGGCAAGATATTGACCATGCCGCATACGGCAAGCCGGGGGCCAGGACGTCCACCAGCAGCGAAAGCTGCCGAGACACGTGAGCGCATTCTGCGCGCAGCGCGTGAAGTATTCAGCGAATTGGGCTACGACGCAGCCACATTTCAGGCCATTGCAATCCGTGCGGATTTGACGCGGCCTGCGATCAACCATTACTTCGCGAACAAGCGGTTGCTGTATCGAGAAGTGGTGGAGCAGACCAATGCGATTGTCTTCGCCGCGGGCATGCAACGCGCGCAGAGTCAGACCACGCTGCTCGGCCGACTTTCGGCGTTCTTCTCGGCGGCCATGCAGGCCGACAGTGAAGACCGTTCGGCCGCAGCATTTCTCGTGACCTCGGTGCTGGAAGGTCAGCGCCATCCAGAACTGCGCAGCGACGAGCACGACTCGATGCGCAACTCGCGGGCATTCGTGTCGTGGGCGGTCAACGACGCGATCGAGAAGGGCGAGTTGAAAACCGACACCGACGTCCCGCAGCTCGTCGAGATGCTCGTCGCGGTGATGTGGGGGATGGGCTTCTACGCCGGCTACGTCGGCTCGCACAAGGAACTCGAGTCCATCGTCGACAAGCTCGAACTGCTGCTGGCCAACAAGCTCTGGAAGATCGCCGAATAGCGCTGCCGATCGATGTCCCCGTCGGGGTGAGGTCTGCCACAGGACCGTATAGATCAGCTAACTATTCTGTAGCATGACGATTAAATGACTGATCTGCACGAGGTCACCTCGGTTCGCTCCGAGGGTGACACCTGGGAAATCACCGAAAGCGTCGGGGCCACCGCGTTGGGCGTCGCCGCCGCCCGCGCCGTCGAAACCGCCCGACCCGACGCCCTCATTCGCGACGATTTCGCCTACCTGCTCGTCGCGGCCGCCGGTCCGAAGTGGGCGCAGATGGCCAGCAGCGATCCCGACTGGCTCGCCGAGGACGAGGACTTCCGCAGGCTGCACGAGATGTCGCGCGACTACCAGGCCGTGCGCACGCACTACTTCGACGAGTTCTTCCAGGCCGCGATGCGGGCGGGCGTCCGCCAGGTGGTGATCCTCGCGGCGGGCCTTGACTCGCGCGCCTATCGCCTCGACTGGCCCGCGCGCACCACCGTCTTCGAAATCGACCAGCCCAAGGTGCTGGACTACAAGACCGCCACCCTGGACGCGCACGGCGCCGAGCCGCGGGCCCGCCGGGTCCCGGTGGGTGTCGATCTACGCGACGACTGGCCTGCGGCCCTGATCGAGGCCGGATTCGACGCCGCTCAGCCGACGGCGTGGCTGGCCGAGGGCCTGCTGCCGTATCTTCCGGCCGACGCCCAGGATCGGCTGTTCGAACTCGTCACCGCCCACAGCGCCGCGGGCAGCCGGATTGCGGTCGAGGCGTTCAGCATGGACCTGTCCGAGCAGGCCGAACAGGACCGGATCGCCCGGCGGGAGCGCACCGCGCGGATACGGGCGCTGTCGGGCATCGACATCGACGTCGACACCCTGACCTACGCCGACGCGGACCGTTCGGACGCCGCCGAGTGGCTGGCCGGGCACGGCTGGCGCGTCGAGGTGGTGCCCAGTGAGGTCGAGATGACCCGGCTGGGACGGCCGGTGCCCGACTACGAGGCCGAGGAGATTTCATCGAGCGCGCTGGTGCGTGCCGAGCGGGACTAGCGCTGAGGGTGTGGCGCGCGGTGCGCGCCGGGCAGGACGAGGAGACGCCATGAGTTCACTCCGTAGCCACGACGACACGTGGGACATCGCGACCAGCGTCGGCACCACCGCGGTCATGGTGGCCGCCGCCCGCGCCGCGGAGACGGAGCGAGACGACGCGCTGATCCGCGACCCCTACGCCAAGATGCTGGTCGAAGGCGCAGGCGAGGGTATGTGGACACAGATGCTCGACGAGAAGGTGGTGGAGCGGGCCGCCGCGATCGACCCGGAGATCGCCGCGATCTTCGAGCACATGCGCAGCTACCAAGCGGTGCGCACCCACTTCTTCGACGAGCACTTCACCAAGGCCGCCGCGGCGGGCATCCGCCAGGTGGTGATCCTGGCTTCCGGCCTGGACTCGCGGGCCTACCGACTGAACTGGCCCGACGGCACCACCGTGTTCGAGATCGACCAGCCCAAGGTGCTCGAGTACAAGGCCGCCACGCTGGCCGCCAGCGACGTCAAACCCCGCGCGACCCTGCATCAGGTGCCGATCGACCTCCGGCAGGACTGGCCGAAAGCGTTGCGCGACAACGACTTCGACCCCACTCAGCCGACGGCATGGCTGGCTGAGGGGTTGTTGATGTATCTGCCCGCTGACGCACAGGACCTTCTCTTCGAGCGGCTCACCGGGCTCAGCGCCCGCGGCAGCCGGATCGCCGTGGAGACCGTCGGCGTCACCTCCGAGGAGCGTCGCGCGCGAATGCAGGCGCGGTTCGAGAAAGTCGCCGCCGAACTCGGTTTCGAGCGCGAGTTCAACGTGTCGGAGTTGATGTACAACGACCCCGACCGCGCCGACGTCACGGACTGGCTGAATGCGCACGGCTGGCGCGCCACCGCGGTGTCCTCGCAGGACGAGATGGCACGGGTCGGTCGCGCGGTCGAGTTGGCCGACGCCGACGACGAGGCGTTCGCCACGTTCGTCACTGCCGGGCGGTCGTGACTTCGGGCCCTACATGGCGGCCCAACCGGTTGGTTAGGATCGGGCGCACATGGGGCGCGCAGATTGCTGCGCCTCGGGTCAGGAAGGGACTCCACCATGACCGCCGATTCGATTTCACCGGCCGCACCCGCGGTCCCCGCGCCCGTCGCACCTGACATCCCGGCAATCGTCGAACGGCTGCGTGCCACCTTCGCCTCGGGCCGTACTCGCAGCATCGATTGGCGTAAGCAGCAGCTGCTGGCCATCGCGAAGATGATGACCGAGAACGAGGAAGCGGTGGCCGCCGCGCTCGAGCAGGACCTCGGCCGTAACCGGTTCGAGGCCTGGCTCGCCGACATCGCCAGCACCGTTGGCGAGGCCAAGGACGCCGCCAAGAACGTCAAGAAGTGGACCCGCAGGCGATACCGCCTGCTGGAGTTGAGCCAACTGCCCGGCCGCGGCTGGATCGAGTACGAGCCGTACGGCACCGTGCTGGTGATCGGCGCGTGGAACTTCCCGTTCGTATTGACGCTCGGCCCGGCGGTCGGCGCCATCGCGGCGGGCAACACCGTCGTCCTCAAGCCCTCGGAGGTCTGCCCGACCTCGAGCGCGCTGATGGCCGAGCTGGTGCCGAAGTATCTCGACAGCGACGCGGTCGCCGTCGTCGAGGGCGACGGCTCGGTGAGCCAGGAACTCATCGCGCAGGGCTTCGACCACATCTGCTTCACAGGTGGCACCGAGATCGGCCGCAAGGTGTATGAAGGTGCCGCACCGCACCTGACGCCGGTCACGCTGGAACTGGGCGGTAAGAGCCCGGTGATCGTGGCCGCCGACGCCGACATCGAAGTCGCGGCCAAGCGGATCGCGTGGACCAAGCTGATCAACTCCGGCCAGATCTGCATAGCGCCCGACTATGTACTGGCCGACGCGGCGATCCGTGACGAACTGGTCGACAAGATCAAGGACGCGGTCACCACTTTCGAGGCCGAAAACCCAAGCGGCAAGCGGATTGTCAACAAGCGTCACTTCGACCGGCTGACGTCTGCGCTGGCGGCGACCAAGGGCACCATCGCGGTTGGCGGCGGCTCCGACGAGTCCAAGATCAGCATCCAACCGACCGTGGTCGTCGATCCCGATCCGGCCGAACCGCTGATGACCGACGAGATCTTCGGGCCGATCCTTCCCGTCGTGACCGTTCAATCCCTCGATGACGCAATCAAATTCGTCAACGCCAGGCCCAAGCCACTGGCGGCGTACCTGTTCACCAAGGCCAAGCAGGTCCGCGAGCGCGTGATCAAAGAGGTGTCCGCGGGCGGCATGGTGATCAACCACCTGCTGTTCCACTTCGCGACCAACAAGCTGCCCTTCGGCGGCGTCGGACCGTCCGGCATGGGCGCCTACCACGGCAGGTTCGGCTTCGAGCAGTTCAGTCATAAGAAGACGGTGATGACGAAGCCGACCCGCCCCGACGTCGGAGCCTTCATCTATCCCCCGTATACAGAGAAGGCATTGAAGCTCGCCAAACGCCTTTTCTAGGGGCAGGCGTGTTGGGCCCACGCGCGCAGCGCAGGGGACGCCCCGGGGATGAGCACAGCTAGAAAGGAAAACCAGTGCCAGGAGTGCAGGATCGCGTCATCGTCGTCACCGGAGCCGGAGGTGGGCTGGGACGCGTGTACGCGCTGGAGCTTGCCAAGGAGGGCGCCAGCGTCGTCGTCAACGACCTCGGCGGTGCGCGCGACGGCACCGGCGCCGGTCACAACATGGCCGACGAGGTGGTCAAGGAGATCAAGGACGCCGGTGGGCGCGCCGTCGCCAACTACGACAGCGTCGCCGAACCCGAAGGCGCCGAGAACATCATCAAGACCGCCCTCGAGGAGTTCGGCAGGGTCGACGGTGTGGTGAGCAACGCGGGCATCTTGCGGGACGGGACGTTCCACAAGATGACCTACGAGAACTGGGACGCGGTGCTCAAGGTCCACCTCTACGGCGGCTACAACGTGCTGCGCGCCGCCTGGCCGCACTTCCGTGAGAACAGCTTTGGGCGGGTTGTCGTCGCGACCTCGACGAGCGGCCTGTTCGGCAACTTCGGGCAGGCCAACTACGGCGCGGCCAAGCTGGGTCTGGTCGGGCTGATCAACACGCTGGCCCAGGAAGGCGCCAAGTACAACATCAAGACCAACGCCGTGGCGCCGATCGCGGCCACCCGCATGACGCAGGACATTCTGCCGCCCGAGGTGTTCGAGAAGCTCACCCCGGAATACGTCGCCCCGGTGGTGGCCCACCTGATGAGCGAGGAAGTCGAGGAAACCGCATCGGTTTTCATCGTCGGCGGCGGCAAGGTGCAGCGGGTGGCCCTGTTCCAGAACGAGGGCGTCACGTTCACCGGCGGTGTGCCGTCGGTCGCCGACGTCGCGGCCAAGTGGGGCGAGATCACCGACCTGTCGGCGGCGCAGCGGGCCACGTTCAGCCTCGGCTGAGCAGTCCATGAAAGCGCTTGTCGCGCGGGAACTTTCCGGGCCGGCCGGGCTGGACTACACCGATGTCGACGACGTCGGTGGTGATGACGCGATAGTTGTCGACGTCGGCGCGGCCGGGGTCAGCTTCCCCGACCTGTTGCTGCTGCGCGGCGAATACCAGATGCGGTTGGAGCCGCCGTTCATCCCCGGCATGGAGGTCGCCGGGGTGGTTCGCTCAGCGCCGTACGACTCGGAATTCAAGCCTGGGCAACGGGTTACGGCGTTGGCGATGCTGGGCGGCTGGGCCCAACAGGTGGCGGTGCCTTCCCAGAATCTGACGCCGACCCCTGACGACCTCGACGACGCCGAGGCCGTCGCCCTGTTGGGCAATTACCAGACGATGTACTTCGCGCTGGCCAAGCGCGGCGCGCTGCGCCATGGCGAGACGGTGCTCGTGCTCGGGTCGGCCGGCGGCGTCGGCACTGCGGCTGTGCAGATCGCGAAGGCGTTGGGCGCCAGGGTGATCGCGATGGTGCATCGCCCGAACGCGATGGATTTCGTGCGGTCGCTGGGCGCCGACGTGGTGCTGCCGCTGACGGACGGGTGGCTGGAGGCGGTCAAGCAACACAACGACGGCCGCGGCGTCGACCTGGTGGTCGACCCGATCGGTGGCGACGCGTTCGACGACGCCATCCGCGCGCTTGACACCGAGGGGCGGCTGCTGGTGATCGGCTTCGCCGCTGGCGGCATTCCCACCGTCAAGGTCAACCGGCTGCTGCTGCGTAACGTCAGCGTCGTCGGCGTCGGATACGGCGAGTACGTCAACCGAAACCCCGGTTCGCAGTCGGTGTTTGCGTTCGGGGTCGAGCAGCTGGTCAAGTCGGGGCTGCGGCCACCGCCGCCGATGCGGTTCCCGCTGTCGGAGGGCCGCGCGGCGCTGCAGTGTCTGGCCGACGGCGGGGTGCTCGGCAAGGTCGTGCTGGAACCGCGATGACGACGATGCCGACGGCTTTAGCGTTCGACGTGTTCGGCACCGTCGTCGACTGGCGCTCCAGCGTCATCCGCGAACTCACTGAATTCGGTGTTGAGCACGGCATTTCGCGGGACTGGGCCGCGTTCGCCGACGAGTGGCGCGGCGGGTACGCCCCCGCGATGGACCGGGTGCGTCGCGGCGAGCTGCCGTGGACGCGCATCGACGACCTGCACCGCATGGCGCTGGTCGAAATGCTCGCCGCGGCCGGGGTCGAGGTTGCCGACAACGACGTCAACCACCTCAACCGGGCGTGGCATCGGCTCGACCCATGGCCCGACAGCGTCGAGGGGCTGACCCGGCTCAAGCGACGGTTCGTCATCACCACGCTGTCGAACGGCAACGTCTCGCTGCTGACCAACATGGCCAAACGCGCGGGCCTGCCGTGGGACTGCGTGATCTCGGCGGAGTTGTTCCGCCACTACAAACCGGACGCGGAGGCCTACCTCGGCTGCGCCGACCTGCTCGGTGTGCAGCCCGCGCAGCTGATGCTGGTCGCCGCCCACCCCAACGACCTGCGGGCCGCGCGCGCCAACGGGCTGATGACTGCGTATGTCGCGCGGCCCCGCGAGCACGGGCCCGATCAGCAACCGGACCGCGTCGACGACGGCGAGTTCGACTTCACCGCAACGGATTTTCTGGATCTCGCTGATCGCCTCGGCGCCTGAGAAGCGGCGTACGGTGAAACCATGACCGATCGAGTCTCCACCGATCTGCCGCCCGCGTTGCGTCGGGCGCTGGACCTGCTCATCGACCCGCCGGCCAATCCCGACGTCAGCAAGGGCTACCTCGATCTGCTCGGCGACGAAGGCGCGGCCGCGCCTCCGAAGAACACCGGCGCGATCCAGGCCGTGTGGGCGTCCGGGGTCGGCTCGATGCTCTACGACAACGCGCAGGCGTTCGCGCGGCGGGTGCTCAGCGCGTGGCAGTTGCCGATCGACTGGCTGAACATCCCGGCCGGCGGCGTCGCGCTCGACGTCGGCAGCGGGCCGGGCAACGTCACCGCGTCGCTGGGCCGCGCTGTAGGCCCAGACGGCCTGGCCATCGGCGTCGACATCTCCGAACCCATGCTGGCGCGCGCGGTCAAAGCGGCGGCCGGACCCAACGTCGGCTTCCTGCACGCCGACGCGCAGAAGCTGCCGCTGCGCGACGAAACCGCCGACGCGGCGATCTCGGTGGCGGTGCTGCAACTGATCCCGCAACCCGAGGCGGCGCTGGCGGAGATCGCGCGAGTGCTCAAGCCCGGCGGCCGGGTCGCGATCATGGTGCCGACCGCAGGCCGCATCGGTGAGGTGTTCCGCTGGCTGCCCAACGGCGGCGCCCGCGTCTTCCGCGAAGACGAACTGGGCGACATCTTCGAGGAACTGGGGCTGGCCGGCGTGCGCAGCAAGACCGTCGGCAATTTCCAGTGGGTGCGAGGCAAGAAGCCCTGATGGCAGAACGTGACCTTGCTGCACTGTGGGATGCCCACTGCGGCTACGAGTTCGAGACCCGCGACGTCGACGCGACGATGGCAACGATGGTGGCGCAGCCGTATGTCAACCACATCCCCACCATGACCGGCGGCGTCGGGTTCGATGCGCTGCGCGACTTCTACGCCAACCATTTCATCGGGGTGAACCCACCCGATTTCGAGCTGGTTCCGGTCAGCCGGACCGTCGGCGAGAGTTCCGTCGTCGACGAGCTGATCGCGCGATTCACGCACACGACGGTGATCGACTGGATGCTGCCCGGCGTCGAACCGACCGGGCGCAGGGTCGAGGTCCCGTTGGTCGCGATCGTCCAGTTCGAGGGCGACAAGCTCGCCCACGAGCACATCTACTGGGATCAGGCCAGTGTGCTGGTTCAGATCGGGCTGCTGAAGCCCGACGGCCTTCCCGTCGCAGGCGCCGAAACCGCGCACAAAGTGCGCGACCCCTCGCTGCCGAGCAATACGCTGATGCGGTGAGCACCGGCGGAATCGTCCTCGTCGCGCTCGCCATTCTCGTCGGGCTCATCGGCATCGTCGTACCGATCCTGCCCGGTGCGCTCCTGGTCGCGGCGGCGATTCTGGTGTGGGCGTTCGTCGAGAACAACGCGACCGCGTGGGTGATCTTCGGCGTCGCCGCGGCGCTCATCGGCATCAGCACGATCATCAAGTACACCTGGCCGGTGAAACGGATGCGCGCGGCCGAGGTCCGCACATCAAGCCTCGTGCTCGGCGGAGTGCTCGGCATCATCGGCTTCTTCGTCATCCCGGTGCTGGGCCTGTTCATCGGATTCGTCGCAGGCATCTACCTGGCCGAGTTGGCCAATCGGCATGACCAGCGCGCGGCGTGGACGTCGACCAAACACGCGCTCAAAGGCGTGGCGTTGTCCATCTTCATCGAACTGACCGGCGCACTGCTCGCCACCGCCGCATGGGCGTTCGGGGTGTACATAACGCAGTAATAACGCAGCGGATGTGGCTAGGTTCGGTTGATGGCCAAGCTCCGTTTCGGTTATTTCATCGCACCGTTCCACCGCGCTGGCACCAACCCGACGCTGGCCCTGCAGCGCGACCTGGAGTTCATCGAGCACCTCGACAGGCTCGGCTTCGACGAGGCGTGGATCGGCGAGCATCACTCGGCGGGCAGCGAGATCATCAGCTCACCCGAGGTGTTCATCGCCGCTGCCGCGGAACGCGCCAAGCGGATCCGGTTCGGCACGGGCGTCATCTCGCTGCCGTACCACAACCCGCTGTGGGCGGCCGACCGGTTGATGCTGCTCGACCATTTGACGCACGGCCGGATCATCGGCGGCGTCGGCCCGGGCTCGCTGCCGACAGACTCGTCGATGATCGGCCTGTCGCCGACCGACACCAGGGAGCTGCTCGAGACCAACCTCGACATCCTGGTGCGGCTGCTGGCCGGCGAGACGGTCACCGCCAAGACCGCGACGCACGAATTGCACGACGCGCGACTGCAACTCGCGCCGTACGCTGAGAGCGGCATTCCACTCGCAGTGGCGGCCGTCGCGTCGCCGACGGGTGCGCGTCTGGCAGGCAAGCACGGCATCGGGCTGCTGTCCATCGGCGCCACGCTGGTCGTGGAGGGATTCGACGCGCTCGCCTACCACTGGGGCATCGCCGAGGAACGCGCCGCGGCGTTCGGCACGACCGTCGACCGCAGGAACTGGTCGCTGGTGTGCCCGATGCACATCGCCGAAACCGACGAACAGGCGCGCGCCGACGTGCGTTTCGGGATCGAGCCGTGGTTCAGGTACTTCCAGAAGGTCGCGGCGTTCCCGCAGATGACGATGCCCGGCGACCAGATCGACGAGATGATCACCATCATCAACGACGCAGGCGCCGGGGTGATCGGCACACCGGAAGCAGCCAGGGCACAGGTGCAGCGGCTCTGGGATCAGTCCGGCGGATTCGGCTGCATGCTGCAGATGGGCCACGAATGGGCCAACCCCGCCGCGACGAAGCGATCAGCGGAACTCTTTGCCGCAGAGGTTATTCCGCACTTCCAGGGTCAGGCGCAGCCCACGCTCGACGCGGCCGCACGCGCCAGCGGCGTGCGCGAAGGCCTCGCCCAGTCCGCGCTCAGCGCGATCGACCACATGACGAAGAAGTACGAGTCCGAAAAACGTTTCTAGCGGGTAGTCAGAAACGGCGCTCCGCTAGGACGGCTCCTTTCGAAAGGGGCTGGACCAGTTGCGCGTACTGCGCCAAATAACCCGTCTCGGTGATTGGCGGTGCCGTCCAACGCGCCTTTCGGCGGGCCAACTCCTCCTCGTCCACGTTGAGGGTGAGGGTGCGCGCCGCGACATCGAGGGTGATTTCATCGCCGTCCTCGACAAGCGCGATGGGTCCGCCCGCGAATGCTTCCGGGGTCACCTGGCCGGCCACGATGCCGCTGTTCAGCCCTGAAAGCTGGCCGTCCGTGACGATCATGATCTTGTTCGCCAACGACGATCCGTTGAGTGCGGCAGTGAACCAGGAGGCCGAAGCCACACCCGGACCGCCACGCGGACCGAGTCCGCGCAGCACCACAACGTCCCCTTCCGCCAGAGCACCAGCGCCCAGATCGGAGATCGCCCGTACCTGTTCGGTATAGACCTTTGCTCGTCCAGTGAAGGTGAGGGCGCGGTCCCGCTGGCCAAGTTTCACGATGCAACTGTCGCTTGCCAGGGTGATGGGACCACCTGATTGCCAGGGGGATGGGACCACCGTGGCGCGTTACTGAGGATGCTTG
>NZ_PDCP01000114.1 GCF_002553505.1 Mycolicibacterium agri | reverse complement strand
ATAACTGGCAATCCAGGTGGTCCCATCACCCTGGCAAAAATCAGGTCACACTGGTCCCATCCTCATGGCAGGCGACAGCAACCTTCCGGCGAGAGATTGCCGCGGGGCACCACGATGGAAGGTCCTGGGGCGACCGGATCGCCGAGCGTGCGGATTGCGGTCGAGGGGTTCGGCTCATCGTGCTGCTGCTTGATGTATGCATCGGAGATCTCACCACGGGTTTCGCCCGTGACGGTGATTGCGGTCCGATCGACCAGATCGCCAAGATGCGCGAGCAAGGCCCTCGTGCCGCCGGCCGCCTCGAACTCGGTCGTGCGGACGGGACCGTTGGGGCGGATCGCGGCCAGAAGCGGCGTCGAGGGGCCCAACTCGTCGAACAGTCGGTACACGTCGACCGGGGACTCGGCCTCCTGCGCGACTGCCTGCATATGCCGCAGCGTGTTGATCGACGCACTTACCGCCAGGCAGGCACGCACAGCGTTGGCGAATGCGCCAGGGGTCAAGATGTCGCGTGGCCGACGGTCGGCCCGGATGCACTCCACCACAAGGCGTCCGGCATTCTGAGCGTGCTCTGCCATCGCACGACTGCCCGCCGCTACGGGCGCGCTGCCCGGGACCGTAAGGCCGAGCGCCTCGGCGCATAGGTGCATGCTGTTGGCGGTTCCCATTCCGGCGCACACGCCGGGTGAACAGATCGCGTTCTCAGTCATCGCCTTGAAATGCTCTGCGGACAGTTGCCCTTCCACGACGGAGCCGACTGATTCGAAGACGTCCTCGATGTCGACGGGGCGACGCGATAACATGCCGTGCGACTGATATCCGCCGATCACAATGACGGTAGGCAGGTTGAGCCGGGCAGCGGCCATCAGGTGACCGGGAGTCGTTTTGTCGCAGGTGGATAGGCACACCATGCCGTCCAAGAGGGCGCCTTCGACGGCGACCTCGATGTCGTTGGGGATCAGGTCGCGGCCCGGCATCAGGTACCGGCCGCCCTTGCCGGCGTTGGTGATGAAGTCGCTTGGGGCGGTGGTGTGGATGACAAACGGGAGCCCGCCTGCTTCTCGTATGCCAGTCTTGACACGCTCCGCGACGTCATTGAGGTGGCTGAAACAGCTCGACAGTTCCGATGTGGAGTTGACGATCGCGACCTTGGGCTTCTCCATGTCGTCGTCGGATAAACCCAACGCGCGCCACTGCGACCGCCGCACGGCCCAGGCGGTCGATCCGACCTCAAAGTTGCTGCGTAGCGAAACCATCCGGCTATCCCTCTCCTTGTTATCGCGTTGCGGCGTCACATGCCGTGGATGTGTCAACCGAGAAACGCACCTCGTTGCCGAAGTTCATGGCAGACGTACTCGGATGGCACTGACGCGGGTGGCTTCGCGGTGCGCGCGCTGATGGCGGCTGTCAGACCGGCCGCCTCCCCCATGGCCATGCAGGGCGCGGAGACCCTGGCGGAAGCGTGCGCGACGGGGTCTGCGGACAGAGACCTACCGGCCACCATGATGCCGTCGATGGTGCGCGGCAACAGCGAACGGAGGGGGATCTGGTAGAAAACACCGGGCCGCAGCCACTCCCACGTGACTGACTGATCGACTCCGTGGGTCTCCATCGGCCATGCGCAGCAAGCGATCCCGTCGTCGAACCGTGCGCCGGACCGGACGTCATCGCCGGTGAGCGTGTACCTGCCGACGAGGCGTCGAGATTCTCGAATTCCGAGATGCGTGCCGGCGTCGATGACGAAGGCATCGGCGAAACCGGGGACATACCGTCGAAAGACCGCTTCGTACAGGCTGACCTGCTTACGGCCCTCCCGCTCCAGCCACCCGAGTTCCTCCGGTGCCAGCACTGCGCCGTTTTCGGGAACCGGCAGCCTGGTGATGTTGACGTGCACGACGCCGGGACGCACGGAGAACATGCCACCCGCTGTCCGGGGGAGCGATACGCCGTCGGCGATGGCACACTCCAGCGCGGCGCGCAGATCGTCGCGACTCAGCCGTATCGCGGTGTCCGTGTCGACGCCGCCGAACCGAAACATGGCGGTGGGGCTCTGCAGGTCGGGGCGCTGCACGCATTCGACGCCGGCTGCAGCGGCAATGACGGCATCGCCGGACGCGTCGACGAGTGCCGCACAACGCAATTCGCCGCGTCCCTGACCGCTGTAGATACGCACGCCGGTGACCCGATCGCCGTCACAAAGGGGCTCTGCTCCCCAGCTCTGGGCGAAGACGCTGACGCGTGCCTCGGCGACCACGTCGTCGAGAACACGTTTCAGCACGAAAGGGTCGTACGGCACCGTCGAGGTCTGCAGCAGGTCGACCGGTTCGGCGGGCGCCCCACCCGCAGACCGGAGTCGCTCAACTATTTCGGCCGGTATGCTCCCGGCGAGCATCTGCGGGCGGCCTTGCTCGTCCACCATGTAAAAGCCGCACAGGCTGCCGAGGCTGACGCCGGTCATCGTGCCGCCCAAGAAGCCGGATCGTTCGACAAGTGCTGTACGCGCTCCCGCGCGAGCAGCCGATATCGCGGCAGCGACGCCCGCCGTCCCGCCGCCGACGACGATGACGTCGAACTCCGTTTCTCCGGGCACTGGTCCCCTCAACTTTCGTGAATTCGAATGCAGATGATGCCAATGCCTGCATTCGAATGCAAGCCCTTCGTATACTGCGGTCGTGACACCACCGCGCAAGAAGCGACCAACCAGTTACGACGTCGCCGTACGCGCAGGAGTGTCACAGGCGACCGTTTCGCGCGTACTGACAGGCAATGTCAAGGTGTCCGACGATGTGCGGGAACGCGTGGCACGCGCGTTGGCCGAACTCGACTACGAGCCCAACTCGGCAGCTCGCGCAATGAAAACCGGCCACACCGGTCAGATCGGTGTTGTCATGTCGGCGATCACCAATCCGTTTCATCAGGAAATGCTGCGCGAGGTCAGCCGGCGGCTGGTAGCGGCCAACTTGCACCCGGTGGTCTGGTACCTCGACCATGGCGCCGATGAGCTGGCGGTCCAGGCAATTCGGCAGCGAGGAATCGATGGCATCCTGCTGACCTCGGCAACGTCAAGCTCGGCGGCCCTGGAGGCGGCGATCGACAAGCAACTGCCGACGGTGCTGCTGCACCGGACGGTGGACGACTCGTTTTGCGATCAAGTAGGCGGCGACAATTTCCGCGGCGGGTACGAAGTGGCGCAGTACTTTTCCGACAATGGGCACACCCGCATCGGCATGGTCACCGGGTCGCTGATGCTGAGCACGACTCGCGAGCGTGAGCGCGGCTTCCGTGCCGGTCTATACGACTGTGGACTGGATATATCCGAGCAGTCGATGCTTCGCGGCGAGGTCAGCCACGCCACCGGTGTCGCTGCGGCTGAGCGCTTCCTGAGGCTCGACGATCCGCCGACCGCGGTCTTCACGACCAGCGACCTGCTCGCGTTCGGCGTCATCGATGCACTTGAAGCCGCGGGGCGAAGCGCTCCGGAAGACATGTGGGTGGTCGGATTCGACAACACCGAGATGGCGGATTGGACCTCGTTCCAGCTCACTTCCGTCGATCAGCCAATCCGTGAGATGGTCAGCATCGCTGTGGACCTGCTTCGTGAACAGCTCGAAGGGGCCAAGCGACCACCGAAGAAGATTGTTTTACCTTGTAAGCTTGTTGTCCGCCGGTCCACGGCACACGTCGCTTTTGCACCGCGAGCTCACGCGTCCGAAACCGCTGCCGACTCGAAATAGGAATTCGCTCGCGATCCGGATAACAATCATCGTTTCGATGTGAGCCTTGCCACTCGCAGGGGCATGTTATGAATACGAATGCAAAGCTGAGGCGCAGGAGGACTCTATGAAAATCCCGACCGGAATGCTGATCGCAGGGACCTGGCGGGAGAGCAGCGTTTACGAGTCCATCAACGACAAATTCACCGACGATGTGCTTGCGTCTATCGCCGTTTCCGACGAACACCAGGTCAATGAGGCGATGCACGCAGCGCGGGACGCTGCCGAAAGTGGCCTCTCGATCGAAACGCGGGTGGAATTGCTCCGTCGAGCAGCCGACTATCTTGCAGAAGACGCCGAAGAACTGGCGGATCTGATTTGTGGCGAGACGGGAAAGATCCTCGTCGACGCCCGCGGGGAGGTACGCCGAACCGTCGCCCTGCTCCGGACGTGTGCCGAAGAATCGCTCCGGCTCGGTGGTGACGTGATGCCCACGGCCCCCGGCAAGGACGGCAAGCTGGCATTCCGCCAGTACGAGCCGGTCGGTGTGGTCGCCGCAATCGCCCCGTTCAACGCTCCGCTGATATTGATGGCGCACAAGGTGGGTCCCGCGCTTGCGGCCGGTAACGCCGTCGTAGGCAAGCCGGCTCTGGAAGCGCCGATCGGCTCGGTGATGCTGTTCGAAGCGCTGCGGAAGGCGGCCGCGGACGTCCAGGCACCGCCCGGCGTCATTGGACTGGTGCAGGGTGGCGCGGAGGTTGGCAGGTGGTTGATCGAGAGCCCCGAGGTCGATTTGGTGTCCTTCACCGGCGGGGCCCGAACCGGTGACGCGATCGCACGCGCAGTGGGAATGAAGCCAACAGTGTTCGAACTCGGCGGGAACTCGGCGGCGATCGTCGCCCAAGACGCCGATTTGGACAACGTCATCGAATCAGCTGTCAAGCAGTCGTTTCAACATGCCGGCCAGGTTTGTATCTCGCTGCAGCGAATCTATGTGCACGAGGACATCAAAGATGAGTTCACGGGCCGTTTCGTCGAGCGGGCCGGGCAGATCACCGTGGGGAATCCGCATGAACTCGGTACCCAGATGGGTCCGGTATTGCGCGACCACGATGCTGACCGCATCACGGACTGGATCGAACAGGCGTGCATAGCCGGAGGCAAGCGCCTCTTGGGTGGTCGCCGCGAGGGACGGCTGATGTGGCCGACTGTGCTGGCTGACGTTCCCGAGGAGCAGCCGATCGTTGCCGAGGAGGTCTTCGGCCCGGTGGTCTCTATCCTCGGCTATGCCGACGAGGACGACGCCGTCCGTCGCGTGAACGAAGGCCCCTATGGGTTGCAGGCGGGCGTTTTCAGCGGCAGCATCGACCGCGCGTTCAAGCTCGCCCGGGCCATGAAAGTGCGCGGGATCCAGATCAACGACGGCCCGGCCTTCCGCGAGGACACGTGGCCCTACGGGGGCCGGAAGGCGTCCGGGTTGGGCACCGAAGGCCCGCACTGGGCGATACGTGAGATGAGCGTCTCCAAGCTGTTCGTCCTGAACCTCTGACCGCATCCGCGCCAGCGCCCACTCGATCGAGGCTGAGCCTGAGGCCCGCCCCTCGATGAAAACCCAAAGGAGGATAGTGAACGATTTCGCAGGCAAGACAGCACTCGTCACCGGAGGAGCATCCGGTATGGGCCTGGCGACGGTGCGACGCCTCGCCGGCCTCGGTGTCGCGGTCGTGGCAGCCGATGTTCGGTCCGACGCTGTGGACGAGGCGGCACGCCAGCTCGCAGACGCGAAAGGATCGGTACGTGGGGTGCGACTCGACATCACCGATCGAGATCAGTGCGAACAGGTCACCAACGAGGTCCAGCAGATGCACGGTGGGATCGACTACCTGGTCAACTGCGCTGGATCTGCGATGTCATTCACCCCGCTGGAGAAAATCTCAAAGGAGTTGTACGACAGCATCATCCGCGTCAACCTCGACGGCACATTCAACCTGTGTCAGGCGGTCGTCCCCCATATGAAAGCGCGCGGTTCAGGAGCGATAGTGAACTTTGCCTCGGCGGTTGCGGCAAGGCCGCGGCCCGGGCTGTCGCCGTACACCGCGGCGAAGGCCGGCGTCATCGCCTTGACAAAGACTCTTGCCCTGGACTTGGCCGAAGAGGGCATCCGGGTGAACTGCATCCTGCCGGGGGCGACGGATTCGCCTATGCTGCCCAAGTTTGTCGGGGAGGACGCTGATCTCGACGCCGCGCGAGCCGTCTATATCTCCTCGATTCCGATGGGGCGCTTAGCTACCCCGGAGGACATCGCCGGAGGAGTCGAGTACCTGCTCTCCGACAGTGCCGGATTCGTCACCGGCGAAACACTGTCGATCGACGGCGGCCGCGGGGTCTGAGCAGCCCCCTTCTGCGCGGTCGTGCGGGCCTTATCAGGCCAGTCGCAACAACTGAATCAATTCGTTCGCGTAGGTGAGCACCCCTAATCGCCTGTGCGCGTAGCAACGTCGCAGGCAACGCCCTCACGAGGAGGCACACATGGCCGGAGTTCGCAAGGAAGCGCCGACGGTCGCAACAACCAATCGCGACGCCCATGTCGCTGCAGACGGCAAACCAATCTCGCCGGGTGCTGTCTCGGAATCCGCCGAGGCCGGGGTGAAGAAGGACATCCATGCCGCCAAACGACCGATCGTCGCGGCATGCATCGGTAACGGCATTGAGTGGATGGACTACGCGATGTACGGGTATCTGGCGCCCGTACTTGGCGCTTCCTTCTTCCCGTCCGAAGACGCCACGACTCAGTTGTTGACCGCGTTCGCAACCTTTGCTCTTGCGTTCGTCATTCGCCCGTTCGGCGGTCTGCTCTTTGGTCCGATGGGTGACCGAATCGGCCGCAAGAAGACGCTGGCCGTGATCATCATCCTGATGTCTGGCGCTACGTTCCTCATCGGGTGCCTGCCTACCTACGCCGCCATCGGTGTCGCCGCGCCCGTCCTGCTGATCCTCCTGCGGCTGCTGCAGGGACTTTCGGCAGGCGGTGAGACGGGAACTGCCTACACGTTCCTTGCCGAATACGCACCCGAGAAGCGCCGCGGTTTCTTCACAAGCTTCGGCAACGTTTCCGCGTTCATCGGCGCACTTCTAGGCTCCTCGCTGGTCACCGTCGGGTTTTTCGCCCTCGGTGATGCCGGCATGGAGTCGTGGGGCTGGCGCATTCCGTTCATGATCGCGGGACCGCTGGGTTTGGTTGGTCTGTACTTGCGGCTCCGGATTCAGGACACGCCGGAGTTCCAGGTGATCGAGGCTAAGCGGGAGCTGGAAAAGGCACCTGTTCGGGCGGCGGTGCGCACCCATTGGAAGGGGATGATCCGATGCGGCCTGGTCGGTGCGCTGCACGGGGTTGGCTTCTACACGGTGCTGACTTACCTGCCGAGCTTCTTGTCAGATATCGCAACGATTGGCAGCGTGGCCGCTTTCATCGGATCCAGCGTGGCGCTGATTGCCGCAATCATCGTCTTGCCCCTCGCCGGCCAGCTATCCGACAGGATCGGTCGCCGACCACTGATCATCGCAACGTGCTGTGCATACATTGTCTTGTCCTTCCCGATCTTCTACATGCTCTCGACCGGCAATCTGATCATTTCTCTAGCGGCGCTGGCGCTCCTGGGCGTGATCTTCGGAAGCTACGCCTCCGCGCCGTTCGCCTTCATGGCTGAAATGTTCCCCACCAACGTGCGCGTGAGCTGCTATTCGTTGGGCTACAACGTCTTTGCTGCATTGCTCTCGGGCCCGACAGCTTTCATCGCGGTGTATCTCGTTGACAAGACCGGAAGCGACACGTCTCCAGCCTTCTACGTCATGTTCGTTGCGGTGCTCGCACTTGTCTCGACACTTCTGAGCCGTGAGACGGCTGATAAGCCGTTAAGCCAGTGATTTCGGCGCGCTAACCGGCGCTCAGCGCACGTGAGCGCGCCGAAATCGCATCGGTGAACGCGTCGAGCGGGGTCGACCGTGCTATCTCGGCGCCGACGCGCGCGGCCGCCTCGCGGCACAAGCCCGCCTCGCGCACCGCTTCGACGATCGCCGACGGCGTCGGATGCGCGGTGCCCAGGTTGACACCGACGCCGGTGTGGCCGACGCGCGCGGCGACCTCGGCCTTGTCGGCCGTCTCGCCCGCGACGACCACAGGTATGCCGTAGCGCAGCGCGTGCTGGACGCCGCCGTAGCCGCCGTTGGTGACCATCACATCCACATGCGGCAGCAGCATCGAATACGAAATCCATTCCGCTGCATAAACATTCGCCGGAAGCCTGTCGGGTAGCCGTCGCATGCCGCCGCGGCCAGTCGTGGCGACCACGACCACGTCGTCCCGGCCGGCGAACGCCCGCATCGTCGGCAACATCAACTGCTCGAAGTCGCCGTTGTCGAGCGTGCCCTGCGTGACGTGTACGACAGTCTCGGCGTGCAGCACATCCGCCCACCACGGCGGCGGTTGGAAGCCCTCGGCCGACTCCGCCAGCACCGGGCCGATGAAGTCGACGTTGTCGGGCAGGTCGCGGCGCGGGTACTCGAAGTCGGGGACCGTGAGCTGCAGCATGCGATCGGCCAGCCGCGGCCAGTCCATCAGCGAGACGTCGATGCACGCCGCGCCCACACTGTTGAGCGCGGCGTTGAGCTCATTGTGGATGTCCCTGAACATGATTCGGTGCACGACGAGGTGCATGCCGCCGTAGTCCATCCCCGGCCGCGGCGTCCACGCCATCCCGAACGGAGCGGTGTCGGCACTCGTCAGCGTCAACGGCCCGACGCCGCAGACCAGCACCGCGGGCCGCGGCCGGTCCGAAGCCAGTAACGTCAAGGCTCCCGTGAAGGCCAGATCGACCAACACCACGTCGGTGGAGGCGATCAACCGGTCAAGCGCGCGGTACTGCGCGGCGAGCGGCGCGATGAACGTCGCCCTGATGTCGGCCTTGCCGAAACGGAAGCGCCGAATCAGGTTCGGCAGCAGACGGTTCAACAGAGATGGCGAGGACGGAGCAGCGGGGCATGCGTCCGGGTCAAGTGGCTCGAAGGCCAGCCGCGAATGTTCGACGATGTCGCGGTGTCCTTCGTCGGTCAGCACGGTGACCGTGTGGCCGCACCGCTGCAGGTGCGCGCCGATCAACACCATCGGCAGCACATGACCGGACAGCGGACTGGCTGCGACGATGATGCGAGCCAACGATCCGTCCTCGAGGGTCGACGAGCAGCCATCGGTCGACCGCTTCGGTTCCTACTCTTTTCACCGGTCGAGCGGTTCTCAAACGGCCTTGTCGTGTGATCCGGCTCGCGCTAGCCCACGAACGTATGGCCTATGTATGCGGATGGCCGCGATCGTGTCCCTAGCCCATACGCTCGCGACAGAAACTGGCCCAGGCTAGTCCAATAGGGCCGCGCGCAGCTTCCGCACGTGCTCACGGGTGATGCCGGCCGCGTCGAGGTAGGCAGAGAGCGAGCCGAAGTCCTCGGCGATCGCGCGCCACGCCGCATCCAGGTAGTCCTCCCGTACGCCGAGCACCGCGTCGGTCAGCCGCGCTTCGGCGACCTCTGCGGCCTCGGGCGCCTCGGCCATCCGGGTCCGGATCGTCTCGACGATATGGGCCCGCAGCTCCGGTACGGCGTCGTTGCTGGCCAGGTAGTCCGCCATGACGGCGTCGCGGTCGACGCCCGCGGCCTCCAGCACCACTGCGACCGTGAACCCGGTCCGGTCCTTGCCCGCGAAGCAGTGCGCCAGCACGCGGCCCTCGTCGCCGAGCATGGTGACCACCTTGTGCACCGCCCGCTGGGCCAGCGGCGAGCGGGCGATGCGGCCGTACTCCTCGGTCATGTAGCGGGCGGCGGCGCTGCTGACCGACTCGTCGTCGGGCTTCTCGGTCAGCATCTTCTGGAACGTGTATTCGTGCGGCGCGTCGGCGTCGGCGGCGATGGTCTCCACGAACGGCAGGTGATGGATCGTCACACTGTCGGGGACCAGGCCTTTCCCGTGGCGCTCCAACTCGGGGCCCGAGCGCAGGTCGGCGACATCGGTGACGCCGAGGCGCGACAGCGTCTCCCGGCCGGTGTCGTCGAGGCGGCTCAGCTCACCGGACCGGAACAGCCGGTTCGGCCGGATGGCCGCCCGCTCCGATACGTCGCGGAAGTTCCACGTTCCTGACAGCGCCGGCACTAGCCCGTCACCGCCTTGTCGGACTGGCCACACACCGCGGCCGCGAACGCCGACTTCTCCTTGCCCAACTCGGCGCGGGCGATGGTGCGCATGTGCACCTCGTCGGGGCCGTCGAACAGGCGCATCGCGCGGTGCCAGGCGTAGAGCCGCGCCAGCGGCACGTCGTCGCAGATGCCCATCCCGCCGTGCACCTGGATTGCGCGGTCGATGACGTTGCAGGCGACCTGCGGCGCCACCGCCTTGATCTGGGCGACCAGCAGCTGGGCCTCCTTGCTCTTGTTGCCGTGCTGGTCGATGGTCCACGCCGCCTTGTGGCACAGCAACCGGGTCTGGTCAATTTCGTTGCGCGACTTGGCGATCGACTCCCGCACCACACCCTGTTCCGACAGCGGCCTGCCGAACGCGACGCGTTTCTGCACGCGGGCGACCATCAGGGCCAGCGCGCGTTCGGCCGCGCCGATGGCCCGCATGCAGTGGTGGATGCGGCCAGGCCCGAGCCGCGCCTGGGCGATCGCGAAACCGCTGCCCTCCTCGTGCAACAAGTTCGATGCAGGCACGCGCACGTTGTCGAAGACGATCTCGCAGTGCCCGTGCTGGTCCTGCCAACCGAACACCGGCAGCGAACGCTGGATGTCGACGCCGGGGGTGTCGGTGGGCACCAGGATCATCGACTGCTGCTGGTGGCTGGCCGCGTCGGGGTTGGTGCGACCCATGACGATCATGATCTTGCAGCGCGGATCTGCCGCCCCGGTGATCCACCACTTGCGGCCGTTGATGATGTAGTCGTCGCCGTCACGCAGGATCGTGGTCTCGATGTTGCGGGCATCGCTGGAGGCCACCGCGGGCTCGGTCATGGCGAAGGCGCTGCGGATCTCACCGGCCAGCAACGGTTCGAGCCACTGCTTGCGCTGCTCCTCGTTGGCGAACAGATGCAGGGTCTCCATGTTGCCGGTGTCAGGGGCCGCGCAGTTGGTCGCCTCGGGCGCGATCTCCATGCTCCAGCCCGTCAACTCCGCCAGCTGCGCGTACTCGAGGTTGGTCAGGCCGGACTCGGCGGGCAGAAACAAATTCCACAGTCCCCGCTCTTTGGCGACCTTCTTGAGCTCCTCGATGATCGGCGGGACGGTGTGGTCATCGGGCCCGGCGGCGCGCCGGTATTCCTCGTAGGACGCTTCGGCGGGGAAGACGAATTCCGTCATGAACGCCGAAAGCCGCTCGTGGTAGTCCGCCGCCTTGGCCGACATCGCGAAGTCCATGTGAGCCACACTAACGGTCCGCAGAATGAGCTGATGACCGAGAGCCGTCCGCCGTTTCCGCCGTTCACGCTCGACACCGCTCGACAGAAGGTGCAGGCCGCCGAGGATGCCTGGAACACCCGCGACCCCGAGCGCGTCAGCCTCGCCTACACCGTCGACTCGCACTGGCGCAACCGCGACCAGCACATCGTGGGCCGTGAGCAGATCGTCGCGTTCCTGACCCAGAAGTGGCAGCGCGAGCTGGACTACGTGCTGCGCAAGAGCCTGTGGGACTTCCACGACAACCGCATCGCCGTGCGCTTCCAATACGAAAGCCACGACGCGGCGGGCCAGTGGTACCGCAGCTACGGCAACGAGCTGTGGGAGTTCACCGCCGACGGGCTGATGGCGCGGCGCGAAGCCAGCATCAACGACGTGCCCATCGTCGAGTCCGAGCGCCGCTATTTCGGCCCGCGGCCGGAGGCGGAATACGGCGTCGACATCCCGCTGTGGTGACGCGCTAGGTCGGGTTGTGCGGGGTGGGACTCTGTCCCGACTCCCACTTGGACTCCATGGCGTGGGTGACGACGGTGCCCGCCGGGATCTTCAGCTGGAAGGTCTCAGCGTTGTCGTCTTCGAAGGTGACGATGTAGACGGCGGCGCCGTCGTCGTTGAAATCCTTGAACACCACCTTCGCCGGCCTCTGCTCACCGTTGCCGGGTCGACGGTGATGAAGTCGCCCGGCGCGACGTCGTCGATGCGGTCGCTGGAGATGTTCGACATGTCGCCGACGGTACGTGAACCGGCCGCACGCAGAGTGAGGCCCTCCCCGAAATACGCCGCCCGGGGAGGGCCTCTGTGGAGGGGGGCTTACTGGTCGAACAGGTACGCGTGGCCGTAGCCGTGGTGGTAGTACCAGCCGGGCATCGCGTTCGGCGCCGGCGTCGCGTAGGTGTCCGGGGTCGCGACGATCTCGGTGTTCGGTCCATTTTGCGTCGTGGTGACGGCTGCGTTTGCCACGCCGGACAGGCCGAGGGCGGCGCCCGCGAGGATGCCTGCCGAGACGGCGGGGAGGGCGATGTAGCGGGCGATCTTGGTGGTCATTTCTGGTTCCTTTGTCTGCGTTGGTTTTTCGGTTTGTCCGCCGTGGTTCTCGGCGTTGATTCAAGAATGCCGAAGCCCGCTGGGGTTGGCTGTCGGCTGACCGGCTGAACACTCGGGGGAGTTTGTTGTCCCCCAATCGGGGGAAGTGAGGGCGTTAGCTGTGCGATTCTGAACCGCATGGTCACCGAGAAGGTGCGGGTGGTCGTTGGCGACGATCACCCGATGTTCCGCGAGGGCGTCGTGCGGGCGCTGGTCTCCAGCGGGGAGATCGACGTCGTCGCAGAGGCCGAAGACGGTCGTGAGGCGCTGGAACTCATCCGCACCCATCAGCCGCAGGTGGCGATGCTCGACTATCGGATGCCGGGCATGGACGGCGCCGAAGTCGCCGCCGCGGTCACCCGCGACGAGTTGCCGACCAGGGTGTTGTTGGTGTCGGCGCACGACGAATCGGCGATCGTGTACAAGGCGCTGCAGGAGGGCGCGGCGGGCTTTCTGCCGAAGGAGTCGACCAGAAGCGAGCTGGTCAGCGCCGTGCTGAAGTGCGCGAAGGGCAAGGACGTCATCGCACCGGAACTGGCCGCGGGGCTGGCGTCGGAGATCCGGCGGCGCAACGAGCCTGACGTGCCCGCGCTCAGCCCGCGTGAGCGCGAGGTGCTCAGGCTCATTGCGGCAGGCAGCAGCATCCCCGCGATGGCCAAGGAGTTGTTCCTCGCGCCGTCCACCGTCAAGACCCATGTGCAACGGCTGTACGAGAAGCTGGGCGTGAACGACCGCGGCGCAGCGGTCGCCGAGGCCATGCGTCGCAAGCTTCTGGACTAGCGGTGCAGGCCTCGATCGATCGGCTGGTCGACTACTTCGCGACCGAACCCGTCCGCGTCTCGGCGATCCTGCGGCTGCCGCTGATCGGCCTGATCGCGGTGCTGGTGTGGATCTGGGAGGTCGATCACTGGCTGCCCCAGCTGTACGTGGTGATCCTCGGCGTTTACGCGATCGCTGCCCTCCTGTGGCTACTCGCCGTGATGCGCGGGCCGGTGCCGCGCTGGGCGGACTGGGCGTCGACGGCGGTCGATCTGCTGGTGATCCTGACCCTGTGCCTGGTGTCGGGCGGTGCGACGGCCGCGCTGCTGCCGGTGTTCTTCCTGCTGCCGATCTCGGTGGCCTTCCAGGATCGCCCGCTTCTGACGGCCAGCATCGGAATCATCACCGCCGCAGGCTATCTGGCGGTGTGGATCTTCTACTCCAAGCGTGATGACACCGTCGGGCTGCCGAACATGGTGTACACGCACTTCGGGTTTCTGTTGTGGCTCGCGGTTGCGACGACTGCGCTGTGCTTCGTGCTGGCGCGACGGGCCGTGCGCGTCAGGGCATTACAGGAAGTGCGCAGGCAGTTGGTGTCCGAGGCGATGGCTTCCGACGAGCGGCACAACCGCGAGGTGGCCGAGCATTTGCACGACGGCCCGCTGCAGACGCTGCTGGCCGCGCGGCTTGATCTCGACGAGGCCCGCGAACGCCATCCCGATCCCGCTTTGGATGCGGTGTATCAGGCCCTGCAGGAGACGGCTTCCGGCCTGCGCTCGACGGTCACCGAACTGCATCCGCAGGTGCTGGCGCAGCTGGGGCTCACCGCTGCGCTGCGAGAGATGGTGAAGCAGTTCGAAACTCGCACCGAGATCGCCGTCGAGACCGACCTTGAGGACGTCGGCAAGCCGGAGTCGCAGCAGCTGCTGTACCGCGCCGCGCGTGAGCTGTTGACCAACATCTCCAAGCACGCGGGCGCATCGTCGGTGCGGGTGTCGTTGAAACGAGACGGCGAGCGCATCAGGCTGACCGTCGGCGACGACGGGCGGGGATTCGACCCCGCGGTCGTCAATCAGTATGTGGCCGATGGCCATATCGGGTTGGGCTCGCTGCTGGCGCGGTTCGACGCGATGGGCGGGGCGATGGAGATCGACTCGCGGCCCGGCGAGGGCACCGTCGTCACCGTCACGTCGCCGCCGGAGCCGGTCGCCATCTCTCGCGAGCAGACGTGAATGCCCGCAAAAGCCCAGGCGATTTCAGGCAGTGGATGCAACAGCGGGTGGTTTTGGCGGGTTTGAGAGTAGCTCGTCGAGGACTTCAGCGGGTTTCTTCCAGCCGAGGGTTTTGCGGGGTCGGGTGTTGAGTTGGGCGGCAACGTAGTCGAGGTAGTCGGCCGGGAACACTGATAGGTCGGTGCCTTTAGCAAAGTATTGGCGCAGCAGCCCGTTGGTGTTCTCGTTACTGCCGCGTTGCCATGGCGAGTGCGGATCGCAGAAGTAGATATCGAGCTC
>NZ_PDCP01000113.1 GCF_002553505.1 Mycolicibacterium agri | reverse complement strand
GAGCGGGGCCGTTCTCATCATCAGATCGTCGTCCACCCCATTGACGCCATCATCGTCATCCTGAGCGACGCGCAACAGTATTTCGCCGGGTCCGGCTCGACCTGCTGTGCCGCACCCAAATGACGGGTGGCTGTGCGTTGGATCTGCTCTGCTGCATAGTCGGCCGCGGTCTTGTCCGGGTGCTGGCTGATGACAGAACGTTCACCATCTGCGATCGTGACTACGTCCCAACCACTTTCGTGTTGTTCGACCTTTACCTGGAACTCGCTGACATACGGCAGATCGGCCACAGTAACCTCCATACTTTGCGAAATGAACGACGGGTGGGTTCCCCCCGCAGCTGAAGGTGCAAACGCTCCCTCGCCGGTGGTTCATCAGATTGGCCGAAGGCAGGAGTTGTCGATGCTGTTTAGGACGCATTGGCTTCCTGGAGTGCAAGCCTGTAGAGACCTACCGCATCTGGCGGCGGCGACCATAGGCGTCGGGGCCGCCCCGCCACGTGCCCGTTGACTTTGTTAGCTCGCGCCGGGAACTGGGGGCGCCTTCCGGGTGCGCTCGTAGTCCGCCAAGATGTCGATCCGCCGCTGGTGGCGTTCTCCTTTCGAAAAAGCGGTGGCGAGAAAAGTGTCGACGATGGCCAGCGCGTCCTCGACGGTGTGCATTCGCGCCCCGATGCTCACTATTTGTGCGTCGTTGTGCTCACGAGCCAGCGCCGCAGTTTCCGTGTTCCATGCGAGGGCGCAGCGGATCCCTGTCACTTTGTTTGCCGCGATCTGCTCGCCGTTGCCCGAGCCGCCCAGGACAATGCCCCGGCTGTCCGGGTCGCCGGCCACGCCCAGGGCGGCGGCGATGCAGAACGGTGGGTAGTCATCAGCTGGGTCGTCGATGTATGCACCGCAGTCGACCGGATCGTGACCCTTTTTCTTGAGGTGACTGATGATGTGCTGTTTGAGTTCATATCCGGCATGGTCGGAGCCTAGGTAGACGCGCATCGCCTTATTCTGACAGAGGGTCCGATCGCTAGCGGATGTTGATCCCGTTCGGCCAATATCGATGAGCGACTCACCCGCGAGGTTTGGGATGAAGACTAGTGCGCCTGCAAGTACACGTGGGCCTTCGCTCGTCGCGTGTGCGCCGACGCTGACGTGCCCCGGCTAACGCAATGAGCGGCAATCCTCCCCGAGTACGCCGTGGACTGCATTTCGCGTTCTTGCGGCTGGCGGCCCGCACTGATTTGTCACCGCCTTGAACGAGGCACCTGATGCAAGCTCAACTAATCCCAAGTCCGAGAATGGATTTCCGCCAAATGAAGTCCCCACGTTAGTTGGCCCGCGGACACCGCGTGGGTGCCCGTATGCAGGAAGGAACATCAATGACGACCGCCGCATTCACGGTCAACTGCTCGATTCTGCTGACCGACCGTCCTCTTCTCAAGCGGCCAAGCGTCGTCCGCGATGCGGGTTTCGATGCAGTCGAATTCTGCTGGCCGTTCACCGAACCTGTTCCGTCCGATCGGGAGACAGCGGCTTTTATCCGCGCCATCGCAGATGCCGGCGTGCTGTTATCCGGGCTCGACTTCGCCGCAGGCGACATGGCCGCCGGTGAACGCGGCATGTTGTCGGATCCATGCCGCAGCAGCATCTTCCGCGACAGTGTCGATGTCGCGATTGGCATCGCCGAAGTGCTGGGGACCAAGGCCTTCAACGCGTTGTATGGAAACCGCATTGACGGCGTGAACCCTGCGGTGCAGGACGAGATCGCCGTCCAGAACCTCGCGTACGCGGCCAACGCGGCGGACCGGATCGGCGCGGTTGTGCTGGTGGAGCCGGTCAGCGGCGCTCGGGCCTACCCGCTCAAGAAGGCCATAGACGCCATTGAGGTCATCGACCGGGTGGTCGCTGACTGCGACCACCGGGTGCGGAATCTACGGCTACTCGCCGACCTCTACCATCTATCCGTTAACGGCGACGCGGTCGGCTCGGTCCTCGACACCTACGGCGACCGGATCGGCCATGTGCAGATCGCCGACGCCCCCGGCCGCGGAGAACCCGGCACGGGCACCCTTGATTTGGTCGGCTATCTCGACCAGCTTGCCGCCAACGGCTACCGCGGATATGTCGGGCTTGAGTACAAGGCCACCCGCCCGGACCCCTTCGACTGGCTACCGCGCGCACGGCGATGCATTCCACACGCCGGCGGCGCATGTGCTCCGCTGTGGCAGAACTGAGCAGATCGTCAGCACCGTCGCATTTATCGGGCTGGAAATCATGGGCTAGTCCCATGGCTGTAAACCTGGCAAAGGCTGGTCACCGGGTGATCGGCGATGCGGGCCGCCTGGAGAGTTAGCGCGGCGCTGACGCAGGCTGGCGCTTCAGCGGCGGACTCGATCGCGACCGCGGTGTCCGCGGTGACATGCGGTGCCTGGCTTCTCCCGTTCAGCTTCGCAACGGATAGTGGCCTCCACGCAACTGACCATTCCACGTGTCAGGAGAGGTTGCGCGCCTTCTCGCCAGCCCGGGTTCCCGGTGCCCACCGTTATCGGCCAAGGTGCTGCTTCTGGTGACAGGACTTCCCCCGTCGACGCCACCCGACCAGGGGTTGAACCATCCGGGATCTGAAGGCAACAATGCTCATCCAGATCGCGGGGCAAGATCCAGCCGAAGCTACTGTAGGGAGACGTTCGATTTGCATTCACCTTTCCAGTGGCGCGTGCTGAGTACAACCTTGCGCAGCGCGCTGAAGGTGCATCACGATTGCGCCGAGGTCGATACGAAGCGCAGATTCGAGATGCCCGGCATTCGGGTCGCGGACCCGAAAGCCTGCCAGTGTGGCGAAGTCCGCAAGCGCGGCACTAAGCCGTGGAAGTGCGGTGGTCGGCACCGCCTGTACATGGCCGAGACCGATCGGTACGTGCACCGTATTCCGTGGAACACGCGCGGCCCACTGCCACTGCGACAGACCGCAGCGGGAAACCGCCGAGCTACTCGGTCAACACGGCTGAAGGCGAGTTCGACCGCACGTGACGCGGCTGCCGTCCGCGCGATATGCCCTAACAATCTGGGCAGTCGGCACACCACGGTTGACCCGCTGATCCGTCAGGCGCAGACCCAATGCCAGTGAAGCAGCCGCTATGGGTCGGGGTGGACTTAGGTACCCAGCATGCTCGCGCGCTGGTGGTTAACGACAAGGGCCAGGTGTTCGGGGCAGGTTCTGCGGCGCTAACGAGTACCCGCTGCGGTCCGCGACACGAGCAGGATCCCCAACAATGGTGGACCGCCGTGGCGGAGGCCACACGCGCAGCCCTGGCCTGCGTGCATGCCGACGCGGTGACGGCGCTGGCCGTCGCTGCCACCTCGGGCACCGTGCTGCTGGTTGACCGCGCCGGACAACCACGCACCGAAGCGCTGATGTATGACGACGCGCGCGCAGTCCAGGAGGCCCTCGTCGTCAACGACGTCGGCGCACCCCTGTGGCATGCGCTCGGATATGGCCTCATGCAGTCATCCTGGGCGCTACCCAAGCTGTTGTGGCTGCTAAGCAGACACCCCGACCTGGCGAACGAGAAGATCCAGTTGTGCCATCAAGCCGACCTGATCAACGCCCGGTTCATCGGCCATCCGGTGCCCACAGACACCAGCAATGCGCTCAAATCGGGGTATCACCTGCTCGAGGACCGCTGGCCCACCGAAGTTCTCAACCGCCTCGGGGTCCCCCCACCCCTCCTACCCGCGGTAGTGCGTCCCGGCACCCTCCTTGGTCGCGTGGGCGTTTACGCATCCGCCGTGACCGGCATTCCCGCCGGCACACCCGTGGTGGCGGGAATGACCGACGGTTGTGCGGCGCAGCTTGGCGCTGGTTGTGTCGAAATCGGATCGTGGAATTCAGTTTTAGGCACAACGCTGGTTCTCAAGGGCGTCTCGGACCGGCTCATTTGCGATCCGGCAGGAGCACTGTATTGCCACCGCGGGCCTGATAACATCTGGCTTCCCGGTGGTGCGTCGAGCAGTGGTGCCGGGGCGATCGCTGAATGGTTCTGCGCCGCAGATCTTGCCGATCTGACAGCGGAGGCGGCGAAGTTGGCGATTGGGCCGGTAATGTACCCGCTCATCACGCGCGGTGAGAGATTCCCTTTCCACGCCGCTGACGCCGAGACATTCATGCTGGGCAACCCCGACACGGATGCGGGTGTGTTCGCCGCGCTGCTCCTCGGTGTGGCCTGCCTAGAGCGGCTATGTTTCGATCGGGTCACCATGCTCGGTGCTCCGATAGACGGTCGGCTGACCTCCACTGGCGGTGCCGCCCGCAACGAGTACTGGACACAATTGCGCGCCGACTTGCTCGGCCGGACAGTGCATATACCCGACCAACCTGAACCCGCCTTAGGTATGGCGATTCTCGCCTCGACGTCGAGCGGAAAATCCCTCGCAGAGGCTGCCGCAACTATGGTTCGCGGAGGACGCGAACGGGTTCCAAATCCTGCCCGGGCCGCCGTCCTGAGACAGCGCTACGCCGATTTTCTGGAGGCCTTAACGGCGCGAGGGTGGCTCGACACCGCTATTGCACAATACGCCCACGCCAGGCTCTAAGCTCCGATCGGCTACCGTTTGAATTCTTGCATCCGTGTACGTTCACACCCGCGATCGTCGGGCCGACACATCGAAGATTCCCTCCGGCGAAGCGGTCGAGCGGTGTACTCGACAGCCCCGGCAAGAGCAGCGGTTGACGTTTGCGGATCGAACAGACCAATCAACTCTGCACCGGGTCGATGTCGTCTGCAAACTAACCCTGCTTCGCGCGAACTTTGACCCCTTCGTCTGAGTCTCGGCTTACGAGCCGAGGAGAAAGAAGTGGCTAGCAGTGCAGGACCGGGCTGAGAACACCGCAGGCCGCATTGAGCGGAAGGGGGTGCCGATGAAGTTGATCGGTAGGACGGTGACGATTTCGCGGCGGAGGAGTTATTCGATCACCCTCCAGCCTCCGAAGACGCCCCATGTGGCGGAGGCCCCACGGACGGCTCGGCCGTTAATCGGTTCCGATCAAGACGTCGGTCGACTTTACGAACACCGGCGCGGCCTGTCCGGCTGCCTATTACGAATCGAGCGCTGCCCCTGTGTCGACCGGCGACGTCAGTTCGACCCAATCACCACCGTCGAATCTGACCTTCGCCGCCGCTACCACGTTTGCTAGGTTCACCTCGATGATCGTGCCGCTCCGTTGATTACGCATGGATAGCCACATGATCGTTCTCAATCACGGTGGGGTGAGCACGGCAGTGCGCGATCGCTCGCCAATGCTCGCTCGGCACTCACCACTGCGGTTACCGCGTTGATGAGCGCCAGGTGGGTGAACGCCTGCGGGAAGTTGCCGAGGTGCCGACCGCTGTGCGGATCGATCTCCTCGGCGTAAAGTCCGAGGCTGCTGGCCGAGGACAGCAGTTTTGAACACAAGGTTTTGGCTCGCGCCAGTTCGCCGATCTCGACCAGTGCGGAGACAAGCCAGAACGAGCAGATAGTGAAGGTGCCTTCCTCGCCGCTGAGGCCGTCTTCGGTCTCGTCGACGCGGTAGCGCAGGACCATTTCGTCCTCGGTTAGCTCCTCGGCGATCGCGTTCACGGTGTTGCGTACGCGCTCGTCGCTGGACGGCAGGAAAGCCAATAACGGGATGAGCAGGACCGAGGCGTCTAGCGCCTTGGTGTCGTAGTGCTGGGTGAAAACGCCGCGTTCGTCGACCGCGTTGGCGAGCACGTCAGCGCGGATTTCCTCCGCCGCGGTGCGCCACCGGTCGGCGAGCTGGTCCTCGCCCCGCACTGCCGCGATCCGCGCGCCGGCGTCCGCGGCGACCCAGCAGGCCACCTTGGAGAAGGTGAAATGCTGCGGACCGGACCGCACCTCCCAGATCCCTTGGTCGGGTTCGCGCCAATGCCCGAGCGCGCGCTCCACTTGAGTCTGCACGATCCGCCACAGCCGGTCGTTGACCCGATGGTGCGGCCCGGTGTGCAGGTCGATCGCGCGCACGATCGAGCCCCACACATCGTGTTGCCGTTGCTTGTAGGCGGCATTGCCGACCCGGACCGGCCGCGCCCCCTCATACCCGGACAGGTGATCCAAGCTCGACTCGTCCAGCGCACGTTCACCGTCGACGCCGTACATCAACTGCAGATCGCCGTTTTCGGCTTCGGCCACGTCTGCGACGAACCGGAAGAAGTCGTTGGCCTCCCAGTCGAGGCCCAACGCGTTAAGCGCCCACAATGTCTTGGCGGTGTCGCGTATCCAGGTGTATCGGTAGTCCCAGTTGCGTTCCCCGCCAGGGGTTTCCGGCAGCGAGGTGGTCGCGGCTGCGACCATCGCTCCGGACGGGGCGAAGCTGAGGCCCTTGAGCGTGAGCGCACTGCGCTGCAGATGGCTGCGCCATGGATGGTCGGGGAACCTGCCGCGATCGAGCCAGTGCTGCCAGTGGTGGCAGGTCCAGCGCAGCCTGCGCCGTGCCGCGCGCAGCGTCGTCGGCGGCGCGTGTTTGCTCCATGAGAGCGCGACGAAGCGGCGTTGTCCCTCCTTGAGCAGTGTGCGCGCGGTGGCCGTGGGGCCTTCGAACCCGATATTCAAGTCAGTCGTGAGCTGCAACCGAGGGCCGGTGCCCTCCGGCTCGGCGACTGCGTCGTGATAACCGTCACCGGTGTAGGACCAGCAGGGCGACAACCGGCCATAGTCGAACGCGGGAGTGCAGTCCATGTCCACCTGCACTTGGCCGTTCATACAGTGAAGAACACGAAGCAATACGTGCGCCGCGTCGTAATCCGTGGGCGCGCGGGGATGGGTCCTCGACCGCTCATCCTCGTGATGCCACGGTCCCATCAGTAGGGCGTCAGTGACGACCAGCCAGCCACCCGGCGTCCACCAGCTCGTCTCGACGACCAGCGTGCCCGGGATGTAGCGGCGCGCAGAGGGGACGTCGATCCCGGCAGGACCGATCCGGAACCGTCCGGCGTCGCGATCAAGAACTGCACCGAACACGCTGGGAGAGTCCATGCGTGGCAAACACAGCCACTCCACTGCCCCATCGGGCGCGATCAGCGCTGTGGTCTCGCAATCGGATAAGAACGCATAGTCTTCGATCGGCGGAAAATGGCTCCTGTCCATCCCCGGCCCACGCCTCACACCATTGACCACAGCAGATCCACCTCCTCACACGCGCGGCCGGTGCTCCTGCGCCAGCTGCTATTACATCGCCTACGGCCCTGCGCAGCCATCGCCCGAAGGGGTGATGCGGGTGGGGAACTGCCCGATCGGCGAGGCGAAAGGCGCCGCTTGGACGTCGGCCACCGGCGGTCTGCAGGCCACCGCCGCAGGCGGATTCGTCTCGAATCGACAGGGTGCGGCGATCGCTGTCGATGTGTTCAGGGTCGGCGGAACCCTCAGCCGGGTACCAGGGGCAGCGCGTTGTCCCCGCCCGCGACAGCGATCTGATCCGTGATGCCGATGCCCCCGGGTCACCGCGGCGGCATATCCGTTCATGATGTCGTGATCGCGGTAGAACCAATTCAAATCGAACACGAGATTACTACTGCCTTCGCGTCCTGGAGTCGTGGGCCACCTCACGGTGTGGAGCGTTGCGCGCGACCGCATACCGACCATGAGATGAAATCCGGCTCGGGCGTTGGGGCCCGCCGTGGTCGCCGAACTACTCGCCCACAGTTACAACACAACCCAGCTCCGCGCTGAGAACGCGGCCCAACCCTGGGCGCGGTGTATCACCAAGCCCTCGCCAACAACCTATTAAACTTGCACGTCAACGGGCCTTGCCTTCTTCCGTTGCCGTTCCCGAAAGGCGTTGGGCCCCGGCTTAACCGCGGGGTCCATCGCAGGAGCCGCCACGCGCTATGATCGCACCGAAGTCCAGCCCAGCACGCCAACCCACCACACTCACGCACACCTCCGCGGCCACCTCCGGCCAGATCTTCTCACCGCTTGGACGATCCGCCGCATCCGGTGGTCACTGCGAGCCGATGACTACTGGCCCAAATACGACCGGATCGAATATGGAAGGTTACCGGTAGAGCGTAAACCGATGCAGGGCAGCAGCTTTGCCGATAGCGCCGACAGGGGAGAAGGGCCACAGTGTCGAGGACTTGGGGCCTGCTGGGACAACGTCAGTGTCAGATAGTTCTGGAAAACAGGGCGGAATCGGACAGCTCTCAAGTCCCTCCCGGATTGCTGTCAACAAGTTCCGCATCGGAAATTCGTGCAGGGGGACGAAACCGGGTGCAGCGCCTGGTTTTTCTGTGTAGAGCAGGCTCTGGGATGTAAGACGCCACGGTGACGTATTAATCCCCGGCCGGCAGGTGACTGCGCCGCTAGTCTGGGCGAAGGGAAGCCGCGCTCCGATCGATCAGCAGCCTTAGACATGCGCACGGTGTTCGATGCGGCCGATGTCGAGCACTCGGTCGTCTTCGAGTTGCGCGGAAGCCTCGCACCGACGCCGGGAAGCGCTGCAAGCAAAGCCGATCGAAAGTACGGCGACTACGACACTAGATGAATTTCAGCACAGGTTTTCGAAAGAAGGCGCAGCAGCTATAGGACGCACCGCCGAACGGGACTCTGATTCATCTATTGCAGTATGCGGGATTGTTCATGGATAATAGAGATTATCCATCACAGGTGTGTAAATCATTGCAGAAGAAAGTCTTTCCCCTCACCGCACCCGGGAGAGGGAAGCGCTAAGGTGACGAATTAGTGGGACCAGGCTTCACCGCAACCACGCGGTTGCCGATCTTGGTAACGCGCAA
Source organism: Mycolicibacterium agri (assembly GCF_002553505.1). Lineage (GTDB taxonomy): Bacteria > Actinomycetota > Actinomycetes > Mycobacteriales > Mycobacteriaceae > Mycobacterium > Mycobacterium agri. The sequence continues at coordinate 6,183 of NZ_PDCP01000113.1, read as the reverse complement.
TATACGTTAGTTATATGGCGGACTCAGACGACATCAATCGCCACCCTGAGGCGGCCAAGGGTGAGCCTCGCGAGGCGCAACCCTTGAGTGAGGGCCTGCGATGCGCCCTATACCGATACACAACTCACACGGTTCCTGCGCTGGATATCGACTCTTATGCGGAGCGAATCAGCCAGGCGAATCGGGCCGCGGGTTTGTGATCGCTCGCAGGCGCCCTGCAAGCTTCGGACGACGAAGGCGTCCGCACGGCCCGACTCGAGAGACGAGGACCGAGCCGAGTCAAGTGTGTCACTCGCGACGGCGATCTCCCGTGTTCGCGCCGTAGTTGCCGCGTTCTGCGTTGTGAACGGTTTTGTGAACGAAACGTGGTGTAACGGCCTTGGTGGCGTGGAAAGCACCGCGATGGTCGAGACGGGTGGTCGGCGGTGACCTGCGCGTTTGGGACATATTGCGAGATACGAGATTCGGACTGGTCGGCTCATAACTTAGAGGTCGCAAACTTGAATTCTGACCTCGCTACCAAATAGACGGCCCTCGGACTCTGCTCGTTTGGTGGATACAGCCTTCATCCCCGTCGAAGACGATCAGTCCACAATTCACTGTTGCTCTTTCGATCGGAGCGCGTATCGGTCCCGGGCCATGCGCCTCTCGGCGTTGGTGGCGCCACTGTTGAATAGGAGGGCCAGCTGCGCGTACCTGGTGTCGAGAACATGCTCGCAGAGCTCCTCTGGCGGCATAACCCGCTGAGGCTCGCTGGAAGTCGGCGTCGCCATACCATCAACGATAAGCATTGCCGGTGGCTCTCGTACCGCGGCAGGCGCGTTCAGCGCGTCAGCCCATCGGCTCCGTTGGTGCAGGCCGCCTCGACGGTCAGGAGTAACGGATGCGACTCCTGACTCGTTCTTGGAGGGAACCGTCGGCGAGGTGGTCAACACCACCCTGCTGACCGGAAGACCAAAGACAGTGCTCTTCCAACGTCGCGACCGAGTGGGGGCCCAAGACGTTCACCACCTATGTCGATAGCGGCGACGTGCGGAGGTGACTGACCTAAGGAGCGATTATCGGCCCGAGCGGCGACACGCTACGTCGTGCCGGCAGCGAACTGGCGATCAGCCTCCCGCATCGCGTCCCTGATCCGCGCGACCGCGGCGGCATGCTCGGCATCCTCCAGGACGCGCTGGAGACGTTCGCCACCCTTGTCTTCCAATTCGCGCACCGATCAATGGTGCCACGTACCGCCGCCGGGGTCGAGGGCCAGCCGTGACTTCGCGCGGCAAGCCGAGATCGTCGACACTGGTCGTGGTTCGCCATCCGTCGGCTGCGACACCCCGCCGACGATGGGCCTGTTCTGCAATTGATGGCGACCGTGCGTCATCCCCGTTGACGTCGACTACGCCGAACTGTCAGTGATGACGTTGCCGCAGTGAGGAGTTCACGCAATTCAGGCGTGACGTCGTACTCGTACTGGGCCTCGGTGACGACACTCGCCGGCTGAAGCAGGATGCTGCCGTCCGAGTTTTCTCGTATCAGGAATCGGCGGCTGGGGTGGCCGGGTAGGACGACGCAGCCGTCACCGTCGGTCTCGACAATTCGTTGCTCACGCATTTGTCGACGATACCGGTGACTCGTGCTCGACTCCGGCGCCTTGACGGAGTCGGGTGTTATCGGCGGTAGCAACGGTTACGGTGGTGAATTGTCTTGCCACAGCGGCGCGCACGCATTCGGACTAGTTCAAGTCGCGTACGGCTGGGGCGACACCATTGTCGGCATTTACGGGCGTCGGCGGATACCAGCGAAGCTCGTAGTGCCAGTCGACTCCTTCGGCGCCCAGCCGGTTTCCGATGACGTTGCCGTTCTCGTCTCGTTCGGCGACGCGAACCCGGTGCCAATGTGCGATCCGTATATGCGGGGGGAGCCTCCAGCCGGCGATCCCCACGTCGCCTGTACGTTCGCCCGCTTGTCGGCGGTACTGCCGCAACGATGCGCCGGTCCTCCATCCAAGGTTTCCGATCTCTGCGCGGCTGATCTGCTGTGGTCGGGAGATTTGCTCCGGCGGCGGCCAATCGATCTCGGGATCACCCGCCGCGGAGTACAAGAGCAGCGACAACGAGAGCGGGATGAGCACCGGCAACTCTTCGCCGCTTGAGTTCCCCGCCTCGTGTGCGCCTTGGATTTGTGCTTTCACAAGATCGGCGAGCGTCGTTGCGGCAAGGTCACCGCGGAGCGGCAAGGTCACGCTCTGCAGCTGCGGGTTCGGATCACCCTCCTCCTGGTACACCCACATGCATCGAACGCCCTGCGCCGTAGGGATCTTGGTGTAGCCCGTAAGGACACCGCGACCGTCTGCGGCGCGAAGCCTCAAATTGCCCACCGTTGGCGCGATTCCCGTCCCTTCAAGGTTCTGGTACTTGCTGACCGTGCCGGCCACGACCATTCCGAGGTAGCGACACATGCGTTGTCCGTCGTGGAGCGACAAGGGGGTGGCAAGGCTGTAGGCAACGGCGTCGAAGGGAAATCGCGTTAACCAGTCGGGTACCAGTTCAACGTCGGTGTTGGCGTTCATCAATGCACCGGCGAACTCGTCGTCCACCCGAAGAACGACAGGACTGTCGGACCATTTCTCGAAGATCATCTCGGCGACGTCCTGCGCCCACTGCGTGCCGGGGTTGGCTGCGGGCGGTCTGCTCGCCCACCACTGGATCGCCGCGATCACGGCAGCCGCGTCGTCGACCTTGATGCGCCGTTTGGTCCGTTGATCACGCGCCTTTTTCGCCACAGACACCATCCTCTCGCACCAACCGATGCGGGCGGCCCCAGCTAATCGATCGACGACTTCGGTGCCACCCCGTTGATGTCGGACATATGCTCTACGGTCATCAGCCGGGGATACATGGTGGGGGAATCCGAGTGGCGAACAGCGCTGATCTGAAGGATCGGTGGAAGACGCTGCAGTTGTTGGGTCCGGTGTTCGAGTTGCTAAATCGGGCTGCGCCGCGCGCTGACATCGACCATCGCAGCTATGACTTGGCGCAGCTCGCGCTCCGACTGATCGACTACGTCGTCCACAACCAGGCGAGCCTGGAGGGGTCGGTCAGCCTTGATTCGGTAACCGATCATCTGACGCAGGTCGCGCGGCGAATGCACCCCGATGATCCAAGTCGACCCTTCGTCAAGGTGGCGCGTCTGGTCTTCAGCGCCGTGTTCAACGACGGGCGCCCTCATGAGGCGACGTGGTTGGAAGTCGACGGGCCGGCCGACACCACAGAATCGGACGTCTTCAGGTTCCGCTTGCTTCGAATGGTGGACAGCGAGTCCGGCGCTGCGGTCACGGCTACCGATGAGGCAATCCTGCTGTACTTGCAGGCCCTGAACACCGATCTCGCCGACCGGGCGTTGGCGTTGAAGCTGCTGGTTGAGATCCAGATGCAGGCCGGCGAGTTCGAAAAGGCGCTGGACTCAGCGCGCCAGGCCACTCGGACGGCGCGCGGGCTGTCGGCGAGTCTTCGCGAACGGTTGGCCGATACTCAGCGGGACGTCGGCACCGTCGACTGGCACGGCGAGATGCCGCAGTGGCTCAGCGAAGTGCGCGGTCAGATCCGGCTGCAGATCGACCGGGACCGGCAGCTGACCGTTCTTGCCAACCAGGCAGGTGATGACCCGGATGCGGCTGAGGCGTGTCGACAGATCGCCGATGAAGTCCGTGTGGGAGGAGACGTGTGGACCCGGCTGGAGCGGTTCGTTCTGTCGGCCATCCCGGTGTTCCTGGAGGCGCAGAACACTCAGCGGTTCCGTCCGAGAGGTCTTGCCACCACGATCGACATGGCCCGCGATGTCTTCGAACCGGGCCTTGCCGCATCCGAGGTCCGCTTCGCCGCGGCGGTCGGTGTGTTGGTCAAGGGTGTGATGGCACCGCCCACGCCGGTGTGCTGGGCGTTGGGCGATCTCACCGACCTGCTGTTTCGGGCGCCGACGACGTACGACCGTCGTCCCCCTGAGGTCGATGATCCCGGCGAACTTGGAGAGCCGCCGGGAGATTCGATCGCCCCAGCCATCGCCCGCTGCGCAGCCGACGTCCTCTCGGTCGCGGCTGAGCGCCCGACGCGGCTCTCGGAGCTACTCGGTGCTGCTCGACTCCGAGCTGGGGAGGTGGAGGATCCGCATCGGTTGCTGGACGTTCTCTGGGGCGCCGCGTTGTGGGTGTTCGTCGCTGGTGAGGACCGCGCTCGCGATGATCAGCCCGGCAGCGCCGATCTGGCGGAAGCAGTCGCCACGCTCGTCGCGGTCGCCGATGACCAAGTGCTCACCGACGACCGGTACCGCGGGCCGGATCTGACACTGGCACGGTCCGCCGCATTGGATGCCGTGGATCTCGGGGCGGTGAGAACATCGTGAACCATGCCGACATATCGGCGGCCGCCCGGCTCATCCGGCATGCATGTCTCCAAGGGATCGTCCGACGCCGGGAAGTCTGTACCGCGACCTGCTCGACCGGTTCCAGGTGGATCTCCCGTTCGCCGAACTAGTCGACCGGGTAGCCGAAGGCCTTGGTTTGGAGGTCCACCAGGTAAGCCCCCAGCTGGGGCTGTTGGTATCGGGCCAAGTCGACTCACCCTTCGCGGTGACCCTGGACAATTCTGGGCTTCCGGTGCGCAAGAGCGGCGAGCACCGTCTCCAGGATCGGCGGTGCTTCGGACTGGTCCTGCTCGGTCTGATCACCTACGCCTACCCCAACGGGGAGACGTTGGTCGACTCGGCGAACCGCCCGGTGCGGGCATTGGACATCGAGCGGTTCCTCGAACAGCGAATCAAGGGGCTGATCGGGTTGGATGCCGAGTCTGGCGAGGCGGAGCACCAGCTCGGTGAGGCAGCCCGCACGTGGCACGACTTGCCGCAGGTGCTGCTCACCGACGGCGGTCGGGTGGGCCGAGAATGCCACCGCTGGTACGTCAACGCGACTCTGACTTTCTTGACCGCGCAGGGCCGTGCGCGGCGCGAACCTGCGCTCGACGACGCCACCAGTGAGGCTTACGTGCTCAACGATCGCTTCCGGATCGGCCTGGCGGAGGTCGCGGAGTCGTTGATCGCCGAGATGAGCAGTGCCGCCGGCGATGCGGTGGACAGCTAATGTTTCGTTTGCGGCGGATGTACCTGGACTCGGTTGGCGTCAGCGACAACCGGTTTGCCGACCTGACGGTGGAGTTGACCGATGTCGCCGGCGATCCAACCGATTCCATCGTGTGGCTGCGCAACGGGGCCGGAAAGACCACGATGTTGTCCCTATTGCTTGCCTTGATTCGGCCGGGGCGCCGCGACTTCCTGGCGAATAAGACGAAGAATCGTTCGTTGGAGGACTTGATCCTCAGCGGCGATACCGCCCACGTGGTCGCGGAGTGGGTCGGCCCGGACGGTCAACTGCTGCTCACCGGTGCGGTGTACGAATGGGACGGCCCCACAAGGCCTGTCGACTACAACAGCCGCGGGGGTAAGGACCGTCTGCGTAGGAGTTGGTGGTGCATTACCCCCGATCCCGACGTTGACGGCGCCACCCTGGACACGTTGCCCTTCACATTCCGGACCGGCGGTGGGTTCGATCGCGAGCGCTTCTGCAGCCACATCAGCCGCCTGGCAATCCAAGGCGTGAACGCGGTAGTGGTGAACCAGACCATAGGTGAGTGGCACGCCGCACTGCGGGAACGCCGCTTCGATCCGGGACTGTTCGAGTACTTCCTCCTAGTCAACGCCGCCGAGGGCGGCATCGACGGACTGTTCGCCGAGATCGATTCACCTGGCAAGTTCGTACGGTACCTCCTCCGCTTCGTCGGCAACCACGAACAAATCGAACCGGTGCGCGACCTACTCAAGGACACCGCGGCCGAAATCGCAAAGCGCCCAATGTATTTGGCGGAGAAAGAGTTCTGCGACGATGCGCAGGGCTGGGTATCGAGGCTGGGTAACGCGCGAAGCGATCGCGACGACGCGGCGCGCACCCTCGATGACGAACGCCTTCGCGCCGGCCGGCATAAACGAGCCCTGCTCGATGCCAGCGCAGTGGCCGCAGATCTCGCCGATCGGGCCGCAATCCGCAAGGGCATCATCGAGGACGCCCTGAATCGCCCTGGATTCGCCGGAGGCTCGAGCTATTGGATTCCGACCAGGGGTTGGTCGGTCCGTGATGCATCGTAG
>NZ_PDCP01000112.1 GCF_002553505.1 Mycolicibacterium agri | reverse complement strand
ACAACCGCACCGGCGAGTCGGGCGGACGGGGCCAAAACAGACCGTCCTACCGGGGCCAAATCAACCTGTCACAGCCAGGCACTATGCGAGACAGGACATGAGGCGTCCACTTTCTCTAGTAATGAGAACGCGACGGGTGAAACCTGGCGATGGCGACGATGACTGCCGCCCCCCATGGCAGGGCTGCCGGTGTGACCGGAGTCCTCGATGATTCTCAGGTCGGCGTCGGGCCGAGCTTGGCCAGCTGCACGCAGTAAGTAGCGGACCGGACAGGTCGACACGCAGGTCAGCGTGTCGCTGGAATGTCCTCGGATGTAGCCAGTGGCGCAGCCGTCACAAGTCCGCCCGACAGGAAGTGTGGGCGAAAAGTCCTGCAACGCAGCGGAAAACAACGGGAGAGGAGTGGTGCTCGGCAAGCGGCCAGGTATTGATTCGTCCGACGCAATATGCAGTGTTCTATCGGTAACCCGACGTATTCCCAGTCAGGATGGCGTGAGGGCCGAAGCGCGGGAACTCGCGTGCTTCTCGCCCGGGCGGAGCGTTATGTGGCGTGCCGGACCGCGCACAGATAGCTCGTCGCTTGTGTACAGATCGTTTGCTGAACGAGGAATGATTGACCCAGGGGCGCAGCGCCGGACCGGTTTCGTCACGTACGTTCGGTCGAATCGCGTTGTTTGACAATAAGACATGGCAAGTTCGACCTAATTGAGCATTACCAGCTGTCTGAGCTGACGAATCCCACTGTGTAACAGTCGAATCGCGAACGGTTGATGAAGGTTATGAAGGCTGGCTCGTCGTCGGCGGCGGGTCGTCGCCTTCGGCCAAGCGGTGCAGGACTCGTTCGTTGAGGGCGGCGAGCATGTCGAGCTCGGCCGGGGTAAAGAGGTCGATGAAGTTCCGGCGGACGTCCTCCACGTGACCGGGCGCCGCCTTCTCAATAGCGGTGCGGCCGGCGGGCAGCAGGCGGACGATGGTGCTGCGGGCGTCGTCGGGGTTGGGCTCGCGGCTGATCAGCCCGTCGGCTTCCATGCGCCGCAACTGGTGGGAGAGACGGCTTTTCTCCCAATTCAACGCTTCGCCCAGGTCGCGGGCGGACATGCGGTCCCCGTCATGGCCGGAGAGCACGGCCAAGACCTCGTAGTCGGCCCCGGACAAGCCCGATTTCTGGAGGCTCCGGTTCAGGTGGAGCTCGATCTGTTGATGCGAGTGAACGAAGGCGCGCCAGGCGCGGTCCTCACGGGCGTTCAGCCATTTCGGTTTCATCGACATTCATCCTACCTAATTGGTTGACGCATCATCCAAAGCGTGTATGGTTGATTCATCAACCTTTTGCTTGTCGACCGATTAGGGAATCTCATGATCCGTATCAGCATCATCGGCGTGGGCAACATGGCCGGTGCCTTGGCCGACCGGGCGCTCGCGGGCGGCAACGCAGTCGAAATCATCGGCCGTGACCCGGTAAAAGCCCAGGAACTGGCTGCCGCGCTCGACGGCGCCACTGTCGGGACGGCCGGGTCCGCCCCGGCAGGGGACATCGTTGTCCTCGCCGTGCCGTACGCCAGCGCGAAGGCGGTGGTTGGCGAGTACGGAGCGGCGCTACAGGGCAAGGTCATTCTCGACATCACCAACCCCGTCACCCCCGACTTCACAGGCTTTGTCACTCCCGAGGGCAGTTCCGGCGCGCAGGAGATCGCCAACGCCGCCCCCGCCGGCGCGCATGTCGTCAAGGCGTTCAACACCCTGTTTTCCAACGTCCTGGCGGCCGGCTCAGTCGAGGGTCGCCCGTTGGACGTGTTCATCGCCGGCGATGACGCGCGAGCAAAGGCACGCGTGGCGGTGTTCGTTGAGAGCTTGGGATTGCGCCCGATGGACACCGGGCAGCTATCAATGGCGCGTGCATTGGAGAACGTCGCCCTGATGCAGCTGGGCCTCATGGCCCACTCCGTCAAGCACAACAACTTCGCCCTCGGCGTCAGCATCCTCGACTGAGCGCACCCGCACCAGCCTCCTCCATCTACCTTCAGAAGGGCAGTCACATGCGCGTTTTCGTCGCTGGCGGGACCGGCCATTCCGGTTTGTACATCGTTCCCGAACTCATCGCCGCCGGGCACCAGGTCACCGGCCTGGCCCGGTCGGATGCGGCCGCGGCGACTCTGTCCGCGCTCGGCGCGAAGGTGCGGCGAGGCAGCCTCGAGGATCTAGACGGGCTCAAGGAGGCAGCCGCGGACTCCGACGGCGTCATCCACGTCGCGCACCGGCAAGACCTGCTTCCCTCCGGGGGGATCGATGCCGTGACCGACGCGGAGGTCCCGGTCATCCTCGCGTACGGTGAGGCCCTGGCAGGAACCGAAAAGCCACTAGTCGCGGCGGGCAGTATGGCCTCGCCCGGGAACGTGGGCCGACCGGCCACCGAGGAGGACCCGGCACTTCCCAGCGGCGACGAGCACACAGGCACCCTGCGATTCCGTAACGCCGTGGAGACAGCCGTCCTCGGCCTCGCCGAGCGGGGAGTGCGGTCGTCGATCGTGCGGCTTCCCACCATCGTGCACAGCACTACCGATCGTGCAGGATTCCTCCCGGGGCTGATCGCGCTCGCGCAGGAGAAGGGCTTCGCCGGCTACCCCGGAGACGGCGGGAACCTCTGGAGCGCAGTGCATATCCGCGATGTCGCGTCCTTATTCCGGTTGGCGCTGGAGAAGGGTCCGGCCGGCAGTCGTTGGCACGCAGTCGAGGACGGGGGCGTCCCGTTCCGCGAGATCGCCGAGGCCATCGGTAGCCGTCTGGGCCTGCCCAGCGTGAGTGTGCCCATCGACGTGCTGATGCTGCCGGCATACTTCGGGATGTTCACCAATCTGGTCACGCTGTCCGTGCCGGCGTCCAACCTCATCACGCGCCGGACCCTGGGCTGGGAACCCGTCCAGCCCAGCCTGCTCGCCGATTTGGACAACGGCAATTACTTCTCAGACCGGCTGACGACCTAGGCGCACCGACGAAATCTCACGCACTACGAGGAGTAACTATGACCATTTTCGCGCCGCACCGCGACACCTTGGAGTCCTTCGTCGACTGCATTCACGGCGGCGCAGACGAGAACGCCCTGACTCGTCTGCTTGCCGAGGATGTGGTGCTGTACGGCCCATTCGGCGATGAGCCAATCACCGGCCGCGAGGCCGCCGTTCAGGCCATTAAGACCGTCAACGGATTGGCGTCCGATGACACCTATCTGGAGGTCCTCAGCGGCGAGACCCACCACGCCGCACACTTCCGGCTGCAAGTCGGCAACGCCGCGGTCAACGGCATCTTCTTCGTCCGACTCGACGCGGACGGCAAGATCGCCGAGGTGAGCATCTTCTACCGCACGCTGCCGTCGGGTGTTGCGTTGCAGCGAAACCTCGCGGACGTCATCGGCATGCAACCCTGGGAACTGCGCAGTTGCACAACGATTTTGGGACAGGCGGACAACTAGCCACACAGGTACGTATGTACTCAGTTCGGTGTAAATAACACCGGCACTATCAAGTAAAGGGAGAGATCGTGGGAAAGCTCGATGGCAAGGTCGCGGTAATCACCGGCGCGACAAGTGGTATGGCATTGGCTGGTGCCAAGTTGTTCGTAGACGAGGGAGCCCACGTCTTCATCTCGGGCCGACGGAAGGACGCGCTGGACCTGGCGGTCGAACAGATCGGGCGGAATGTGACCGGCGTGCAGGGCGATTCGGCCGACCTAGACGATCTGGACCGGTTGTTCGACATGGTCGAACGGGAAAGGGGCGCGATCGACGTGTTGTGGGCAAGTGCCGGGACGGGGGAGCAGAGCAGGCTCGGCGAAATCACCGAGGAGCAGTTCGATGCCGCCTTCTGGCTGAACGCGCGGGGGACGCTGTTCGCCGTTCAAAAGGCACTACGGCTGTTCAACGATGGCGGCTCGATCTTTATGACCGGGTCGAACGCATCGCTGCGGGGTTACCCGAATTGGAGTGTGTACGCGGGAAGCAAGGCCGTGCTGCCCGCCTACGCGCGGGTGTGGGTGTCCGAGTTGAGGGACAGGAAGATCCGGGTGAACGTGCTGACCCCCGGCCAGGTCGCCTCGCCCATGTTGGCGGAGGTGATGGACGACGAGATGAAGGCGCAGTTCGAATCCGTGATCCCACGGAGAGCGATGGGCCGCCCCGAGGAGATCGCGTCGGCCGCGTTGTTCCTCGCCTCCGACGACTCGAGCTATGTCAATGGCATGGAGCTGGTGGTCGACGGGGGCACCACGGTGATCTAACTGAGCGACAACGGCATGTATGGGCCCGTCCGATCAGGTCTGGCAGATCACAACCGACAACGGACACAGGGAGTAATCATGACCACATTCGCCCCGCACCGCGACACGGTGGAGGACTTCGTCGACTGCATGCACGGCGGCGCAGACAAAGAGGCTCTTTCCGAAATCCTCGCCGAGGACGTCGTGCTGTACGGCCCGCTCGGCGATGAGCCGCTCACCGGCCGCGAGGCAGTTCTGGAAGCCATGCGCACCGTCGGCACGGTGGCGGCCGACCTCAGCTATAAGGAAGTTCTCAGCGGCGAGACGCACCACGCCGCGTACTTCCAGCTGCAGATTGAAGACACCGTGGTGGACGGGATGGACTACATCCTGCTCGACGCGGACGGCAAGATCGCCGAGGTGACCATCTGGTGGCGCCCGTTACCGTCCGGCGTCCAGATGCAGAGGCACCTTGCTGGCCTCCTCGGCTTGCAGCCCTGGAAACTGCTCATGAACGGGGAGTGAGGGCGGCTGACGGTGGTGGCGGTGGTCGTTAAAAGGGCTGGGAAACAACAGATTACCTCCCGCAGCCTCACTGGTAACCCGCCACATTCGATCTCGCCGTATTCTTCCTACCCGGGGGTAGCGGGGGCCGTGTCCTCGGCTCCGTTCGATGCCCACTGGGTTCGATGCCACACTGGCACAGTGAGCGCGGAGGAGCCTTGGGTTCAGGTCGTGGCTTATGACAGGCGCTGGGCGAAGTATTACCAAGCCGAGTCGGCTGCGATTAGTACTGCGCTGGGCGACTACGCGTCTGGAATCCAGCACTTCGGAAGTACTGCAGTACCCGGACTCATCGCCAAACCAATCGTTGACATCCTCGTCGGTGTGCAACCGGGAAGCGGACCACACGCTGCAATTGAGGGTTTGGCTGCTCTCGGATACGAGTACCTGGGCGAAGACGGTCGCCGGCCAGGGCGATACTTCTGGCGGAAGAGAGGCTTGTCAAACTTCAATGTGAGCGTCGTCCCGTACCTCGGCGTGCTGTGGGTGAGCAATCTTGCGGTTCGTGACTTTCTTCGTAACCATCCGGAGTGGGTCGATCGTTATGGGCGGGTCAAGCTAGACGCCGCTGCAGCCGCTGGGACAAGCATGCTGGGATACCAGGATCACAAGCGCAAGTTCGTCGACGAACTCCGCGCTGCGGCCCTGGCGTGGGCGGCCGACTCCAGGCACAGTCAACTCGACTAAGCCATCGGCTGCCATCTCCGAAGACCGCCAGCTTTACTGAAAAACCGCCAGACACAACGAGACCGGACATCATCAAATGTGTCCGGTCTCAGGCTAGTTGGCGGTGCAGGCCTGCAAACCGCCAGTTCAACTGAAAATTGTTGCCAAGAATCTGTCGCAATTAAGTTGGCGCTTCCAAAGTGCTATGGGAGCGGTCGCCAGTGGGGTCTCCGGGGCACCTGTCGTTCAGAAGCCGTACTTCTCTTTGCGAAGACGGAAGGCCCGCTCTCCACCTTCCATTACCGAAGTAATTTCATCCCTTACGGCAGCCACGTCGATTGCGCCTTGCTCCTTGATATGGCCCGCCGACTGATCGCCCGCTGTCAGATAAGCGCAGACGAGCACCAGATCTGCATCGCCATTTACAACCAAATTTGCGTTGTGGCTGGAGAAAATCAGCTGACGCCGATTCTTAGCTAGCCAGATCTTGGAGACGATCTGCTGCACGGTGTCACTGTCGAGATCGTCCTCAGGCTGGTCAATGACGAGCGGCGTACCGCGTTGTGAGAGCAGCGTCCCCAGTAACGCTGAGGCCTGCTGGCCAGCCGACGCGGACTCGAACGGGATGTATTCGCCTTCCTTCGCGCGGTACTCGAAGTCTGGAAGATCAGACAGCTCAGCCAGCGAGAGATCGAGCCAGCCGTCGGGAGTCAGCTTCGGCGTGAACCGCTTCTGATCAGCAACTGTCAAGCCCAGCCTCGCCAGCGTGGGAGTCTGTTCTGAGCTGATCTCAGCATCCGGTTCGAGCAAGGTTAGTGACTCAAGCTCCTCAAGCACGGTTTCCCACGTTGCCGCGGGATCTGACTCCTTCGCAAGCTCCTCGAAGAAAGTATCGATCTTGTTGGCCCGCACGTTCGAGCCCGCGATCAGCGCCTTGAACTTGGTCTGAACCGCATCGAAGCCGCGGCTCACGGACAACGTCGCGCGGATCAAGCCATCCGATGATGCTGCGAGCGCATCACATTCAGCTTTCAGAACTTCCGTCCGCTCCTTCCGCGCTGCAGTCAGTTCAGCACGGAACTCCTCGTGCTTCTCGCCCGGTCTGCCGAGCGCGTCCCGGTCAGCGCGCTGGCGTTGGACAAGCTCACGAGATGTGCGTTGCTGCTCCTCTAGGTTTGCGAGTTCCGCCAGCTTGGCCTCATGCGCCGACGACCTCTCCTTCACCGCCCGGTACGCCTCGTCGTATTCGGCGAGCTTGGCTGCCAACACCTCAGAGGGCAGCGTGACCGCACCGCCATCAACCGTCAGCGCGCCAAAGTCAGTCTCAAGCCGTCCGATTGTTGATCGCAACCGGGCCAGGGCGTCGCGTGTAGCGGCTCAGGAGCGCATCCGCTTCGACAGAGAGGCTCGCTGGCGCTGATGGCGGCATTATAAGGTCGCCGAGGGATGAATCCAGTGAGGCAACTAGATCGGCGAGGTGTTCATGGGCAACCTCGACATGCTGAAGCCAGATAGTTTGAGCTGACCGCAGGTCATCGTGTCCAGACTTGCCGTTGAGGATCTGACGATCCTCTTCGGATACGCCTGCGAGGCCATCGCGCAGCGACTGCGCTTGTTCAGCTAGCGACCGGATACGCAGGTCGCCACGTTCGATCTCGGCAGATAGGTCTCGATGACGTTGGAGGGTGCCGTAGTTCTCGCGGAGCCGGCCGACCACCTCTTGTCGTTGGCGGCCGATTTCTTCGAGCTCGCGTTGGATAGGCGAGGTGAGGAATCGCAGAAGTTCCTCGACGCGGATTGAGACGCTGCTCAACTGCTTCTGACTGTATGCCTGAATTGGCAGCAGACTCTGGATGGCTGCCTCTGCGGCATTCTCGAACTGACCTTCCCCGACCTTGAGGTGGACCGTCCCATCATTCGCATGTCGACGAACGACATGTGTGATGCCATTGATCACGCAGTGCACCTCGACGTGTGCGTCGTAGGGCTTTAGAGTTGCCGCCACCAGCTTTCGCTGGCGCACCCGTGGATCTGCGACCTCGTCATCCTCCGTCGCCCGGGCAGGCTGGTCGCATAGCGCCCAGCGGAGGTAGTCGAGCACTGTCGATTTGCCCGTCCCACGTCCACCGATAAGCGCGGTGTACTGGGGGTTGAGTGCGACATCCACTCGACCCATGAACTTGCTATTCGACACCACGACGCGTGAGACCCACACATTCGGCATTGCCGGGGAGTCATGCGAGATCCGAGACTCCTGAGCCAGACATGCCTGACGGATTGCCTCAGCCGTAGGGTTGGCCCATTTCACCCAGGTCGCATGCTGCCCAAGAGTGGAGAAGTCAGCTTTTCGGGCGTCGGAAGTCTGAAATAGCGCGAGACGCTTGGATCCCCAGTTGGTGTCTCCACCCTCAAGAATCCGCTTCTCGCCGGCGTACTTCTGCCGATCTAGCTCGGCGATCGGCTTGTCGAGGTATCCCCCGACTGCAACCATGTCCCTGTACTTCGCCTGGAACGACTCCCTCAACAGAGTCTTGTGGCCGTTAGGGGTCACGTTCGGGAGGATGATGTACCGCCCGCGAAGCCAATCGTTCTTGTCCAGTTTCGCGTGAATGTCGTTGAGGTCGCCCGAATCGGGGAGGACGACGGTCTGGGGGAGTACATCGAGATTCGCGTCGATCGGATCGAAATGAAGTGCCTTCAAGACGTCGTTGAGGCGGTCTTCCGGAAAATCCGCATCGAGGATGAGAATCGCCTGGCACGGCACGCTCAGCGTCAGTTCGAGGGCAGGGAACACGGTCAATTGTTCTCGGACGGGCACCAGAGCGCCAGATGTCAACTGCTCAGCCGCAGCAGCCCTCTTGATGAACGGGAATAGTGCGAAGTCGTGATGATCCGAGATCGCGACCGCGTTGAGGCCCTGCGAGCGTGCCGCAGAAACGAATGATGAGGCCCAAGCATCACGCTCAGTCACCGTGGGGCGATCTCCGTCCCATTGCGTGTCACGCGGGGTATGGACCTGGAAATCTGCACGGTAGAAATGGCCACCGTTGTCGGCCAACTCGATGGCTCTAGTGGACTGGTTAGCCATGGCTACCGACTTGCCCTTCCTGGCTTCGGACACTGGCTGTCTACAACCCCATGTGCCCGCAATAGATTCGCGTGGGGTGACGTAAGTAGCTGAGTAGAAATGAGCCTCACAACTTCCACGCTCCCGGTACCGCACGCGCATAGTCTTCGACGCCGATGGCTTCAAAGTGTTGTTTGGCGGCCTTGATCTTCGCTAGCTCGGAGGGGCGCAGCTTCGAGTCATCGAGGGTGCTCTTGGTCTCGCGGACCATATAGATCCGGTCTTGTCCTTCTTCATGCTTCACGATCGCCCAGTCCGGGTTGTACGGGCCGACCGGGGTGTCGATCTTGAACTTTGAAGGGAGCTTCATGAACAGCTTGATGTCCTCTCGTGAGTCAAGCAGCTCGGCAAACTGGCGCTCGACATCGGAGTCGAAGACAACATAGTCGAAGTCGGTCTTCTGGGTGTGCTGCACCTTGTACATCTGATCGAGGAAGCGTTCCTTCTCTTCAAGTCCATCCTTCTGTAGCTCGCGAAGCTCGTAAATCGAGCCCGCGATTTTCTCGTACTGGATTCCCTCGACCACAATCTTGGCCAGCTCGCTTTGAAGCGAACGCCTGGCCATTGCAATGAAATCGTTTGGGTTGCCGATGAACTCACTGAGCCGGCCGCTGCCGATCAGGATATCGACGACCGTTTTGCGGGTGAGGGAAGTCGCCTCCTGTAGTTCTGTGATGATGTCGGGTAGGTCGTAGCTACCTTTAAGGTCCGCTGAACGCGTGCCGAGTTCCTCGCCTTTGGCGCCGCCTCGAAGCACCTTGACACCGGCTCGGGTTACCTCGATGCGCAGCGCCTCGATATCAGGGGCACCTTTGATCGCGGCGATCGCGTTCTTAACGATCTCGTCGCGGTTGATGCTCACCTTGTATGTCGTCTTCTGGCTGATCGTCTCCCAGAACTCTTCGAAATCCGGTGTTGCATAGAGACGTTTGTTGAGTACGCGCGGTTGACGTTTGCTGGCCGGCTTGACGTACTTGCCGATGTGCGCGCGTTCGACCAGCTCGACGATGACTCCCTCGGCCCAAGCGACATCGACCGGCAGGTCGAGGTTGAAGCCGAGCTG
The DNA here is from genome assembly GCF_002553505.1 of Mycolicibacterium agri. Taxonomy (GTDB): domain Bacteria; phylum Actinomycetota; class Actinomycetes; order Mycobacteriales; family Mycobacteriaceae; genus Mycobacterium; species Mycobacterium agri. The sequence continues at coordinate 5,373 of NZ_PDCP01000112.1, read as the reverse complement.
GTTCGGCTGGAACCTCGAGGTGACGGCACCTTCCTTGTCGATGAAGCCCTTGTCCTTGAGGTGTTCCCATACCTGGAGAGAGCGCTGGTATCCGAACTGGTCGTCGGTGAGGGTGCCGTTCTCGTCCTGCCACGGGATCCTTGAGAACTCAGCTTTGCGCACCCGGCCGATCTCGACTCCGGCGTCCTTGTATTCCTTCTGGAGTGCCTCTGCGAACTTCATGTATGACTCGTTCGCCACCACCGTCAACGTCGCAATACCACGATCAGCGACACGGGTATAGCCGCGCTCAGTCTTTGCGACAGGAAGACGGAGTCCGCGCCCGAGCGTCTGACGACGTTCCGTCTCGGCGCTCATCTCGCGTAAGGTGCAGATCTGAAAGACGTTCGGGTTATCCCAGCCTTCGCGCAAGGCAGAGTGGCTGAAGATGAACCGCACTGGCACGGTCTCGTCGAGCAACCGCTCCTTGTCTTGCATGATCAACTCATAGGCATCGTCGTCTGCTTTCGTTGAGCCAGAGGTGTCCTGGAACTTGTCGGCGGCACCCTTCGTGCCTTTGAGAACAGAGAAGTATCCGCGACGTAGCTCCGACGGTTCCTGGGGGAGCAGCTCCTCCCACTTAGGTGATCGCGCTCGTTCCTCGCGCAGCAGTTCATCGAACCATTGCACGAATTGTCCGTTCGCATCGACGTTGTTTCTGCCATCGCCGAGGAAACTCTCGACCTTGTCGATGAAGAAGAGGCTGAGCACCTTGATGCCCTTGGCCCGGAGCATCGAATCCTTGCGCAGGTGCTCGCGAATGGTCTCGCGGATCATCTCCCTATAGATTTCGCCAGTGGATGCGCCGATACTTTCGCCTGCGTTGAGGAAGCCATGTTTGGTGAGATCCACATACGCCGGATCGATGCTGATCTCGTTGATTCGCCAGCCCTCATAGATCGGGTTGTCGGTGATGTTCGCGTCTGAAAGCTCCTTATTTTGCTTGACACTCACGACGCGACGCTCCAGTGAGCCGTCCGCCTTGCGGCAGGACAGCTCTAGCCGAGCTAGCCAGGACGGCTCGCGCCTTACCTCGACGAGCCTGATATATGGCGCCGCGTCCGTGCCCTGCTGTTCCACCTCGGCGACGACTATTTGCTTCACCAGCCCGAGATCGTGGGCGTCGACCGGGTCGAGCCGATAGACCACATTGCGCTGTTTCTTGTGGGTCGCGCTGTAGCGCAGCGTGAAGGTGGGGGCGAGTTCGCCGACGGCCGATTGCGAAAGCCGCGACTCCATATTCTGCGGCTCGTCCATGATGACGACGGGATGGGTCGCCTTCAGATAGTCGATTGGCCGCAGGCCGTTCAGTTTGTCTCTGTTCTGATGGATGACACGGGTGTTTGCGTTTCCGCGGATCGAGTCGATCGTCATGATCAGAATCTGCACGTTCGTCGACGTCGCGAACGGCTGGACTTCCTCGGCGCTCTTGCCGCTGTAGATCGAAGCATCGAAGGTGATACCTTGTGGCTTGTAGAGGTTTTCGAAGTGCTTCCGCATAAGCCGGATGCTCGTGCTGACTCCCTCACGGATCGCAACACTGGGTACGAGGATCACGAACTTGGTGAAGTTGTACCTGACGGCCAGATCAAAGATCGTACGCAGATACACGTAGGTCTTGCCGGTACCTGTCTCCATCTCGATGTCGAAGTCGAGTGCGTCGTCATACAGCTTCTGCACTACCTCAAGACCGTTCCGATCCTGCACGCGTTGGAGATTCGCGAGAATGAGGTCTCGGTCGAGCACTAGGCTGTTACCGACGGCGCCGACCTCCTGAGTGAGGTCGATGTTGAATTCTTCCTGATCCGAACCTGGCTGCACAGCTGCACCGCGCAGCGTTGTGACGAGCCTCTCTGCATCCTTAGGTTGACCATCAAACAGGTCGACGACAGATCTGATCGCAGCCAGCTGATAGGGCTGACTAGCGTCAAATTGAAAGCCTGACCCGCTCATCACGCTGTCCAGAGCTCAATGCCCTTGCTCTTTGCGAGCTGGAACAAATTGGTCTTGAGTTCGTCATCGCCGTGGAAGGCGTCTTCTAGAACGATGATCCGCGTCGGGGACTCGTCGACGAGAGCGCGGAGCTGCTTGAGTGTCGGCTTTATGTGCTCGTCCAGGTATGCGAGCAAAGCGACATCGCCATCGCTGTCACGAACAAGCCGTACGTCGAGTCCTCCGACTTCGCCCGCCGAAACGGACTCAGTCAGCGAGTACCCCTGCTTGAGAAGGATCTCAATTAGCAGTTCATCGGCCGTCGCACCGTCAGTGGCGCTGTCACGGAGGCTCAGCAGCTGCTGTTGGAGGACGTCCAACTCAACATCGCTCGACAGTCGCCACTTGGCGAAATTGGTATCGGCGAGCTTATACGCGCGGAAGCCGATATCAATAGTGTCCCCAGCATCGAACTGGCCGTCGGTGACTCCGGCGAGTTCTCGCCCAACGAGATCGATGCGTTTCCTGGAGAGCTCGGGAATCGTCTTGAACCCAGCCTTGCGAGCTTCTGACCTCTCTTCGGTTGGCTGCGGAAGCTGCACCATGATGAAACGACGACCACCATTGTCCCGGGCATTGAGAAGCAACGCGGCGTGCGCCGTCGACGCGCTACCTGCGAAAAAGTCCAGAATTATTTCCCCAGGCCCCGACCCAACTTCAATCAGATAAGCGAGGAGGTCGATTGGCTTGGGGTAGCTGAACATCAAGCCCATTTGCGCGAGATCAGAACTCATTTTCTCGGTTGTTCCCAAGTTTCTCAGGACGGACAATATGTTCCGAGCTTTGTCCCCGCGCTCACGTCGGTAGTAAATGACTCCAGTCTCGGACAGGTAGAAATCAATTTCACCAGCATCTCCGTCCGCGAGTTTGACGCACCCTCCATCGATAAACTGTTTGAGTTTGTTAGCATTCGCCCAGCCCGAGTAGAAACGGCACTCGCGCGTAAGTCTTCCATCCTTCGCGTGCAGCTCATCGAATCTTAGGGGGAACTGGATCGAGCCGAAGCGCCTTTTCAGCTGATTGCTTGAGAGCTTATCGGTACGCATCGCATCAATAATCCCGGGGGGGAGGTCAGATGGCGGGAGCAAGATTTCTGCTTCTGACGCAACGGGGAATCCTACCGGAAGTTTTACCTCACTTGGAGGGTTCGCGGGGCCGTTCTTCGTGATGGAGTTTTCTGCAATACCCGCCCAGAGGTTACTATCAGCTCTCGTATTTGGGTCGATCGCGTAGCCAAATTGCGCTGCTTGGGAGTTTCGGGCGTAGGTCAAGATGTACTCATGATTTATCTTGATCGGAAACTGGTTATCAGTATGCCCTTCCGCGTTCCAAACAAATTGTGCAACAAAATTTTTCTCGCCAAATACCTCGTCGCACAACCTCTTGAGGTTCGACGCCTCATTATCATCGATAGAAATAAAGATAAGACCATCGCTCGTCAGCAGGTTACGCGCCAGTTTGAGGCGCGGATACATCATATTGAGCCAATTGGAGTGGTAGCGGCCCTCGGTCTCCGCGTTGGTCGAGAGCTTCTTGCCTTCCTCGTTGACCTGGCGCGTCCATTCAAGATAGGTCTCAAGCCCCTCCTTGTAGTTATCCGGGTAGACGAAGTCCTTGCCGGTGTTGTAAGGGGGATCGATATAGATCATTTTGATCTTCGCGTGGTAGTGCTTTTGCAGGACCTTGAGCACCTCAAGGTTGTCACCCTCGATGAAGACGTTCTTGGTCGTGTCCCAGTTTTTTGATTTCTCGAAGTCGGGCTTCAGCGTCGCTGTCGTCGGTTCCTGCGCGGCACGGAGCGCACGCCTTTTACCCGGCCAGAACAGCCCAAAGCGCTCGCTGCTGTCGGCTGCGTCTCCGTCAAGTAGTTCCTTGAGTTTCTCGACATCCACCTTGCCGTCGGCGATAGCCTCAGGAATCAGATCGGCAAGTTGAGCTGCCAGCTCAGTCTGGAAGTTCGGAGTGGTGGATGGCGTTTCGTAGATCTGGTCAGTCATTCAGGTGAATCTCTCTCATGATTTAAATAACTAGCGTCGGGCTTGCGAACGACCCGTGGTCTATGTGGCGATCCGCCAGCGAATCGTGAACAGATGCTCGGTCTCCTGGTTTGCCTGGAGTGATTGCTCGATCAATTCGAGGTACTTGTCCACCTCAGCCCGGAGCTTTTTGCGCATCACCCGAAAATCCTCGTCGGCCTCTTCAGCGCGCTGCTCCCACTTGCGGGCTTCCTTCTTGAGCCGCAGCTGCTCCATTGGATCGTCGGCCTGCCGGGCAAGTTTTCGAGCTTCCTTTTCCTTGGCGCGGTAGTCGCGGATGGCACCCTCGTGCTCGGCTTTACGATCCTGCTGGTTGCGGTAGAGCAGTTCCTCCTGCTGGTCGTAGTAGCGGGAGTTACGGCCCTGGACTTCCTTCTCCAGCTCAGCTCGCCGCGTATCAAGGTGCGATGTGAAGCGGCTCTCATCGATCTCCACCGGCTGACCACCGACCTCGATGCAGGCGAGGTCGAGGATATCTGCGACGTATTCCTCATCAAGCCAGCGTCCGTCGTCGGTCAGCGCGCCGGCCAGCATGTACGACTCGGTGACATCCTCGTCGTGTGCCCTCATGCGGAAGGTCACGAGGTTGACGGTCAGTTCGCCGCTCGTGCCTTCCAGCGCCCGGATGCTGCTGGAGACGCGCTCCGACTGCCCGAGTGAGAAGATCAGCTCGCGTGCTGGGGTGTCGTGGGTCTTTGAGGTCTCGACGACGTGCTGGGCGAGCGGGCCCGCGTAGCGGTACTGGTGGGCGTTGTCGAGCGGCTGTGACTTGAAGAAGTAGCGCCCAGTCGGGGCGTCCTTCACAGGCGACTGATTCAGCACGAAGGTGCGCCCCTCGCCCTCGAAGGTGGCGTGCTCGTCTAGTTCGTGCCGCGTCACCGCGAGCAGGAGGCGCTCGAACTTATTCAGCACTTCGCCGGATTGCGTGTCGTATGCCTTGAGTCGATCCTGGACGTGGGGGTCGAGGTTGTCGAAGACCTTCGCCTTGGCGTTGGCCATCTCTCGGGAGATCTCGCCCTCGTACTGCGCCTCTAGCTCCTTGAAGGCCGAGTCGAGTTCGTCAGCGCTTCTGCAACGGGTGAGGATGTCGCTGATCGTCTTCTCGAAGTCCAGACCGTCCTCGATCGCGCCGAGCACCTCATCGCTGGCTCCGAACACGCTTGAGAACAGCTGGAACTTGTTGGTCAGCAGCTCCAGGATTCGCTGCTCAGCGATGTTGCCCTTGTTCGTGGCTATGTCAACTCGAATTGGCCCCGGCTGGGCGGTTCGAAGTGGCCCCGCCCGGGGAAGGCTGGAGTTGCCGTGC
>NZ_PDCP01000111.1 GCF_002553505.1 Mycolicibacterium agri | reverse complement strand
AGAACTGACGCATAATCCAGGGATAAGCCTTCAGATACACAACAACCTCCAACAAGGTGGCTGTTGCAATCACCCCCTGAAATCGCCTGGGACTTTGCGGGCATTAGCGTCTGCTCGCGGGGAGGAGTGTGGGATCCTTCGGGCGTGTCGGCTCCATCGGGAGTTGTGACGTTCCTGTTCACCGACATCGAGGGGTCCACCCGTCGATGGGAATCCGACGCGGACGGAATGCGTTTGGCGCTCGCCGACCATGACGACGTGTTGCGCGCGGCGATCCAGGCGCACCAAGGTTTCCTGTTCAAGCACACCGGCGATGGCGTCGTCGCGGCGTTCGCGTCACCGAAGGCGGCCGTCGATACGGCTGTGGAGGCCCAGCGGAAGCTGCAACTACCGGTACGAATGGGCATCGCCACCGGCGAGGCCGCGCTGCAGGACGGCGACTACTTCGGCACCGTGCTCAATCGGGCGGCCCGCGTGATGGCGGCGGGGCATGGCGGCCAGATCCTGTTGGCCGACTCGACGGCGGCCTTGCTGAGCGGCGTCGACCTACTCGACCTGGGCCCACGGCGACTGCGCGGCGTGCCGACACCGGTCGGCTTGTTCCAGTTGCGGGCGCCCGGCCTTCGCGAGCAATTCCCGCCGCTGCGTGCCCTCGACACCAGCCGCGGCAATCTGCGTTCTGCGACAACGAGTTTCATCGGCCGCGACACCGAAGTCGGCGGCATCGTCACAGCGGTACGCGCACACCGGCTCGTCACCCTGACCGGGGTGGGAGGCGTTGGCAAGACGCGGCTGGCGCTCGAGGTCGCCACGGCGCTCAGCGACGAATTCCCGGACGGCGTCTGGCTTTTCGAGCTCGCGACGGTGACGGATCCAGCCGCCGTCACCGATGCGGTGGCCAGCGTGCTGGGTATCACGCAGCAGCCCGACAAGACCCTCGCCGAGTCGGTGGCGACCGCCCTCGACGGTCGTCACCGACTGCTGCTGTTCGACAACTGCGAGCACGTCCTCGACGCCGTCGCCGACCTGATAGAGGCGATCCTGAAACGGTCGGCGACCGTGCGCGTGCTGGCCACCAGCCGCGAAGGGCTCGGTATCGCCGACGAACAGGTGTGGCGCGTGCGTTCGCTGGACACCGGCACCGCGATCGAGCTATTCGTAGAGCGCGCATGCAATGTCACACAAGGCTTTTCGATTGACGAACCATATGCGGTCACCGAGATCTGCCGTCGACTCGACGGCATTCCGTTGGCCATCGAGTTGGCGGCGTCGCGGATGGCGTCGATGACCGCGTCCGAGGTACGCGACCGCCTCGACCAGCGGTTTCGGCTACTGGTGGGATCACGGCGAGGCCTGGAGCGCCACCAGACGTTGCGGCACGCGGTGCAGTGGTCCTACGACCTGCTCACCGGACCGGAGAAACGGCTGCTGGAGACCTGCTCGGTGTTCGCAGGGGGATTCGACATCGAAAGTGCTTGTGCCGTAGCACGATCCGACGACGAGTTCGCCACCCTGGACCTGCTGGACGCTTTGGTGCGCAAGTCGTTGGTGCTCGCCGAGCGCTCCAAGGGACGCACGCGATACTCCATGCTGGAAACGATCCGGCAGTTCGCCGAGGAGAAACTCGCGGCCCGTGGCGACGCGGATACTGCGCGTACCGCGCACTCCGTCTTCTTCGCACAGCGGGCCACTCAGGCTTACCAAGCGTGGGCCGGACCCCGGCAGAACGATGCATACGACTGGTATGCGGCCGAAATGGCCAACCTGCGCACCGCATTTCGATGGGCCGCCGACCACGGTGACCTCGACGTCGCCACCGCCATCGCGGCGCAGGCCGGCTGGTTCGGCACCATCGTCGAGAACTTCGAACCGGTGGCATGGGCCGAGGAACTCGTCGGACCGACCAACACGGCCGGTCATCCGCGGTACGTCTCGATGTGCGCGATCGCGTCGCTGTGCTACATGCTCGGCCGCAGCAGCGATGCCGTCGCATACAGCGAGGCGGCTCAGCGCGCAATCGCCGAGGGTTCAACACCTTTCAGCCCTGAACAGCTGTGGTTGGGCGCTGTCTACTCGGCCGTCGAAAAGCCGGAGCGCTATATCGAGTTCTATCGCGGCCAGCTGGCGCGCACCCATGACGGCCTGCAGCTGGCCAAGGGGTGTCTGGTGATCGCACTACTGAATTCGGGCAGGTTCGAGGAGGGATACGCCGCCTCCGCCGGGCTGGTGGAGGCGGCCGAGGCGACCCGCAACCCGTACGCGATCTCCTTCGCACTGCTCGTCAGGGGCTTGGCGCAGAGCCGGTTCGATCCCACCGGAGCGGCGAGCACGCTGCGGCGCGGCCTCGACATCGCCCGCGCCAGCGGGAATCGGGCGAACGTCTCGTATCTGGCGATATCACTGACGATGACGTTGAACCGGGCCGACGGCGACATCAACGATCCTGCGGCGGCACTGGACAACGTCGCGCTGGCGCTCGGCAACTACTTCGAATCGGGCAACATCACGCAGATGCGAGCCGCGCTCGGCATCCTGATGAAGTTTCTCGACCGGCGTGGGTATCACGAGCCGGCTGCCGTCATGGGCGGCTTCGCATCGGTGAGCCCGACGGCGGCCCTGTCGCTTCCCGAGTTCAGCGAAGCGCTCGACCATCTTCGCGAGGTGCTGGGCGAGCAGAGGTTCGCGGCGCTCGCGCGCCGGGGAGCCGACATGACCATGGCGGGTGCGGTCGAATACGCCCACGACCAGATGGACCGCGTCCGACAAGATCTCGACCAACTACCGTGAGGACATGAAGACGCTGAGAGTCGGCGCCGCCTACCCCGACCCACCGTTCAACGGCATGCCCGACGATGGCGGGCTCGACATCGACCTGATGACCGCTATCGCCGCCAAGCTCGACGCCGACGTCGAGTTCGTCGCCTACGAAGGCGCCGACTTCAACGGCATATTCGACGCGCTCAACGCAGGCGAGTTCGACTGCGTGGCGGCGGGCACGACGGTCACGCCCGAGCGGGAGAGGAAGGCCGCGTTCGTTCCGCCCTACCTCATCTCCGGCCAGTCGCTTGCCGTCGACACCCGCCGACTGCCCAATGTGTTGTCGGTCGACGACCTCGCCGGCCTGACCATCGGCGTGCAGGAGGGCAACACCAGCAAGCCGATCGCCGAGAAGCTCGTCGCCGAAGGCAAGGCCGGGCGGGTCCGTGTCTACGACTACGGCAGCATCGGCAGCGCGCTGACAGATCTGACCACCGGTGAGTGCGACGCGTTCATGAAACTCGCCCCCGTGCTGACCGAACTGGTCAAACCCATCACCGGCGTCGAGGTGGTGCAAAGAGGAATCACCACCGAGAACATCGCGATCGCGGTCAGACTCGATGACCAGGAACTTCTCGCGCGGCTCACCGTCGCGCAGGCGGAGTTGGAGGACGACGGCACGCTGCAACGAATACGTCGGAAATGGCTGGGCAACCCCTACACCGATCAAAGTCTGGCGGTGCTCTGAGGTGGCTTCGCGTGACGACACTCACACCACTACGCTGGCCGGTGGGCATCAAGGCGAGAAAGGGAGAGACCAGTGACCATCCGGGTAGGCGTTAACGGCTTCGGCCGAATCGGACGCAACTTCTTCCGGGCGCTCGAAGCGCAGAAGACCGAGGGCAAGAGCACCGACATCGAGGTCGTGGCGGTCAACGATTTGACCGACAACGCCAGCCTCGCGCATCTGCTCCGGTTCGACTCGATCCTGGGCCGGTACCCGGAGGAGATCAGCCTTGAGGGCGAGGACACCATCGTCGTCGGCAACAAGAAGATCAAGGCCCTTGAGGTAAAAGAGGGCCCGTCGGCCCTCCCGTGGGGTGACCTCGGAGTGGATGTCGTCGTCGAGTCCACCGGCATCTTCACCGACGCCGCCAAGGCCAGGGGCCACCTGGAGGCCGGCGCCAAGAAGGTGATCATCTCCGCGCCCGCCAAGGGTGAGGACCTCACCGTGGTGCTCGGCGTCAACGACGACAAGTACGACGGCAGCCAGAACATCATCTCCAACGCGTCGTGCACCACGAACTGCCTCGGCCCGCTCGCCAAGGTGCTCAACGACGAGTTCGGCATCGTGCGCGGCCTGATGACGACCGTGCACGCCTATACCCAGGACCAGAATCTGCAGGACGGCCCGCACAAGGACCTGCGCCGGGCCCGCGCGGCCGCGCTGAACATCGTGCCCACCTCGACGGGCGCGGCCAAGGCGATCGGCCTGGTGCTGCCCGAATTGCAGGGCAAGCTGGACGGTTTCGCGCTGCGCGTGCCGATCCCCACCGGCTCGGTGACCGACCTGACCGCCGAGATCTCGAAGAAGGCCACCGTCGAGGAGATCAACGCCGCGTTCAAGGCCGCCGCCGACGGACCGCTGAAGGGCATCCTGAAGTACTACGACGCGCCGATCGTCTCCAGCGACATCGTCACCGACCCGCACAGCTCGTTGTTCGACGCGGGCCTGACCAAGGTGATCGACACCCAGGCCAAGGTGGTGTCCTGGTACGACAACGAGTGGGGCTACTCGAACCGCCTCGTGGATCTCGTCGCGCTGGTCGGCAAGTCGCTCTAACCGGATATGGCCGTCAAGACACTCGACGACCTGTTGTCCGACGGCGTCGAGGGCAGGGGCGTCTTGGTGCGCTCCGACCTCAATGTCCCGCTCGACGACGACGGAACCATCACCGACCCCGGTCGGATCATCGCCTCGGTGCCGACGCTGCAGGCGCTGGCCGAGGCGGGCGCCAAGGTCGTGGTGACCGCGCACCTCGGTCGGCCCAAAGGCGGCCCCGACCCGAAGTTCTCACTCAAACCGGTGGCCGCTGCGCTCGGTGAGCGGTTGGGCCGACACGTCCAGCTGGCCGGCGACGTGGTGGGCACCGACGCGCTCGCCCGCGCCGAAGGGCTCACCGACGGCGACATCCTGTTGCTGGAGAACATCCGCTTCGACCCGCGGGAGACCAGCAAGGACGACGCCGAGCGGCTGGCGCTGGCCCGTGAACTGGCCGAGCTCGTCGCGGCGCCGGACGGGTCGCCGGGCGCGTTCGTCTCAGACGGCTTCGGGGTGGTGCACCGCAAGCAGGCGTCGGTGTACGACATCGCCACGCTGCTGCCGCACTACGCGGGCAAGCTGGTGGCCGCCGAGGTCAAGGTGCTCGAACAGCTGACCAGCTCGACCGACCGGCCGTATGCGGTGGTGCTCGGCGGCTCGAAGGTTTCCGACAAGCTCGCGGTCATCGAGAACCTGGCGACCAAGGCCGACAGCCTCGTCATCGGCGGCGGAATGTGCTTCACTTTCCTTGCCTCGCAAGGGATTTCGGTCGGCACGTCGCTGCTCGAGGAAGGCATGGTCGACACCTGCCGCAAGCTGCTGGAGACCTACGGCGACGTGATCCACCTTCCCGTCGACATCGTCGTGGCCGACAAGTTCGCCGCGGATGCGACGCCGCAACAGGTGGCCGCCGACAAGATCCCCGACGACAAGATGGGCCTCGACATCGGGCCCGAATCGGTCAAACGGTTCACCAGCCTGCTGTCCAACGCCAAGACCATCTTCTGGAACGGCCCGATGGGCGTGTTCGAGTTCCCGGCGTTCGCCGAAGGCACCAAGGGCGTTGCCGAGGCCATCATCGCCGCCACCGGAAAGGGCGCGTTCAGCGTCGTCGGCGGCGGCGACTCGGCGGCCGCGGTGCGCCAGCTCGGCCTGCCCGAGGACGGCTTCTCTCACATTTCCACCGGCGGCGGCGCTTCGCTGGAATACCTTGAGGGCAAGACGCTGCCTGGGATCGAAGTCCTGGACACCTGAAAGGGTTGATATGAGCCGCAAGCCGCTGATCGCCGGCAACTGGAAGATGAATCTCAACCATTTCGAAGCGATCGCACTGGTGCAGAAGATCGCTTTCGCGCTGCCCGACAAGTACTTCGACAAGGTCGATGTCGCGGTGCTGCCGCCGTTCACCGACCTGCGCAGCGTGCAGACCCTGGTCGACGGCGACAAGCTGCGGTTGACCTACGGCGCCCAGGACCTCTCGCAGCACGACTCCGGCGCCTACACCGGCGACATCAGCGGCGCGTTCCTGGCCAAGCTCGGCTGCACCTACGTCATCGTCGGCCATTCCGAGCGTCGCACCTACCACGCCGAGGACGACGCTCTGGTGGCCGCGAAGGCCGCCGCGGCGTTCCGGCATCAGCTCACTCCGATCATCTGCATCGGCGAGCAGCTGGAGGTCCGTGAGGCCGGCAACCACGTCGAGCACTGCGTCGACATGCTGAATGGATCGCTGGCCGGGCTGTCGGCCGAGCAGATCGGCCAGGCGGTCATCGCCTACGAGCCGGTGTGGGCCATCGGCACCGGCCGGGTCGCCGGGGCCGCCGACGCGCAGGAGGTCTGCAAGGCTATCCGGGACCAACTCGGCAAGCTGGCCACACCGCAATTGGCCGCCGGGATCCGTATCCTTTACGGCGGCTCGGTGAACGCCAAGAACGTGGGCGAGATCGTCGCCCAGGAGGACGTCGACGGCGCGCTGGTCGGGGGCGCGTCGCTCGACGGCGAGCAGTTCGCCACGCTGTCCGCCATCGCCGCTGGTGGGCCGCTTCCGTAGCCGACCCGCGCAACATGTAGTCTGGCGGCCATGGAATTGGCCCTGCAGATCGCGCTGGTTGTCACCAGTGTCTTGGTGATCCTGCTCGTGCTGCTGCACCGCGCAAAGGGTGGCGGCCTGTCCACCCTGTTCGGCGGCGGTGTCCAGTCCAGCCTGTCGGGCTCGACGGTGGTCGAGAAGAACCTCGACCGGTTGACGCTGTTCGTCACCGGCATCTGGATCGTCTGCATCATCGGCATCGCGCTGCAGATCAAGTACGCCTGACCTGCCCGTCCGGCCATCCTCGCGAAACGGAATCCACAAAGCAAAACTGCGAGTGAGGTGCTGCGAGGATTCCGCCTCGGCGGGCTTTCTACGGGTTCTCAGTCAAGGGGATTTGACGGTGCCGTCCAACATCACGCGTCTCTTCGACGCCGCCGTCGACGCGTTCGGCGGGGTTGACATCGCGATCAACACGGCCGGCCGGGTATTGCGCAAGCCGTCCTGGAAACCACTGAGGCCGAATACGATTCGATGTTCGACATCAACGCCAAAACGGCCTATTTCTTCATCCAGGAAGCCAGGAAACGGCTCAACGACGGCGGTTCGGTGGTCACCATCGTCACCTCGCTGCTCGCCGCGTTCACCGACGGGTACTCCACCTACGCAGGCGCGAAGAGCCCGGTCGAGCACTTCACCCGTGCGGCCGCCAAGGAGTTTGCGCCACGCCAGATCTCGGTCAACAACGTGGCGCCGGGTCCGATGGATACGCCGTTCTTCTACGGGCAGGAAACCCCCGAGCGCGTGGAGTTCCACAAGTCGCAGGCGATGGGCAACCGGCTCACCTTCATCGAGGACATCGCCCCACTGGTGATGTTCCTGACCGACGAGGGGCACTGGATCACCGGGCAGACGATCTTCGCCAACGGCGGCTACACCACCAGGTGACTTAACGCGCGATTGCCATTTGTCATTCCGGCAAACGGCCTGAGCGTTTTGTGCTTCAGTGATGTATCACCCTCAGCCCGGGGGCCGATCGTCGGGAGGCCATGTGAACGCTCCGCGAGGCCAGCAGCCCTATCAGCAGTATCAGCAACATAAGGCGTACCAGCTGCACAGCGCCTATCCGCAGCAGTTTCCGCAGGCGCAGCAGCCGTACGCGGCCGCGCACGGACAGGTCAGCGAAGGCATCGTCGTTAACACGCGGTTCTTTCCGCTGACCTGGCTGTTGTTCTTCGTCAAACCGAGGATTACCGTCGACGGCCACGAAATGCCGGTGTCAGGCTGGGGCCGCACCATGCTGCCCGCCCGGCCCGGCCGCCACCATGTCCACGTCTATGTTCCGTATTTCCTGCCGCCGCGGCTCGGACCCGCCGATGCGACCGCCGACGTGTATCCCGGCCGGTTCGTCGAACTCGACTACAAGGCGCCGGTGTGGGCCTTCAGCGCGGGGTCGCTCGGGGTCGGCCCGCAGAAGTACAACGGCGTCGGCATCACCCTTGCGCTGGTGGCGATTCCGTTCGTGCTGCTGTTCTGCCTGGTTTTGCTGGGGATCTTGATGACGGTGTTTTCGCTGTAGTCGATAAGTCCGGGACCGGCGACCTCCGGTGAGTCTGAGGTCGGTCGCTCGGGCTACCGGCGCCGACCGGGCTGGTGATGACTGCCGCCCCCATCCGCTGGGGCCCAAAGGCCCTAAAAGTCACGACACTTCGCGGCGATGATCGCCACGTCTGGTCACGGAAGGGGACGTGATGGATACGTTGACACTGCGCTGGCCGTGTTGGCCGACACCGCGGGCATTCACCCGTAACCCGTTGGTGCGCACCGTTGATCGGGTCGAGGCTGTCGTTGTGCTGATGGCCGTCGCGGTAGCGTTGATGGCCATCCCGGTTGTCGCCGCGATCGGCACCGCCGTCCATGATGCCCGCAGCCACGTCTACGCCGAGCAGGCCCAGACTCGGCGCCAAGTAGACGCGACGGTGACCGGTGTCCCACCCACCGAGGACGAACTCGTCTCCGTCGCCGTCGGCGACCATCCAATGCCGCGCAGGACGGTCATGGTGGCTGCCCAATGGGTCGTTGACGGAAAGGAGCATCACGGCTTGGCCAGCGCGGTGCCCACCGTCAAACCCGGGGACCGCGTGAGTGTCTGGGTCGACAAGGAAGGCCATCGGGTCTCTGAGCCCGCGCCGGTTTCGCGTGCGGGCATGGATGCGACCCTGGCCGCACTGGGGATCTGGTCCAGCGTCGCCGCTGCTGCCGCCGCCGTTGCGGCCCTCACGCGAGCCGCGTTGAACCGGTTCCGTGCCGCTGAGTGGCAACGCGACATCGACAACCTGCTGTGCCCGCGAGGATGACCGGCGGCCTCGGCCCCGCACGGCTGTGGCCAAAGGACCCTGCGGCACAGGGACATTCCGCGAGAAACTGAGACTATGACGCGATTCAACAGTGGTGGCGGTACGGAGCATCGAAAGGCCCGATGGCTGGATTCGTTGCGCAGTGATTTTCGTCCGTTCGCCGACCGCGCCGATGCGGGGCGCCAGCTGGCGGAGCGGTTGAGATCGCTGCGCGGCCAAGACGTTGTCGTGCTGGGACTGCCGCGCGGCGGGGTTCCGGTGGCCTTCGAGGTTGCCAAAGCGCTACAAGCGCCGCTGGATGTCCTGCTGGTGCGAAAGCTTGGGGTGCCGTTTCAGCCTGAGCTCGCGTTCGGGGCGATCGGCGAAGACGACGTACGGGTGCTCAACGACGTCGTGGTGAGCCGGGCGCATCTCGGCGCCGACGAGATGGCCGCGATCGAAGCCAAGCAGCGGGCCGAGTTACACCGTCGCGCGGAGCGCTTCCGCGGCGGGCACGGCCCGATCCCGGTGAGGGGGCGCACCGCGGTGATCGTCGACGACGGTGTCGCGACCGGCGCGACGGCCAAGGCCGCCTGCCTGGTGGTGCGTGCGCGCGGTGCACGCCGGGTAGTGCTGGCGGTGCCGGTAGGCCCCGATGACATCGACGCCAGATTCGCCGGCTACGCCGACGACATAGTGTGCGTGCAGACGCCCGCGTTCTTCTCCGCCGTGGGTCAGGCTTACCGCAACTTCACCCAGACCTCCGACGACGAGGTGATCGCACTGCTGGATCGGGCCCGCAACGAGTTCGCCGACGCAGCAGCCGTCGACGCGGCCCCCGACCCGCCGCTGCGCGACGACGAAATCCGGGTGCCCACCGGGTCGGTGACAGTGGTCGGGCATCTGACGATCCCCGAGAACCCAACGGGCATTGTGGTGTTCGCGCACGGCAGCGGCAGTAGCCGTCACAGTCCCCGCAATCGGTACGTGGCCGAGGTGTTGAACCGCTCTGGGCTGGCCACTCTCCTGTTCGACCTGCTCACTCCGGCCGAAGAGCGCAACCGGGCCAACGTCTTCGACATCGAGTTGTTGGCCCGTCGGCTCGTCGACGTCACCGGCTGGTTGACGCGCCAGCCCGATACCGCGTCGCTTCCGGTCGGGTATTTCGGCGCCAGCACCGGAGCGGGTGCCGCGCTGATGGCGGCGACTGATCCCGAGGTGACGGTGGCCGCGGTGGTGTCCCGCGGCGGACGGCCCGACCTGGCGGGGGAGGCGCTGACGAAGGTGCAGGTGCCCACGCTGCTGATCGTCGGCGGCAATGACGACATCGTCCTCGAACTGAATCGTCAGGCAGCATCGGTGATACCGGCTGCGTGCGAGGTCAAGGTGGTACCGCGGGCCACCCACCTCTTCGAGGAGCCGGGCACCCTCGAGCAGGTGGCGGTGCTGGCCCGCGACTGGTTCCTCAACCACCTGAGCCGGCGGGCGGCGACCACCACTTCGTAGCGCGGGGGCGAACGCCGTGGCGGGCAGCACATCGGGACATCGCAGCGTGCCGCACACCGCGGACCTGCGGATCGAAGCGTGGGCGCCCACCCGCGACGACTGCATCAAACAAGCGGTGCTCGGCGCCGTTGAAAGCTTCCTGGACATCTCGGATGCCGGCCCCACTCACACCCGCGTGTCCCGGCTCACCGCGGCGAGTGACGACGACCTGCTGGTCGCGGTGCTCGATGAGGCCATCTACCTGTTGGACACCGAAGGTGAAGTGCCTGTCGACCTGACACTGCGCGACACTGGTGACAGCGTGGAGGTGGCCTTCGAGATGGTCGACGCGGGCGCGCTACCCCAGGTGGGGGCGGTGCCGAAGGCGGTGGCGCTCAACGATCTCCGTCTGTCACACGATGGAAAGCAGTGGCGATGTCTGGTGACGCTTGATGTGTGAGGGGAGGCGGAGCGAATGAAGATCATTGAAGAAACCCCGTACCGGTATCGCATCGAGCAAGAGGGCGCCATGAGGGTGCCCGGGATCGTGTACGCGACGAAATCGTTGCTGCCCGACGAACGCAACGACATGGCGCTGACTCAGGTAGCGAACGTGGCCACACTGCCAGGAATCGTGCGGGCGTCGTTTGCGATGCCCGACATTCACTGGGGCTATGGATTTCCGATCGGCGGTGTTGCCGCCACCGACGTCGATGACGGCGGGGTCGTTTCCCCCGGCGGGGTCGGGTTCGATATCTCTTGCGGGGTACGGCTTCTGGTCGCCCGTGACCTGGCGCGCGAGCGATTGGAGCCATCGCTTCGCGCGGTGATGGATCACCTGGACCACGCGATACCGCGCGGGGTGGGCACCAAGGGCGTGTGGCGGGTGCGGGACCGCGCAACATTGGAGGGCGTGCTCTCCGGTGGCGCCCAATATGCGGTGCAACAAGGTCACGGCGTGCCGGAGGATCTGCAGCGCTGCGAGGACGGCGGCGTGCTCGCCGGAGCCGACGTGGCCGCAGTCAGCGGTCGGGCCATCGAACGGGGTCTGGATCAGGTCGGCAGCCTCGGCTCGGGCAATCACTTCCTCGAGATTCAAGCCGTGGACCGGGTTTACGACGCGGCGGTGGCCACCGGGATGGGTCTGACCGAGGGCGCGGTATGCGTGATGATCCACACGGGCTCGCGGGGGCTGGGCCATCAGATCTGCACCGACCATGTCCGGCAGATGGAAGCGGCGATGGCCCGCTACGGCATCACGGTGCCCGATCGGCAGCTGGCATGTGCGCCCGTCGAGTCCCCGGAAGGCCAGGCGTATCTGGGCGCGATGGCCGCGGCAGCCAACTATGGGCGCGCGAACCGGCAGCTGCTCACCGAGGCCGCCCGTCGGGTGTTCGAAGCGCACACCGCAACCACACTGGATGTGCTGTATGACGTTTCGCACAACCTGGCCAAGATCGAGCAGCATCCCGTCGACGGAGAGACCCGAACCCTGTGTGTGCATCGCAAGGGCGCGACTCGCTCGCTGCCGCCTCACCACCCTGATCTGCCGGCTGACCTGGCCGAGGTGGGACAGCCGGTGCTGATACCCGGAACCATGGGCACCGCCTCCTACGTGCTCGTCGGTGTCGGCGACAATCCGGCGTTCTTTTCCACCGCGCACGGCGCAGGCCGGCTGCAGAGCCGCCACGCGGCCGCCCGCGGCACCAATGCCGACGTCGTGCGCAGAGATCTCGAGCACCGCGGCATCCTCGTGCGCGGCAGTTCACGGCGCGGGATCGCCGAGGAAAAACCGGAGGCCTACAAGGACATCGATGAGGTGATCGAGGCCAGCGATCGCGCCGGGCTGGCACGCAAAGTCGTCCGGCTGATCCCGCTGGGGGTGGTGAAAGGGTAGGGAGCCGCCGGCCCGACCTGCCCGTGGGGAGATCGCGGCGGTCCCGGTCTGCGGGCCGTCACCTGCTCGCCGATAATCGGGTGATGGCCGACGGACCCGACACATCGCTGGCTCCGATCGGCGCGGTGCGCCGCACCCAGGTGGGCCGCGAGGCCACCGAGCCGATGCGCGAAGACATCCGGCTGCTCGGCGCGATCCTCGGTGACACTGTGCGCGAGCAGAACGGCGCCGAGGTGTTCGATCTCGTCGAGCGGGCCCGGGTGGAGTCGTTCCGGGTGCGCCGCTCCGAGATCGACCGGGCCGAACTCGCCGAGATGTTCGACGGTATCGAGGCGCGCAGGGCCATTCCGGTCATCCGCGCGTTCACCCACTTCGCCCTGCTGGCCAACGTCGCCGAAGACATCCACCGGGAGCGCCGACGCGCGATCCATGTCGCGGCGGGGGAGCCGCCGCAGGACAGCAGCCTGGCCGCCACCTACCTCAAGCTCGACAAGGCCGATCTGAATTCCGCGACCGTGGCCCGCACCCTGACAGGCGCGCTGGTCTCGCCGGTGATCACCGCACACCCCACCGAAACGCGGCGCCGCACCGTGTTCGACACCCAGCACCGCATCACGGAGTTGATGCGGCTGCGGCTACACGGGCACGCGCACACCGCCGACGGCCGCGACATCGAGACCGAACTGCGCCGCCATATCCTCACACTGTGGCAGACGGCGTTGATCCGGTTGTCGCGGTTGAAGATTCAAGACGAGATCGAGACCGGTCTGCGCTATTACCCGGCGGCGTTCCTCGAGGTGATCCCGAAAGTCAACGCCGACGTGCGGACCGCCCTGCAGGCACGTTGGCCGGACGCCGAGCTGTTGACCGAGCCGATTCTGCGGCCCGGGTCGTGGATTGGCGGCGACAGAGACGGAAACCCGAA
Source organism: Mycolicibacterium agri (assembly GCF_002553505.1). GTDB lineage: Bacteria > Actinomycetota > Actinomycetes > Mycobacteriales > Mycobacteriaceae > Mycobacterium > Mycobacterium agri. The sequence continues at coordinate 2,444 of NZ_PDCP01000111.1, read as the reverse complement.
CGTCACCGCCGACGTCGTCCGGCTGGCCACCTCCAGCGCCGCCTACACCGCGCTCGCGCATTACTTCGGCGAGATCGCCGGGCTGGAGGAAGAGCTGTCGATGTCGGCACGGTTGGTGAAGGTCAGCGGCGAGCTGGCGGCGCTGGCTGATGCATGTCACGAACCCGTGCGGGCCGACGAACCGTACCGCCGCGCGCTGCGCGTGATCCACGGCAGGCTTACCGCGACGGCACGCGAGATCCTCGACCGGCAACCCGAGCACGAGCTGGATTTGGGACTGCAGCGCTACGAGACGCCTGCGGACCTGCTGGCCGACCTCGACGTCGTCGACGCGTCGTTGCGGGCCAACGGGAGTGCGGTGCTGGCCGACGACCGGCTCGCGCGCCTGCGGGAAGCCGTGCGTACGTTCGGCTTTCACCTGTGCGGGCTGGACATGCGGCAGAACTCCGAGGTGCACGAGGAGGTCGTCGCCGAGCTGTTGGCCTGGGCGGGTGTGCATCCCGACTACCGCTCTCTGCCCGAGCCTGACCGCGTGGAGCTTCTGGCATCCGAACTGTCCACCCGCCGCCCCCTGATCGGCGATGGCGCCGAACTCAGTGAGCTCGCGCGCAAGGAACTCGACATCTGCGCGGCCGCCGCCCGCGCGGTCAACGTGTTCGGCCCGCTTGCGGTGCCGCACTACATTATCTCGATGTGCCAGTCGGTGTCCGACATGCTCGAGGCGGCGGTGCTGTTGAAGGAGGTCGGGCTGCTCGACGCCGCCCGACCCGAGCCGTATCACCCGGTGGCCGTCGTGCCGCTCTTCGAGACCATCGACGATCTGCAGCGCGGCGCGTCGATTCTTGAAGCGGCGCTGGCGGTTCCGCTGTACCGGACGCTGGTGGCGGCGCGAGGCGACAGCCAGGAGGTCATGCTCGGCTACTCCGACTCCAACAAGGACGGCGGCTACCTCGCCGCGAACTGGGCGCTCTACCGCGCCGAACTCGACCTCGTCAAGTCGGCCCGCAGGACCGGAATCCGGTTGCGGCTCTTCCACGGTCGCGGGGGCACCGTCGGCCGCGGCGGCGGCCCCAGCTACGACGCGATCCTGGCGCAACCGCCGGGCGCGGTGAACGGCTCGCTGCGGCTGACCGAGCAGGGTGAGGTGATCGCCGCCAAATACGCCGAACCGCGCATCGCGCACCGAAACCTGGAGACACTGCTGGCGGCGACGCTGGAGGCCTCCCTGCTGGATGTCGAAGGCCTCGGCGACGACGCGGGGCACGCATATGAGGTGATGGACGACCTGGCCGCACGGGCGCACCGCGCCTACGCCGAATTGGTCCATGACACACCGGGTTTCGTCGACTACTTCACGGCGTCCACCCCGGTCGGCGAGATCGGGGCGCTGAACATCGGCAGCAGGCCGACGTCGCGCAAGCCGACAACGTCGATCGCGGATCTACGGGCCATCCCGTGGGTGTTGGCGTGGAGCCAATCGCGGGTGATGTTGCCCGGCTGGTACGGCACCGGCACGGCGTTCGAGGAGTGGACGACCGAGCGCGACGGCAGGCTGGCTGTGCTGCAGGACCTGTACCGCCGCTGGCCGTTCTTTTCCACCGTGCTGTCCAACATGGCTCAGGTGATGGCGAAGTCGGACATGGGGCTGGCCGCACGCTACGCTGAGCTCGTCGACGACGAGGCGTTGCGGCGGCGGGTGTTCGACAAGATCGTCGCCGAACACGAGCGCACCATCCGCATGCACCGGCTGATCACCGGACACGACGACCTGCTGGCCGACAACCCCGCGCTGGCCCGCTCGGTGTTCAACCGGTTCCCGTACCTCGAGCCGCTGAACCACCTTCAGGTGGAGCTGTTGCGGCGATATCGCCGCGGCGAGGACGACGAACTCGTTCAGCGCGGCATCCTGCTGACCATGAGCGGGCTCGCCACCGCGCTGCGCAACAGCGGATAGCCGACCGCTGCTCTAGAGACGGGTGGTTTTCCGCACCGCGTTGATGGCGCCGCGCACCGCGGACTCCGTCGCAGCCAGCGGGGCGACCGCGGCCTCGCCGATGCCGACGAGCCGTTCGACGCGGTCGACGATGCCCTCGAGGCGATCCACCACGGCGTTGAGCCGCGGCGCCAACTCGTTGATACGGCTGATCGTGTCGTTGAATCGCTCGAGGGTCGCGTCGAGGTTGCCGGTCGATTTGTTGAGGTCTTCCAGCGTCTCGCCGAGGCCGGCGAGGATGGCGTCCACCTGCTCCACCGTGACGTCGGCGTTCAGTGCCGCCTGCGCGAGCTTCTGGATCCGCTCCCGGCCGCTGCGGGCCCCTGGCCTGCCACCCTTGTCTGCCATGACGGCCATTTGACCACATCGGGAACGGCGATTTCTGGGGGTGATTGCAACAGCCACCTTGTTGGAGGTTGTTGTGTATCTGAAGGCTTATCCCTGGATTATG
>NZ_PDCP01000110.1 GCF_002553505.1 Mycolicibacterium agri | reverse complement strand
CGTGTTGACCCAACAACGGCGGCGCGCAAACCCCGAGCACCAAACCCATGTCGTGATAGAAGGGCAACCACGAGACAAAAGTGGTCTCCGGCGGTACTGCGCCCCCGGTGCGCCGAAAGTAGGCCGCCAGAAGCTGTTTGAAATTGGCTCGGAGGTTCTTGTAGGAGACCATCACACCCGCCGGTTGACGGGTGGATCCCGACGTGTACTGCAAATAGGCAATTGGGGGATGCTCGGGCTCCTGACCACTGGATCGTGTCGGAGCATCCAGATTCAGCGAATCAATTTCGATGACTGACGCGGGGGCGAACTCTCCTGTCAGATGCGCGCGCACCGCGTCTCTGACAGCCGATGTGGTGAGCACCGCAGTGGGCCGCGCGTCGCGGATCACCGAATCGACCCGCTCGTCGCTGACCCCGCCCAGCGGAACCGAAAGCGGAACCGCGACAACGCCTGCCTGTAATGCACCCAGGAAGGCGACGATGTATTCCAGCGACTGCGGCACCAGTATCACGGCGCGGTCGCCGGGTGCCGCGCAGCTCTTCAGCTCATTCGCCAGGTTCAGCGTTCGCCGGTACAACTGCAGCCACGTCACGCTCTCGGGGACGCCGTTCCAGTCGTGCTCGTAGTCGACGAACGTGAACGCCATGTCATCAGGCTGCAAACTGGCGCGCTCGCGCACCAGAGCCGGTAACGAGGTTTCAGCCACCGGATGAGGTTAACGTGCCCGCGGCCCTCGCACCTCACCTAGGGACCAACTCAGGGGGAGGCGGATATCGCGCCGAATTATGCCTCGGCAAGCCATGATGCGAAGCAATACGGCAATTACTGACAGAACTTGGCAGCGAACCGCTTCCCGCGCGATTAGCGGCACCTGTTGGATAGCATTGGTGCGTGCCTGAACCGGAAACAAAGGTCTCAGCCCAAGCGGCTTCTTTGCCGAATGCGAACGCCATTCATGTCACTCCGGTCGCTGTAATTGGCATGGCGTGTCGGCTTCCGGGCAGTATCGATTCCCCCGAGCAATTGTGGGATGCGTTGCTGCGTGGCGAAGACTTGGTCACCGAGGTGCCACCGGACCGCTGGGACGCCGACGAGTATTACGACCCCGAACCAGGGACGCCTGGGCGGTCGGTGTCGAAGTGGGGTGCGTTCCTCGACGACGTCGCAGGCTTCGATGCCGAGTTCTTCGGGATCAACGATCGCGAGGCCACCGCGCTGGATCCCCAGCACCGTCTGCTTCTCGAGACTTCGTGGGAAGCCATGGAGCACGCCGGCCTGACTCCTGACCAGTTGAACGAGTCTTTGACCGGGGTGTTCGTGGGTCTGACGCACTACGACTACCAGCTCGTGACGGCCGGTTCCCACGCGATGGAGAAGCCGTACGGCTTTCAAGGAAACATCTTCAGCATGGCGTCCGGTCGGATCGCCTACGCCCTTGGGCTACGCGGTCCCGCGCTGACTGTGGACACCGCGTGCTCATCGAGCATGACGGCCGTGCACATGGCGTGCCGCAGCCTGAACGACGGCGAGTGCGACATGGCATTCGCGGGCGGCGCTTTCGTGATGCTGGATCCGCGCAAGTTCGTCGCTGGCACCGCCGAGGGCCACCTGTCTCCGACTGGACGCTGCCACGCCTTCGACGTCAACGCCGACGGATACGTCTGCGGCGAAGCCAGTGCCATGGTGCTCCTCAAGCGCTTGCCCGATGCGCAACGCGACGGTGACCGGATCCTGGCGGTGCTGCGTGGCACGGCCGCCAATCAAGACGGTCACACGGTGAACATCTCGACACCGTCGTCTGACGCGCAGACCGCGGTTTACCGCGCGGCGTTGCAGAATGCAGGTGTCGACCCGGCGACCATCGCCATGGTCGAGGCCCACGGCACCGGCACACCGGTGGGTGACCCCAGCGAATACGCAAGCCTGTCAGAGGTATACGGCATCGAAGGCCCGTGCGCCCTGGCATCGGTGAAGACCAACCTCGGCCATACCCAGTCGGCCGCAGGCGTTCTCGGACTGATCAAGGCGATCCTCGCCATCGATCACGGCACGGTCCCGCGCAACCTTCACTTCACCCGGCTGCCGGATGAACTCACCGGCATCGACACGCAACTGTTTGTGCCGCAGCAGAATACGCCATGGCCCACCAATGGTCATGCGCCGCGGCGGGCGGCGGTGTCGTCGTATGGGCTGTCGGGAACGAATGTTCACGCCATAGTGGAGGAACCGCCCCAGGCCGCCGAGGCAGATCGGCCGGCCGAGGCGACAGCGCCGGCCGCAGAACAACTGCTGTTCGTGCTGTCGTCCACCTCGGCCGAGGAGCTGCGACGCCACGCCGGGCGACTGGCCGATTGGATCGCTGCACACGAGGACGTCGACCTGCCGGACCTCGCCTACACCCTGGCGCGCCGCCGTGCCCGACGTCCGGTGCGTACGGCAGTCATCGCGAGCGACAGGCAGGAGCTCATTGCGGCGTTGCGTCAGATCGCCGAGAGTGGTACCGAAACGCCTCTTTCGACCGCCGTCGGACGAGACGATCGGGGACCGGTGTGGGTGTTCTCCGGGCAGGGGTCGCAGTGGCCGGCGATGGGTGCCCAGCTCCTCGCGACCGAACCGGTGTTCGCCGCAACGGTCGCGCAACTCGAGCCGATCATCGCCCGCGAGTCCGGGTTCTCGGTGACCGACGCAATGTGCGCACCGCAGACGGTCACCGGGATCGACAGGGTCCAGCCGACGCTGTTCACCATCCAGGTCGCTCTGGCGGCCACACTGGACGCGTACGGGGTGCGACCGGGCGCGGTGATCGGCCATTCGCTCGGCGAGGCCGCCGCGGCCGTCGTCGCGGGCGCGCTGTCACCCGAAGACGGCGCGCGTGTCATCTGCCGTCGCTCGAAGTTGATGACCCGCATCGCCGGTGCAGGTGCCATGGCATCGGTGGAATTGCCTGCCAAGCAAGTGCTTTCGGAATTGGCAGTCAACGAGATTAAGGACGTCGTGGTGGCGGTGGTGGCATCACCGCATTCCACGGTGATCGGCGGAGCCGCCGAGACGGTTCGCGAACTGGTGACGGCGTGGGAGCAGCGCGACGTGATGGCACGCGAGATCGCCGTGGATGTCGCATCGCATTCGCCTCAAGTCGAGCCGATCCTCGACGACCTGGCGACGGCACTGGCCGACCTGAACCCGATGGAGCCTCGGGTGCCCTATTACTCTGCGACGCAGTTCGATCCGCGTCAGCAGCCGATGTGCGACAGCGGCTATTGGGTTGACAATCTGCGCAACACGGTGCGGTTCAGCGGGGCGGTCCGGGCAGCCCTTGAGGACGGGTACCGCGTTTTCGCGGAGTTGGCGCCGCATCCGCTGCTGACGCACGCCGTCGAGCAGACGGCGCGCAGTCTCGACATGCCGCTGGCGACTTTGGCGAGCATGCGGCGGGAACAGGATCTGCCACACGGCATGCGCAGCCTGCTGTGTGACCTACACAGCGCAGGCGCCGCCGTCGACTTCTCCGTGCTTTACCCGGGCGGCCGTCTGGTGGACGCCCCGCTGCCGACCTGGACCCATCGCCGGCTGTGGATGGACGGCGAAGACCACAAAGCGTCGACACGAGGCGGAAGCACGGTGTCCGTGCATCCGCTACTGGGCCAGCACGTGCAGTTGCCGGAAGAGCCCGAACGCCATGTCTGGCAGGCCGAAATCGGCACCGGTGTGCTGCCGTGGCCGGCCGAGCACCGGGTCCGCGACGTGGCAGTGTTTCCCGGCGCGGCGTACTGCGAGATGGCGCTCGCGGCGGCCCGCGCGGTGCTGGGCACCGCTTCTGAGGTTCGCGACATCAGTTTCGAGCAGGCATTGATCCTGGATGAGCAGACCACGGTCAGCGCTTGGGGTTCGGTCTCATCGCCGGGTGTCATCGACTTCACTGTCCAGACAGATCAGGCCGGCGAACAGACGCGGCAGGCCACCGCGGTCCTCCACGCGGTAGAGCATGACCGGCCGCAGCCCCACAACACCTCTGCGCTGACCGCCGCGCATCCGCGACGCGTCGACGGCACAGAAGTGCGTGACCAGTTGGCCCAGCGCGGTGTTGAGTACGGTGCGGCCTTCAGTGGTCTCGGCGCCGTCCACATCGGTGAGGGTGAGAACGCAACCATCCTGGCTGAGGTGGCGATCCCGCGGGATATCCGCGCGCAGCAGGATCACTACGAGATCCATCCGGCGCTGTTGGATGCGTGTTTCCAGGCCGTTGCCGCACATCCTTCCGTGCGGGCCCTGGGCGGGCAGGCGCTGGCATTGCCGTTAGGCGCGCGACGTCTGCGTAACTACGGCGGCGCCGACGGAGCGCAGTACTGCTTCGTGCGAGTGACCAACGCCGACGCCCGCGGGGTCGAGGCCGACCTGGATCTGCTCGACGAGCACGGATCGGTTTTGCTTGGGGTGCAGGGACTCCGCTTGGGCACGGCGGAATCGGAGCAGGACCGCAAGGATCGGGTACTGCGTGAGCGGCTGCTGACCGTCGAATGGCGGCTGCGACATCTGCCTGAGGTCACGCACGCCGACGCCGGCACTTGGCTGTTGATCAGCCTTGCCGACGACATGGGCGCAACCTCATTGACCGACGTGCTGAAAAAGCATGGTGCACAGTGCATCACGATGTGCTGGCCCCTGCACGGTGACATCGCCGCAAGCTCGGCCGAACTCCAAAAACATGTGCGGGAAAACGGAATCACCGGTGTTGTGATCCTCACGGGAGCGAAGAGTAGCGACTCCGAGGATCAGGGCCTGTTGGTGGGCCGTGGGTATGTCCAACACCTGGTTCGCATCACGCACGAATTGGCGGAGACCCCGACAACGCCTCGCGTCTACGTCGTGACCCGAAACGCCCACACCGTGGTCGAGGGGGACGTCGCTAATCTGGAGCAGGGCGGGCTGCGTGGCCTGACGCGGGTTATCGGCGTCGAATACCCGCAATTGCGGCCAACCCAAATCGATCTCGACCAATCGACCGATTTCGAGCAGGTGGCCCACCAGTTGCTCAGTGGGTCCGACGAGGACGAGACCGCTTGGCGCAACGGCGAATGGTATACCGCGCGCCTGTTCCCCACGCCGCTGCGGCCCGAAGAGCGGCATACGGCCGTCGCCGACCACGAGCGCGACGGCATGCGCCTGAAGATCCGCACTCCCGGCGACCTCGAAACCTTGGAACTCGTTGCCTGCGACAGGATTCCACCGGGACCGGGACAGATCGAGGTCGCGGTCAGCGCGTCGAGCATCAACTTCGCCGATGTCATGGTCGCCTTCGGCCGCTACCCCGCCTTCGAGGGGCGGCTACCGGAGCTGGGCACCGATTTCGCCGGGGTGGTGACCGCGGTGGGACTCGGCGTGACCGACCACAAGGTGGGCGACCGTGTCGCCGGGTTGTGCGCCGACGGCTGCTGGGGCACGTATCTCACCTGCGACGCGCGTCAGGCCGTCACGCTGCCCGACGGGCTTACCGAAGGGCAGGCCGCGGCGATCACCACCGCGCACGCGACGGCCTATCACGGCCTGCACGATCTCGCCAAGATCGCCGCCGGCGACAAGGTGCTGATTCACTCCGCGACAGGCGGCGTGGGGCAGGCCGCAATCGCCATCGCCCGCGCCGCGGGAGCCGAGATCTTCGCTACCGCGGGTAGTCCGCAGCGTCGGCAGTTGTTGCGCGACATGGGCATCGAGCAGGTGTACGACTCACGGAGCATCGAGTTCGCCGACCAGATTCGCCGTGACACGGCGGGATACGGCGTCGACATCGTCCTCAACTCGGTTACCGGCGCCGGCCAACGCGCGGGCGTCGAACTGCTGGCGCATGGTGGCAGGTTCGTCGAAATCGGCAAGCGCGACATCTACGGTGACACGCGGTTGGGTCTGTTTCCGTTCCGGCGCAACCTCGCGTTCTACGGCGTCGACCTCGGCTTGCTGTCCTACGGGCAACCCGAGCGGTTCCGGGAGCTGCTGAACACGGTCTATCGCCTCACCGCCGACGGCGAGCTGCCGTTGCCGCAAAGCACGCACTACCCGCTGGCCGATGCCGCGACCGCGATCCGGTTGATGAGCGGTGCTCAGCACACCGGCAAACTCGTCCTCGATATTCCGCGCGAAGGGCGCAGCCGCGTGGTCGTTCCGCCGGCCAACGTGCCGATCTTCCGTGCCGACGGCGCCTACATCGTCACGGGCGGGCTCGGCGGCTTGGGATTGTTCCTTGCGGAGAAGATGGCGGCGGCGGGATGCGGGCGCATCGTCGTGTCCTCGCGTTCCCAGCCGACGCTGTCGACCCTGCAGACCCTGGAGCGGATGCGCGCGACGGGTGCCGACGTCGTGGTGGAGTGCGGCGACATCGCCCAACCCGAGACGGCGGCACGGCTGGTGGCCTTGGCGACGGCCACCGGGCTTGCGGTGCGCGGCGTGCTGCATCTGGCAGGAACCGTCGAGGACGCCACACTGGGCAACATCACCGACGAGCTGATCGAACGCAATTGGGCGCCCAAAGTTCACGGTGCATGGAATCTGCACTGCGCCACCGTCGAGCAGCCGTTGGACTGGTTCTGCTCGTTCTCCTCGGCGGCCGCGCTGGTGGGCTCGCCCGGGCAGGGGGCTTACGCCGCGGCCAACAGCTGGCTGGACGCGTTCACCATGTGGCGGCGGGCCCAGGGCCTGCCTGCCATCGCGATCGCGTGGGGCGCATGGGGGGAGATCGGCCGCGGAACCGCGCTGGCCGAACTGACCGACGTGGCCATCGCGCCTGAGGAGGGCGGCTACGCGTTCGAAGCGTTGCTAAGGCACGACCGCGCCTACACCGGGTATGCGCCATTCATCGGCACACAGTGGTTGAGCTCCTTCGCCCAACGCACGCCCTTCGCCGAGGAGTTCCGCTCGGCCGAGCAAAACACCACCGGCACAAGGACATTGCGTGCGGAGCTTGACGAGCTGCCGCGGGACGAGTGGCCCATCCGATTGCGGCGGCTGATCTCCGGACAGGTCAGCCTGCTGCTGCGGCGCAGCATCGACCCCGACCACCCGTTGTCCGAATACGGGCTCGACTCGTTGGGCTCGTTGGAACTGCGCACGCGGATCGAGGCCGAAACCGGCATACGCATCACGCCCCGCGAAGTCGCCGCCACCACCACCATTCGCGATCTGGCCGACCTGCTCTGCGAAAAACTGGCGTCCACCCAACCCGCGGCTGCCGACGGCCCGGCGCCAAGCAGCGGTGTCGCGCCCGTCGCCACGCCCGCTTCCGCGCCGGCGTCGAGGTCCACCGTCGTGCCCGCTTCGCGGCCCACGTCCACTGCCACCCCAGCGGTCACCGCCCCGCCCGCCCAACAGGAAGTCTTGACGGCGACGGACGACTCCGCGCCCAATGGTGAAGAGCTGCAGGACAATCGACTCCAGCTGGCCGACCACGCCTTCTTCACCGCCCAGCACGCAACGGGCCAAGAGCAAGTCATGCAGGTGCTGTGGGTCTATGAGCACCCCATCGACTTCGACGGGCTGAGGCGCTTCCATCACAATCTCGCACGCGGGATGCTGGGCCGGCGCATCGAACGATCGCCGCTGCGGTTCGCCCGGCATCGGTGGGTGGCGGATCCAGGCCCCTCGGACATCGAGATCGCCCCCCATCCCCGTCCACGTACCGAACTGAGCGATTGGGCCGACGAACGCACGCAGATCACGACTGACCCTGAGTCGGGTTCGGGGTGGCATCTGGCCGTGCTGGCCCTCACGGACGGCTCGACCGCGGTCAGCCTGGTGGTTTCGCACTATCTCCTCGACGGCCTCGGCCTGGCCATGGCGATCGCCGAAGCGGTCATGGGCAACACCCGCGATCTCGGTCTCCCGCAACCACGTTCCCGCACACGGCTACGGGCGGCGGCAAAGGACGCCCGTGAGTTCACCCGGGATGTACCGGAGATCGCCCACGCGGTGGGCGCGGTGGTCAAACTGGCCCGCCAGCACCGACGCGATCTCGCCACGGCAGCGAAATCGTCCCGACGTGCCCGGCGTGAGGCCCGACGTGAACGTGTCGAGGCACCGGCAGCGAAAGCTGTCGCCGTCCGCGACGTCGACGACGACAAGCCCATTGTTGTGCCGGGTGTCACGATCTACATCGACGTGGTCGATTGGGATGCCCGCGCGAAAGCACTTGGCGGCACGAGTGACACACTCCTTGCCGGGGTCGCCGCCAAGCTCGCCGAGCGTCTCGGGCGCCGGCGTGCCAGCGATGGCGCCGTCACCTTGCAGCTCCCCAGGAGCGACCGCACCGACGACGACACACGTGCGATCGCGTTGTCGTTCGCGCGCGTCAGCATCGACCCGGCTCCGGTGACTACAGATCTGCGCGACCTTCGCGCCACGATGGACCAGGAGCTGCGAGCTCTTCGTGAGGCACCGGACACGTCGGCATACGACGTGATGCCCCCCGCCGCGATCGGCATCGTCTGGCTTACCCAACTGATGCCGAAGCGCGCGGTGAACCGATTGACGGACTTCATGTTCGGTGATCCCGACATGCCGGTGTTCTGTTCCAACCTCGGCGACTTCGGCATGCTGATGTGCCGTATCGACGGCACCGACGCCGAGTACGTCACCACCCGAGGCGCCAGCAATGTGACCCGGCAATGGCTCGAGCGGGCAGGCGGCCTCATGCATGTGCAGTCCGGGCGCGTCGGCGGCAAGCTGGGAATCAGCCTGGTCGCCTACCAACCGGGCGCTGCGAACACCAAGCCCGCGCTGCGCGACCTCATGACGCGAACACTGGCTGAGTTCAACCTGGCCGGCGAGATCCTCTGACGGATCGCCCTCGTCGGCAACAGATGTCAGCCGGCCTCGACGGGCGCCAGCCTCTCGGACACCAGCCTCTCGGACACCAGCGTCGCCAGATCACGGATGGACGTGGTGGCGATGTCGCCGGACGTCAGCCGGATGCCCGTTTCGGATTCCAAGCGCGTCCGCAACTCGAGCGCGACCAGAGAATCGACGCCGTATTCGGCCAGCGGCCGGTCCGGGTCGACTTTGCGGCGCAGGGCGAGACTGACCTGGTCGGAAATGAACCGACGCAGCCTCGTCGGCCGCTCGTCCGGCGGTAACAGCGTGAGTTCGGCGTGGAGTCTGCCTCTGCCCGTTGCGGTTTGGCCGGCAAGAAGCGCTTCGGTGAAGGGGCTGTTTTGCGACGAGGCCAGCGACGTCACGGATGTGGCCGGCGCGTAACCGATGCAACCGCGGTTGTGGCGCAGCAGCGTCTCGAATGCATAGGCGCCATCCTCGGGGTCGATGTGGCTGTCGCCGCCCGCAGAAGCATCGCGGCCGAACCTGCTCCAGGTGCCCCAGGCGATCGTCGTGGCAGGCAACCCTTGCGCACGGCGCCACGAGGTGAATGCGTCCAACCAACTATTGGCAGCGGCGTAAGCGCCCCGACCGGCAGAACCGACCAACGCCGCCGTCGAGGAGAAGGAACAGAACCAGTCCAGTGGCTGGCCGGTCGTGGCGAGATGCAGGTTCCACGCACCGTAAACCCTTGGTGCCCAAGAACGTTCGACGACGTCATCTGTGATATTCGACAGCGTGACGTCGTCGCTCACTGCGGCGAGATGCAGCACGCCGCGCACCGGAAGCCCGGTTGCGGTCGCGCTGGACGCCACCCGCTGCGCTGTATCGAGATCGGCAATATCACCGCGCTCGACCACTACGTCGGTGCCCGCGGACTGGATGCGTTCGACGACCTGCGTGGCCGCGGCCGTCGGCTCAGAACGCGAGCACAGGACGATCCGCCCGCAACCGGCCGCCGCCATCTTCTCCGCGAGGAAAAGCCCGAGATTCCCCAGACCGCCGGTGACGAGGTACGCCCCATCGCGTCGGAAGACCGGAACATCCGTCGGCGGCAGCACCACGCTGCTGCTCTCGTCGCGGTTGATGTCGAGGACGATGTTTCCGGTGTGCCGCCCCTCGGCCGTCGCCCGAAGGGCAGCGGCGGCGTCGGCGATCGGGTAGTGCGTGCTCTGCGGCATGGGCAACTCGCCGTCGGCGACCAACCGGTACACGGTGCGTAACAGTTCGCGAACCCGTTTCGGGTGGGTGCGAGACATCAGCGCAAGGTCGAGGCTGTGAAACGTCAGGTTGCGGCGCAACGCAGAAAGCTCCAGGCGGCCGTCGCGATGATGGTCGCCTTGACCGATTTCGACGAATCGTCCACCAGGGGCCAGGATTTCGATTCCCGCGCGTCGCGCTGCACCGGTCAGCGAGTTGAGCACAACGTCGACACCGGCGCCGCCGGTGTCTTGCTGGATCGCGTGTGCGAACTCGATGCTGGAGTCGTAGACGTGCTCGATCCCCACGTCACGCAACAACTGTCGACGTTCGTTGCTGTCCTCCGTTGCGAAGATCTCGGCGCCCGCGGCACGCGCCACGGCAATGGCCGCCAGTCCGACACCGCCCGTCGCGGAATGGATCAACACCTTCTCGCCCGACTCGATCCGCGCGAGATCACGCAGCCCGTACCACGCGGTGGCATACGCGGTGGTGACCGCGGCCGCCTGGCCGTCGGACAAACCGTCGGGCAGAGTCACGGCCGAATCCGCGGCGCAGGTGATGAAGGTGCGCCAACAACCGTCGGCGACGCCGCCGACGTGATCACCGACCTGATGCTCGGTGACGCCGGGCCCGACCGCGGTCACCACACCGGCGAAATCCATACCGAGCTGTGGTAGGTGACCGTCGATGCCGGGGGACTTGCCCGTGGCAGTCAACACATCTGCGACATTGACGCTCGACGCGCTGACCGCGACTTCGATCTGCCCGGCAGTCGGTGCGATGCGTTCGCAGCCAACCAGTTCCACCGACTCTGGCGCATCGGTGGCGCGGATCTGGACCCGCAAGCCGTCGCGCCCATGCTCGGCTACGGCGGTCCGGCGATCCTCCGGCCGCAGGGGAGACGGGCACAACCGTGCCGTGTACCAGGCGCCGCCTCGCCACGCGGTCTCGTCTTCTTCGGATCCGCTGACCAGTTGTTGGGCCAGCTGGCGAGGATCGGTCGCCTCGTCGACGTCGATATGGGTGGCGCGCAGGTGCGGATGCTCAGCGCCGACCACCCGCATCAAACCTCGGATGCCTGCTTGCTGCAGATTGGCCCTGTCGGACGGCACGACGGTCTGGGCACCGCGCGTCACTACGTAGAGGCGAGGCAATCCCGATTGGGCCTCCGGCAGGTCGCGGATGATGCGCAGAAGGTGCTGCACACACTCGCGCCCGGACTGGGGCGACTGCGCCTCTGGGCGGTCTCGCGGACCTGTCACGATCACCAGGCCGGCGTACACATCGGTCGCCAACCGCTCTTTCAACTCATCGGCGCTTGCGGTGAGGTCGCCGCCCTGCGGCGATCGCAGCGTCGCGCACTGCGCGCCAAGGTCTTTCAATGCCCCGGCCAGGGAATGCGTCAGTTCATCATCGTCGGTGGCGCTGACCAGGAGCCAGGTCCCGGCGTCGGCGTTGGAATGTTCGGGCAGTTTCGCCTGCCACCATTCGATCGCGAGCAACCGCTCGGCGAGCACTCGATCCCGTAGCTCCTCCGGCGACGCTCCTGCGGTGAATTGCGCACCCTGCGCGGTGAGGAGGACGGTCCCGTCTTCGCCGAGTAGCTCCATGTCCGCCTCGATGACGGCGGAGTCTGCTCGCGACACCCTCGACAGGCAATACCTCGCGTTGTTGGCCGCGCCATGCGCGCGTAGGCGCCGGACGGTCGACAGCAACGCCACGAAATTGCCTCCCAGAGCCGCGACGTCGGGATGCGCCGAGATGGCCTGAAGGCAGGCGTCCAGCAGCGCGGGATGCAGGACAAAACCTGCCATCTGAGAGCGGATTGGGCGCGGGATCGCCAGTTCGGCCAGCACCGTCGGGCCGTCGCCGGTACGGACGGCGGCCAGACCGGCGAAAGCCGGGCCGAACTTCAAACCTCGGTGCTGCAAACGATTACGCAGCTCAGCGCCGTCCGCACGGTGCGGATGCCCGGCGAGTAAGGCAGAGACGTCGTGCGCCGGTGGCCGTTCAGCCTCGGCGGCGTGGAGTGCCGCGGCGGCGTGCCGCACCGGCTCACCCTCGCGATGAGTTTCCACGGCGAACTCCGCGACGCCGCTCGGTGACACGGTCGCGGAAGCACTCACTGTGGTCTGCTCATCCAGGATCAACGACTGCTCGAAACGGATGTCGCGCACCTCGGCCGCCTCGCCGCAGACGGTGTGCGCAGCTGCCAATGCCATCTCACAGTAGGCCGCCTCGGGAAGCACTGCGGTGTCGTCAATCTGATGATCGGCGAGCCACGGTTGTGCGGCTGTGCCGATCACGGCTTCCCAGACATGACGTTCCGGTTCTTCGTGCAGGTGCACATGCGCGCCCAGCAGCGGGTGCACCTCGATGACGCTGTCGCCGCGGCGCTGAGATGTGCGATCTTCGCTGCTCAGCCACAGCCGACGATGCGTCCAGATCGGCAGCGGGGCATCCACCAACTGCCCGTCGGGAAGCAGCGCCGAGAAGTCAACGGCGGCACCGGCTTCGTAGAGATCAGCCATCAAGCCCCGCAGGCCGTGTTGCGGGGGGCGCTCACCAGGTATGGCGGCCAGAACGGCAAGGGGGGTGTCGAGATTGCGGGCAGTCGCTTCGATGGGCTCGGTCAACATCGGGTGCGGCGCAAGTTCGAGGAACACCCGGTAGCCGTCCTCGATGGCGGCTCGGACCGCCGCGGCGAAGCGTGCGGTCTTCCGCAGGTTGTCGACCCAATACCTGGTGTTGCACAAGGGCTGTTCGCGTGGGTCGAACTGGGTGACGGAGTAGAAGGGAACCCGGGGTTCCATCGGGTTCAGCTCTGCCAGCTCTGTTTTCAGCTCGTCGAGGATCGGGTCGACTTGAGGCGAATGCAGGGCGACGTCGGCGGCGATCTCGCGGGCAGCCACATCGCGCCGTTTCCAATTCGCGACCATGTCGTGAACGGTCTCAGCGGCGCCGCTGATCACCGTGGACTGTGGAGACGCCACGATCGCCACCGCGACATCCTTGGCTCGGCGCGCCGTCAACTCCGAAAGCACTTGTTTGGCAGGCATGTCCACCGATGCCATCGCGCCGGCGGTGTCGATGCGCGACATCAGCCGGGATCGGTGGCAGACGATCCGAACTCCGTCTTCCAAGGAGAGCGCACCCGCGACGACGGCGGCGGCGGTCTCGCTGACCGAGTGCCCGATCACCGCGCCAGGGCGCACCCCGTGCGCCTGCAGCGCCGCCGCCAGACCGACCTGCATGGCGAACAGCGTCGGCAGGGTCCGGTCGGTGTCGGTGACGATGTTCTGGGCGGCGATCGCATCGGTCACCGAGAACCCGGACTCGCGGGCGATCAGCGAGTCGACTCTTGCGACCGTATCCGCGAAAACGGGTTCGGTCTTCAACAGGTGCGCGCCCATCGCCGCCCACTGCGAGTTCGGCCCGGAGAACACCCATACCGGCCCGCGGTCGTCTTGTCCGACGGCGGTGTGATGCGGTGTGTCGGTATCGCCGTCGGCGATCTCCTGCAACGCCGCGGTGAGTTCCTGTGTATTGCTCGCGAGGACGCAGGCGCGTATCGGGCGGTGCGTGCGTCGACGCGCCAGGGTGTAGGCCAGATCCGGCAATGTCACGTCGTCGCGGGTCTTCACCCATTCCGCGAGTCGGCCCGCGCTGCGGCGGAGTGCGTCGGCGGAGGTCGACGAGAACGGGAACGGCAGGGGAGTGGTCGCCGGTTCGGTGCGCGCGCCGGCTTCACTGCGTCCGGCGGCGGTCGGCGCTTGCTCCAGGATCGCGTGAACGTTGGTTCCCGACGCTCCATATGACGACACCGCCGCCCGCCGCGGATGCCGGTCTTCGATGGGCCATTGCGTGCTCGTCTGCGGCACAAAGAGTTTGGTGTCGAGTCCGGCCAGCTTGTCTGGCAGACGGGTGAAATGCAGATTCGCTGGCACGACTCCGTGCCGAAGGGCGAGTACGGCTTTCATCAGCCCCACGACACCGGAGGCTGACTGGGTATCGCCGAGGTTGGTCTTCGCCGACGTCAGTGCGCAGGGGCTGTCGGTCCCGTATACCTCTGTCAGGCTTGTGTATTCGGCCACGTCACTAGCCGGGATGCCGGCGCCGTGCGCCTCCACCATGCCGACGCTGGCGGGCTCGACGCCGGCAGCGCTCAACGCCGATTGATAGACGGCCTTCTGCGCATTCGGAGACAGCGTTGCGGAACTCTCGGTGTGGCCGTCGTGGTTGGCCGCCGTGCCACGCACCGCAGCCAGGATCCGGTCGCCGTCGCGCTGCGCATCCGCGAGGCGTTTGAGCAAGACGACCGCAGCGGCTTCGCCGCAGACGTATCCGTCGGCGTTGGCGTCGAAGGCGTGACAGCGCCCGGTCGGAGACAAGTTGCCTTGCGCCGATTCGGCCAGAAACCTCTTCGGCTCCAGCATCACGAATGCCCCACCGGCGAACGCCAGATCACTCTCGCCGTCGTTCAGGCTGCGGCAGGCCATATGCACGGCGAGCAACCCAGAAGACGACAGGGCGTCCACCGTCAACGCGGGACCGCGAAGCCCCAGCGTACGGGCGATGCGCCCCGACGCCATGCCAAATGTGTTGCCTTGCAAGGCGTATGGCCCCTCCATGGCGGAAGAGTCGGCCGTCACCGACTGGTAGTCGTTGCGGGTGAGCCCCATGAACACCCCGGCCGGCGACCCGTTCAACTGGCCCGGTGTCAGGCCGGCGTGTTCCATGGCTTCCCAGGAGGTCTCGAGAAGCAGACGGTGCTGGGGATCCAGTGCAGTGGCCGCGCGCTCTTCGATGCCGAAGAATTCGGCATCGAAGCCTGCGACATCGTCGAGGAACGCGCCCCACTTCGACACCGAATGTCCAGGCACTCCCGGCTCGGGATCGTAGTATTCGTCGGCGTCCCACCGGTCAGGCGGAACTTCGGTGACTAAGTCAGTGCCGTGCTGCAGAACGTCCCACAGCCGGTCGGGGGAATCGATCCCCCCGGGGAGTCGGCAAGCCATGCCGATGATTGCAATCGGGGCAACCGATGTCGCGTCGAACGTGGCCGAAGCCGCTGGTGAAGCCGAGCGCTTTTGGCCAGCGTCGCCTGCCCCAATTGGACTCATTCCCCCTCCTCACAGCAACGATTTAGGAAAACTAATCCGTTGCCTGACTGGCGCCACCGCAGCTTATCCGACCCCGTAGAGACCGCATCGTTCATCGCTCTTTTGGCGTCGATGAGGTTAACCTCGTCCGGTGGTCGAAACATCCTTGACGGCAGTTCTGCGGGAGCGTGCGAGCCTCCAGCCCGATGACACGGCATTCACGTTCGTCGATTATGAGCAGGACTGGGACGGCGTGGCCGAAAGTGTGACCTGGCCGCAGTTGTACCGGCAGGTGTGCACCATTGCCGAACAGTTGAAATTGTCGCTGTCGCCGGGTGACCGCGCGGTGATATTGGCGCCCCAAGGATTGGATTACGTTCTCGCTTTCCTGGGTGCTTTACACGCCGGGGTGATCGCGGTTCCGCTTTCGGTTCCGCTCGGCGGGGTCAGCGACGAACGGGTCGATTCGGTCATCCGCGACGCCTCGCCGACCGCCGTGCTGACAACGTCCTCGGTCGTGAAGTCGGTGGCCTCATATTTTGAAACGGAAGGCGGGGAGTTCTCCGCGCCGTTGATTGAGATCGATTTGCTCAAACAGGAAACGCCGTCGCGGTCCGCTGGTGATGACCCCATTGAAGGCGCTATCGCCTATTTGCAGTACACGTCGGGATCCACCCGCAATCCCGCGGGTGTGATGATCACGCACGAGAATCTCCAAACGAATTACGAACAGTTGATCGCTGGCTATTTCGCAGACCGCGACGGCATCCCACCATTCGACAGCACCCTCGTCTCGTGGTTGCCGCTCTATCACGACATGGGACTCGTGCTCGGGGTCTGTGCGCCCATTCTGGGCGGATACAGTT
>NZ_PDCP01000010.1 GCF_002553505.1 Mycolicibacterium agri | reverse complement strand
CAATACTTTGCTAAAGGCACCGACCTATCAGTGTTCCCGGCCGACTACCTCGACTACGTTGCCGCCCAACTCAACACCCGACCCCGCAAAACCCTCGGCTGGAAGAAACCCGCTGAAGTCCTCGACGAGCTACTCTCAAACCCGCCAAAACCACCCGCTGTTGCATCCACTGCCTGAAATCGCCCCTGGACAGTGCGGACTTTTGCGTCTGCTCGCCGGAAAAGGTGAGTCAGCCGATGAGGACCGCGAAGCGCGGTTTGATCACCTCGTCGATAATGGCCAGCCGCTCGTCGAACGGGATGAACGCCGACTTCATCGCGTTGATGGTGAACCTCGCCAGATCGCTCCAGCCGTAGCCGAACGTCTCCACCAGCTGGGACATCTCCTTGCTCATCGAGGTGTCGCTCATCAGCCGGTTGTCGGTGTTGACCGTGACGCGGAATCGGCACCGGGCGAGCAGGTCGAACGGATGCTCGGCCAGGCTGGCGACAGCGCCGGTCTGCACATTGGAGGTGGGGCAGAGTTCGAGCGGAATGCGCTTGTCCCGCAACAGCGCTGCCAGCCGGCCGAGGTGGACCGAGCCGTCCGGCGCGACGGTGATGTCGTCGACGATGCGCACGCCGTGGCCGAGGCGGTCGGCGCCGCAGAACGCGATCGCCTCGTGAATGGACGGCAGCCCGAACGCCTCGCCAGCATGAATTGTGAAGTGGCCGTTGGCATTTCGCATGTACTCGAAGGCGTCGAGGTGCCGCGTCGGCGGATAACCTGCCTCGGCGCCCGCGATGTCGAACCCGACAACTCCCTTGTCCCGGAACCGGATCGCCAGTTCGGCGATCTCCAGCGACCGCGCCTGATGACGCATCGCGGTCACCAAGCAGCGCACCGTGATCGTGCGACCCTCACTGCTGGCGGCCTTCTCGCCATCGGCGAATCCGGCCAGCACGGCGTCGACGACCTCGTCCATCGACAGGTTCTTGTCGATGTGCAGTTCGGGGGCGAACCGGACCTCGGCGTATACGACGTTGTCGGCGGCCAGGTCTTCGACGCACTCATAGGCCACCCGATAGAGCGCCTCGGGCGTCTGCATGACGCCGACGGTGTGCGCGAACGGCTCGAGGTAGCGCTCCAGCGATCCGCTGTGCGCGGCGGTGCGGAACCATTCGGCCAGGCTGTCGACGTCGGTGGCGGGCAGGTCGTCGTAGCCGGCCTGCGCGGCCAGGTCCAGCACCGTCGCCGGCCGCAGCCCGCCGTCGAGATGGTCGTGCAGCAGCGCCTTGGGCGCCTGCCGGATGGTGTCGAGGGTCAGTGGTGTGGTCATGACTGCTCCTCGCGTCCGCCTGCAATCCGATCGATGATGAGGGGCCCGATGTCGGGCGCGGTGTCGCCGACGCTCCAGGCGCCGTCCATCTCGGCTATCGCGCCGGTGAAGCGCTCCGGGGTGTCGGTGTACAGCGTGAACAGCACCTCACCTGCGGCGACGGGTTCGCCGGGCCGCCGGTGAATGCGCAGGCCGGCGCCCGCCTGCACGCGCTCGCCGGGGGCGGCACGACCCGCGCCGAGCCGCCACACCGTCAGACCTACCGCCATGGCATCGATATCGCCCATGGTGCCATTGCGCGGCGCGGTGATGGTCTCGGTGTGTGCACCGACCGGCAACGGTTGCGACAAGTCGCCGCCTTGGGCGGTCACCAGCCGGCGGAAGCAGTCCATGGCCGACCCGTCGCGTAGCGTCTGCGCCGGATCGCGGCCGTCCAACCCGGCGGCGTCGAGCATCTCGGCGGCCAGCGCCAACGTCAGCTCGACCACGTCGGGTGGGCCTCCCCCGGCCAGCACGTCGAGCGATTCCTGCACTTCGACCGCGTTGCCGACGGTCCGGCCGAGGGGCCGGTTCATATCGGTCAGCAACGCGCGCGTAATCAGGCCGTGCTCGGTGCCCAGCGCCACCATGGTCTCGGCCAGCTCGCGCGACTCGGCCTCGGTCTTGAGGAAGGCGCCAGAGCCGACCTTGGTGTCGAGCACCAACGCCCGCGCGCCCTCGGCGATCTTCTTGCTCATCACCGAGCTGGCAATCAATGGCAGCGACTCGGTGGTGCCGGTGACGTCGCGCAGCGCATAGATCTTGCGATCGGCTGGCGCCAGCTCTCCGGCCGCGAAGATCGCTGCGCCCATGTCGCAAAGCTGTTGGCGGATCTGGTCTTTCGAGATCTCCGCGGTGAATCCCGGGATCGCTTCCAGCTTGTCGAGTGTGCCGCCGGTGTGGCCCAGTCCTCGGCCCGCCGCTTGCGGCACGGCGCCGCCGCACGCCATCACGACGGGCACCAGCGGGATGGTGATCTTATCGCCGACGCCGCCGGTGGAGTGCTTGTCCACCAACGCAAGCGGTTTACCGTCGCGCCGCAGATCGGTGAAGTCCATGCGCTCACCCGAGGCCACCATCGCCGCCGTCCACCGCGCGATCTCGTGTCCTGTCATGCCGCGCAGGAAGATCGCCATCAGCAGCGCCGACATCTGCGAGTCCGCGATCCGACCGTTGGTGTAGGCGTCGATCACCCAGTCGATCGCCGCATCGGAGAGCACGCCCCCGTCGCGTTTGGTCCGGATGACGGTGGGCGCGTCGAACTGATGGTCGTGCGCGTCGAATATGGTCGGCGTCACGGCTTTACGGCTCCCGACGGGCCAAGTCGTGGGGACCGAACGCATCCGGCAGGAGGTCACCCAACGGCCGTGGGCCGGACGGGTGGTCGATGAGCATCGTGGGCCCGCCGTGCTCCAGCAGAACCTGACGGCAACGGCCGCACGGCATCAGCGGTTCTCCGTCGGCGGTCACGCAGGACAGCGCCACCAGCCTGCCGCCGCCACCGGAATGCAGGCCGCAGACCACGGCGCATTCGGCGCAGAGACCAAGACCATATGAGACATTTTCCACATTGCAACCCGCCACGATCCGGCCGTCGTCGACCAGTGCCGCCGCGCCGACCGGAAACCCCGAGTACGGCGCGTACGCGTGGGCGGCAGTCTCAGTTGCTTTGTGCCGCAATGTATTCCAGTCAATATTGATGGTCACGTCATTACCGCCAGCCGATCTCTGAATGCATTCCGAACTTTCGCCCTACAGCCCGCCAGGTGATGTAGGTAACCCTAACTTCGAGGTCAAAGACCCCCGAACGCGTAACACGGTAGTGCTTTGGGCATTACAAATGGGTTTAGAGTCGCCCCGAGGTTTGGGCCGGGTTCGCTGCCGACCCAAGCGTCTACCGATGGCGTTGGAGGCCCGATGAGTACGAATGCGGAGATTGCGGCCCCGCGAGCAAAGAGGCCGCGCAGACGCACCCTTTACCGCGGGGACCCCGGGATGTGGTCGTGGGTGTTACACCGCATCACCGGCGCGACGATCTTCTTCTTCCTGTTCGTACATGTGGTGGACACCGCGCTGGTGCGCGTCAGCCCGGAGGCCTACAACGAGGTCGTCGCCACCTATAAGACGCCGATCGTCGGCCTGATGGAGATCGGACTGGTCGCAGCGGTCCTCTACCACGCTCTCAACGGCATCCGCGTCATCCTGATCGACTTCTGGCAGCACGGCGCGCGCTATCAGCGCCTGATGCTGTGGGTGGTGGCCGGCGTTTGGCTGGCCGTGATGATTCCGGCGCTGGGGGTTATCGGCATGCACATGGCGGAGCGGTTCCTGTGAGCGCGGCAGCGGGCGGGCCGTCGACGAGCGCGGCAGAGGCCTCGGCGGCAGCGACGGGCACGACGCCCGATGCGGCGACGAAGGCGGCCTGGACGCCTCATCACCGCGAGGGCCGTATCGCCCCGGTGCTGGAGAAGGAGCACGACAGACCGGCTTCGCTGGACCACCCGCGTGCGCCGCGACGGCCGCGGGGCATCCCCTACTTCGAGAAGTACGCGTGGTTGTTCATGCGGTTCTCCGGGGTGGCTCTGGTGCTGCTGGCCCTGGGACACCTGTTCATCATGCTGATCTGGGACGACGGCGTGTACCGGGTCGACTTCAACTTCATCGCCCAGCGGTGGGCGTCACCGTTCTGGCAGATCTGGGACATGGCGCTGCTGTGGCTGGCGATGGTGCACGGCGCCAACGGCATGCGCACGATCATCGGCGACTACTCCCGCAAGAACGTCACCAAGTTCTATCTGAACTCGCTGTTGCTGTTGGCCACCGGGTTCATTTTGGTGTTGGGCACCTACGTTCTGGTCACCTTCGACGCGAGCATCGGGGTTAACCAATGATCCAGGAACATCGCTACGACGTCGTCATCGTCGGTGCGGGCGGCGCAGGTATGCGCGCCGCCGTCGAGGCCGGGCCCCGGGTCCGCACGGCGGTTCTGACCAAGCTCTACCCGACGCGAAGCCACACCGGTGCGGCGCAGGGCGGCATGTGTGCAGCGCTGGCCAACGTCGAAGAGGACAACTGGGAGTGGCACACCTTCGACACCGTCAAGGGCGGCGACTACCTCGCCGACCAGGACGCCGTCGAGATCATGTGCAAGGAAGCCATCGACGCGGTGCTCGACCTCGAGAAGATGGGGATGCCGTTCAACCGCACCCCGGAGGGCCGCATCGACCAACGCCGGTTCGGCGGGCACACCCGCGACCACGGCAAGGCCCCGGTGCGCCGCGCCTGCTACGCCGCCGACCGCACCGGCCACATGATTCTGCAGACGCTGTACCAGAACTGCGTCAAGCACGACGTCGAGTTCTTCAACGAGTTCTATGCGCTCGACGTCGCGTTGACCGAAACGCCGGCCGGGCCCGTCGCGACAGGTGTCATCGCCTACGAGTTGGCCACCGGCGACATCCACGTCTTCCACGCCAAGGCGATCGTGTTCGCCACCGGCGGATCGGGCCGGATGTACAAGACCACCTCCAACGCCCACACCCTGACCGGCGACGGGCTGGGCATCGTCTTCCGCAAAGGACTTCCGTTGGAAGACATGGAGTTTCACCAGTTCCATCCGACCGGCCTTGCCGGTCTAGGCATCCTGATCTCCGAAGCGGTGCGCGGCGAGGGCGGCCGACTGCTCAACGGTGAGGGCGAGCGGTTCATGGAGCGCTACGCCCCCACCATCGTCGACCTCGCGCCGCGCGACATCGTCGCCCGGTCGATGGTGCGCGAGGTGCTCGAAGGCCGCGGCGCGGGCCCGCACAAGGACTACGTCTACATCGACGTGCGTCACCTCGGCGAGGATGTGCTCGAGGCGAAACTGCCCGACATCACCGAATTCGCCAGGACGTATCTGGGCGTCGACCCGGTCAAGGAACTGGTGCCGGTGTACCCCACCTGCCACTACGTGATGGGCGGTATCCCAACGACTGTGCACGGCCAGGTACTGCGCGACAACACCAACGTCGTGCCCGGCCTGTACGCCGCCGGGGAGTGCGCGTGTGTGTCGGTGCACGGCGCCAACCGGTTGGGCACCAATTCGTTATTGGATATCAACGTGTTTGGCCGTCGGGCCGGCATCGCGGCCGCGAACTACGCGCTCGGCCACGACCACGTCGACCTGCCGCCGAATCCCTCCGGCATGGTGGTCAGCTGGATCGGCGACATCCTCTCCGAGCACGGCAACGAGCGCGTGGCCGACATCCGCGGCGCGCTGCAGCAGACGATGGACAACAACGCCGCGGTGTTCCGCACCGAGGAGACCCTGAAGCAGGCGCTGACGGACATCCACGCGCTCAAGGAGCGCTATTCTCGAATCACGGTGCACGACAAGGGCAAACGCTTCAACAGCGACTTGCTCGAAGCGATCGAGCTGGGCATGCTTCTCGAGCTCGCCGAGGTCACGGTGGTCGGCGCGTTGAACCGCAAGGAATCTCGCGGCGGCCATGCCCGCGAGGACTATCCCAATCGCGACGACACCAACTACATGCGTCACACCATGGCCTACAAGCAGGGCGAGGGCCTGCTCAGCGATATCCGGCTGGACTACAAGCCCGTCGTGCAGACGCGATACGAGCCGATGGAACGGAAGTACTGACGATGAGTATTGCTCCCGAGGTGGACACGAAAGACCCTGCGCTGCCGCCGGTTCCAGACGGCGCCGTGATGGTGACGCTGAAAATCGCGCGCTTCAACCCGGAGGATCCCGACGCGTTCGCCGACACCGGCGGGTGGCAGAGCTTCCGGGTGCCGTGCCTGCCCACCGATCGTCTGCTCAATCTGCTGCACTACGTGAAGTGGTATCTGGACGGCACGCTGACGTTTCGGCGTTCCTGCGCGCACGGGGTCTGTGGTTCGGACGCGATGCGCATCAACGGTGTCAACCGGCTGGCGTGCAAGGTGCTGATGCGCGATCTGCTGCCGAAGGACCCGAAGAAGCAGCTGACCATCACCGTCGAGCCGATCCGCGGGCTGCCCGTGGAGAAGGACCTCGTGGTGAACATGGAGCCGTTCTTCGACGCGTACCGCGCGATCAAGCCCTACCTCATGGTCAGCGGGAACCCGCCAACGCGCGAACGGATTCAGAGCCCGACCGACCGGGCCCGCTACGACGACACCACCAAGTGCATCCTGTGCGCGTGCTGCACCACGAGCTGCCCGATCTATTGGACCGAGGGTTCCTATTTCGGGCCCGCCGCGATCGTCAACGCGCACCGGTTCATCTTCGACAGCCGCGACGAGGGCGCCGCCGAACGCCTGGACATCCTCAATGAGGTCGACGGTGTGTGGCGCTGCCGCACAACGTTCAACTGCACCGAGTCCTGCCCGCGCGGCATTCAGGTCACGCAGGCCATCCAAGAGGTCAAGCGGGCGTTGATGTTCGCCCGCTGAGTGATTTCGGCGCGCAAACGGGCGCTGAGCGCCGTTTAGCGCGCCGAAATCGCAGGGGTTGCATTCGCTTCGGAGTGGGTATTGGGACTTGGCCGTCATACGGCCCAAGCTCGACCACGCAACAGGAATGAGACCGAAGCATGCCCAACCGCACAATCTTTCGCCGCTTCTCGATCACGTCAGGTATTGCCGCTGTCGCCATCGCGACCACGCTGACCGCGTGCAGCAGCGACGACACCAGCAGCAGCGAGACCGAAACGTCGTCGACCACATCGTCGAGCACGGAAACCACGACAGTGACGACCCCGGCGGATACCGCCGCACCGGGCACTGAAGCTCCCGCGCCCGCCCCCGCGCCGGGCGCAGGTGCGGGCCCGGGTGGAGCAACCGCAGGCGTGCCAGGCGCCGGGGCTGAAGCAGGGCCCGGCGGCGCTGATGCTGGTGCAGGTGGCGCAGGCGCGGGAGCAGGCCCCGGCGGCGCGACCGCGGGCGTGCCGGGCGCCGGGGCTGGAGCCGGACCCGACGGTGCGGGCGCCTGTGCCGGCGGCGTCTGCGTCGGCACCCCCTGACCCTTCGCCGAGGCGGAATCCTCGCAGCACAACACTCGCACTTTCGCTGCGAGGATTCCGTTTCGCGGGTGTGTGATGGCGCCGCGAGTGTGACGCCAGTCACGCGTGCATGCGTGTCACATCCGGGCGGGCTGCCTCGTCTAACGGGTATGACACAGAAAACGCGTATCCCACCGCTGCCTCCGCAGCGGGCACCGCTGATGACCAAGCTGCTGTACCGCGTCGCCAAGCGCCGCTTCGGCGAGGTGCCCGAACCGTTCACCGTCGCCGCGCATCACCCGCGGCTGATGCTGGCCAACGTCGTGCATGAGGGCTTGCTGCAGTCGGGTTCGAAGAAGCTGCCGACCTGCGTGCGCGAACTGGCCGTGTATTGGACGGCGCGCACCATCGGATGCTCGTGGTGCGTGGACTTCGGCGCCATGCTCATGCGGCTCGAGCATTTGGACATGGAGCGGTTGAAGGACATCGACAACTACGCGACGTCGCCGGCCTACTCCGACGACGAGCGCGCCGCGATCGCCTACGCCGACGCCATGACCAAGGACCCGCACACGATCACCGACGAACAGGTCGAGGACCTGCGCCGCCGGTTCGGCGACGACGGGGTCATCGAGCTGACCTATCAGATCGGCGTGGAGAACATGCGGGCCCGGATGTATTCCGCGCTGGGCATCACCGAGCAGGGCTTCAACTCCGGCGACGCCTGCCGCGTGCCCTGGGCTACGGCCGAACCTGCTGCGGAGCCGACCGCTGAGCCGAGGTGATGTCGTTTGCGCCAACGTCGGGTGATGAGTCCGGCGGGGCATCCGGTGGGACTACCGGTTCAAGCACACGGGCCCGCCTCTTGAGCCGCACGCTGCGCAGGACCTGCAGGCTCATGTTCGTCGCGGTGATCATCGGGAACACGCCGAGGAACGTGCGTTCGGACGGTGTGCGACCGTGCAACTGCTCAAGGCTGGCGAACACATAGAAGCAGCCGAGGGAGAACAGTGTGGCCGGAATGGCAAGTGCCAGAAGGCTGCCGCGGTCGTTGAGAACCTGACGGGCGAGACGGAGCTCGTCGGCAGTCATCGGCGTGCGCCTGCCCACCTTGCGCACCGCGGCGGTGACGGCACCGATCCCGAGCGCCGCGGTGACGTGCATGCGCTGCCTGACACGCCTGGTGAAGATGAACGCGAAGACGGCGGCCACCCAGATCAGACAGAACGAGATGATCGCGAGGATGCCGTACAGCGTCGACGTCGTCATGTCATGCCCTCCTGCGCGGACGTTGCGGGATGAACGTGGGCCACCAGAACCAGGAGCCGAGCAGGCGCATCAGGCAGGGCACTACCAGTGAACGGACGATCATGGTGTCGAGGAGCAGGCCGATACAGACCGTCGTTCCCAGTTGGCCGATCGTGCGCAGATCGCTGACGAGCATCGACAGCATCGTGATGGCGAACACCAGGCCGGCCGAGGTCACCACGGTGCCCGTGCCTCCCAACGCCCGGATCAGACCGGTGTTGAGCCCGGCCCCGGTCTCCTCCTTCACGCGGGAGATCAACAGCAGGTTGTAGTCGGAGCCGACGGCGACGAGGATGATGAAGCTCAGCGGCAGGATCAGCCAATGCAGCGGTAGCCCGATCAGGTGCTGCCACACCAGCACCGACAACCCGAACGCGCCGGCGAAGGAGAACGCGACGGTGCCGGGAATAACGATGGCTGCCACCAGGCTTCGAGTCAGGTACAACATGATCAGGAAGATCAACACGAACGCCGCGATCGCCACGATGAGCAGATCCGATGCGGCATAGGTCTTGATGTCCAAGTTGTTCGATGCCGCGCCGCCGATGTAGATCCTGGCACCCGCCAGCGAGGTCTCCTTGAGGGCCTTCTTGATGGCGTCGGGGAACTGCTCGACGTGCTCGATGCCTTCCGGGCCCATCGCGTTGCCCTCATGGGTGATGATGAAGCGGGCGGCCTTGCCGTCCGGTGACATCAACAGCTGCATCCCGGTCTTGACGTCGTCGTTGTCGAAGGCCTCGTGCGGAATGTAGAAGAAGTCGTCGCTGCGTGCCTGGTCGAAGTCGTTGCCGACGTTGATCAGGTCGTAGAAGGTCTGGTCGGTTTCGGTGGACTGCAGATGCGCGGGCCCGTAGTTGTTGGTGATGATGTCCAGCGTGGCCTGACTGTCCGCTTTCATCTGCTCCAGTTGCGCGATCATCTGCGGCATCAGCCGATCCATGGCCTCGAAGGACGTGACGGCATCGGAGATCTGTTGGTCCAGAAGGTCGACACCGTCGAGGGAATCGAACAACGACCGCATCGCCCAGCACACCGGAATGTCGAAACAGTGTGGCTCCCAGTAGAAATAATTCTTCAGCGGGCGAAGGAAATCATCAAGGTTGGAGATCCCCTGGTTCATGTCATCGGTCACCTGCTCGAGATTCTCGAAAGTCAAGGTGGTGGAGTGCAGTTCGTCGGCCAGCTGCTGGGTGATGGCGATGACCTGCTGAATGACCTGCAATGAGTGCGCCTGGATCTCAGCCTGCTTCTCGGTGTTTTCGTTCTGCTGCTCGCTGAACGGCAGCTGCTGGCCACTCACGCTGCCCTGCGTGGTGAACAGGTAGGGAATCGTCGCATGCTCCAGGGGTCGGCCCAGCGGTCTCGTGATGCTCTGCACCATGGCGACACCGGGCAGCTCGATCAGGGCCTTGGCCACGCGGTCCAAAGAGATGAAGTCCGCCGAGTTGCGCATGTCGTGGTCGGTTTCGATCATCAGCATCTCTGAAAACAGCTTGCTCTGGTTGAAGTGCCGGTCAGCGGCTCGGAAGCCGAGATTGGCCGGAGCGTCGGCGGGTTGGTACGCGCGGTCGTCGTAGTTGACTCGGTACGTCGGGACGAAGACCGCCCCCACCATGACGATCGCCATGCTCGCGACGAGAACAGGTTTGGGCCAGCGCACCACGCTCGTGGCAATGCGCCGATAGAGCCGGCCGCTGTTCGGGCGGGCCGGGTCGAACAGCGCCAGCAGGCTGCCCAGTGTGAGCAGGGCCGGAGCGAGCGTCAGCGCCGCGGTGATGGTGAACAGCATGCTGATGGCCACGGCCGGGCCCATGGTGTGGAAGTAGTCAAGGCGCGCGAGGCTCAGACACAGGCAGGCACCGGCGATGGTCAGGCCTGATCCGATGATGATCGGGGCGACGCTGCGGTAGGCGGTGAAGTAGGCGTCCTCGCGGGATTCGCCGGCCTGACGCGCCTCGTGGTAACGGCCGAGCAGGAAGATGCCGTAATCCGTTCCCGCGCCCAACGTCAGCGCGACCACCACGTTCACCGCGAACGACGACAGCGGGATGAAGCCGAAGTGCCCCAGGGTCGCGATGACGCCCTTGGCGACGAGCATCTCGATGAGCACCGCAGGCAGCGGAACGAGCAGGCACGACACCGACCGGTAAACCAACAGCAGCATCACGACGATGAGGATGATCGTGAAGATCGTGATGTTGTTGAGGCTGGAGTTCGCGATCGCAAGGGTGTCCGAGGTCAGCGGCGCGGCCCCACTGACGTAGACCCTGAGGCCAGGGGGCGGCGTGTCGGCGGCGACGATGTCGCGGACCGCGTCGACGGACTGGTTGGCCTCTTGCTGACCGATGTTGCCCGCGAGACGCAGGAGTACGAATGAGGCTTTGCCGTCGACGCTTTGGGCGCCTGCGGCCGTGATGGACTTACCCCACAAGTCCATCACGTACTGCACATGGTCGGTGTCGGCCCGCAATCGACGGACCAGATCGTCGTAGTACCTGTGGTCGCCCTCGTCGAGGGGACGCTCGGCCTCCAAGACCAGCATGGTCAGGTTGGTCGAGTCGGACTCCTGAAACTTCTCCCCGATGTGCAGGAGGGCGATCTGGGATGGCGCGTAACTCGGGATCATCGGGCCGGCGAGTTCGTCGGCGACGCGCTCGACCTGTGGGATGAAGGTGTTTGTGGTGACGGCGAGCAGCGCCCAGAGCACGATGATCGGCACGGCCAGCACGCGCACGGTACGCGCGATGAACGGCCTGCCCGCGCGGTGGGAGCTCATGCGGACTTGACTCGGCACGTGACATCGGCGTTGGCGTGCGTCGACGAACGCTCGTCGCGGACAACGTCGTTAACGAGGATCCGGCAGCCGACCTCACCGCCCTGGATCTGGGCGGAGATGCTGCCGGACACCACGGTCAGCGTCGTGGTCTCGGTGTGCGACCAGGGCAGTTCACCGATGTCGACACGATGCGGGTTGCCGTCGAGGTCGACGTAGGTCAGCATCCCGCCGTCGCCGGGGGATCCGTACAACTCGTACGTCAGGGTTTTCGGCGTGAACTGTTCCGGCGCCTGGGCGGCGAGCACCGACGGCACCGGTCCGGGGGCCGACATCTCGTGCACCTTCCACACCGCCACAGAACCGATGGCCAAGGCGATGACGGTGACGGCTGGCAACCAGCCTTTCTGCAGAGCTCTGGGCACCACAGTGCGGCGCGTCGTCGTGCGGTCACCCGTCTTGTGCGCGGGTGGTTTCACGGCCACGAGAGACATATGTATATCACCTATGTGATTGGATGCTTACACAGATCGATCAATTCGCAGTGGCTCAACTATCGCGCGATCGCGGATTATTCCCATAATCACAGCAATTTTGAGAATATCGTCTATCAACTTACCGCGACGGTGCGGGTCGCGCGTTGCAGAGATACATCCTGTAGATGATATGAATGACACGTGAGCGCAGTGGTCGATACCCGCGGTTTGGAAGCCATCTCCGAGATGATCGTGACGAGCGCGGACCTGCTGTGGCGGCATCTCGTCGATCGTGCCGCGTTGAGTGCCAGCGCGACGCTTGTGCTCAATCGGCTCGAACGTCAGGGGCCGATGAAACTGACCGCGCTGGCCGAAGCCGAGGGGGCGAGCCAGTCGGGTATGACGCAGCTGGTTCAGCGGTTGGAGCAGCAGGGACTGCTGGAGCGCTGCATCGATCCGCAAGACGGTCGGGTCCGGTTGGTCTCGATCAGTGAGGCGGGACGCAAACATTGGGACACCCGCGCGGAGATCCGCCGACAGCGCATCGCCGAACTACTCGCCGCGCTGCCTGACGATGACCAGCTGGCGCTGGCGCTCGCGGCTCAGGTCGGAGCACGGGTGCTCAGACAGATGCGCGAAGTCGCCGACGCCGCTATTGCCGAGCCGAGCGGCGCAACGGTGAACCGGTGAACTTGTCCGGGTTGGCGACATCCCAGATGGCGCAGACCTTTCCGTCGCGCACGGTCATCGCGGTCACCCGCGGCGTCATCTCGGGATAGCCGTCGCCGGCGGGCGCGCCCGGGCTGTAGCTGCCCAGCTGGCCGTTGACGAGCGCCAGCTGGGCGGTCGCCAAGAAGTTCGGCCCATAGCGCTCGGCCAGCCCGAACAGAAAACGCGCGACCTTGTCCGGGCCGTGGATGACGCGGAATGCCGTCGGCGCCTTGCGGTTCGAGTCGCCGGTGAAGGTGACGGCCGGATGAAGAAGGCGCACGACGCCGTCCATGTCACCGGCCGCAAGGGCGGCCATGAGCTCGCCCGCCACCCGGTTGTGGGTCTCGTCGTCCACTGGGGGCGGCGCCGACGCCACCGCGCGCCGTGCCCGCGACGCCAACTGACGCGCGGTCGCGTCGCTGACGCCGAGCACCTTCGCGATCTCGCCGAACGGCACGCCGAAACCGTCGTGCAAGACGAACGCCACCCGCTGATCCGGCGTCAACCGCTCGAGGACGACCATTGCCGCGAACCGCGCGTCCTCGCCGGCCACCACCGCGGCCAGCGGATCATCGCCGTCTACGCCGGTCACCACGGGCTCGGGCAGCCATTCGCCGATGTAGGTCTCGCGCCTGTGCGCCGCGGAGCGCAAGCGGTCGAGGCTCAGCCGGCTCACCACCGTCGTCAGCCACGCCCGCAGGTCGGTGATCGCTTCGGCGGCCGCTGCCTGCCACCGCAGCCACGCGTCCTGGACGATGTCCTCGGCGTCGGCCATGGTGCCGGTGAGGCGATACGCCACCGCCATCAGATGCGGCCGCAACTCCTCGAATTCGTCGACGCGCGTGGAAGCGGTCATAAGCCAATCGTAGAGCCGCCCCGCCGACCGATTCCGCTGCAAACCTGCACACCCGAAGTGATTTGGGTGATGAACCTCCGCAGCAACTACGCGAACCGTATATTCCCGTCATGGCACTCAGGGAACCCGAAGCTCCGGTCGTCGGCGAGAAGGGTTTGCAGGCCGGAGCCCTCGGACTCGTCGGCAACGTGGTAATCGGTCTTGCGGCGGTCGCACCCGCCTACAGCTTGGCGGCCACGCTCGGCTACGTGGTGCTGGCCGTCGGCGAGAAGGCGCCGTCGATGTTCGTCGTGGCGTTCATTCCGATGCTGTTGGTGGCGTTCGCCTACAAGGAGTTGTCCCAGGACACCCCCGACTGCGGCACGACCTTCACGTGGGGCACGAAAGCGTTCGGCCCGTGGATCGGTTGGATCGGCGGCTGGGGTCTGGCCGTCTCGGCGATCATCGTGTTGGCCAACGTCGCCGAGATCGCCGCCATCTACCTGTTCAACTTTTTGGGCCTGGAGAACCTGGCCGAGAACACCTACTCAAAGGTCACGCTCGGCTGCTTGTTCATCATCGGGATGACGCTGCTGTCGGCGCGCGGCATCGTGGTGTCCGAACGGGTGCAGAACGTGTTGATCGCCATACAGTTCGGCGTGCTCATCGTCGTCAGCATCATCGCGCTGGCCCGCGTGTTCGCCGGGACCGCTGGCGCACAGGCGATCATGCCGCAGCTGTCGTGGCTGTGGCCCGCGGGGCTGGACGCCTCCGCGATCGCCGCCGCGGTGATCCTGTGCATCTTCATCTACTGGGGCTGGGACGCCTGCCTGGCCGTCGGTGAAGAGACCAAGAACCCCGAACGCACGCCGGGCATCGCCGCGATCGTCACCACGCTCATCCTGGTGTGCACCTACGTGCTGGTCGCCTACGCCGTGCAGTCCTTCGCTGGTTTCGGCGACGTCGGCATCGGGTTGAACAATGCGATGAACACCGACGACGTGCTCACCGTGCTCGGCAAGCCGGTCGCAGGGACCATCGCCGCATCGCTTCTGCTGCTTACTGTTTCGGTATCGGCGCTGTCGTCCACGCAGACGACCATCCTGCCGACGGCCCGCGGCACCCTGTCGATGGCGGTCTACGAGGCGATCCCCAAGCGATTCGCCAGAGTCCATCCGCGTTACATGACACCGGCTTTCGGCACCATCGTGATGGGCTGCTCGGCGCTGTTCTTCTACCTGCTGCTGACGATCCTGTCGGAGAACGCGCTCGCCGACTCGATAGCATCGCTGGGCCTGGCCGTCGCGTTCTACTACGGGATCACGGCCTTCGCCTGTGTGTGGTACTTCCGCAAGTCGTTGTTCACGTCGGCGCGAAACTTCTTCTTCCGCGGCCTCTTTCCGCTCCTGGGCGCGCTGGCGATGACGTGGGCGTTCGTCATCAGCGCCAAGGACATGATCCAGCCCGACTACGGCTACACCGCCTTCGGTCCGGTCGGCGGTGTCTTCGTTCTCGGCGTCGGCATGCTGGTGCTCGGCGTGCCGCTGATGCTCGCATGCTTCGCCTACGGCACCAAGCGGTTCTTCCGCGGCGAGACGCTCAACGCCGACACCGAAGTCAAGGTGCTAGACGTGTACTGAGGCCAGCGAGGGTTACAGCCGTTCATTGCGCTCATCGAATAAGCGCGCCTCGAGCGGCCGCTCCCTGGGGTCGCCGTAGCCGCCGCCGCCCGCGGTTTCGACACGCACGATGGTGCCCGGCTGCAGCGTCAACGACGCCTTGTCCGCAAGGCCGGCGATCTCGCGCCCGTCGGGTCCGATGACCGTCACAGTCGTCGGCCGAGCGTCGCCGCCGCCGTCGGCGCCTCGAGGTACGAAATCGGGATGGGTTTGTTCGCAATAGAACGTGACCCGCTGCGGGGTGTTGATGATCTGATACTCCCGGCGCAAACCGAGCCCCCCGTTGAACCTTCCCCGTCCCTGTGAACCCGGGATGAATTCGGTCTTAAGCACCCGCACGCTGTAGTTGGTCTCGACCACCTCGGTCGGCATGACACCGACATTGGACATGTAGGTGTCCACACCATCGATGCCGTCACCGTAAGCCGTGGCGCCGGTTCCGCCGCCGACGACGTCTGCCATCACCGACGGATGACCTGTCAACGGACTCACCGAGCCGACGTTGAAACAAAAGAAGCTGACGGTGCTGCTCGCGACACTCTTCTCCGGCCACATCACGCCCATGGCGCGGATCAGCGTGTCGGCGAAGCGTTGACATGTGTTGTGCCGCACCGACACAGCAGCGGGCGGCTCCGGGTTGAGGACTATGCCCAGCGGCGCCTCGATGTCGACCGCCCGCAACAAACCGTCATTAGCGCCAAGGTCGGGCGCCACCACCGCACGCACCGCGTAGACGATTCCTGCCCGCGAACTCGCCCATGGCACGTTCATCGCGCCTGAAACCTGTCGATCACAGCCGGACAGGTCGATCGCCAAACGATCACCACGCTTTGTCACCTTCACGTGAATGCGCGTCGGCGGGCCACCCCGGCCGTCATCATCGAGGAATCCTTTGGCTTCGGCTTCCGCATCCGGTAGGCCCCGCAGCGCCGTCTTCACACCGTCCTCGACCGAGTCAAGCATGCCGGACATCACCGCGAGCACCGCTTCCGTGCCGTAGCTCGACGCGAGCTCGGCGACCCGTTCCTCCCCGAGCGCGCAGGCAGCACGCTGAGCCCGCAGGTCGCTGACCGTGCTCCGCGGATCGCGAATGTTCTCCGTGACGACCGCGATAAGGTCGTCGTTCTCGACACCAGCAACAGCCAGCCGCACCGGCGGCAGCACGAGACCCTCACCGAAGATATCCTCAAGCTCGGGGCCCTCGCTACCGGGGTTGACGCCGCCGACGTCGATGTGATGGGCCGCCGTTCCTGCCCAGGCAATCAGCCTCTCGCCCAGGAAGATCGGGCAGATGACGTTGACATCGGGCAGATGCATGGCGCCCATGAACGGATGGTTGGAAATGAAGGCATCGCCAGGAGTGATCCGGTTCGCCCACCGTTCGATGATGGCCTTGACGACGAGTGACATCGCACCCAGCTGCGCGGGAATGTAATCCGCCTGCGCCACCAGTTCACCGTCAGCGGTGAACAGCGCGCAGGAAAAGTCGTCCATATCGCGGATGATCGGGCTGTAACTCGACCGCTTGAGGACGTTTCCCATCTCCTCGGCAGCCGACTGCAGCGCCGCGGCGACGACCTCGAACGTGACCGTGTCGACGTCCGTCATGACTGACCTCCATCCGTGATCAGCATGTCACCGCCCGCATCAACAGCGGCGCGCTGGTCGGCGAGAAGTACTGTGGTCGAGTCCATTTGGCGGATGATGGCCGGTCCGTCGATAAGGTCGCCGCGCTGCAGCAGCGATCGCTCATAGACCGGCATCTGCACCGCCGGGAAGCCAGGGATCCGTACCTGCCTGCGTGCGACGGTTGCGCGCTCGACACCACCGGGCTGTGCGGTGGTGGGAGGAGCGAACTCCGTCCGGCCGTACGCGCCGACCGCCATGATCCGCAACGTCACGACCTCGACGGGTTCGTCTCGGTTGGCGTGGCCGTAGCGTTCGGCGTGCGCAGCGTGGAAGAGTTCGGGAATCGCAGCGAGATCGCAACCAGCCCAGCCTGATAACGGAACATTGAGTTCATAGCCTTGGCCGACGTAGCGACAATCCACCGACGCGCTCAGCGTCACCTCGCTCTCCTGCGCACCATCGGCGACCAGTTGCCGTGCGGCCGAGTCCGCGGCTTCGGCGAACCACTGAGCAATGCGCGGCACCGACTCCTCGTCGAACGTGGTGAGCACCGTCTGCGCGTCATCGAGGCGCAGACCCGCCACCAACAGGCCGTCGGCTGAGAACAATCCCGGCCAACTGGGCACCAGAACGCTGCGAAGCCCCATGTGCCGCAATAGCAAACCGGCATGCAGCGGTCCTGCCCCACCGAACGGAACCAGGGTGAACTTGCGCGGATCCAACCCCCTCTCGACGCTGACCTTGCGGACGGCACGCACCATGTGCGCGAGCCCGATCGCCAGGATGGCCTCGGCGGCATCCTCGGTGCCCATACCGATCACTCCGCCCACCCGGTCGACCGCCGCCGCCGCCGCGTCTCGGTCCAGCATGAGGTCGTCGGCGAGCCCGTCGGTACCTAGCGTGCCGAGAACAACGTGGGCGTCGGTGATAGTCGGTTCGACGCCACCGCGGAGATAGCTCGCGGGACCGGGATCGGCTTTCGCGGACTGCGGGCCGACCCGCAGCCGCCCCGTTTGGTCGGTCCAGGCGATGCTGCCGCCGCCCGCGCCGATGGTGTGGATATCGACTGCGGGGGCGAGCAGCACGTGGTCGTTGACGGTCTGAGTGGTGGCGTACGGGATCCGTCGTGCCCGCACCAGGCAGACATCGGTGGACGTGCCGCCCATGTCAAGGCTGATGACATCGTCGATGCCGTGCCTGGCCGCCGAGGCCACCAATCCCGCAACGCCGCCGGCAGGGCCCGACAACACCAACCGGTGCGCGCCGTCGTCGGCTCGTGCCGCCGGCACACTGCCCCCGTTGGACTGCATGACCAGAAAGGGCGCGGCCAGACCGGCTTTCGACAGGGCGGCGGCCGCTCGTTGCATGTAGCCACCGATCACGGGTCGCAGCGCGGCGTTGATCACCGTCGTCGCCATGCGCGGATACTCCCGAAACTCCCTGGCCACCTCGCTGGACAGGGTGACCGGCACGTCGGGCAGCGCCGCCCGCAGAGCCTCCCCGAGCCGGCGTTCATGGCTGTCATCGACGTAACTGAAAAGCAGACACACCGCGATAGCGTCGACTTCCAGGGAGGACACCTTGGCCACCGCCCGCTCGATCTCGGCATCACTGAGCGCAACGAGCACCTCGCCGGTGCTGGTGATCTGTTCGTCGACCTCGACGCGTGCGAACCGCTCGACCAGCTCGCTCGGCCGCCGCGGGGTCAGGCTGTAGACGTCGGGCCTGCTCGACTGCCGGTAGCCCATTACGTCGCGGAACCCGCGGGTGGTCAGCAGCGCGACCGATGCGAGATTGCCGGTCAGTACCGCGTTGGTGGCAACGGTCGTGCCATGGCATACCACCGAGACGTCCTCGACGGGCATGCCCTGGGTGACAAGCGATGCGACGGCGGTGGACAATGCGCTCGCAGGGTCATTCGGCGTGGACGCGACTTTGGCGACGAGGACGCGGCCATCGGCGCTCCTCGCTACGGCGTCAGTGAACGTACCGCCGGCGTCGATGCTCACCGTCCAACCGCGTTGCACCACTTGCCACCTCTCGACGGGTGTCACCGAGGAGCCCAGTACAGCGGTGGTCGCATCCGCTCGTCATGCGTCATTCGACGGACGGGTGCGGAGGCCACTACGTCGAATTGCGGATGTTGCATTGCGGCGCGCCTGGTGACAATCGCCGAATGGCAGGAGGAAAGCTTTTCAACTGGCCGGAGGGCGCACGCTACGGCGCAACCATCAGTTTCGATTTCGACGCCGAGGAGGTGTGGCTCGGCGAAGACCCGGCGAACGCGGGCCGCCCAGGCGTGTTGTCGCAGGGCACCTACGGTCCCAAGGTCGCGATTCCGCTGCTGCTCGACCTGCTCGATCGCCACAACGTTACCGCGACGTTCTTCATCTGCGGCGGTGACGCCGACCGCCACCCCGACCGGGTCCGCGAGATCCTCGCGGCGGGTCACGAGATCGGCCATCACGGTTATACCCACCGCTCCCCGACCAACCTGACCCGTGAAGAAGAGGAAGCTGAACTCGTCAGGGGTCTGCAGTCGTTACGCGGCCTGGGCGCCGAGGTCGCCGGATACCGCTCGCCGTCGTGGGATTTCAGCCCGAACACGTTGACACTGTTGGCAGCTCACGGCTTCGAGTACTCCTCGAACCTGATGGACGACATTCGCCCCTACCGCCATCCCGGCGGCATCGCGGAGTTGCCGGTGTCTTGGCTGCTCGACGATGCCCCGCACTTCTGGTTTGCCGGTGACACCTGGGACAAAACCATCCGCACCGTCGATGAGGTGTACACACTGTGGCGTGACGAGCTCGACGGCGTCGCCGAACTGGGCGCCCATTACATGCTGACCATGCACCCGCAGTTCATCGGGCGGCCATCGCGGCTGAAGCTTCTCGACCGGCTGCTCGACGACATGAGGGCTTCGGGGGCGTGGATAGCACCGGCCCGCGACGTGGCCCGGCTTGCGCCATGACGGTCACCCCCTCGCGGTGTGCGATCGTCACCGGAACGGCGGACGGATTGGGCGTCGACATCGCGAAGCGACTGCTCGACGACGGGTGGTGCGTGATCGCCTGCGACGTCACCGCCGACGTCGACGCGCGTTTCGAGCCGGGAATGTTCGACGGCCGGGTCCGGACGGTGGTCGCCGACGTCGCCGCGCCGGAAACCGCCGACGCACTCGTCCGCACTGCCTTGGCGTCGTTCGGCCGCATCGACGCGGTCGTCAACAATGCGGGCATCGGGGGCCCCGGCGGTGATTTGGACTCGGTGGCTATGGACGACGTCGTACGCACCCTGGATGTGAATCTGCTGGGCGCCGTACGGTTGTGCCGCGCGGCGACACCGCACCTCAAAGCCCAGCGTTCCGGCCGCATTGTCAACATCGGATCCGTCTACGCCGAGCAGCCCGTCACGGGGGGCAGTGCTTACATCATGTCGAAAGCGGCGCTGCGTGCGCTCTCTCACTGTCTGGCATTGGAACTCGGGCCGTATGGCATCACCGTCAACACCGTGTCACCGGGCTACATGCTGACGCGGATGCACGAAGAGGAAGTCGAGCTGCAGGCACGCGCCGCGGGAATCGACCCGCAGCTGCGTCTGCAACAGCTTCGTGACGAGGTTCCGCTCGGCAGACACGGCAACGGGGTGGACGTCGCCGGGGCCGTCGGGTGGTTGCTGTCGCAGGACGCGTCCTATGTCACCGGGCAGACTATCGGTGTCAACGGCGGAATCAAGGTGAGCTGATGGCTCGACTCGTCGTCACGGGAGCCGCCTCGGGTATCGGGGCGGCGGTCGTCGCGCTCGCGACGGCAGAGGGATGGGATGTCGCGCAGATCGACAGGTCCTTCCCGAGTAGCGCACCGACCGAAGGCCGATACACCGCCGACGTCGCCGACCAGCGCGAGGTCGGCCAGGTCGTTGCCGCGGTCACGTCGGCGTGGGGCGCGCCGCCCGATGCGCTGGTGCACTGCGCCGGTGTGTACCGGGTAGCGGCGTCGACGGAGGTGGACACGGCCGCATGGGATGAAGTGGTTGGGATCAACGCCAGGGGCAGTTTCTTCGTCGCGCGCGCGGTCGCCGCCGGCATGCTGGCCGCGGGCACAGAGGGCGCCGTTGTCTTGCTCGGATCCGTCGCGTCATCGCGCGGTGACGCCGGCGAACCCAGCGCTGCCTATGCGGCGAGCAAGGGGGCGGTCGGCTCCCTCACCCGTCAGCTCGCCGTGGAGTGGGGCCCCGCGGGAATACGCGTCAACGCCGTGGTGCCGGGCGTTATCGACACGCCCATGACCACTATCGTCGAGGATGCGGATGCCACCGCGGCCCTGCTGACGCGGCTGCCGATGCGACGGCTCGGCCGCGCCGATGAGGTGGCCGCCGCATGCATGTTCCTGGCGGGCCCCCGCTCGTCTTACATCACCGGAACCGAAATCGTCGTCGACGGAGGGTATCTCGCGTCATGACTCAACATGATCTGCCGATCGTCACCGTCGCAGGCGACGCCCGCCTGCGCGGTGAGCAGTACGGCGCGCAGGCCGCGTCCCGCGTCCACCGCACCCGCGAAGCCTATGCGGGCGTATACGCGCATTTCGCCGGCTGGGATTGGGACCGGGTCCGCGCGGAGGCGGAGCATTTCGTCGATCCGATCCGAGCATTTCATCCGGCGTCGATCGAGGAAATGACCGGCATCGCCGACGGCGCGGCGCTGGACTTCATCGACGTGCTGGCGATGAACCTGCGCACCGAGATCCTGTTTGCCGCCAAGGTCCGCAATGCCGGTGCGGTGCTGCCACCCCTCGAGTGCACGTCGTTCGCCGCGCGCGATGGCGACGGCGCCCAACTGTCGGGCCAGACCTGGGACTGGCTCACCTTTTCCAACGAGACGATCGTGCTGCTCGAGTCGAGACCTGACGACGGGCCCGCGTGGATGACAGTCGTCGAGGCCGGTCTTCTGGCGAAGCTCGGGATGAACTCGTGCGGGCTGACGGTAGCGACCAACGCGCTGGTGTCGTCATCCGATGCCGGCGAACCGGGCGTGCCCTATCACGTGATGCTCCGGGCACTGCTGGACTGCCGCAACGCAACCGAGGCCGCCACGGTGTTGCAGTCAGTGCACCGCTCGTCCTCGGCGAATTACCTAATCGCAAGTGCCGACGGCCTCGCTGTGGACGCCGAGGCGCGACCGGGCGGATTCGAAGCGATCGCTTGGGATGTCCCCGACGATGACGGCTTGTTGCTGCATGCCAACCACTTCTCGGTCGGTGGTTCGGGCGGCCGGGGCGGCACCGACCTCGGCTTGAAGTTGATGGCGGACTCGTTGTTCCGGTTGCAGCGGGTGCGCCGGTTGGCGCGCGAGAAACCGGCGGGCGGCGTCGGGTGTTGGAAGCAGATCCTGGCCGATCACGCGGACCATCCCTTCGGAATCTGCTGTCATCCGGATCCGACCGCAGAACCGTACGACCAGTGGATCACTGCCGCCGGGGTGATCTTCGAACCAGTCCGTCGGCGGGCACATATCTCGGTGGGCAATCCCTGCCAGGATCGCTGGATCGTCCGCGACTACGCCGAGGTGTGGGCGTAAAGTTCCTGGACACGGCCTGACCGGCCATGTCACCGGGCGACAAGGGGACGGATGTCGAGGGTCATCGCGGAGCTCATCATCGATGCGCAGGCGCGCGACCAGGCGAGCCACCCTGCGGTTCCACCCGAGATTGTCGGTTACGCGCGGGCGTTTTTCGAAACCACCCGAGACTCGCTTCGGTTCCTGTGGCGCAGCGGTGACCAGTGGCTCGCGGTTCACCTCATCCGCCAACCACACGATCCCGACTGCATTCCCGGCTATCCCCGCCCAGCTGGTGAGCGCGTGTCGCTACGCGTCTCCGAGGTCGAGATGCCGCGCGGCATCACCGTCCGCGAAGTGGATGTGCTGACGCTGCTGGCACTCGGCCTGACGAACGCGGGGATCGCAGAGCGACTCGGCACCAGCGCACGCACGGTATCGACCCAGATCGAGCGGCTGCTGATCAAACTCGACCAGCGCACGCGCGGCGGCCTTGCCGCGCTCGCAGTGGACTCAGGGCTGCTGCGCCTACCGATCCCTGGCGGCGTTGACGGCACACCGGGCATCGGCATCGTGGAACTGGAGGGCATCGTCAACGATGTACCGCGCACTCCGACACTGCCGCTGCGCCCGGCGTATCCGCGTAAGCGCCCGTTGACCGTGGGTGCACTTGTTCCCACCGGGGCCGCGGCGGCCGATGGCATCGAGGTACACCACGGCGCAATGCTTGCGGTCGAGGAGATCAACGCGACCGGCGGCATCGCGGGCCGCCGAGTGGAACTGGTCACTGCCGATATCGACCTTTTCGACTCTCGAAGCGTCGAGCGCGGTGTCACCCGGCTGTTCGACCGCGAAGTCGACGCCATCACAACAAGTTATGCGAGCGCCGAATGCTCCTCGGTAATCGACATGGTGGCCGACTACGGCAAGCCGTTCCTGCACACCGCGACATTCGCCGAACAGGTGCGCCAGACCGAGTCGGACCCGGCCCGCTACGGTGCGATCTTTCAGACCTGTGCTTCCGAAACGTTCTACGGCGTCGGACTGATCCGGCTTCTCACCGAGCTGGAGCATGCCGGGATCTGGGCACCGCGGTCGAGGCGGATGGTGAGCATCGAGGCCGCGACGTCGAGCACACGGGTAACCAACGAACATTTCCTCGCGACCGCTGAAAAGGCGAAATGGTCTCTCGCGGAATTGATTCGCGTACCAGTGCCGACGACAGACTGGTCTCGGGTGGCACAGCGGCTCACAGAGCTCGACCCCGAGGTCATCATGGTCACCCACTTCCTCGATCAGGAGGTCGCGGAGTTCCAACGTGAGTTCGTTGCGACGGGTCTGTCCTCGCTGGTCTACTGCGTATACGGGCCGTCGATCCCCCGATTTCACGATGCGGTGGGCGGTGCCGCCGACGGGATCATCTGGTCGACCACCACCGGCACCTACGACGACGTCCTGGGTCGCCGGTTCCGCAACCAATACGCCGCCCGGTTCGGCCGTGAACCGGGGTGGTCACAGGCGGGTGCAGCCTACGACCAGGTCAATCTGCTGGCCGCGGCGTGGTCAGCCACTGCCACTCCCAACACCGCCGACGTCGTGCGTCACCTGCGCAGGTGGCCGCATCGCGGCGTCAACGGGGTGTACTACTTCGGCGACACCAACCACTCCACCCTGTCGTATCCCGACCTCACGCCCGATGCGTCGATGGCACAGGCGCACATGATCTATCAGATCCAATCGGGCGCGCATCACGCACTCGGACCCGAACCGTTCGGCTCGTGCTCGCGCTTCCGTCTACCGTCCTGGTGCATGTCGGCCTAGTCTGCAGTCCGTCAGATGACGGATGCGGCCAGCAACGCCATTGGCTGTACTGCTCACAGCCTGAACCCATGTGGCCTGTGACGAGGAGACAATCCCATGGCGGATACGACACCCACCGAGCGACCCCGCGGCGTCTCCAGACGCGACTTCGTCAACGGCCTGGCGATCGCCGGCGTCGGCGGTCTGGCCGTCGGTGGCGGCGCGGCGTGGGCGATCAAGCCGCAGAGGTCGGGCGGCGCCGGCGCATCTGCATCCGGAGAACCGATCAAAATCGGCAGCGTCGCGCCGATCACCGGACCGTATTCCGGTGACGGGCAGGAGATGGTGCGCGGTGCGGAGATGGCTGTTGAGGACATCAACGGCGCGGGCGGGGTGGCGGGTCGCTCGGTGCAACTGGTGACCGCGGACATCTCCGACCAGGCGCCGGAGAACTTCATCCAAGCCGCTCAGAGGCTGGTGTCGCAGGAGAAAGTCTCAGCGGTGTTCTCCGGGTACACCTCGACCACGTCGGCCGAGTACAAGATCTACGGCGACGCGGGCGTGCCGATGATGCACACGAACACACTGCAGGACAACACGAACTTCGTGGTGGACAACGGCATCACGAACATCTACCAGTGCTGCCCGACCGAAATCTGGTATGCAAACGGGTTCATTCAGCTCATGCAGGAATGGATCGCGTCGAAGACGTGGACGCCGAGCAAGAACACCGCCGCTGTCATCTCCAGCAACGACTCCTACAGCATCTCGATCGCAAACGTCTTCCAGGACGGGAT
This sequence comes from Mycolicibacterium agri, assembly GCF_002553505.1. GTDB lineage: Bacteria > Actinomycetota > Actinomycetes > Mycobacteriales > Mycobacteriaceae > Mycobacterium > Mycobacterium agri. Next base: position 97,610 of record NZ_PDCP01000010.1, on the reverse strand, counting down.
CAAAAAACTCGGTTGGGAAGTCGTGCTCTACGACGAGGTCACCGCGCCGAATGCGGACTGGGGCCCACAGCTGGCCAGAATCCGCGCCAATCCGCCCGGCCTGATCTTCATCACTGACTACCTCGCCGGCGACCTTGCCGGGTTCGCTACCCAATTCGCAAGCGCCCCAACCCCGTCGCTGCTCTACCAGCAGTACGGTCCGAGCGTGCCTGAGTACCTCGACCTCGCCAAGGGCGCAGCGAACGGTGTGCTGTGGTCGACCACCATCGGCACGCTGCCCGACGCCATCGGCACCGACTTCCGGGAGCGCTACCAGAAGAAGTACAACGCGCCCGCGGGATTAAGCCAGTCCGGCGCGCAGTACGACGTCGTTCGGCTCTGGGCCCGCGCCGCAGCCCAGGCCGGTGATGCCGACGACTTCGAGAAGGTGAACCAGTTCCTCAAGGCAACCCTGTTCCGCGGCGTCGTTGGCACGTATGCCTTTGATCAAAAGGAGCTCACGGCGGTGCCCTACCCGGACAAGGTCGACGACCCGAGTCTGGCGATGCCGCACCTGACCTATCAGATCCAGGATGGCAAGCAGGTGCTGCTGTCACCGGCTCCGTACGCCAAGGGCAAGTTCTCGCTGCCGCCCTGGATTCTCTGATCCGATGTCGGACGCGCTGCTCGAAACCATCTCGATCACAAAGCGTTTCGGGGGCCTGACGGCGGTAAACGAGGTCTCGATCTCGGTGCAGGACGGCCAGATCTTCGGCATCGCAGGCCCGAACGGCGCGGGTAAGACCACGTTCTTCGACGTCGTGACGGGAATGACGAAAGCGACATCGGGGGAGGTGAGGTTTCGGGGCGAGAACGTGACGCGTGCCAGCGTCACAGACATCTGCCACAAGGGAATTGCACGCACCTTTCAGCATCCGGCGGTGTTTGACAGCCAGACGGTGCTGGCGAACGTGGTGGTCGGCGCCCACTTCGGCGCCGGCCGCTCGTGGTGGAAGGCGATGCGCAAGTCTCGGGAAACGATCGAACGCGCCGTGGCCGAACTGGAGTTCGTCGGGCTGGCGGGCCGGGCGGATCGGCCGGCCGGCCCGCTGCCAGTGTTCGACAAGAAGAAGCTGATGATCGCCTCGGCGCTGGCGACCCAACCCGTGATCCTTTTCCTCGACGAGCCCTTCGGCGGCCTCAGCCTGTCCGAAATCGACGAGCTGATGGCGCTGCTCATCCAGATCAAGCAGCGAGACATCACGATCGTGCTCATCGAGCATGTGATGCGCGCACTGATGACGCTGTCGGACCGCGTTCTGATCATGAACCAGGGCAAGACCCTGTTCGAAGGCACACCCACAGAGGTCGTCGCACACGAAGAGGTCGTGCGGGTGTATCTCGGCGAGGCGATGTCGACTACCGAACCCGACCCCACCGCGGAGAACACCGATGGTTGATGCACTCCTCGACATTGCCGGCCTGCGAGCAGGCTACGAATCCACCACGGTGCTGCGCGACATCGACCTGCGGGTGGAAGAAGGCCAACTCTCCGTGGTAATCGGGCCGAACGGGCACGGGAAGACGACGCTGCTGCGTGCCATCAGTGGTCTCGTCACGTCCAGCGCAGGACGGATAACCTTTGCAGGACAGGACATCACCCGCATGCGGCCCGAGGCGATCAGCGCGCGTGGTCTGGTCCACATTCCACAGGGAGACGCACTGTTCCCCGATATGACTGTGTTGGAGAACCTCACTCTCGGCGCGTTCCTGCGCCGCGGCGGACGCGCGGAGCGCAGTCAACAGCTGGCGGTCGTTTACGACATCTTCCCGCGACTGGCCGAACGCTCATCGCAACGGGCGCGCACCCTCTCAGGTGGCGAGCGACGCATGCTCGCGCTGGGACGGGGCCTGATGGCGGACGCCAGAATGCTGATGATCGACGAACCGAGCCTCGGTCTGGCGCCGGTACTTGTCGACGAGGTGTACCGGCAAATCGCCCGGATCGCCGAATCGGGCATGACAATCCTTCTGGTCGAGGAGAATTTCTCGCGCGTGCGGGACCTGGCCGACCGGTTGACGCTGATTGAGAACGGTGAAGTCCGGGCGAGCGGAACGGTGCAGGAGGTATTGGCCGACCCTGCCGTTGCAGCTACATATCTGGGGATCGAATCGTGACTCTCGTTCTGCAGACGTTGGTCAGCACCCTGGTGCAGGGTTCCATCCTGGCGCTGATCACCATCGGTATGAGCCTGGTCTACGGCACGCTGCGCGTGCTCAACATGGCCCAGGGCGTCATGGTGATGGTGGGTGGCATGGCCGCATGGGTGTTCGTGGCGCAATGGGGCCTTCCAGTTTGGGCGTCGCTGTTGTTTGCGGCCGCCGTCGCGTTCGCGCTTGGCGTGCTGACCTACTACACGGCGGTGCGCCCCCTTCTCGGAAGGCTGGGCGTCGACTTCGAGATGACGGCGTTCATCTCAACCTTCGCGATCGCCACGATCATCCAGAGCGTCGTGTTGGCGGGGTTCGGACCGCGGCAGCGCTCTTTTCCCGAATTAATCACCGGCAGAGTCGATCTCGTGTCCGGAGTATCGATTACCTACCATTCGCTGTTGATGGCGGCGTTGGCCATCGTGGCGTTGCTCGCGTTAGGAGCGTTCCTGACGCGGTCGCGTTATGGGCTGGCGATCACCGCGGTCGCCCAGGATATCGACGCGGCCAGGCTGCTTGGCATCCCCGCCACCCGCGTCTACGTAATCACCATCGGCTTGGCGGCGGCGTTGGCCGGTATTGCCGGAGTTCTCCTCGCGCCAATCTATTTCGTGTATCCCAACGCCGGCGACCTGCCGCTGCTGCAGGCGATGATCGTTGCGATCTTCGCGGGCCTCGGCAGTGTGCGGGGCACGATCATCGCCGCCTACGTCATCGGTTTCGTACAGGCTGCGGTGTCGATTTACTGGAGTTCGACGTACGCATTGCCGGTGCTGTACGCGGTGATTCTGGTTGTGTTGCTGGTCCGGCCATGGGGGATCGACGGTAAACCGCAGGAGGCCCGGCTGTGACGACATCCAAGACGGCGGCGACCCCAACCTGGTCGGCATCCGACATGGGATGGCCGAGGCCGCAGGTGATCGCGCTTGTGGCAGCCGGCCTGATCGCTGTCGCACTGCCCTTCCTGGTACCGGACCGCAGCTGGTTGGCGGTGGCGACGCTGGGCGCGATCTGGCTGACGCTGAACCAGAGCTGGAACCTGGTACTCGGGTTTTCGCGGGTGTGGCATTTCGGGCAGCTGGCCATCTACGCGATCGGCGCCTACGTCGCCGCGCTGCTGAGCTTGCACAGCACTCTGCCACCCGCGCTCGCAATTTTACTCGGTGGCGTTGCGGCACTGATTGTTTCGGCGCTGCTCTCCCTGCCGGCACTTCGTCTCCGCGGAATATACGTGGCGCTGATGACCTTCGGCTTCGGCGAGGTGGTGCGACTCCTGATCGTGTCGGACCAGACACGGTTCACCGGTGGCACATTCGGCCTGTCTGAATACCCCGGCTTCGACCTCGGCGCGCTCGACGGCCTGACCCGTGACCGGGTCTACTACTGGATCGCCATTGCCGTCGCCATCGTCACCGGCATCGTGCTGTTCCTCATTGTGCGCTCACCGCTGGGCAGCGGGCTCATCGCGCTGCGGGATAATCCCACCCTGGCTGCGGCGAGGGGTGTCAGCCCACGGGTCTACCAGATGCTGGTTTTCGCGGTGTCCGGATTCTTCGCCGGTGTCGCAGGGGCCCTGTACGCATTTGTGTTCGGGGTGGTTTCTCCGTCACTGATGGGTTTGGCGCCGATGACGTTACTTGTCACCATGCTTGTGGTCGGCGGATTAGGCACGGTGATGGGCCCGATCGTCGGCACGGTCATCATGACCTTCGTGCAGGCGCGCCTACAGAGTTGGCCGGACGTCCGGCTGATCATCCTCGGGCTCGTCCTTCTCGTGATGATCGTGGCGGTGCCGCACGGTCTGGTGCCGTTGGGTGCGCGATTGCGGAAGAAGCTCGACGATTGGATCGCCGAAGACGACGAATGACAGGATCCGGCCTACGGCTCGACCCGCCGTGGGTAGTGCGCGACGACGGCCGCGCCGTCCGAGCGCGGGTCCGACGCCGCCGCCAGCGTCCCGTCGGCGTCGATGACGATGACGTTGGCGTGCCCGAGCGCTTCGGTGTGCGGGGCGACGTCAATCGGTGTGAGACCGCTGCGCTGAATCGAATCCCTGGCCATTGTGCTGAGATTCGACTCGATCGTCACTGAATCGACTGTTGCGCCGTCAGTTTGCAAGCCAACCACCGCGCGCGGAGCGGCGACCGCGCTCTCCGCACCGGCGCCGTCGAGGGCGCCAAGCAATATCTGCGCGAGAATCTGTGGTTGACCCTGTCCACCCATGGTGGATAGCACGTGCCGCGGTTCCCGTTCCTCCAGCGTCATTACGGGCATCAATGTGTGCAGAGGCCGCTTGCGCGGCGCGATCACATTTGGTGAGTCACTGTCGAGCGCGAAGCTGGTTCCTCGGTTGTGGAAGAGAATGCCGGTCTCAGGATCGATCAATCCGGAACCGAACGCGTGATACACACTTTGGATCAGCGACACCACATAGCCGTCGCTGTCGGCCGCGGACACCCCGACAGTGTCGCCATGGGGTACCGCGGTGGGACCATTCGCAGCGGCGCCGAGCTCTTCCAGCACATCCAGCCCGTCCTTCATCAGAGCCGAAACGTCAACCTCGACGAAGCGCGGATCGCCCACGTGTGACGCACGAAGGGCGTTGCTCCGGTGAAAGACCCGCATCAGGGTTCCGAGCCCAGCGCCAAGGGGGTCGGTGATCGGCAGTTCGTCGACGGCCCGCAGCGCCCTCAACAACAGCAATCCGTGGGTATTCGGCGGACTGGTAAGTACCGTCAGGCCGCGAAACGGTGTCGAGATGGGTTCGACGACTTCAGCCTCGAAGTCCGCGAAGTCCTCGACCGTCAGCCAGGATCCACGCGAACGCAGATACGAAATGCAGCGCTCGGCGATGCCGCCCTGATAGAAGGTGTCCGGTCCCCCGTCACGTAACGCCGCGAAGCTGTCGGCGAGAGCGGGCTGCGTGAACAGGTCACCGACCCGGAGACTCCTGCCGCTGGGCGCAAACACCCGGTCGAAGTCCTCGCTGCCGAACAGGTCGGCATTCTCCGGATCGGTGATGTGCGATGCCAGGGAGGGCGCGACGGGGACCCCATTGCTCGCTGCCGATTCCGCAGGTGCCAGCGTTCGTGCCCAACTGAGACGAGCACCGAAACCGCGCAATGCCTCCCAGCCGCGGACACCGCCAGGAACGGTCACCGACTCCGCGCCACGGATGGGCAGCCACTTGCCGTTGCCGGCGCGCAACTTTCCGACGTCCGTCGCCGCGCCGGTCCATCCGGAGGCGTTGACGCATCGCACCTCACCGTCCGGAGTACGCACCAGCGCGATGAGATCGCCACCCAGCGCCACGTTGTGTGGATACACAACGGTCAGGACCGCGGCGGCAACGATCGCCGCATCGATCGCGTTACCGCCGTCGCGGTAGGCCTGCATGCCGGCTTCCGAGGCCAGCGCGTGTGGCGTTGCCAGCGCCCCGGTCATGGAGGTGGATACGGCTTGATTGGACAAGATGAGCGCTACTCCTCGCTGTAACTTCCGGCCGAAGACAATTTCGACCCTGTTCGCCGCACGGGCGTCAGACGATGGTGGACAGAAAAGCCTTCGTTCGTTCGTGCTGCGGACTGCTGAACAATTGACTGGGCGGCGCATCTTCGATGATGCGGCCCGCATCCATGACGATGATGCGGTCGGCGACTTCACGGGCGAACCGCATCTCATGGGTGACCACGATCATGGTCATGTTGTCGCGGGCGAGCTCTCGCATCACCGTAAGGACTTCACCGACCATTTCGACATCCAGTGCGCTGGTCGGCTCGTCGAAGAGCATCACTTTGGGGCGCATTGCCAGCGCTCGGGCGATCGCGACGCGCTGTTGCTGACCGCCGGACAGTTGACTCGGTTTGGATTCGCCCTTGTCGGCGAGGCCGACTCGCTCGAGGAGGGCCATCGCGTCGCGACGCGCTTTGTCTTTCGGGGTTCCGAGCACCCGCACGGGACCGTTCCAGACGTTCTCGAGCGCGGTCATGTGTGGGAACAAGTTGAAATGCTGGAAGACGAAACCGATCTCACGACGACGTCGAGCCAGTTCGGTTGTGCTGACCTTCTTTTTGTTGGCGGTGTCGCGGTGGCCGATCGACACTCCTCCGATCAGCACCTCACCGGAATCCACCTCTTCGAGATAGTTGAGCGATCTCAGCAGCGTTGTCTTTCCGGCACCAGACGGCCCGATGAGAACGACGACCTCGCCGCGCATCACGTCGAGCGAGACATCGTCTAGCACCTTTCGGCCGCCGAGCGTGCACGACGCCGCGCGCACGGAGACAATGGGCACGGCGGTGTCCGCAGCGCCACTCATCGTCGACTCCTTTACGTTCATATGCAGCCTCACCCGTGCGTCGGTAGCGCCGTTGCGACTGACCGGCGTGCGCCGGTGAGCCGCTGAATTATGGGAACACGCTGTTCGATACCCAGCTGGCGCGCCAGCCGATTCTCGATTCCCGCCTGTATAAACGTCCAGATCGTGGTCAGCGCAAGGTAATAGATGGCGGCGACGATGAAGATCTCGAATGTGTGGAACGTGTACGAGCTGATCGACTGGGCAACCAGAAACATCTCGCTCACCCCGATCACCGATAGCACCGAGGTGGTCTTCATCATCCCGTTGAACGAGTTGCCGAGCGGAGGAACCATGACGCGAAGCGCCTGAGGCACGATGATCCACCGCATCACCTTCCACGGCTTCATGCCCAATGAAGCCGCCGCCTCGAATTGCCCTTTTGGCACGGAATCGATTCCGGCTCGGACAATCTCGGCGATGTACGCGCTCTCGTTGACCATCAGCCCGATGATCGCGGCCTGTACCGCCGCTCTCACCGACAACCCGAGCAGCGAGACATCGTGGAACTGATAAAGCCCGACCGCCGCCAACCCGGTATAGATCAGCACGAGCTGAACCAACAGCGGTGTGCCCCGAATCGCCCAGATATAAAAACTCGAGCACCAACGCAGTGCGGGGAAGCGTGAGCGGCGCATCAGCGCAATGACCAAACCCAGCAAGGTCGCCAAAGACATTGCGACCACCGAGATGACAATGGTCAGGATCAGCCCGTCGATGAATGGGTCGCTCGGGGTGAACAGGGCGGCCCAGAAGAACTGCCAGTCGAAATGCATTTCAGGCCGATCTCCCGGTTACCGTTGGATGTCGAGGTCTGTCTGACCCCACTGGGAGAGAATCTCGTTGTAGGTCCCGTCGGCTTTCAGTTCGTCGAGCGCCTGCGCAAATGCGTCGTGCAGCGCGGTGTTTCCCTTCAGCGTGGCTGCTCCGATCTTGATGGTTCCGAACGGGTCGCCGGCCATTTGAATCTGCGCACCGGTCTTTGTGGAGTAGTAGCCGATGGTCTCCGCGGTGTCGAGATACGCGTCGACCTGGCCGTTCTGTACCTGTTGCAATGACACATCCGCATGGTTGTTGCGATTGATGTCCACACCGGGTCTACCTGCAGCCGTGCACTTGTCGGACTGCTCCTGCGTCAGCGCTTCTGCTGTAGTGCCGACTGCGACCATGACCTTCTTCCCGCACAGGGTGTCATTCATTCCGGTGATGTCGGCGGGATGGTCTTTGGAGACCGCGATTCCCGTGCCGGAGTAGACGTACGGGACGAAGTCGACGACTTTCTCACGCTCCGGCTTGATGTAGAGCTGAGCCATGATCACGTCACACTGTTTGGCCTGCAGTGTCGGGATGACAGCCGCGAATGCCGACTGGACGAAGTCGGGTTTGAGGCCGAGCTTGGCGGCTATCGCCTTGCCGAGGTCGACCTCGCTGCCGACGAGTGCGCCAGTTTCGTCGTGATAGACGTTCGGCGGGGTGCCGTCGTTGGGTGCGCAGATCTTCAATGTCCCCGCCTCGAGGATCGCGGGTGGCGCGACTTTCGCCGGACCGGTGCTTGTCGGGCTCGCGTCGTCCGACGAGGACGAACAACCGGAGGAGGCAAGGGCGATGGCGGCCAGGGCGGCACCGAAAAAGACAAACTTCTTCATGGTTCCTCCATGATCGAGCTGGCTATCAAACGATAGGCTCCTATCGGTTGATAGGGAAGCTTTTGCGCGTTTTTCTCCAATGCTGGGTATCCCAGCTCGTCAGCGAACTGCTGCCGCTTTCAGACCGCGCAAGCGCCGCGATGTGATCTCTCGAATCTGCGGGAGAGAATCCCTGTCGATGAGCAGTGCGCTGAGGACAAAGTCCGCAGCCTGCAAGGGGCGGTTTTCACGGACCCGGCCTCTTGGACCGCCCTGCTCCCGCAGCGTTTCGAACAAGACCCCGTTCACCGCGCGCTGCACAAAGCTCGGCTCGAAGTCGACGAACTCGTCAGCCCGCTGGCCGGCTGAGATGACGTGCTCGACCAACTGATGAAACAGCGCTATGCCCTTGCGTTCGTCGTCGAACTCGGCCAAGCCGAGGACGGCGTCATGGTAGAGACCGCGGGCGTCGAACGGCTGGATCAGTGCTTCACGCACGTCGCAGGCGACGGCAAAATGCAGTTTCTCCGCCCAGCTCGAGTCCTCTTCGATGCGGCGGCGGATGCGGTCGATCGAAGGGCCGAGATCCAATTCGACTAGCGTTCTGAATATCGCGCTCTTGGCTTCGAAGTGGTGAAACAGCGACGGCTGCCTGATCGACACCGCGTCGGCGATATCGCGGGTCGAGGTGCCGAAATAACCACGCTGGGCGAACAACGTCGACGCCGCGAGCAGAATCCGGCCACGAGTCGACGCCCAATCGATTGACGGTGGCCGCCAACCCTCCCCGTACTTCACGCCTCGATTGTGTCAGCTGAGGCTCATGGATTCGCTCAGCCGAGCAGCGCGCGTGCTTTGGCCTCGGCGGCCTCCGCGTCGATCTGGTGGCGCTTGTTGTACCGCGTGTTGAGGAAGAACGCGCACACAACGACGACCCATGACAGCAGGCTGAGAACTAGCTGCGAACGCAACTCGTCGTCGAAACCCATCTGCACCAGGATCGCGACCATCGCACCGAGAGTCAGCAGTGAAAGGATCGGGAACAGCCACATCTTCATACGCAACTCGGCGCCTTTGTTGCGGCGGCGCAGGACGATCTGTGAGATGGCGATCAGGATGTAGACGAACAGGATGATCGCCCCACTGGAGTTGAGCAGGAAGGCGAAGATGGTGGTTTCGGCGAACGCCGCCGCGACCACGCAAGCGAAGCCGACGATCGACGAGAACAGAATCGCGTTCGCGGGCACACCGCGCCTCGTCAGCCGCAGCAGCCGCTGCGGCGCTTCGTCGCGTGCGGCGAGGACGAACAGCATCCGCGACGCCGTGTACATGCCGGAGTTCAGGCAGCTGAGCACCGCCGTCAACACCACCGCGTTCATGATGTGGTCGGCGTAGGGAATGCCCATCTCGGTGAACGCCGCGACGAACGGAGAGCCGGCCAACCGCTCGTCGTTCCACGGCACAATCGTCACGAGCAGGAACACCGAACAGACGTAGAACACAAGGATTCTCAAGATTACCGAATTCGCCGCCTTCGACACCGCCTTCTCCGGATCCGACGACTCCGCCGCGGCAATCGTTGCGATCTCGGGACCCACCATCGAGAAGATGACCGTCACGATGCCGACAGTGATGACACCTGCACCCAACGGCATGAAGCCGCCGTTGCTCCACAGGTTGGAGAAGTCGGCGGACTTGTTCGGCCACAGGCCCAGCACGAAGCACGCGCCGATCGCCAGGAACGCAAGGATTGCGGCGACCTTGATCCCGGCGAACCAGAATTCGAACTCCCCGTAGGACTTGACGGAGAACAAATTGGTCGCCGTCATCAACACCATGAAGATCAACGCGCACAACCACAATGGGATGTCGATCCAGTACTGCACGATCTTTGCGCCCGCGATCGCCTCGAAGCCGACCACGATCACCCAGAAGTACCAGTACAACCAGCCGACGGAGAATCCCGCCCAATGCCCCAGCGCGTCACGGGAATAGTCGGCGAACGACCCCGTCGACGGGTTGGCCACCGCCATCTCCGCCAGCATCCGCATGACCATGATGATCAGCACGCCGGACAGCGCATAGGTGATGAATACGCCCGGCCCGGTGTCGGCCATCACCACGCCGGAGCCGACGAACAGCCCGGCGCCGATGACGCCGCCGATCGCGATCATCCGCAGTTGACGTTGGCTCAACGCCTTCTTCAGTCCCGGCGGCGCGCTCATGAGCACTCCTTGCGATCCCTCGACCAAGTGAGGGCGAAGTACCCGTTTTCGGCGTCGGCCTAACGTCCTGCCGAGCACGAAATTTCGGCAGACGCACCCCGACCACGCCGGCGTCGGCGCCGAAGAGCGCAATCAGCGTTTTCTGCCGTCAGCTCCGCTAGCGCTTCGTGAAGATGATTCGGTGCCAATCCTTTTCGGCGACACCCGTGATGTCGCTCATCACGTGCTTGATGGTCAAGTACTCCTCGAACGAGTAGTCGCTCATGTCCTTGCCGAACCCGGACGCGCCGACGCCGCCGTGGGGCATCTCGCTGATGATCGGGATGTGGTCGTTGATCCACACACAGCCGGCGTTGATTTCGCGTGAGGCGCGCTGCGCCCGGTACACGTCGCGCGTCCACGCCGAGGCCGCCAATCCGTAGGCGGTGTCGTTGGCCTGCCGCAACGCGTCGTCGTCGTCGGTGAACGACCGCACGGTCAACACCGGACCGAAGATCTCGTCGCGGTAGACCTCGGAGTCCTCGGCGACATCGGCGATGACGGTGGGCAGGTAGAAGGAGCCGGGCCGATCCGGCGCGCTGCCGCCCGTCACGATGCGCCCGCCCTGCCCGGGGGCGCGTTCCACCATGCCGGACACCTTGGCGCGATGGGCCATCGAGATCAGCGGCCCGAGGTCGGTGTCCTCGTCGTCGGGGTCGCCCACCACGACCTTGCTCATCACCTCGGCGACCCCGGAGACGAAGTCGTCGTAGAGGTCGCGGGCGACGATCGCGCGGGTCGCGGCGGTGCAGTCCTGGCCAGTGTTGATCAGGGCACCGGCCACAGCGCCCTGGATCGCGGCGTCGAGGTCGGCGTCATCGAACACCACGAACGGCGCCTTGCCGCCGAGTTCGAGCTGGGTGCGGTGTCCGTGCGCGGCGGCGGCGGCCATCACCTTGCGTCCCACGGGCGTCGACCCGGTGAAGGTGACGACGTCCACGTCGGGGTGGCCGGCGAGCGCGGTGCCGACATCGCCGCCTGCTCCGGTGACGACGTTGAAGACGCCGTCGGGCAGGCCCGCCTCGGTGGCCAGCCGCGCCAGCGTCAGGGTGGTCAGCGGGGTGAGCTCGGCGGGCTTGATGACGACGCTGCATCCCGCGGCCAGGGCGGGCAGCACCTTCCACACCGCCATCTGCAGCGGGTAGTTCCACGGCGTGATCGTGGCGACAACGCCGACGGGCTCGCGCCGGATGCTGGAGGTGTGGTCGCCGGAGTACTCGGCGGTGGCCTTGCCTTCCAGGTGGCGGGCCGCGCCGGCGAAGAAGTCGACGTTGTCGATGCTGCCGGGCACGTCGAACTCGCGGGCCAGGCGGGCGGGCTTACCGGTCTGGCTGACCTCCTCGGCCACCAGTTCGTCGGCATGCTCGTTCATCAGCGCGGCCAGCTTGGCCAGCACCGTTGATCGCTCGACCGGGGCCGCGCGACCCCAATCCGGCTGCGCGGCCCTCGCGGCGGCCACCGCGGTATCGACGTCGGCAGGAGTGGCCAACTTGAGCTCGGCGACAACAGAACCATCCGCCGGGTTGATGACCTGATGAGCGGCGCCCCCGGTGGTCACCGCCGCCCCGTTGATCCAGCTGCCAGCCACGCTGGCCGATACAGTCGAAGTCATGGCCCAACGCTAGCCGACCCGGCCGGTTGAGGGCTACGCTTCCCGCAGCCGCGGAGTCCATCGGCGCGTGATTTCATGGGTTTGGTTGCCTCTAACGACGGATTCCGTGCACAATCTCAGGCATGGCCAACCCGGGTGCTGAGGGCATCCAGCCCGTCCCCATGCGCGTGCAAACACGCCCAGGGGCGGCCGTTCAGCTCGATGACCTGTCTAAGGCGATCATCGAGAAGTTGCAACAGGACGGCCGTCGTTCCTACGCAGGCATCGGCAAGGCGGTGGGCTTGTCCGAGGCCGCGGTGCGGCAACGGGTCCAACGCATGGTCGACGCAGGCGTCATGCAGATTGTCGCCGTCACCGACCCGATGCAGTTGGGTTTCGCCCGGCAGGCGATGATCGGCATCCGCTGCACCGGGGACACCACACGGGTTGCCGAGAAATTGGCCGCGATCGACGCGGTCGAATACGTGGTGCTGACCGCAGGCTCCTTCGACGTCATCGTCGAAGTTGTCTGCGAAGACGACGACGACCTGCTCGATCTGCTCAACACCCAGATCCGCGCACTGCCAGGAGTGATATCCACCGAGACACTCGTATATCTGAAATTGGTTAAGCAGCAATACAATTGGGGTACAAGATGACTACAACCGATATCGCACCCGAAGTCCACTCCGACTTGGCAGCCAAGGCCAATCGGCACCTGTGGGGTCACTTCGCACGGCACGGCAAGGGGATCACTCCGCCGATCATCACCCGCGGTGAGGGTGTCACGATCTGGGATGACAAGGGCAAGAGCTACATTGACGGCCTGTCGGGCCTGTTCGTCGTGCAGGTCGGCCACGGCCGCAAGGAACTCGCCGAGGCGGCCGCCAAGCAGGCCGAGACACTGCCGTTCTTCCCGCTGTGGTCCTACGCCACACCGCCGGCGATCGAATTGGCCGAGCGCCTTGCGCATTACGCGCCCGGCGATCTGAACCGCGTCTTCTTCACCACCGGCGGCGGCGAGGCTGTCGAGACCGCGTGGAAGCTGGCGAAGAACTACTTCAAGGTGATCGGCAAGCCGAGTAAGTACAAGGTGGTGTCGCGTGCGATCGCCTACCACGGCACGCCGCAGGGCGCGTTGGCGATCACCGGTCTGCCCGTCTTCAAGCAACCGTTCGAGCCGCTGACGCCGGGTGGTTTCCGGGTACCGAACACCAACTTCTACCGCGCGCCCGAGCCGTACCACACCGACATCAAGGCGTTCGGTGAGTACTGCGCGGACCGTATCGCCGAGGCCATCGAGTTCGAGGGTCCCGACACCGTCGCCGCGGTGTTCCTCGAGCCGGTGCAGAACGCGGGCGGGTGCTTCCCGCCGCCGCCGGGATACTTCGAGCGGGTCCGCGAGATCTGCGACGAGTACGACGTGCTGCTGGTGTCCGACGAGGTGATCTGCGCCTACGGCCGCATCGGTTCGATGTTCGCCTGCGACGACTTCAACTACGTGCCGGACATGATCACCTGCGCCAAGGGTCTGACGTCGGGCTACTCGCCGATCGGCGCAATGATCGCCAGCGACAAGCTCTTTGAGCCGTTCAACGACGGCAAGACGACGTTCGGGCACGGCTACACGTTCGGCGGGCATCCGGTGTCGTCGGCCGTCGCGTTGGCCAACCTCGACATCTTCGAGCGCGAGGGCATCAACGACCACGTCAAGCAGAACGCGCCCGCGTTCCGCGCGACCCTGGAGAAGCTCTACGACCTGCCCATCGTCGGCGACGTGCGCGGCGAAGGCTTCTTCTACGGCATCGAACTCGTCAAGGACAAGGCCACCAAGGAGACGTTCAACGACGAGGAATCCGAGCGCCTGCTGCGCGGCTTCCTGACCCCGGCGCTGTTCGAGGCCGGGCTGTACTGCCGCGCCGACGACCGCGGCGACCCAGTGGTGCAGCTGGCGCCGCCGCTGATCAGCGGGCAGAAGGAGTTCGACGCGATTTACGAGATCCTTCACGGCGTGCTCAGCGAGGCTTCTCGCCTGCTCTGAGTTGAGCAAGCCGCCCATTGATCCCGTCCGGTGGCAGCCGCCACCGGTCGGGACACTGCCGGACTTTCCGTCGGCGCCGATCACGGTCGTCCCTGTACCGGGCAACGCACCCGAGGACGTCGTGGTCGACGCCGACGGTCAGCTCTGGACCGGTGTCGACGACGGCCGCATCGTGCGGATCAACCCGGACACCGGTGAGACGACCGTCGTCGCCGACACCGGCGGCCGTCCGCTCGGCCTGCACGTGGCCCGCGCCGGTCACCTGCTGATCTGCGACAGCCCGCGCGGCCTGCTCGCGATGGACCCCGTCACGGGAACCATCGAGACCCTCGTCGACGAAGTGGACAACCGCAAGCTGCGGTTCTGTTCGAACGTCACCGAAACCGCCGACGGCACAATCTATTTCACCGAGTCGACGAGCGCGTTCACCTACGCCGACTACATGGGCGCGCTCCTCGAGGCGCGCGGACGCGGCAGCCTGTTCCGCCGCGCCCCGGACGGCACCGTGCTGACGCTGGTGCCCGGGCTGTATTTCGCCAACGGGTTGACGCTGACCGCCGACGGGTCGGCGCTGGTGTACGTCGAACTGCTGGCCCGCCGCCTGATGAAGTACTGGCTGACGGGCCCGAACGCGGCGACGGTCACCCCGCTGGTGGAGAACCTGCCCGGCCTGCCCGACAACCTGTCGACCGGGGCCGACGGCCGCATCTGGTGCGCCTTCGTCGCGCCGGCGAACCCGTCGGCGGACCGCCTGATGAAGGGTTCGCCCATGATCCGCAAGGCGCTCTGGCGGATGCCGTCGCGGTTGCAGCCCAAGCCGGAGGCTGTCGTGTGGGCGGTCGCGTTCGACCCCGACACCGGGCGGGCGGTGGCCGGACTGCGGACCGCGCATCCTCGGTTCAGCCAAGTCACCGGCATGGTCGAGGCGGGCGGAAAGCTCTGGATGAGCTCGATCGGCGGGCCCGCCGTCGCGTGGGTCGACCTGGCCGCGACCGCGCTGCCCTGAGCTCAGCCCGCTTGCCGCGCCTGAACCCAGCCCGCTAACCGCGCCTGAACCCAGCCGCGTGCCGCGCCGAGATCGACATTTTGGCGGGTCCCTCTCGCACTTTCCCGCCCATATGTCGGTTTGGGCGGGACGTGGGAGTCACAGGAGGCACTGTAATCACAGGAGTCACAGCGTTTCTCCCGTGATCTGCGGGCTGGATCGCCTATTCTGCGCACACGATGGCGACCTTCCCACGCGTATGCCTGCGCGCGACCGCACTGGTAGCGGTCCTTTTCCTGCTGGCAAGCCCGGTGCTGGCGAACGCCGAACCCAACGCCGCACCCGACGGGTCCTGCCCGTATCGGGTCAGCACCCCACCCGCCGTCGACTCGTCGGAGGTACCCGAGTCGGGCGACCCGCCCGAGCCGTTGGCGGTGCCGTCGGATCCCGTCGGCGGCGATGCGCTGGGCGGCTGCGGCGTGATCGTCGCGCCGGGCACGCCGCCGTTACCCGACGACATCTCCGCCGAGGCCTGGCTGGTGGCCGACCTCGACAGCGGCGACGTCATCGCCGCGAAGGATCCGCACGGCCGCCACCGCCCGGCCAGCGTCATCAAGGTGCTGGTCGCCATGCAGGCGCTTCGCGAGCTTCCCGTTCACAAGGTCATCCCCGGCACCGCCGAGGACGCCGCCGTCGAAGGCACGAAGGTGGGCATCGGCGAGGGCGGCCACTACTCGATCCGCGACATCCTGCACGGGTTGCTCATGCACTCCGGCAACGACGCCGCCAACGCGCTCGCCCGCCAGATGGGCGGCATGGACGCCACGCTGGGCAAGCTCAACGACCTCGCGCGCAAGCTCGGCGGCCGCGACACCCGGGTGGCCACGCCATCGGGTCTGGACGGCCCCGGCATGAGCACGTCGGCCTACGACATCGGCCTGTTCTACCGATATGCCTGGCAGAACCCGACATTCGCCGAGATCGTCGCGACCAAGACCTTCGACTTCCCCGGGCGTGGCGACGTGGGCTATCCGGTCGAGAACGACAATCAGCTGCTCTACAACTATCCGGGCGCGCTGGGCGGCAAGACCGGCTACACCGACGACGCCGGTCAGACATTCGTCGGCGCCGCTGAGCGCGACGGGCGCCGCCTGGTCGCTGTGCTGTTGCGCGGCACCCGTCAACCGATCCCGCCGTGGCAGCAGGCCGCGCACCTGCTGGACTACGGGTTCGCCACCGCGCCCGGCACGAAGGTCGGCACGCTGGTCGAACCCGACCCCTCATTGGTGGCGACGCCGCAGGAGGCGGCCGGCGATGTGAGGGTTGACGCAGCTCCCCCGCTGCCGGCCGCCGACGCGATGCCCGTGCGGGTCGGTGTCGCGTTCATCGGCGCCATCATCGTGTTCTGTTTGATCATGGGCGCCAGGTCATTGAACCGGCGACCCCAGCATTAGTGCGCGGGATGCTTCTGGTGTTCCGCTTCTGCCAGGCGCGCCAGCGCTAACGCACCGACCAGCAGACCGAAGTCGCGCAGGGCGATGTCGTAGAAGCCGGGCACCGTGAGCAGGTTGATGATGATGCCCGCGAGCCACACCGCGACGACGTAGCCGCCGATGCGGGGCGCGACCGCGACGAGGATGCCCGCCGCGATCTCGATGACACCGACGATGTACATCGCCGTCTGGGCTGAGCCGGGCACTATGCCGTCGATCCATGGCGCCAGATAGGTCGGCCAATCCACCAGAAGGTTGGCGAACTTGTCTAGGCCGAACAGGATCGGCGCCACGGCGAACACGGTGCGGAGTAGCAGAAATCCCTGGTAGGCGGGGTCCCGTAGCCGGGACCGGTCCACGAGAGAAACAGTAGCCATAGCCTTGTTCCTTTCTAACGGATGATAATATTCACGTTAGAACGACAACATTGTAACGTCAAGACTGTTCTCCGTTAGAAGGTCCGATCTTGCCCTTTGACGAACGCGACGTCACAGGCATCGGCGCGCTGTCTGATCCCCTGCGGCGGCGCCTCTACCTGTTCGTGTGCGCCCAACCCGATCCGGTCAGCCGCGAAGTCGCCGCCGACGCGCTGGACATCGCGCCACACCAGGCGAAGTTTCACCTCGACAAGCTCGAACGCGACGGCCTGCTCGACTTCCTCTACGCCCGCGTCAGCGGACGCACCGGCCCCGGCGCAGGCAGGCCCGCGAAGCTGTACCGGCGCGCCGACCGTGACGTCGCAGTGTCGCTTCCCGACCGCGAGTACGAACTCGCGGGCAGGCTGATGGCGGCCGCGATCACCGAGTCGACCACGTCGGGCGCCCCTGTCATGGAGGTGCTGTACCGCGTCGCGCACACGTACGGACGCGAACTCGGCGACACGGCGGCCGGCGACGAACCGCCGAGCACCGCCACAGCGGCCTTGGACCTCGCGGTCTCGACCCTCTGGGCGAACGGTTACGAGCCGCGCCCGGATGATCAGCGAGTCGTGCTGGCCAACTGCCCGTTTCACGCGCTGGCGAAGGAGCACAAGCAGTTGGTCTGCCAGATGAATGAGGCGCTGGTCGACGGCGTCGCCGGTGCGCTGGGGCGGCACCGGCCGAGCGTGGTGTTCGACCCGGCGCCCGACCGGTGCTGCGTGGTGCTCGAATCCGGCCGCGCCAACTGACGAACACCCCTCTTACACAGCGCCTTTGGAAGATCACCTGCGGCTGTTGCTATGGTGGGGCTGTCACGATGTGACACCGGACGAGCAGCACCGTACCCGGCCAGCGACAAGACGGCGCACTCGGAGGTGTTGTCTTATGGCGTGGCTGATTCTGGTGCTTTCCGGTGTCATGGAAGCCGTCTGGGCCACCGCGCTGAGTAGATCTGCGGGCCTCACCCGGCTCGTCCCCTCGCTGGTGTTTCTTGTCTCACTGGCGATTTCGATGATCGGCCTGGCCATCGCGATGCGCAGCCTTCCGGTGGGCACCAGCTACGCGGTGTGGGTCGGCATCGGTGCTGCGCTGACGGTGGCATACGCGATGGTGACCGGGGCCGAATCGACGTCAGTGTTCAAGATCTTGCTGATGCTCGGCATCGTTGGCTGTGTCGTCGGGCTGAAGCTGGTTGGTCACTGACGGCGGCTCAACCGCGAAAAGCCCAACGCGCCAAGAGCTCCCACGGCTGCCGCGGTGAGCACGCCTGCCGGGCCAAGCCCTTCACGAACCTGCACGCGCGGGGTGATCTGGGCCAGCGTCGGCGGGTACACCGGCGCGGCTTCCAGGTTCTCTTTCGAGGTGGCCGCCCATGCGGTCGCGAACAGGATCAACCGGGCGGTGATGTAGGCGAACACCATCAGGCCCAGCACTGGGCCGAATGTCGCACCGGCGGGACCGGTCACCACCGACTTCAGGTAATACGACGCCACCAGCTTGAAGATCTCAAACGCCACCGACGCCAACAACCCGGCGCGGGCGGCGCTGCGGAAACTGACCGATTCCCGCGGCAGCCGCGCGATGATCCAGGTGAACAACAGCCACGAGATCAGCAGCGACACGGCGATCGAGAACATGCGCAGGCCGATGCTGATGCCCGGAAGGTCCTGCAGCCCAAGGTATCCGACGATGCGCTTCATCACGCCCGAACTGCCCACCGCGGTCAGCGCGACGGTGACGATGATCGCGGCGAACAGGCCGACGATGGCGACCAGATCCGACAGCTTGGTGCGCAGGAAGCCCGGCGTGTCCTGACGCATCAGACCCCACATCTGGCTCAGCGCCTCGCGCAGGTTGGCCATCCACCCCAACCCGGCCCATGCCGCGGTCGCCAGTCCGATCACGCCGACCGATGTCCGCGACGCGATCGCCGACTCCATCAGCTGCACCAACTGGTCTCCCATGTCACCAGACACCGTCGACTTGATGCGGTCGGTGACTTCGGCCAGCAGATCGGGCTGGCTGGCGAGGATGAAGCCCGCGGTCGCGAAGGCGAGCATCAGCAGCGGGAACAACGCGAAGATCGTGAAGTAGGTGATGCCCGCGGCGTAGAAGTCGCCCTTGCTGTCGTTGTAGCGCTCTTGGGCGAGCATGACGTGGTCGAACCACTTGTACCGCGTGCGGAAGCGGTCCAGGACTCCTGGTTTGGCCGGTTCGGTCATGCCGACCTCCGTTGGCGCTATGTCGGTTGTTCGGTTGTCATTCCGGTGGTGCGAGGAAGCCCAGCCGCTCGTATACCCGTTTCAGGGTCTTGGCAGACACTTCCCTGGCGCGGGTGGCACCCGCCGCGAGGATCCCCTCGAGTTCTGTGGTGTCGGCGAGCAACTCGTCGACCCTGTTCTTGATCGGGGTGACGAACTCCACCACCGCTTCTGCGGTGTCCTTCTTCAGGTCGCCGTAGCCGCGGCCGGCGTAGTTGTCGACGAGCTTTTCGATGTCGGTGCCGGTGACCGCGGACTGGATCGTCAGCAGGTTGGACACGCCCGGTTTGGCGTCGGGGTCGTAGCGGATCTCGCGCTCGCTGTCGGTGACGGCCGAGCGGATCTTCTTGGCCGTCACTGCGGGGTCGTCGAGCAGGAAGATCAAACCGGCTTCGGTGGACGCCGACTTGCTCATCTTCGACGTCGGGTCCTGCAGGTCGTAGATCTTGGCGGTGGCCTTGGGGATCATCGGCTCGGGGATGACGAACGTGTCCGGGAAGCGGGCGTTGAACCGCTGCGCCACGTCGCGGGCGAGTTCGAGGTGCTGGCGCTGATCCTCGCCGACGGGCACCACGTCGGTGTCGTAGAGCAGCACGTCGGCGGCCATCAGCACCGGATAGGTGAACAGGCCGACGGTGGTGGCCTCGGTCCCCTCCTTCTGCGACTTGTCCTTGAACTGCGTCATCCGTGAGGCCTGCCCGAAACCGGTGAAACAGCCCAGCACCCAAGCCAGTTCGGCGTGCGCGGGCACGTGGCTCTGCACGAAGACGGTGGCGCGGAACGGGTCGACGCCCATCGCCAGATACTGGGCGGCCGTCGCGAGCGTGCGCCGACGCAACGTGGCCGGATCCTGCGGCACCGTGATGGAGTGCAGGTCGACGACGCAGAAGTAGCTGTCGAACTCGTCCTGCAGGCTCGCCCACTGCGCCACCGCGCCCAGCGCGTTGCCGAGGTGCAGGGAGTCAGACGTGGGTTGCACGCCGGAAAAGACGACGCGATCGGGTGGCTTGCTCATGATGGGTCAATCTTTTCACGGCCATCTCATGGGGCCGGAATGGCCATATATTCGACGGTCACCGGTGCGTGATCCGACCAGCGCAGCTCATAGGCGGCTGCCCGCTCGACCCGCGCGGCGCTGGCCCGGGCGGCGAGACCCGGCGTGGCCAGCTGGTAGTCGATGCGCCAGCCCGCGTCGTTGTCGAAGGCGCGGCCGCGCCAGGACCACCACGAGTACGGGCCCGCCACGCCGGGGTGCAGGCTGCGCACGGCATCCACCCATCCGCTGGCCAGCAGGTCGGTCAGCCACTGCCGCTCGCTGGGCAGGAATCCGGACTTCTTCAGGTTGCCCTTCCAGTTCTTGATGTCGTTCTCGGTGTGGGCGATGTTCCAGTCGCCGCACACCACCGCGTCGCGGCCGGAGTGCAGCAGCGTCGCCATCCGCCCGGCGAGGGCGGCCATGAACCGTTCCTTCTCCAGCTGGCGGTCCGTGTCGGCCTCGCCGGTCGGGATGTAGACGCTGGCGACGGTCGCGTCGCCGACGTCGACCTCGATGTAGCGGCCGTGCGCGTCGAACTCCACCGCGCCCGCGCCGACCCTGACGGCGTCGAACGGTTTGCGGCTGAGCACGGCAACTCCGTTGCGTCCCTTCAGATGCGCGTGCGCCGAGGCGACGTGCCAGCCGTCGTCAAGCGCAGGTTGCAGCGCCGCGGTCAGCTGGTCGTTGTCGGCGCGGGTCTCCTGCAGGCAGACAACATCGGCGGCGGTGGTCGCCAGCCACGGCAGCAGGCCGAGATTGGTTTGCGACCGCTGCTTGATCGCCGCGCGGATGCCGTTGACGTTGATGGTGCTGACGATCACGACGGCTGACCTTAGCCCAGCCGTCACCGCACTCAGCCATGGTGACCTGCGCGGTACCGGCGGTATCACCCTCTGCTGTACTGTCGGCTCCATGGCCCTTCGCGACCCGATCCACCTCGGCTCCGGCGAACCGATGCTGTTGCTGCACCCGTTCATGTTGTCCCAGAACGTGTGGAAATACGTCGCGCCGCAGATAGCTGACACCGGCCGCTACGAGGTGCTGGCGCCGACCATGCCCGGCCACAACGGCGGCATCAAAGGCCAGTTGTTCCTAGACACCGCCGAGCTTGCCGACGACATGGAGCGGCGCATGGACGAGCTGGGCTGGACCACCGCGCACATCGTCGGCAACTCGCTCGGCGGCTGGGTGGCCTTCGAGCTCGAGCGCCGCGGCCGGGCCCGCACGCTCACCGGCATCGCCCCTGCCGGCGGCTGGCACGCGTGGACCCCGGCCAAGTTCGAGATCGTCTTCAAGTTCATCTGCGGGTTTCCGGTGTGGTTGGTCACCAAGGCCCTCGGTCAGCGCGCGGTGAAGCTGCCGTTCGCCAAACTGCTGGCCTACCCCGCGATCAGCGCACACCCCGACGCCCTCAACGATGCTGACCTGCCCGGCATCGTCGACGACTTCGCACACTGCCCGGCCTACTACCAGCTGCTGGTGAAATCGCTTCTGCTGCCCGGTCTTTCCGAACTCGCCGACGCGCAAGCACCGACCCATCTGGTGATCTGCGAGAAGGACCGGGTCCTGCCGCACCCGCGCTTCACCCGCCACTTCACCTCCCACCTGCCCGAGGGCACCAGAATCACCCACCTCGACGGGGTCGGCCACATCCCGATGTTCGAGGCGCCGGAGCTGGTCACCAAGGTGATCCTCGACTTCGTCGACGAGCACGTCGAGCACAAGCGCGCGACCGGATAACGGTCGACCGCTCAGGCCAGCGCGGCCTTCAGATTGTCGGCCAGGGTGCCGAGGAACTCCTCGGTGGTCTGCCACGGCTGCTCGGGGCCGATCAGGATCGCCAGGTCCTTGGTCATGTGGCCGCCCTCGACGGTGCTGATCACGACGTCCTCCAAGGTGCTCACGAACTGCACCACCTCGGAGGTGTCGTCGAGCTTGCCGCGGTGCTGCAGGCCACGGGTCCACGCGAAGATCGACGCGATCGGATTGGTCGACGTCGGCTTGCCCTGCTGATACTGGCGGTAGTGCCGGGTGACGGTGCCGTGCGCGGCTTCGGCCTCGACGGTCTTGCCGTCGGGCGTCATCAGCACCGACGTCATCAGCCCCAACGATCCGTAACCCTGTGCGATGGCGTCGGATTGCACGTCACCGTCGTAGTTCTTGCAGGCCCAGACGTAGCCGCCCTCCCACTTCAGGCAGGAGGCCACCATGTCATCGATCAGCCGGTGCTCGTAGGTCAACCCGCGCTTGGCGAACTCCTCGGCGTACTCCTCGTCGAAGATGCGCTGGAACTCGTCCTTGAACATCCCGTCGTAGCCCTTGAGGATGGTGTTCTTCGTCGACAGGTAGACGGGGTAATTCTGTTGCAGTGCAAAGTTGAACGTCGACCGCGCGAAGTCTCCGATGGACTTCTTGAAGTTGTACATCCCCATGATGACGCCGCCGTCTTCGGGGATTTCGACGACGTCGTGCACCATCGGTTCGCTGCCGTCGGCCGGTGTGAACGTCACCGTGAAGGTGCCCGGCTTGTCGACCTTGGCGTTGAACGCGCGGTACTGGTCGCCGAACGCGTGGCGGCCGATGATGATCGGCTTGGTCCATCCCGGCACCAGCCGCGGCACGTTCGAGATCACGATCGGCGCGCGGAAGATGGTGCCACCGAGGATGTTTCGGATGGTGCCGTTCGGCGACAGCCACATCTGCTTGAGGTTGAACTCCTTGACCCGGGCCTCGTCGGGGGTGATGGTCGCGCACTTGACGCCGACGCCGTGCCGCTTGATGGCCTCGGCCGCCTCGATCGTCACCTGGTCGTCGGTGGCATCGCGGTGCTCGATACCCAGGTCGTAGTAATCGAGGTTGATGTCGAGGTACGGCAGGATGAGCTGTTCCTTGATCATCTTCCAGATGATCCGCGTCATCTCGTCGCCGTCGAGTTCGACGACCGTGCCCTGGACCTTGATCTTGGACATACCGCCAGCCTACAAGCGCGGCTTAGCTCTGTGCGCCCTCCAAGATGGTGTTGAGCGTCTTGCTGGGCCGCATCACCGCCGCGGTCTTCTCCGGATCCGGGTAGTAGCCGCCGATGTCCACCGAATCGCCCTGCACCTCAGCGAGTTCGGTGACGATCGTGTCCTCGTTCTCGGCCAGCGTCTTGGCCAAATTGGCGAAGTGGTCGGCCAGCTCCTTGTCCTCGGTCTGATCGGCGAGCTCCTGCGCCCAGTACATCGCGAGGTAGAACTGGCTGCCCCGGTTGTCCAGCTCACCGGTCTTGCGGGACGGACTCTTGTTGTTGTCCAACAGCTTTCCGATCGCCGCGTCCAGCGTGGTGCCTAACAGCGCGGCGCGCTTGTTGCCGGTCTTGGTGCCGATGTCCTCGAAGCAGGCGCCGAGGGCGAGGAACTCACCCAGCGAATCCCAGCGCAGGTGGTTCTCCTCCACCAGCTGGTGGACGTGCTTGGGCGCCGAACCGCCCGCGCCGGTCTCGTACATGCCGCCGCCTGCCATCAACGGCACGATCGACAGCATCTTGGCGCTGGTGCCCAGCTCCAGGATCGGGAACAGGTCGGTGAGGTAGTCGCGCAGGATGTTGCCGGTCACCGCGATGGTGTCCTGGCCGCGGATGAGCCGCTCCAGCGTGTACCGCATGGCCCATACCTGCGGCATGATCTGGATGTGAAGGCCCTCGGTGTCGTGGTCCTTGAGGTAGGTCTTGACCTTCTTGCGCAGCTCCACCTCGTGCGGGCGCTCGGTGTCGAGCCAGAACAGCGCCGTCATGCCTGAGGCCCGAGCCCGCGTGACGGCCAGCTTGACCCAGTCGCGGATGGCCGCGTCCTTGACGATCGGCATGCGCCAGATGTCGCCTTCTTCGACGTTCTGGGTCATCAACACCTCGCCGGTGTCGATGTCGACGATGTTGGCCACACCGTCCTCGGGGATCTCGAACGTCTTGTCGTGGCTGCCGTACTCCTCGGCCTTCTGCGCCATCAGGCCCACGTTCGGCACGGTGCCCATGGTGGTCGGATCGAACTGCCCGTGCGTCTTACAGAAGTTGATCATCTCCTGATAGATGCGGGAGAACGTCGACTCCGGGTTGACCGCCTTGACGTCCTTGGTGCGACCGTCGGCGCCGTACATCTTGCCGCCCAACCGGATCATCGCCGGCATCGAGGCGTCGACGATCACGTCGCTGGGTGAATGGAAGTTGGTGATGCCGCGAGCCGAGTCGACCATCGCCAGCTCCGGACGGTGTTCGTGCACGGCGTG
Organism: Mycolicibacterium agri; assembly: GCF_002553505.1. Taxonomy (GTDB): domain Bacteria; phylum Actinomycetota; class Actinomycetes; order Mycobacteriales; family Mycobacteriaceae; genus Mycobacterium; species Mycobacterium agri. The sequence continues at coordinate 73,085 of NZ_PDCP01000010.1, read as the reverse complement.
GATGTCCTGGACGATCTCTTCGCGCTGCGAGGCGGGCAGCGCCTGGATCTTGTCGTACAGATCGGACATGCCGTTGTTGACGTTGACGCCCAACTCGTCGAGCACCTTCTGGTGCTTGGCGAAGGCCTCCTTGTAGAACACCTTGATCGCGTGGCCGAACACGATCGGGTGGCTCACCTTCATCATCGTGGCCTTGACGTGCAGCGAGAACATCACGCCGGTCTTGTAGGCGTCCTCGATCTGCTCTTCGTAGAACTGGATGAGCGCTTTCTTGCTCATGTACATGCTGTCGATGACGTCGCCCTCGTCGAGCTGGACTTCGGGCTTGAGCACCATGGTGTCGCCGCTCTTGGTCTCGAGCACCATCTTGACCCTGCGCGCCTTGTCCAGCGTCATCGACTTCTCGCCGTGGTAGAAGTCACCGGTCTTCATGGTCGCGACGTGGGTGCGCGATGCCTGTGACCACTCACCCATGCTGTGCGGATGCTTGCGGGCGTACTCCTTGACGGCCTTGGGTGCGCGACGATCCGAATTGCCTTGACGCAGAACCGGGTTCACGGCGCTGCCGAGCACCTTGGCGTAGCGCTCCTTGATCTCTTTTTCTTCGTCGGTCTTGGGATCGCCGGGATAGTCCGGGAGGTCGTATCCCTTGGCCTTCAGTTCCTTGATGGCGGCCAGCAGCTGCGGCACCGAGGCGCTGATGTTGGGCAGCTTGATGATGTTGGCGTCGGGGGACTGGGTGAGCTCGCCGAGCTGCGCGAGGTTGTCCGGCACGCGCTGCTCTTCGGTCAGGCGGTCGGAGAACTCGGCCAGGATGCGCGCGGCCACCGAGATGTCATTTGTCTCGACATTGATCCCGGCGGGCTCGGTGAACGTCCGGATGATGGGCAGGAAAGCGTAGGTCGCCAACAGCGGCGCCTCATCCGTCAGCGTGTAGGTGATCGTTGGCTTCTCGTCGCTCATTGATGTCTCCCCGGCGTCAGTGTCGGCTTCCAGTATCGCGTCGATTACGAACCTACGCGTGCCCTGGATATCGCTGGATATGGGGTCATTTGCCCCATGCCCCGCGGCCCGCCGACGCGCAAAATCCCATCATGATCAGCCCGCTGGCATCGGTAACATCGCTTGCGATACGCTTCATGTCGGTCATGAGCGCCAGCGTCAAGCCCCGGCTTGCTGGCCGGCAACCCTCCAACCGCGGTGGGGTGCCCCGGGTGATGACCAGGTTGAGTAGCCGAAACCGGCTACAAGGCAAGCGCGGGTCCGCCGGAAACGGACCCCCAGAGAGCAGATGGAGGTCCGTCTCGCATGAGCACGCCAGAAGATCCGACCGCGAAATGGTCGTTTGAGACCAAGCAGGTCCACGCTGGGCAAACACCCGACAGCGCCACCAACGCGCGGGCCCTGCCGATCTATCAGACGACGTCGTACACGTTCAACAGCACCGAGCACGCGGCGGCGCTGTTCGGCCTCGCCGAGCCGGGCAACATCTACACCCGGATCATGAACCCGACGCAGGACGTCGTCGAGCAGCGCATCGCCGCGCTCGAGGGCGGGGTGGCGGCGCTGTTCGTCGCCTCCGGTCAGGCCGCGGAGACCTTCGCCATTCTCAACCTGGCGAACACCGGCGACCACATCGTGTCCAGCCCGCGGCTGTACGGCGGCACGTACAACCTGTTCCACTACACGCTGCCCAAGCTGGGCATCGAGGTCAGCTTCGTCGAGCAGCCCGACGACCTGGAGTCGTGGCGGGCAGCGGTGCGGCCGAACACCAAGGCGTTCTTCGGCGAGACCATCTCCAACCCGCAGAACGACATCCTCGACATCCCGAACGTGGCCGCTGTCGCCCACGACGCAGGCGTGCCACTGATCGTGGACAACACCGTCGCCACCCCGTACCTCGTTCAGCCGATCAGCCACGGCGCCGACATCGTCGTGCACTCGGCCACGAAGTACCTCGGCGGCCACGGCGCCGCGATCGCCGGCGTGATCGTCGACGGCGGCACCTTCGACTGGACCAACGGCAAATTCCCCGGCTTCACCACGCCCGATCCGAGCTACCACGGGGTGGTGTTCGCCGAGCTGGGACCGCCGGCGTTCGCGTTGAAGGCGCGCGTGCAGTTGCTGCGCGACATGGGTTCGGCGGCGTCGCCGTTCAACGCCTTCCTCGTCGCGCAGGGACTCGAGACGTTGAGCCTGCGGGTGGAGCGCCATGTCGCCAACGCGCAGCGGGTCGCCGAGTACCTCGAGGCCCATCCCGACGTGATCTCGGTCAACTACGCGGGGCTGCCCAGCTCGCCCTGGTATGAGCTGGGCCGCAAGCTCGCGCCGAAGGGCACCGGTGCGGTGCTGGCCTTCGAGCTGGCCGGCGGCATCGACGCGGGCAAGGCGTTCGTCAACGCGCTCACCCTGCACAGCCATGTCGCCAACATCGGCGACGTCCGCTCGCTGGTGATCCACCCGGCGTCGACCACCCATTCGCAGCTGACCCCCGAGGAACAGCTGGCCACCGGTGTCACCCCGGGCCTGGTGCGGCTGGCGGTCGGCATCGAGGGGATCGACGACATCATCGCCGATCTCGAGCAGGGCTTCGCCGCTGCAAAGCCCTTCCATGCAGCCGATACCGCCGACCCCGCGACGGCCTCCGCGTTTTAAGTGACGGCCGTAAGGACTTTGACGTGACTATCTTTGACGTGCCAACTGACACGCTGCCCGCTGAAGGCGAGGTGGCGATCGTCGACATCGGTTCGCTGACGCTGGAGAGCGGCGCGGTGATCGACGACGTGTCCATCGCCGTGCAGCGCTGGGGCGAACTGTCGCCCAACCGCGACAACGTGGTGGTGGTGCTGCACGCGCTGACCGGCGACTCCCACATCACCGGTCCCGCGGGCCCTGGTCATCCGACACCGGGCTGGTGGGACGGCATCGCGGGCCCCGGCGCGCCGATCGACACCGACCGCTGGTGCGCGGTCGCGACCAACGTATTGGGCGGCTGCCGCGGGTCGACCGGCCCGAGCTCGCTTGCCCGCGACGGAAAGCCTTGGGGCTCAAGGTTTCCGCTCGTGACCATCCGCGATCAGGTGGAGGCCGACGTGGCCGCGCTCGAAGCGTTGGGCATCCACGAGGTCGCCGCCGTCGTCGGCGGTTCGATGGGCGGCGCGCGTGCGCTGGAGTGGATGATCGGCTATCCCGACCGGGTCCGGTCGGCGCTGGTGCTCGCGGTGGGCGCTCGTGCCACCGCCGATCAGATCGGCACCCAGTGCAGCCAGATCGCCGCGATCAAGGCGGACCCGAACTGGCAGAACGGCGACTACTACGGCACCGGCCGCTCGCCGGACGTCGGGATGCAGATCGCCCGCCGGTTCGCGCATCTGACCTACCGCGGCGAGGTGGAGCTCGACACCCGCTTCGGCAATCAGGGTCAGGGCGACGAGCAGCCGCTGGCCGGCGGCAGTTACGCGGTGCAGAGCTACCTCGAGCATCAGGGCGAGAAGCTGCTGAGCCGCTTCGACGCGGGCACCTACGTGGCGCTCACCGAGTCGCTGTCCAGCCACGACGTCGGGCGTGGCCGCGGCGGCATCGAGGCGGCGCTGCGCAGCTGCCCGGTGCCCGCGGTCGTCGGTGGCATCACCTCCGACCGGCTTTACCCAATTCGGCTGCAGGAGGAATTAGCCGAGCTGTTGCCTGGTTGTGCGGGGTTGAAGGTTGTCGACTCGATCTACGGCCACGACGGGTTCCTAGTCGAGACGGAGGCGGTCGGCGACCTGATCCGCGAGACTTTGGAGCTGGCATTACGGTGACGCGATCCAAGCAGCAGCAACGTTCCCGCTCATTTGGCGCATTTGGTTCCGAGGCCGCTGCTTACGAACGCGGCAGGCCGTCGTATCCGCCCGAAGCCATCGACTGGCTGCTCCCGCCGAACGCCCGCGACGTGCTCGACCTGGGCGCGGGCACCGGCAAGTTGACCACGCGGCTGGTCGAGCGCGGCCTGGGCGTCGTCGCGGTCGACCCGATCCCGGAGATGCTCGAGCTGCTGAGCAACTCGCTGCCCGATACGCCCGCGCTGCTGGGCACGGCCGAGGACATCCCGCTGCCCGACGACAGCGTGGACGCGGTACTCGTCGCGCAGGCCTGGCACTGGTTCGACCCCGAACGCGCCATCAAGGAGGTGGCGCGCGTACTGCGGCCCGGTGGGCGGCTCGGCCTGGTGTGGAACACCCGCGACGAGCGGATGGGCTGGGTCAAGGATCTGGGCGACATCATCGGCCACGAGCAGGACCCGTTCAGCCACGAGGTCACACTGTCGGAGCCGTTCGGCAACATCGAGCGCCATCACGTGGAGTGGACGAATTATTTGACGCCGCAGGCGCTCATCGACCTGGTGGCGTCGCGCAGCTACTGCATCACCTCGCCTGCCGACGTGCGCACCCAGACGCTTGAGCGGGTGCGCCATTTGTTGGCCACCCACCCGGGGCTGGCCAACTCGACCGGCCTGGCGCTGCCGTACATCACGGTCGCCATTCGCGCCACGCTCACCTGAATTTCCTCTTTGCGCGCTTCTTTGCGCGCTTCTTTGCGCCGAAACCGACATTTGGGCGGGAAAGTGCGAGTAGATCGCGCCATTTCGTCGATCTCGGCGCGGGCTTAGGTTGGCTTAGGTTGGCTTAGGTGGCGAACCAGCGCGTCAACGCGGCCCGCAACGCTGCGGCGTCGTCGGCGCCGAAGGTGTCGGCCGCCCATGCGACATAACCGTCGGGCCGGATCAGCATCGCGGCGGCCCCGTCGAAGTCACCGCCCACGGCGTCAACCCGATCGCGCCAATCGGCGGCGACCCGCGTGGCCGCACCGCCGGTGGCGTCGACAAGAACGCCGCGCGCGTCTTGCAGCAGATCGGCGACGCGACGGCCGTCGTCGAACTCCAGGTCGGGCACCATGAACCCCGACAGCCGGTGATCGTCGCCGACGTCGTAGCGGACGTCGGAGCCAGCCAACAGTCCGGCCAGGTGCGACGCGACCTCGGTCTTGGCGGCCAGCTCGCCGAAAAGCTCACGCAGCGCGGACACTTCGGGGCCGGGCGCCGTCAACGCCAGCTGGGCCTTCGAGTGCATCATCACCCGCTCCCCGACCGGATAGCGTTCGGATTCGTAGGTGTCGAGCAGGCCCGCGGGCGCCCATCCGTTCATTTCGGCGGCCAGCTTCCAGCCCAGGTTCACGGCGTCCTGCATGCCGAGGTTCAGTCCGGGCCCGCCCATCGGCGAGTGCACGTGCGCGGCGTCGCCGAGCAGCAGCACCCGACCGGCGCGGTACCGGTCGGCCTGCCGCGAGTTGGTGCCGTCGAGCCGACGCAACGCATGCGCGCCAGGCTTGCGTGGTGCCTCCAGCGGCAACTCGACGCCCAGCAGACGAAACACACTGGCGCGCAGCTCATCCAGCGTCATCGGGCCGTCGGCGCTGCCGGGTGTCCAGCCGTACTCGATGGTGCCGAGCAACGGCCGCTCGGGGTCGAGCGGCACCAGCATGATGCTGCCGTCGGCCCAACGACTCACCCCGTACGGCAGCAGACCCAGGCCCGGGATCTCGTATCCGTGGCCGGGCACCAGCAGTTCGTCGGGCAGATGCACGTGCGCGATGCGGCTGACGACCGGCGATGTGTGGCCGGGGAAGTCGATGCCCACGGCCTTGCGCACCATGCTGCGACCGCCGTCGGCACCGACCAGATACGGCGCATCCATGCGGTAGTCGCCGCGCGTGGTCGTGACCGTCAACGTTACGGCGTCGTCGTCCTGGCGCAATGCCGTCAACTCGTGGCCCCACCGGATGTCGACGCCGAGGTCTCGGGCCCGCTTCTCCAGCAGGCGCACCAGCCGCGGCTGGGGAAGCAGCAGGACATGCATCGGATTGTTCTCGATGCCAAGGAAACTCAGGGGCATACCGGCGAACATCCAGCCGTGGGTGGGCTGCGGCGGGCCATCCTCGCCGCCGAACGCATGGTAGAGGCCGCGCATATCGAGTTGCCGAACCACCTGTCCCACAAGGCCGTTGGCCTTCGGCTCCTCGCTGGGCCCGGGCAGCTTGTCGAGGACGACGGGGCTCAGGCCGGCCAGCGCGAGTTCGCAGGCGAGCAACAGGCCGTTGGGCCCTGCCCCCGAAATGACAATTTGGCTGCTCATCACTTACCCCTCTCCGGCACGGGCAGGCCCGCAGCCACCTCTGCGAACCCCTGGCGCAGCAGTTCGGTGATCGGCACCGGTGGGTCTGCGGTCACATAGATTTCCGTCGCGGCGTCGCCGACGGCGCGAACCACGGCCGCAACGAGGCGGGGATACAGATCCCGCTGCGGGTCGGTACCCGTCCGCTCGGCGAGCACCTCGAGCCACTCGTCGAACAGCTGCTTCGACACCGCATCGCGAAACTCCGAGCGCATCAACAGGTTCCGGATCTCGCTGAACTCCTCGCGGTCCAATATCTTCTGCTCTTCACCGCCGGCCTCGGCGAGGTCTTCTTCCAATGGCGCCAGCACCGATTCGGTGATCGACGTCCACAGCGGCTCATCGGCGGGACGCGCGCGCAGCACGTCGATGCTGCGGCGCAGTCGTTCGACCTGTCGGTAGGCCAGCGCCTCGTATTTGCCGTTGAAGTAGTTGTTGAACGTCCGCAGCGACACACCGGCCAACTCCGCAATCGCCTCGCGCGTCACGGAATCGAAGTCGCCGGCCAGCGCGAGCTTCAGCGCCGCGTCGCTGAGCGCGCGCCGGGTGTTGAGCTTCTTGCGCTCCCGTAATCCGGCCATGGCGCCACCCTACGCAAAACTTGCACAGTGGGCAAGATTGCACGGCGAGCAACAATCAAGGCCCGCCGAAACCGACAAAATGGCGCGATCTACTCGCACTTTTCCGCCCAAGTGTCGGTTTGGGCGTGAACCGGGGGCCCGGAGACCTAGCTGGTGCCGAGCGGGTCGATCGTCCAGGCGATATACAGCACCGCCGCGCTGACCAGTGCCGTGGTGACGAAGTCAATTCCCTTGCTGCGCACCACAAGCAGGCCCGCCTTCTCCTCGGGCAGCGTCAGACGAAGCGCCGCGGCAGCGACCACACCGATACCGATCACCAATGCCCCGCGCCGCCAGTACCCTGCGATGACCAGGCCGAAGGCCGCGATGAAGAACGCGCCCACCAGCAGGATCGGCCACTGCCCGTGGAACACCTTGCGCGCGAACTCGGCGATGGTCACGACGCGCGTTCGGCCAATTCGACGACGTTGGTCAACAGGAACGCCCGGGTCAACGGGCCCACCCCGCCGGGGTTCGGGGAGACATGGCCGGCCACCTCCCACACGTCGGGTGCGACGTCGCCGACGAGCTTGCCGTTCTCGTCGCGGCTGACCCCGACATCGACGACGGCCGCACCGGGCCGCACCATGTCGGCTGTCACCATGTGCGGCACACCTGCCGCGGCGATGACGATGTCGGCCTGGCGGGTCAACTGCGGCAAATCGCGAGTTCCCGTGTGGCACAGCGTCACTGTCGCGTTCTCGGAGCGCCGTGTCAGCAACAGGCCGAGCGGCCTTCCGACGGTGACGCCCCTGCCGATCACGACCACGTGCGCGCCGGCGATCTCGACGTCGTAGCGCCGCAACAGGTGCACGATGCCGCGCGGCGTACACGGCAGCGGCGCCGGCTCGTTGAGCACCAGCCTGCCCAGGTTCGTCGGGTGCAGGCCGTCGGCATCCTTGTCCGGATCCACGCGTTCCAGCGCCGCGTTCTCGTTGAGGTGCTTGGGCAATGGCAGCTGCACGATGTAGCCCGTGCACTCGGGGTTGGCGTTCAGCTCGTCGATGGTCTCGTCGAGCTTGGCCTGGCTGATGTCGGCGGGCAGGTCGCGCCGGATGGAGTTGATGCCGACCTTCGCGCAGTCGGCGTGCTTGCCGCGCACGTAGGCCTGCGAGCCGGGGTCGTCGCCGACCAGGACCGTGCCGAGGCCCGGTGTGCGGAGCGCAGCCGTCAGCGCCGCTACCCGTTTGGTGAGATCGGTGAAGATTTCGTCCCGCGTGGCCTTACCGTCCAGTGTGATCGCACCCACGAAAGCCAGTCTGGCATGCTCGGCGTATGAACACGGCGACCAGCCTGCCCGGCGACACGCATCGGGCACATCCCGATGTGTTCTCCCCCGCCAAGCTGGGCCCGGTGACGCTGCGCAACCGCATCATCAAGGCGGCCACGTTCGAGGCGTCGACGCCGGACGCGCTCGTCACCGACGACCTCATCAAGTACCACCGGCTGCCCGCGGCCGGCGGTGTCGGCATGACGACGGTCGCCTACCTGGCGGTGACCCCTGGCGGCCGCACCGAGGGTAGGCAGATCTGGTGGCGGCCGGAGGCCATCCCCGGGCTGCGCGACCTGACCGAGGCCATCCACGCCGAGGGCGCGGCTATCAGCGCGCAGATCGGCCATGCCGGGCCCGTCGCCGACGCCCGCTCGAACAAGGCGACCGCCTATGCGCCCGTGCGGTTCTTCAACCCCCTGTCGATGCGTTTCGCCAAGCGGGCCACCAAAGACGACATCAAAGACATCATCGAAGCCCATGCGAAGGCGGCCCGCTTCGCGATCGAGGCCGGCTTCGACGCCGTCGAAATCCATTTGGGCCACAACTATTTCGCGAGCTCGTTCCTGAGCCCGCTGATCAACCGCCGCGACGACGAGTTCGGCGGCTCACTTCAGAACCGCGCCAAGGTGGCCCGCGGACTGGTGCGCGCCGTGCGCCAGGCGGTGGATCGGGAGGGCACGCCGATCGCGGTGACCGCCAAGCTCTCGATGGCTGACGGTGTGCGCGGCGGCATCACGATCGACGAGGCGCTACAGACCGCCAAGTGGCTTGAGGAGGACGGCGGCCTGGACGCCCTCGAACTGACCGCAGGCAGCTCACTGGTCAACCCGATGTATCTGTTCCGCGGCGACGCCCCGGTCAAGGAGTTCGCCGCCGCGTTCAAGCCGCCGCTGCGGTGGGGCATCCGGATGACCGGCAACAAATTCTTCCGCGAATACCCGTACCGCGACGCGTTCCTGCTGCGCGACGCCAAGAAGTTCCGCGCGGAGCTGAAGATGCCGCTGATCCTGCTCGGCGGCATCACCAATCGGGAGACCATGGATCTCGCGATGGCCGAGGGCTTCGAGTTCGTCGCGATGGCCAGGGCGCTGCTCGCCGAGCCCGACCTGATCAACCGGATCAAGGCCGACGGCGACGCGCACACCGTACGGTCGGCATGCACGCACTGCAACCGGTGTATGGCCACCATCTACAGCCACACTCACTGCGTTGTGACCGGTTCGCCGGGCTGACCCGCCGCCGTCCTGTCGTTCGTCGGAGTCCGCGCGAATACCTATAGAGTTACTCGCGATGAGCCGACCAGCCGCCCCGCCAGCGCTGACCGTGCGATACGACGGATCAGCACGCACCTTCGCCGCTGGAAACGACGTCGTCATCGGTCGCGATCTGCGCGCCGATGTCCGCGTCGCGCATCCACTGATCTCCCGGGCACACCTGGTGCTCCGGTTCGACCAGGGCCGCTGGATCGCGATCGACAACGGCAGTCTCAACGGCATGTTCGTCAACGGCAGGCGGGTGCCGATGGTCGACATCCACGACGGCCAGCAGGTCAACATCGGCAATCCCGACGGCCCGGCGCTGACGTTCGAAGTGGGCAGGCAACAGGCCGCGGGCAGACCGCCGACGTCGGCGATCCCGATTGCTGGCCGGGCCAGCGGATCCTGGCCCGCACAACCGCCCACCGCGCCGCCGCCGACCGCTCGTCCGCCGGCGTATCCGTCGGGTCCGCAGCACCGATACCCGTCGACACAGCAGCGGTACCCGAGCGCTCCGCCGCCGAGTTACACTGGCGCACAAGGCCGTCCGCCGAGCATGGCGCAGCAGGCTGCACCGCCGCAGCAGGCACAACCCGGACTGTCGCAGCCGGCGCTGGAATCGGTCACCGCGATGGGTCCGACGGCCGCTCCCCGCTCCACCGAGGGCAACCTCGCGACGAGCATGCTCAAGATCCTGCGGCCCGGCCGTCCCCCCGAGGCGCCGCCGGGCTCGATCAAGATCGGCCGCAGCACCGACAACGACATCGTCATCAACGACGTGCTGGCGTCTCGGCATCACGCGACGCTGGTGCCGACGCCCAGCGGCACCGAGATCCGCGACAACCGCAGCATCAACGGCACGTTCGTCAACGGCGCCCGGGTCGAGTCGGCGACTCTGCACGAAGGCGACACCGTCACCATCGGCAACGTCGACCTGGTCTTCCACGACGGCACCCTGGTTCGTCGCACCGAGACCGCGGCGGCGACCAGCACCGGCGGTCTGGAAGTGCACGGCGTCACGTGGACGATCGAGAACAACAAGACGCTGCTGGACAACATCTCGATGTCGGCACGGCCCGGCACGCTGACGGCCGTCATCGGGCCGTCGGGCGCGGGCAAGTCGACCTTCGCCCGGCTGGTGGCCGGCTACACACATCCGACCTCCGGCACGGTCTCCTTCGAGGGTCACGACATTCACGCCGAGTACGCCTCGCTGCGCTCCCGAATCGGGATGGTGCCGCAGGACGACGTGGTGCACGGGCAGCTGACCGTCAACCAGGCGCTGATGTATGCCGCCGAGCTGCGGCTGCCGCCGGACACCACGAAGGAAGACCGCGCCCGCGTGGTCGCCAACGTGCTCGAGGAACTCGAGATGACGCGGCACGCCGACACCCGCGTCGACAAGCTGTCCGGTGGTCAGCGCAAGCGCGCGTCGGTGGCGATGGAGCTGCTGACCGGTCCGTCGCTGCTGCTGCTCGACGAGCCGACCTCGGGCCTCGACCCGGCGCTCGACCGTCAGGTCATGACGATGCTGCGCCAGCTCGCCGACGCGGGCCGCGTGGTGCTGGTGGTCACGCACTCGCTGTCCTACCTCGACGTATGCGATCAGGTGCTGCTGCTGGCGCCGGGCGGCAAGACGGCGTTCTGCGGGCCGCCCAGCCAGATCGGTCCGTCGATGGGCACCACGAACTGGGCCGACATCTTCAGCACCGTCGCGCGTGACCCGGACGGCGCGCACCAGCGGTTTCTGGCCCAGCACGGTCCCCCGCCTGCACGGCCGCCCTCCCAGGAACCCGTCGACCTTGGCAAGCCGACCCGCACCAGCTTGCGGCGGCAGTTTTCGACGGTCGCGCGCCGCCAGATGCGGCTGATCGTCGCCGACCGCGGATATTTCGTCTTCCTCGCGGTGCTGCCGTTCATCATGGGCATCCTGTCGCTGTCGGTGCCCGGCGACGTCGGCTTCGGTGTGCCGGTGCCGGCGATCCAGGGCGGCGAAGCACCCAACGAGCCGGGGCAGATCCTGGTGCTGCTCAACGTCGGCGCCATCTTCATGGGCACCGCGTTGACGATTCGAGCCCTGATCGGCGAGCGCGCGATCTTCCTGCGCGAGCAGGCGGTCGGGTTGTCGACGACGGCGTACCTGCTGGCGAAGGTGATCGTGTTCGCGGCGTTCGCGATCGTGCAGTCGGGCATCGTCGTCGCCATCAACGTCTGGGGCAAGAAGTGGGGTCCCGGCGCCGTCACCAGCGGGGCCGTCATCCCCAACCGCACCCTCGAGCTGTTCGTCGACGTCGCCGCCTGCTGCGTGGCCGCCGCGATGGTGGGCCTGGCCCTGTCCGCGCTGGCCCGCTCGAATGAGCAGATCATGCCGCTGCTGGTGGTGGCGATCATGTCCCAGCTGGTGTTCCAGGGCGGCATGATCCCCGTGACCGACCGCCTCGTGCTCGACCAGTTGTCCTGGTTCACGCCCGCGCGGTGGGGCTATGCCCTCACCGCGTCGACGATCGACCTGCTCAGGTTGGTGCCGGGACCGCTGACGCCGCAGGATTCGCATTGGCGACACGAACCGGGCACCTGGTGGTTCAACATGGCCATGCTCGGGTTGATCTGCATCGGCTATGTGAGCTTTGTGCGGTGGAAGATCCGGCTCAAGGGCGGATGAGTGTGCTGGCGGGTATTGTTGGCTAATATCTCCGCTGGTCAACGCGCTGCCTGAAATTGGCGTACAAGGCACTGTCAGACCCACGCTAGGCTGGGTGAACGAAGCTACGTCACCCGTGCCGACGGCTGTCGGTGCGCCATAGAAAGGATTGGACAGCTATGTCCACTCGCAACCGTAGTGTTCGCTTGATAGGCGCCGCGCTGGCCGCCGGGGCGTTGCTGGGCGCCACAGCGGCGCCGGCCGCGGCCTGGCCCATCGCGCTGACGGCCGAGGACCACAACTACCTCAACGCGGTGCGCGGCGCGTTCCCCCGCGACGACGACACCCTGCTGCTGGCCATTAGTAGCCAAAAGTCGCAACTCCCAGGTATCTAACCAGTTTGTAGTGTCGAGAACGCGTTCGTGACACACGGTCACGGGGTTCCCGTGTCCGTCATCGGCTGGCGGCATGATGGCGTAGCGACTGTCGGATGGCGTCTACGCCTTGGTGCGGTCCTTCTAGTGGGTCATTTACCTCCTCAATCTTGCCCGTCGGCGATCTCGCTGAGCTTGCGCTGCCCACGCCGTCGGAGGTTTCTCAGCGTTTTCTCAACGGTGACTTGGGACTATCGGCGCCGTAGAGATCGCCACACCGGGGCAATTGCAGGAGACGTGTATGCACTCATTTCGACGGCGCCGTACCCGCGTCATCGCAGCAATCTGCGGGCTGGCCGCCCTATTGGTCCTCGGCGTGTCATCGGCGGCCGTCGATGCGCCGGCCATATCGCCACGAATCGTGCCCTTGTCTGGCTCGATGACCCTGGGCGCCACCTCGACAATGACGACTCCCTTGCCTTCGCCGGAAATCGCATCCGCATCACCAACAGTGAAAGCGCCACACAAATAGATCGCACGGGTACACAGCACCAATAGATGTGGTGGCTATTCTGTTGGCGCTGTGTGGCTTTGAAGCGCTTCGCAACGCGTTGGAAGACCAGCATCAGCAATCGTCGGCGCCGCTCGGGCTCTATCCTCTTCGAGACCGACGCGGCTCGCTGCGCTGTGAGCTAGACATCAACGGAGATGTGATCGCGTGAAACGCTGGGCGTCGACGTGTTTCGTCCACGTGGTTGCGCTTGGCTTGTGCGCCAATGACGTTCAGCGGGCGCAGACCGCCGTTGCATATCGGGATTCGCCTACGAGAGGACAGGATTGTGGTCCATCACCTGAGCTATGCCGAGGCGCTGATCGTTGGCGCCTTCCAGGGAATTACCGAGTTGTTTCCGGTATCCAGTCTTGGCCACTCGGTGCTCATACCGGCGCTGATCGGTGGACAGTGGGCCCGTGACTTGAATGTCTCGGCGCCGGAATCGCCGTATCTGGCGTTCATCGTCGGTCTGCATGTTGCGACAGCGGCAGCTTTATTGGTGTTTTTCTGGCGGGACTGGATCGAAGTGATCGCGGGCTTCATCAGCTCGGTTCGTCACCGGAGGGTGCAGACTCCGGCGGAGCGGTTGGCGTGGCTGCTCGTAATCGCGACGATTCCGGTCGGTATCGCGGGTCTGGCCCTGGAGCATCTGTTTCGCACAACATTGGGTAAACCAGTGCCCGCTGCTGCATTCTTGATCGTCAACGGGGTGATCCTGCTTGTCGGCGAGCGGTTGCGCCAACGCCGCGAGATGTCTCTGGCGGTTGCCTCTCTGCCCGAAGGGATTTCGCGTGCTGCGGCAACCCAGCCATCGCTTGAGTCAGGTGTTGGCAGGCTCTCCGCTGATGACCAGCAGATCGCCCGACAAACCATGCCGCAGGGTGTGATCATCGGATCTGCCCAGATTCTGGCCTTGCTGCCAGGCATTAGTCGCTCCGGCGTGACGATGGTCGCGGGCCTGTTGCGCGGATTGTCACACGCTCAGGCAGCCCGGTTCTCCTTCCTGCTGGCGACGCCCGTCATTTTGGCTGCCGGAGTGCTGAAGATCCCCGACCTATTCGGGCCGCTCGGCGAGGGAATCCATGGGCAGGTTCTGGCGGGCAGCGCGGCTTCGTTCCTGGCCGCACTGTTCGCAGTGGGTTTTCTCACCCGCTACTTCCAGACACGAACCCTCACCCCGTTCGCTGTGTACTGCATGCTTGCTGGTGCGGGCAGCATGATCTGGCTGACAACACACTGAGCTGCTCGGAGGGAAACCGTTAGCGGCCAACCGAATTCACGCCCTTTCACCGATGACAGTGACACGAAGCGTTGCGGGTGACTCGTGGCTACTCGTAGGGTCGGGTTAGCGAAGGTTTTTATTCGCGCAGGCAGGGCTTGCCCTCAGTCGAAGGATCTGACGGCTTGCTCGCCCAGCAAAACGCCGCCAACCTGCACACCGCACCCGGCGACACGGTGCAGATCGGGCGGAAGGACATGGCGCCGTCGACCTCTATTGCAACCTGAAAGCTTGTGGAAGACAGCTAACCATTGGCGGCATTACGATTTGCCGGGTGAAGGCCCGTTTATTGATGATCACCGCCGCGCTGTCATTGACCGCTGTGAGCGCGGCCTGCGCGGGCGGTCCATCCTCTCCACCTGCTGCCGGCACGACATCAATTTCGCCGTCCAACGCCTCGACCTCAGCCTCGGCGCCAGCGAGTCCCCAGCCGATGAAGATCACCGACCCTTACTCGCTGGCGATCGATCCAACGGCCTTCTCGAGCACCGTCAACAATCCCTATTTCCCACTCACCCCAGGCACTCGCACGATCTACGAGGCAGACACCCCGGATGGTCTGCAACGCACCACCACTGAGGTCACCCGCGACACCAAGAAGATCATGGGCGTGGACACTGTCGTCGTCCACGACACACTTACCGTCAACAACGAACCCTTCGAAGACACCTTGGACTGGTATGCCCAGGACCGCGACGGCAATGTCTGGTACTTCGGCGAAGCCACCAAGGAGTTCAAAGACGGCACCGTAGACACCTCGGGATCCTTCGAGGGCGGCGTCAACGGCGCCCTACCCGGCATCATCCTGCCCGGGCACCCCCAGATCGGCGATCAGTACCGCCAGGAGTACGCCAAGGGCGTGGCCGAAGACACCGGCGAGGTGCTCAGCCTCACCGGAAGCGAAACCACACCGCTCACCGGGCCCGCCAAGGATCTGCTGGTCACCAAGGACACCGACCTTCTCGATCCCACCGGCCCGGGCGAGAACAAGTACTACGCCCGCGGCGTCGGGCTCATTCTCACCGTGCAAACAACGGGCCCGGCCGAGC
This sequence comes from Mycolicibacterium agri, assembly GCF_002553505.1. Taxonomy (GTDB): domain Bacteria; phylum Actinomycetota; class Actinomycetes; order Mycobacteriales; family Mycobacteriaceae; genus Mycobacterium; species Mycobacterium agri. The sequence continues at coordinate 57,831 of NZ_PDCP01000010.1, read as the reverse complement.
GCGACCAAGCCATCGCCGTCGAGAAGTTCTGACATGACCGTGCTCGACGGCGATCGCGACGTTTGCGAAGCCATTGATACGAGCCCACGCGAGCCCTGGTACGAGACGGTCACGGCCGTGATCGCGCTCGGCGCCATCGCCGTGGTCGCAGTTGGCATCGCGGTGTCGGCGGTTCTTGTGGTGTCCCGCGAGCCTGTCGGACCTACCGGCGCTGTCGTGCCCACACGCCCGGTCACCACCACAGCGCCACCACTAGCCCCATCCACGCCGCCCACAACGTCACCAGCCGCTACGCGCGCTCCTTCACCCGACGCGCCGAGCACCGCACCGGTGATCGTCCCGACACCGGTCGGACCCAGCACGACGCAAGCCCCGCCGAAGCCGCGGGAGACCAGCGACGCCCCCGTTCCGAGCGCGTCCGCGCCGCCGAAAAGCGCGCGCCCGACGACGCATCAGCCCTTCCCCCAAGAGACCACTGATTTTCTGGGCCCGCCCGGGACAAACCACTAAACTGGCGGCATCGCCGAGCGCCATCTCTAGGTTTGGCTGACATCGCCCACTACTGAAAGTGCGCGAACGGCCGTTCACCGTCGAGCGGGCCGATCAGGCCGAGCTCGGCGTTTTTGAGCGGGCCAGTCGAGCAGCATCGCATGTGGCCGTACATCGCTTCTCAGCGTCTCCACAGCCACCGGTCGCCACGCTGATGCCATGTCCGATGTCCGAGGCACCGTGCTCGACGCGATCGTGGACGCCGTCACCGGGAAGGCCGGTGCGGCGACGTATTTCGTCGCGTTGGTCGTTGCGAGCTTTTTACTCGGCGCCCGTGTGCTGGCAACCCATCGCCATGTCGCCCTGGGATTGCGCGTGGCGGGGTTGCTCACTGCGTTGACGGCACTGGCGCTCGGTATCAGCAGCCACGGTTGGGTCAGCAGACTCGACTTGGCAACCACATCGTGGTTGGCCGCGCACCGGTCGCTGGGTCTGGACGTGGCAGCCACGGTGATCACCGATTTCGGCAGCCCGGTCGCGACCGCGGTCGCGTGTGTGATTTGCGTGGCCCTGCTGTCCTGGTTGTCTTGTTCGGTGGTGCCGGGCATCGTCGTCATCGGCACGGTCGGCGCCGCGGCTGTGGCCAGTACGGCGCTCAAAGCGGTTATCGGTAGGCCCAGGCCGCCCCTGCAATGGCAGGTTGTTCTTGAGACCGATCCGTCGTTTCCGTCCGGTCATGTCACCGGTACCGCGGCCCTGTGGGGCATCATCGCGGTGGTTGTCGGCATGGACCGGGGGCGCACGACGCGCGCATGGCTGGCGGTCGCGGTCGTTACCGCAGTGATGCTCATCGCCGCCACCCGTCTTTACCTCGGCGTGCATTGGCTGTCCGACGTCACTGCCGGGGCGATCCTGGCCGCAGTCTTCGTGACGCTCGGCGCGGCCGTGTTTGATGTCGTAGCCGTCGACGCGGTCGGCACGACGCATCAATCCCAGCCACGGCGCCGCCAGTGTCGGCGCGCCGATGACCCTCATTTCGGCACGCGGATCATCAATCCCATCCCGCGGGGGTCAACGTCGCTGTCGTCTCGGTCGGCCGATATTGACTTCGCCCGCGACACCGGACGACGTCTGTCCACACATCTCGGGAGGAACACATGAGACTCGCCACGCCAGCGCTTTCGGTTGTCATGGCGGGCTTGACGACGGTGTTGCTGCTTGGTGGGTGCGCGGCCAGCGACAGCGGCCCGTCGGGCTCAGCCGCCCATAGCGGCACCGCGACTACTGCGGCACCGGAGAGCAACCCTGCGGGTGACATCCCCGACACTCAGGTTTTTGTGCCGTTCACCCCACCCGCTGGCCTGTTCACGGTGTTAGTGCCCGAAGGCTGGGCGCGCACCACCGAGGGCACGGCGACGAGTTTCACCGACAAAGCCAACACCGTGCGCATCGAGACGGCCGCCTCCGCCGAGGCCCCCAGCACCGAATCGGTCCAGGTCGACGAATTGCCGGCGATCGCGTCATCAACCCCGGGGTACCGTCCCGGGACGGTCAGCGCTGTACAGCGCAAGGCCGGGTCGGTCATCGTGATCACCTATCAAGGCACCTCAGCCCCCAACCCGGTGACCGGCAAAACCGGCATCGACGCCTTCGAACGCTACGACTACTGGCGAAACGGTCACGAAGCGATCTTGACCCTGTCCGGCCCGGTCGGCGCCGACAACGTCGACCCGTGGCGCACCATCACCGATTCACTGCAATGGACGTGACAACCCCACCGGCGTTGCAAGCCCGATCCCTTTACCGGTTCTACCGCGCCGACGACGAGGAAACCGTTGCACTGCAAGGGGTTTCACTGACGCTGCATCCAGGCGAGTTCGTCGCCGTCAGCGGCCCTTCCGGCTCGGGCAAATCGACCTTGCTGGCGTGCCTGGCCGGCATGGACGACCCCGACGGGGGCAACGTGCACGTGGCCGGGCAGCCGATCAGCCATCGACCCGAACCCGAACGCGCCCGCATCCGGGCCCGGCACATCGGGACGTTGTTCCAATACGACAACCTGTTCGGCCACCTGAGCGTGCGCGACAACCTGACGCTGGTGCGATCCCTGGCAGGTCGCCGACGGCGGGCAGATCGCCCCGACATCCTCGGCCTACTCGGTCTAACCGACCGGGCCGACGCCTACCCCGGTCAGCTTTCCGGCGGCGAGCTGGTCCGCGCCGGGCTGGCGATCGCACTGGCCAACACCCCGGCGGTGGTACTGGCCGACGAGCCCACCGGCGAACTCGACACTGCCACCGAAACCCAGGTCCTCGAACTGCTGTCTGAGACCGCCGCACGCGGCGCCGCCGTGCTGGTTGCCAGCCACAGCCCCGCCGTCGCCACCGCGGCGGCCCGCGTCGTTCGGCTCATCGACGGCCGGATCTGCTCATGACGACCAGGACAGGCGCCCGAACAGGCGCGCCGCACGGCGCCGCCGCTTCAGTCGTGGTGCACTGCACCGACCTCAGCCGCACGTTCGGCGTCGGTCCCACCGCGGTACACGCGGTACGGGCGGTGAGCTGCTGTGTCCCGCGGTGGGCGCGCATCGCCCTGACCGGACCGTCGGGATCCGGAAAATCCACCCTGCTACATCTGATCGCCGGACTCGATACCCCGACCGCGGGATCGGTGCGATGGCCCGCCCTCGTCGAGGGGCCCCGCCCCGGCCGCCCGACCGGAATCGGCATGGTGTTTCAAGGCCCGAGCCTGCTACCCAGCCTCGACGTCACCGAGAACGTCGCGCTGCCACTGCTATTCGCCGGGCAGCCTCACCAGGCGGCCATGCGCCACGCCCGCGCCGCGCTCGACGTGCTCGACATCGGCGACCTGGCGGCCAAACTGCCCGACGAGCTCTCCGGAGGCCAAGCCCAACGCGTGGCCATCGCCCGGGCGCTGGCTACCCGCCCCGCGGTGATCCTCGCCGACGAACCCACCGGGCAGCTGGATCACCCCACCGCGGATCGGGTAATCACGGTGCTGTTGGACTCCGCGGTGTCGATCGGCGCCGCGGTGATCATCGCGACCCACGACCCGGCCATCGCCGCTCGGCTGCCCGACCAATGGGTCATGCGTGACGGACAGCTCGACACGCAACCCAACACCGATGCCCAGACGACATGATCACCGCCTGGCTACTTGGACTGCTGCGCCGTCGCGCGGGACGACTCTCGGTGACCGCCGCCGGCATCGCTGCGGCCGTCGCGCTGCTGGCCTGCCTGGGCAGTTTCCTCAGTACCGCGCAACACTCAATGACCGCGCGCGCCGTGCGCAGCGTGGCCGTCGACTGGCAAATCGAAGTGCAACCCGACACCGCAGCATCGGCCGTCCTGACCGCCGTGCGGTCTACACCCACGGTTACAGCGGCGCTGCTGGTCAATTTTGCCAAGTCCACCGGATTTGTCGCGCAGACTGGTGCGAGCACCCAAACCACCGGCCCCGCAATAGTTTTGGGTATTCCACCGAACTACCGGGCCCAGTTTCCCGGTGCGATCCGCACCCTCGTCGGCGCCGAGGGCGGGGTGCTGCTTGCCCAGCAAACCGCCGCCAACCTGCATGCCGCGCCGGGCGACACGGTGCAGATCGGGCGGGCCGGCATGGCACCGGTGGCCCTCACAGTCGATGGAGTTGTCGACCTGCCCCAGGCCGACTCCCTGTTCCAAAATGTCGGCTCGCCGCTCGGGGCGCAACCCGTCGCACCGCCGGACAATGTGGCGATCCTCGACCAGGCCGCCTGGCACCGCATCTTCGACCCGCTTTCGGCGGCGCGGCCTGATCTGGTGCGCATCCAGATTCACACTGCCCTGGACCACACCCTCCCCACCGATCCCGGTTTCGCCTACACCCAGGTCAGCGCGACGGCCCGCAACCTCGAGGCCCGCAGCGCCGGCGGGGCCCTGGTCGGGGACAATCTCGGCGCCGCACTCGATGCCGCCCGTGGTGACGCCGCCTACGCCCGGGTGCTGTTCGTGTTTCTTGGTGTTCCCGCCGCCGTGTTGGCCGCCCTATTGACCGCGACGGTGGTCGCCGCGGGCTCTGAGCGACGCCGCCATGACCAGGCGCTGCTACGCGCCCGCGGCGCCTCCCCGCGTCAGCTAATCACCCTGGCAGCAGCGGAGACGGCCGTGACCGGTGTGCTCGGCAGCGCGGCCGGCCTGGCCATCGCAGCACTGGCGGACATGGCCGCGTTCGGATCAGCGCGGCTGGGCGCCGACCTGTCCACCACGATCGGCTGGGCCAGCGCCTCCGCGCTCGCCGGGCTGGTCATCGCGGTTGCGGCGGTACTGACCCCGGTCTGGCGGGACCTGCGTGGCGCCACGATCAGCGCGTCTCGCGCCGATGTGCGCCGAACCCGCCCCCCACGCTGGACCCGACTCGGTCTGGACTTCGCCGCGCTGGCGGCATCGGGCGTGTTGTACTGGCTGGCCCGACGAAGTGGCTACCAGATCGTGCTAGCGCCCGAAGGTGTCCCGGCGATCTCGGTGTCGTACTGGACCTTCGCTGCCCCCGCGCTGCTGTGGATCGGCGCCGCCCTGCTGGTGTGGCGGCTCGCCGACCTGCTGCTCGGCCGCGGCTGGCCAGTCCTGGCCGGGGCGCTGCGGCCCGTGAGCGGTTCCCTCTCACGGATCATCGCCCGCTCGCTGTCACGCCAGCGCGCCCCGGTGGCGCGCGGCATCGTTTTGATCACGCTGGCGGTTGCGTTCGCGGCTTCCACGGCGACGTTTAACGCCACCTACCAAGCCCAGGCCGAAGTCGACGCGCAACTCACGAACGGCGCCGATGTCACCGTCACCGAACCGCCGGGCGCCGTAGTGGGTCCAGCGGCCGGCGAGCGGTTGGCGGCCATACCCGGTGTGCGCGCCGTCGAACCTATCCAGCATCGCTTCGCCTATATCGGCGCCGACTTGCAGGACCTCTACGGTGTCAACCCGGTCACCATCACCCACGTCACCGCGTTGCAAGACAACTACTTTCGCGGCGGCACCGCCCACGACCTACTGAACAAGCTTGCCGCCCAACCTGATTCGATTCTGGTCAGCGCCGAAACGGTCAAAGACTTCCAACTCGACCCCGGCGACACCATCAACCTGCGTCTGCAAGACGCCCGCACCCACCAACTAACCACCATCGGTTTTCACTATGTCGGGATCGTCGCCGAGTTCCCCACCGCCCCCAAGGACAGCTTCTTTGTCGCCAACGCCGGCTACGTGGCCCAACACACCGGCAGCGACGCCGTCGGGTCCTTCCTCGTCGACACTGGCGGACATAACACCACCGCGGTCGCCAACCGACTCCGCGACGTCGTCGGCACCACGGCGACCGTCACCGACATCACAGCCACCCGCGGCAGCATCGGATCAAGCCTGACCGCCGTCAACCTCGCTGGCCTGACCCGCATCGAATTGACGTTCGGACTCGTCCTGGCCACCGCCGCAGGAGGATTGGTGCTCACGCTCGGACTCGCCGAGCGCCGCCGCAGCTTCGTCATCGCCCACGCACTCGGCGCCACCCGACGCCACCTGCGGTCATTCGTGGTCGCCGAGGCCGTCATCCTCATCGCATGCGGCCTGGCGGCAGGCGCCGTCCTCGGCGCAGCGCTCTCCCGCATGCTGGTCAGCGTGCTCACCGGCGTGTTCGACCCGCCACCAACCACACTGACCATCCCGGGGATCTACCTGGTTGCCACCGCACTGGCCAGCGTCGCCGCGATCGGCGTGGTATCCGCGGCCACCGTGCGCCTCGCACGCCGCGCACCACTAACCCTGATCGGCGAGCTGTAACCCTAGGCACAACGAGTGACGCGTCGGGTTGCAGCCGGCGGCCCCACCCGGCGAGGACGCCTTTCCAGCTCTCACCGAACTTCGGCTACAACGCTGCGCTGAACGCTGAACGGCTATCAACTTCGCTGCCGCTACCCGATGGGCGGGATACGCCAAACGTGATCGAACGAATACGTTCGGTGTGGAAACCCGGGGCGAACGAGATCCCCCATTTGACTCCGCTCGGCCGGAGGAGTCAGTCTCGTCAGAAAGGTGATCTGTTTGCCGCGTGCCCCAGCGTAGCCGGGCGCATTTCTTGTATCGCCTTGTGCGGTGTGGGAACTCGATGGTAACGACGCTGTCTGGGCCGATGCTGGCAGCCGTGGCCCAAACGCGATACGGCGCGCGCCGGCCGGTGCCGCGTTTCAAACGATCGTGCGCGGATGCGGTCGCCCGCCTGCCGTTCAAGTTGAATCCCGTTGTGGCGCCTATCATTCTGGGATTCGTCGTGATCAAACGCCGGCCCGTTCTCACCGCTGCTCATCGCAATTGTGTCCTTGTCGCTCAACCACTTTGGCCCGCTGCGCTTCAGTATTCACCGGCAGATCTGAAACGATGCTGTGCCCCCTGAAGACCGTCTCAGCAGCGCCGGTGACCGCGGCGCGTTCGGGCAGTAAGCACTGGGCCTGGCGTTCACGCCGTACTCACGCCAGCTGCAGCATCGATAGCCGCACAGTGGGTTTCGGCGTCTGTGCGCGCAAGGCAGCCTTCCAGCTCGCCAACGACTCCGATCCGAGACATCGCATTCTTTGCGTGACTGTGAGCGGTCTCAGCCTCATTTCAGCACCAGCACAAGCTCGGACGAGCATGGCGAACCCGACGCCAGATCGGCGGAGAATCGAACGAAGGCACTCGAACCTGGGATGAACCGCAGAAACAGGATCGTGGCTGCGGTGAGCGCGGGCGTTGGCCGCCTGCGCGATCGGCGGCGGAGTCGCCCAGGCCAACGCCACACCCACCCCGCCGCCTACACCAACGTCGGTCATCGACACCCCCGAACCCCGCGACACCGCCGATGTTCCGGGAGCGCCGACACCGACAACGTGCAGGACGGAGACCAGAACGGTCCCGAGGTGCCCGACACCACGGCGGCTCCTGCGCCGCCGGGACGTTAGCGGCAGCTGCCACGACCGTTTCACCCGCGGCGGCGGGCCTGTGCAAGCGGGTCCGCCGCTGCACCATCTGAACGGCCCCTCTTGCGCCCGCGCACTGGTGGGAGGCAGGACGACAGAGGGTCACCCACAGATAGCCGCAAGTATCGTGACGCTACGCCGGCGGCCGGAGTCGGGCTAGTTGCCGGGCGCGTCGGGCTCGTTGTCGGAGCCCGGAGGCTCGGTCTTACTGCCGACAATCAGGAAGTCCTGGTTGAGGTTGACGTCGGTCACGCTGCCGTCGGCTTTGGTGACTTCCACCTGGTAATGGCTTTCCTCGTCGCCGACCTCGGTGGCCGTCACGGTTCCGCCTCCCGTGAAGTCCAGCGCTACTTTGGTCGCCTTGGTCAGCGCATCGCCGGTGATCGGAGTGCCCTCACCGTCGTCGGGTTGGGCCGCCGCGATACCGGTCCCGATGGCGACCGTCGCCGCACCGACCGCGGCCACGATTCCAATTCGTTTGAAATTCATGGCCCAGATGTTGCCTGTTACTACCTGACAGCAACCTGAACACACACGAATCCGGAACTGATGTTCAGTGTCAGTTCAGGAAGGGCCGCCCATGCTGGACACGGATCCATCCGATGGAGGTGACCGGCATGGGCAAGCCCTTCGTCGTTTTCGTGACCGCGGTCGCGCTGGCCGGCTGCGGCGCGAACGACGCGGCGCCGGCCCCAACCGGGGCGAGTGCACCGATCAATACAGGTAGCCCGGCACCGAAACAAGCGCCGCCCGCTTGGACGGTTCCGTTGATGAACAGTCCTTACCAGCCCAACGTCGATCCGACTCAGTTCACCGACAAGATCACCAACCGGTTCTTCCCGCTCGTTGCAGGCGCCGTGATGGTCTACGAGGGAAAGCGGGACGGGTTGCCTCTGCGCATCGAGCTCACGGTGACCAACGACACCAAGGACATCACGGGGGTGCGGACGGTCGTCGTGCGCGACATCGTCACCGGAGCACTCGAGGAGCGCACGTCGGACTGGTACGCACAGGACAGCGCGGGCAATGTCTGGTACTTCGGCGAGGACACAAAGGAGTACACGAACGGCGTCGTGTCGAGCACCGCCGGTTCATGGGAGGCCGGCGTCGACGGTGCGCTGCCGGGAATCATCATGCAGGCCAAGCCGGTACAGGGCGACGCGTACCGACAGGAGTACCGGCCGACTGTCGCGGAGGACGTGGCCCTGATCAAGCAGACCGGCGCCTCCGCCGAGGTCCCGGCAGGCCCCTACTCCGATGTGCTGGTGACCAACGATCGAGACCTCCTCGACCTCAACAAGGATGAGGACAAGTACTTCGCGCCGGGTGTCGGGCTCGTCAAGCTGGGCGGCCTGGTGAACGGCCACCGAGAAGACATCTGGCTGGTCAACATCCTGGCCCCGAAGTGACGCAGACTGGCCCGGCGATGGAAGCCCGTGGGCTCTACCACATCTACCGCGAGGCCGATGTCGAGACGATCGCGCTTCGAGGCGCGGCATTGACTCTGGAACCCGGTACCTGGACAAGCGTCATGGGACCGTCGGGAAGCGGCAAGAGCACGCTGGTCTATGTGTTGGCCGGGCTCATCGAGCCCACCGGCGGAGCCGTCATCGTCGACGGTGAAGACCTCACACGCCTGCCTCCGCCCGCTCGGGCGCGCTGGCGTCGACAGCGGGTTGGCCTGGTCCTCCAACGGGACAACCTTCACCCGCTCCTCGACGTCGCCGAGAACATCGAGTTGCCGCTGCGGCTTGAGGGGCGAGGGCGCAAGCAGATCCGCGCCCGCGTCGATCAACTCCTCGACGAGGTTGGTCTTACCGATCGGCGCGGGCACCGTGGAGGACAGCTCTCCGGCGGGGAATCTCAACGCGCAGCCATCGCCATTGCCCTGGCGCCACAACCGCGCGTGCTGCTGGCCGACGAACCGACGGGCGAGCTGGATGAGTCGACGGCCGCAGGCGTTCTCGATCTCCTCGCAGCGCTGAAGGCCGCAGAGGGCGCGAGCATCCTCACGGTGACGCATAACCCACAGGTCACCGAGCGGGCCGACCGACGATTCATCATGCGCGACGGCGAGATCTTCGATGCTGCCTGACGTTCCGGCCATCGAGGCACTCGCGGTGTCCCGGACCTATAGAGGTGGTGGACACGAAGTCCGAGGCGTCGACCACGTATCGCTTTCCGCCGCCCGCGGCGAGGTCGTCGCGGTTACCGGCCCGAGCGGCTCAGGGAAGAGCACCCTTCTGTATATGCTCGCAGGGCTTGACATCCCGGACGACGGGGCGGTACGGGTGACCGGTGTCGACTGGGCGACGCTGCGGGGTCGGCTACGCGCCCGGTTTCGCCGGTGCAACTGCGGTTTCATTGTTCAAGGCATGGCACTGCTTCCTCAGGCGACGGCCGCCGAAAACGTCGAGGTGCCTTTGCTTCTCGACGCCGTGGAGCCGGCGGAACGGCGCTGCCGTGTGGCAGCGGCGCTCGAGCGGGTGGGACTCGAACAGCACACCCTGAAGCTGACCGACCAGCTCTCCGGTGGCCAGCAGCAACGGGTCGCGATCGCGCGGGCGCTGGTTTCCGAACCCGCGGTCGTGGTGGCCGACGAACCAACGGGAAGCCTCGACTCGGTGACCGCTCAGGACATCGTCACGCTGCTGGTGGCCGCGGCGCGCGAGCGCAATGCGGCCGTTGTGATGGTCACGCACGATCCCACGGTTGCCGCTCACGCCGATCGCGTGGTTACCCTTCGATCAGGGCGACTCCAATGATCGGGTGGCTCACGGCCCACACGATCCGGCGTGCCCCAAGACGCCTCGTGCTCGGCGCACTGGGAGTCGCGTTTCCCGTCGCGATGCTCGCCGCGACACTGCTTTTCGTCGATGACGCCGACCGCGCCATGACACGGGTCGCGTTGCAGCCGGTGCAGATGGAGATGCGCGCGCTGGGCAGATCGCTCGACATGGACATGATCTCCGTCAGCCACGATCTAGGCGCGGTGCCTGCGGTGGCCCGCGCCGAGCCTTTCGCAGCGACCAACGTCGTGGTCCAGGCCCCCGACACCGGAAGTGGACGGCCCGACTGATCGCCGTCGACCCGTCCTACTTCGCCAGCCGACCGTGGCTGAAAGTCGTCAGCGGCCAGCCCGGCGGCGGCGCGCTCCTCGATGAAACGCTGCGTAATACTCCCGGATTTGCGCAGACCCGCGCCGTCTCGATCGCGCTGCCCGGCGACGCCCCGAAGCTCTCGCTCACACTTGCGGTGACCGGAACAGTCGATCTACGGGACGCCACAACATGGTTCGCCATCCCGTACGGAGATGTGCAGGGCGATGTGGTCGCGGTTCCCCGCTCGCTCGTCATCGATTTCGCGACGTTTCAGCGCGACGTCCTGCCGGTGCTGCAGGAGTGGGCCACCCATGGGGGAATCTCGCCGGTGTTCGATCCCGGTTCCACCGATCTGCCCCCTGTGACCCTCGAATCCCACCTCAGCGTGGATCACTCGGCATATCCGCCCAATCCGAATCGCGCGGCGGCATGGTCCGGCCAGCTCCGGACACGCCTCGAGCGCACGGCGCCGGGCTCGATCCTGGTTGCCGACAACGCCGCCGAGACATTGGTGCTCGCCGTAACCGACGCCACGAACGCGAAGATTCTCTTCCTTCTGCTCGGCATCCCAGGCGTCCTCGCCGCAGGCGCGCTCGGTCTCGCCGCGGGATCGGCCCTGGCCGAGGCGAACCGGCGTGAGGAGGCGTTGCTGCGGATGCGGGGTGCGACGAGTGGACAGATCCGTCGCGTCGCTGCGGCCGACGCGGCTGTCGTGGGTCTGTGCGGATCGATCGTCGGACTCCTCGCTGCGGCCGTCACCGTCAGCCTGGTCACCGGCGGACCGGTGTGGAGGGGTGTGGCCGCGGGAGAGCTCGCCACCACGGCGATTCTGGCCCTTGCGGTTGGCGGCGTCACCACGGTCATCCGGCTGCTGCGGCTCAGAAGAGCGGAGCACGGATCGGAAGTCGCCGCCGAGCGCCATCTGCTGGAGCGGGGGTGGTCGCCGCTGTGGAAGCGGGCGTATCTCGATCTGATTTTCATCGCGCTCGGACTGTCCGTCCTGGGCATCAATCGCCTGGCCGGTGGGCTGTCGCAGACCCCGATCGAGGGCACGTCGCTGGCGCTGTCGTTCTATGTGCTGTTGGCACCGATCTTCCTTTGGCTCGGCGTCACCTTCCTGGCCGTTCGCGTGGTGCTGGCGATCTTGGGTCGACGGGCGCAGCGAGGCCACTCGGAGCCGTTGCCGTCGTGGCGCGCAGCCGCCACCCGATGGAGCGGCCGCCGTCCGGCACGCATGGCCGTGGCGCTGATGCTCGGGGCGTTGGCGGTGGCATTCGGCACCCAAGTGCTGACGTTCGCCGCGACGTATCACACCGCGAAAGTGACGGACGCCCAGGCGGCTTTGGGCTCCGACATGCGCATCACACCAAACGATCCCACCAACAAGTTGCCCGCCGTCGGTTCTCAAATCGCCGCGGTCAGCCCGTTCCGCCTAGTGCCCGCCCAGGCGGGCAGCGATCGCAAGACGATCATGGCGATCGACCCGTCCAGCTATCCCGCCGTATCGACCATGGCACCGCGGATCCTGCAGGGCCAGGGTCCCCAAGCGCTCGCCAACGATCCCCTGGGCGTCCTTTTGCTCAAAGAGCTCGCCGTCGACTTCGACGTCGGACCCGGTGACACGCTACCGATCACGATCTATCCCGACGACTTCGAAAAGAGCACAAACCTCAAGCTGCATGTCCTCGGCGTCTACGGCTCGTTCCCACCGACGACCCCGCCGCCCGACCAGCCGGCCGAACTCGTCGTGTCAGCAGCCGCGATCCCCAAGACGGTGCCCGTGCCACCCGACTTCTACCTTGCCCGCGTCGCTCCCGGCCACCAGGTCAGCGCGGCGGCCGCCGAACTCGGCAGAAGCTTGGACGATCGATTCGGCGTGACAACGGTCGCAAACCCGATCCAGCGAGGCCTCACCGCGCTGAACCTCGCAGGCCTCGGCCGCATCGAAGCGCTCGGAGCCGCGCTGATCGCCGCCGTCGGAGTGGCCGTGCTCGGAGCGTTCCTCGTTCTCGAGCGCCGGCGCGAGTTCGCGATCCTTCGGGCGGTCGGCGCACAAACATCGCAGGTTCTCACCGGACCCGCTCAGGAAGGCATCGTCGTCGTAATGGGCAGCTTGCTGATCGGCGTTCCCGTCGGTCTGGGACTCGCACTGATCGAGGTTCGGGTGCTCGCCCTCTTCTTCGCCCTACCCCCGCCAATCCTCACGCTGCCGGCGGGGCCCCTCGCCGTGTTCATCCTGTTCATGGTGATGACGTCGGCTGTCGCCATGGCGGCAGCGCTGGCCGCCGTCACGCGGGTGCGTCCCGCCGCGGTGTTGCGGGAACCCTAAGGCGTCAGCGGGCATGCAGACCCGTGACGGCTTGGGACAGCGTGCCCGCAGCGCGGTCGACCGCCCGCAGGTCTTCGCCCTCGGCGGCCCGCCTGAGCTCCTGCAGCGCAGTGTCCACCGGCCCGGGCGATTGGACGCCGTGTCGAGAGCGCTCCCAAATACGTTCCAACGCCGCCACATCCGCCACCACCGCTCCCGAGTCGTCGGCCGCCACATCGATTGGAAGCTGGTTTGCCCACATCGTCATGCGGGCCAGATCGACATCGACCACCCGCTGATACAGCAGCCGCAGATCGAGCTCGTTCTGGGCGACACGCAGGGCGGCCGACTGCGCCGCTTTCCAGTCCCGGACGTCGATCGCGGACGTGAACTCGCCCATGTCCCTCTTCATCGCCGAGACCATCTGCGGCGGAATGCCTTTGGCGAGGGCCGCCGTCCACGCCTGATCCAGCGTCGTTGCGGCTTGCTTCGCGCGTTCGGCATCGGAACCGGCGACCGCCTGCACGACTGCGCGGGCCGCGGCGGTCAGGGCGCCGAACTCGGCGGGGGCCGGATCGGCCCTCTTGTCTGTCGGCGACGCCAGCGACACCGCCTCGAGATCACCTCCCGGGCCCCCGGTGGAGAACTCGCCATATCCGGGAGCGAAGATCTTGCCCTCCCGCGTACCGTCCATGTGCAGCTCATCGACTTCCATTGCTCCGCTGATGTTTCCGCTCGGCCCAGGCACGCTCATATCGACCTTGTCGACGCGCACCTCTTCGAATACGACCTCCGGCACATTCTCCGGTCGGTACACGTCACCCACCTGTGGATGGGCCGGCATGATCATCGCCGCGGGGACCTTGTCGTCGACGACCCAGGTCCCTTCAGTGTCGGTGACCTTCCCGTCTTCGTAAGCGGAGTAGTCCTCACTGAAGTACCACACCGAGCCGTCGTCGGCCTGTGCGTAGCGGTCGATGGCCACCTCTTGGATCCGGCCGTTGAGGTACGCGACGTACTGGATGATCGCCGTGTCGACCGTCGCGCCGCGATACGGCGTCGGCTTGGTCTCCGGCAGTAGGGTCACCTCGGTGCGGAACGGCTTGTTGTCCACGTGCCCGCCATAGATGATCTGCTCGACACGGCTGGTCGGATGTAGCGGGTTCGTGATTGGGGTCGAGTGGCTGAACTTCGGCGTGACGAGGTCGATGCGTTCACTATCCGGCGCCACCGGCAGGCATTGATCGGATTTTTCGCCGGATTCGGTGACGATCTTGATGCACTCCGCCATCGTCGGCTCCGAGCTGCCGCCGCACGCGACACCGAGTGTGGCGACGAGCGGCACACAGACCGAGAGCGTGGCGAGCCGGCGACCGGCATCGGCATACATACTGTTCACAGGCTGCCTAATAGCACCTGACAGCAACCTGAACGCTCCTCAGCCCTCGCCGGCCGGCATCACCACCTGAATGCGGGCACCGCCGAGCGGCGACGCGCCGATCGAGAGCGAGCCGCCGTGCGCCCTGATCACTTCGTCGACGATCGACAGCCCGAGACCGCTGCCGCCGTCGTCGCGCGAACGTGCCTCGTCGAGGCGGACGAAGCGTTGCAGCACCCGGTCGCGTGCGGATTCGGGGATGCCCGGCCCGTCGTCGTCGACCGTCAGCACCACGTCGCCGCCGCGCTTGGCCAGCGTGATGTCGATGCGACTTGCCGCGTGCCTGGCGGCGTTCTCGCCGAGGTTGCGGAACACGCGCCGCAACGCGCCGGCATCGCCCTGAACCCGCGCCGCGCCCACCCCTGACGTGTCCACCCGCTTCGACGTGGTGGAGCGCAGCCGACGCGCCTCCTCGAAGGCCAGGTCGTCGAGGTCGACCGCTTCACGTGACAGGGGAACATGCTCGTCGGCGCGGGCCAGCAGCAGCAGGTCCTCGACAAGGCGCTGCATCCGCTGTTGCTCGGCCAGCACCACATCGCCGAGCTCGGCGGCGGTCATCCGGTCCGGATGCGCGAGCGCGACCTCGGCGTGCTGCCGGATGGTGGTGATCGGCGAGCGCAGCTCATGCGATGCGTCGGATACAAAGCGGCGCTGGCTGTTTCGCGCATTTTCCAACCTCTCCAGCATGCGGTTCATCGTTGCGGCCAGTCGGCCGATCTCGTCGTCAGCCTTCGGTTGCGGTACCCGCCGGTGCAGCTGCGCGGCCGAGATTTCGTCCACCTCACGCCGGATCGCCTCCACAGGCGCCAGCGCACGTCCGACCGCAAACCAGGTGGTGAGCCCGACCAGCGCCACCATCACCGGCACCCCGATGATCAACAACCGGGTGAGCACCGTGGCGGTGTCGAGCACGTCGACAAGCGCCCGCGCCACCACGACGATCCGCTGACCGTCAGCGGTCTGCGCACTCTCGGCGACCGCGACGAACGGGTCGTTGTCCAGCGGGGTGATCACCCAAGCGGATTGGCCTGGCGCCAACCGCCCCACGGCCGGCTCGCCTGCGATATTCGGGCTGGATGCCACCACCGCCCCCGCTGGGGTGAGCACCTGAACCAGCTGCTCGTCGCTGCCGGCGACCTCGAGGATGGGTGGCCGCCGGGACTCGAGTTGACCCACAACCTCGGCGGCCTGTTTTTGAGCCGACTCCGTCACCTCCTTGACCATCGTCGACCGCGCCGCGGCGATCAGCCCTGTCGCTCCAACCGTGAGGGCGATAGCGACGATGATCGTGGCCACCCCCGTCGTGACCACCCGCAGCGTGGCGAGGTGCCTAAGCACGCGCGGCGACCAGCCGGTACCCGGCACCCCGCACGGTTTCGATCAGCGCGCCGTCGCCCAGCTGCGGCAGTTTCGTGCGCAACCTGCGCACGTACACCTCGACGATGTTGGGGTCGCCATCAAAGTCGAAATCCCAGACATGGTCCAGAATGTCGCGCTTCGACAGCACTTCGTCGGCATGGTGCATCAGGTACTCCAGGATCGCGAACTCGCGCCGGGTCAGGTCGACCTGTTTGCCGCCAAGCCACACCCGCCGTGTGGCCGGATCCAAGCGGATGTCGCCGGCCTCAAGCATTGTCGGCCGCGGACGCGCCCCTCGGCGACGCAGCGCCCGCAGCCGCGCGAGCAGAACCGCATACGAGAACGGCTTGGCCAGGTAGTCGTCGGCGCCGGTGTCCAGGCCCTCCACCTCGTCCCAGACGCCGTCCTTGGCAGTCAGCATCAGGATCGGGGTCCAAATGCCTTCGCTGCGCAGCGTCCGACACACCTGGTAGCCGTTCGCGCCAGGCAGCATAACGTCGAGAATGATTGCGTCGAACGGATTTTCACGCGCCATCCAGATGCCATCAATGCCGTTGTACACCACATCCACGGCGAAACCCTCCGCCTCGAGCCCCTTGCGGAGCCCCGCCGCGAGCCGCTGCTCATCCTCAACCACCAATAGACGCATCGTGCGTGCCATGATCCCAGCCGAAGACTGTCATGCGGCTGAAATTTGCAGGCCTCGGCGATGAGCTTTCGGACCGATTCTCAATCAGACGTGTTCACGCCGTCACGGGTCTCAACTAGGCGACCGTGACGGTCCGACGGTTAGCGAACGCTGGTCCGGCAGCCTTGCCCTCAAGACACCGCCTGACATAGCCCGGCCCGGCGACGGCTCTAGCTGAACACGTCGTTGAGGGTGACGGTCTGCAGGCCGCGGCTGTGGATGAGGTCGAGCAGTTGGGCGTAGCAATGGGTAACGGTCGGCAGGTTGGCGTGGATGAGCACGATCTGCTGGGGCTGAAATGACTTGGCCGCGTTGGCGATCAGACTCGCTTCGTTTTCGGGCCGGGAATCCCCTACATCGCCGCTCCACATCGTGACGGTGGTGTAGCCCTGGTCGGCGGCGACTCTGTCGATGTCGGCGTTGTGCAGGCCGTAGGGCGGACGGAAATAGGGAGTGCCGTCCGACCCGTAGATGTCTCTCAAGAAGTCAGCATTGCGCCGAATCTGGTCGGCCACCGCGTCCAGGCTCATCCGGTTGAGGTAGGGATGGGACCACGTGTGGTTGGCCATCTGCACCTGACCCGAGGCGACCATCGGTCGCAGTGCTGGTGCGTTGACCGACCATGATGGGTTGGCCCCGTTGACGAAAAACGTGAGCCGGGTGCCGGTGTCTTGGCAGAAATGCGCGAATGCGTCTACTACCGGCACGCTGGCGCCGTCATCGACGGTGAGCGCCAGCTGGTTGCCATCGCCCGGCAACTGGATCAGCGCACCAGCCGGTGCCGGTAGCCGCCCCACCGGAATCGTCCACCGGACCGGGGAACACCGGGCCGCAGGCGCCCGGCTCATCGCGGCCAATACGCAGGCTGCGATGGCGCACAACATCGTGCGGCGGTCGATTTGCTCCATGTGGATATTGTCGCTCAGCGGCGGTGATGGTTGACGTGTTATCTGCTTTTACTCCCTCAACTTTGGAATAACGCCGATTGAAGGAGAGCGGTCGCAGCGATTCGCTCGCCGCCGCCGACGCGTGGTCAGGTACGACCATCGGCCAGTCGCCACCGCTGCGCCAAGGCCGACGACATCGCCATGTCATCAGAGTTGACCACGAGCAGCGACGGGTCGGTTTTGGCAAGCGCGGCGGGGTGACGGTGTGCAGCCGCCGGGCGCGTCACGCTTGCACCCGATATCGCCTTGCGGGTACAGCACGTTTATCGCGGTATCGAGCACTGTCCCAGTTCCATTGGAAGGCAATACGATTGCGCCGTCTCGGCCGCCAACAAGGTCACGCCTCCTCGCGGACCGTCTTTCTCCTGCGCAGCGATATGCGGCCGGATCGCGCCGCACTGAACAATGTCTCTCGACCGCACCCTGAGAACACCGAGGACGCAATGCAATACGTCATGGTGGGGCCAAGCCACCGAGCCGTAACGGCCCACCGCTCGCTGAAGTATTGCGCCCACAACCTGGCGATCGGTGGCTACTTCTGGGCGGCGTGAACCGTCGAACCCGAGGCGTGCTCGTGGGCTGGTGTTCGGTCAGGGTGCGGCAACGGAATCCGCGGCACCCCTGGAGTGCCCAGTTGCCCTGACAACCATGGCAGCGCCGCCGCGAACGCCGACGCCGCGAAGCCCCAGTCGTGTCGTCCGGGCTGGGTCACCACCGCGCAGTCGATGCCGTGCCTAGCCCCCAAATCACACAGTGATTCGGCGGCGGCATTTTGGCCGCCGGCGTTGGCGTCGCGGTCAACGGACGGCGCGACCGCGAACCAGCCCGCCACCCCATGGTAGGGGCCGTGGCGGGTGATCACTGTGGCCGGATCGAACGCCGCCCACGCCGCAGCGTTACCGCCGAACAACCGGGCGATCGTTTGTTGCTTGGTACCCGCGTTCGGGCCCGCGTCCCCGGCGATGTCGACGAACGCGCTGAACAACTCGGGATGCATCACCGCCAGGTCGACCGCGCAGGTTCCGCCGGTGGAGAAGCCGGCGACCCCCCAGTTTGCGGCGTCCTGGCTCACGCCGAAACTCGACGTCATGAACGGCGGCACGTCCTTGGTCAGATGATCGGCGGCGTTGCCGCGAGGGCCGTTGACACATTCGGTGTCAATGCCGAACCCGCCACCGGAATCGACGAACATCAGCACTGGCGCGTTACCGCCGTGGGCGGCCGCGAACGCATCAGCCGTACTCGCTGCACCCCCGATCCGCAACCAATCGGCGGGGGTGTTGATCTCCGCGCCGACCATCAGCACCACCGGAAGCCGAGGAGGCGGCGTACTGGCAAACCACGCCGGCGGCAGATACACCAGTTCACCGCGATGACGGAACTTCGACGTTTCAGCACTGATATTGACCGGAACGACGACACCATGGGCAGGGATCACACCTGCGAGCTGCATCGCCGTGACGGCGGTCCGGTTGGTCTGATCGGGCAGCGACCCTGCAGTCAGCTGATTCCACGCCGAATACACCGTGGGGACATAACCGACCCACGCATTGAGCACCAACGCAGCGCTGAGCAGACACGACGATGCCGCCAGCACGGCCGTCGCACGCCACCGCCACCGTGCGCCGCGCCAGCCCACCACAACCACCCCACCAGCCGCCGCCGTCAACGCGAGCCACGCCCACAGCGCCGCCGGCGCCGGTTCGCCGATCACGCCGGACGAACCGATGAACCAATGCACCCACGCCGCCGCCACCACGCCGAAAGCCACCGCCCACGGCAGTCGGCGCAGCCGCCAACCAGGCGTTCGTACCCCGACACCGCACACCACCAGAATCGCCGCAGCGATCTGCACCGTCGGTGGCAACCACCCATGCATCAACGACATGTCCGCGATCTGATGACGCAGATGCTCGACCGCATCCACCCACCACGACATCATGTCGATCGCCCCTTCCGCACTGAGACTGTCGGGCTCCGGGCTATCACTTAGCAGCTAGCTCCATGCTGTCAGGCCCGCGCTGATGAATCGCTGAAGAACATCAACGGCGCCATCTGCTACTGCTGAGTCCTCACCGTTCATGCGCGGCTGAGGAGAGCCACACGAGACCGACACCAGCGTCTATGCGGAAAACACCCAGACTGGGCTCCCACGCCTCTACCTCCAGGTCCCGCAATGTCCGGATTGGGCAGGGGTTATAGGGAAACCAGCCGCCATGGCGGGCGACACTGGTTCGGTGACCGCCGCGGTGTTCGGGCCGACGCTGATCGTGGTGTGCCTGGTGATGGCGGCTGCCGCGGCGGTGATCTATCGGCTGGCGGGGCTAGGGAAAGTGTGGACGGTGCCTGTCGCTGCCGCGCGTGCGGCTGCTCAGTTGGCGGGGGTATCGGCGGTATTGGCGGCAGCGATGATGCGGCTGTGGTCATCGGCGTTGGTGTTGGCGGTCATGTTCGTTGTCGCCGCCGTGACGGCGGCGCGACGCAGCCAAGCCGACGGCGGATCATTTTGGTTGGCGGTGCCGCTGGCGGCCGGCTTGACGGCGGTGATCCCGTTGCTTCTGCTGACAGGCTTGGTTCCAGTCAATGGCGCGGCGCTGATACCGACCGTCGGCATCATCCTCGGCGGCACCATGACTGCGGTCGCGGTCGCCGCGCGGCGCGGCCTCGACACGTTGACGATGCGGCTCGGCGAGGTTGAAGCGGCCCTCAGTCTGGGTTTATCCGAGCGTGATTCTCGCCGATTAGTGATTGGCCGAGCCACGGCTGACGCCCTGTTGCCCAATGTGGATCAGGCCCGAACCGCCGGGCTGGTCACACTGCCGGGCGCCTTCGTGGGTGTGTTGTTGGCCACCGGGTCGGCTGCCCAGGCTGGCGCCGTGCAGGTTCTGGTTCTCATCGGACTTCTGTTAGCCCAAGGATGCGGTGTTGCGCTAACCGGGGAGTTGGTTGCGCGGGGCCGTATCAGTCGACGCCACGACGTCGTGAGGCCCTAGAGGCCGTAGGTGGTCACACAGCTGGTTCTGTGATCTGCACGTGTAAGCGCAGGTGTCCGCCATCGGGGGCGCCACAGGCGGATGGGTTCTGAATGTGCAGGTGTTCGCAACACCGGCGCGAGAACGAAACCGTCTCGGTCACGACATCCTGCCTCAAGCAAGGTTGGTGGTGCGATGTCGTCGAAAGCCCTTGAAACCAACACGTTTCGCGTACGACAGGTCACTTTGTAGATGAACTCGCGTCGTTGTCCACGGTCGTATTAGCGGAGGGTGTTCAGTAGCGCGGTGAGTGTCTGTATCTCCGTCGAGGGGTCGGGTTGACTGGCGCGCAACGCGTGAAGAACGCTGTCGATTTGAGCGTCGAGTGCGTGCCACGCGGTTTCGTCCATCGGCCGCAGGGTGGCTTCGTCGTCGTCCCAGGCGGTTTCGAGATCCTTGATCCGGGTTGTCGCCGCGGGCTGATCACCGGCTTGCACTTTCGACAGCGTGTCTTGAGCGATGGTGCGGAACTTCGTTAGTTCGGCCGGCGGGAAATGCGACTGCGCTTGCCCCGCTGCCAGCGTGGAGGTCACCGGCGCGGCCGCAGCCTCTTCCTCGTTATCAGTGATGGCGTGGGGGTGGCCCGCGGCCATAACGAGTAGAGCCCCAGCGGCCACCGCGACCACAACGTAATAGCCATGCATGATGCGTTCGCGGGTCGGATTGGTCGTTACGGCCGAAATGCGTTCGCTCTGGCGTTCTTCCATGACGTCGACGCGGCTGATTGTGAGATAGATGACCGTGGCGAGGATCGCGGTGAGGAAGACCCCGCTCGTGACCGCTGTGCCTAAGCCGACGCCGTGATCAGTTGTCGGGGACGCGAGCCAATCGCCGAGGTTGGCACCCAGTGGGCGGGTGAGGATGTAGGCCAGCCAGAAGGCCAGCACCGGGTTGGCGCCCAGCCGCCAGCCGATCACGACGGCGGCAATCAATCCCGCTGGCAGCAGCACCGACGTGCCCGGCGCCCAGCCGGTCAGCTGCAGCGTCCAATCACCGGCCGCGGTGCCAAGGGCAAACGTGACGAGTACAGCCAGCCAATAGAACGACTCTCTGGGCAGCGTCACGATGCTGTGGATCGACAGCGTTCGTTCCCGGGCGTACCAGACCCCGAAGACCACTGACAAGGCGATGGCGAAGACGCTTGTACTCAGCGCGAGGGGAACGCCCAGATCGTCGGTGAGGATGTCGGTGTAGAGCGTGCCGGTCACGCTGAGCACGACGACGGCAAGCCAATACACCAGCGGCACATAGCGACTCAGCCGTAGCTGGCATGCGAGAACTACGACGAGAACTGCGGTGAAGATCAGGGCGGTCGCCGTCAGTCCGACACCCAAACTCATGTTGATCCAGTCGGCGAAACTCTCACCAACGGTCGTGCACAGGATCTTGATGACCCAGAACCACACAGTGACCTCGGGCACTTTGCTGAGCAAGGCGCGCGGGGTCGCGACGGCATCGGTCGGTGTCGTCTCAGTCACGGGACCCGACGGTATAGCCGCACTGCTGATAGAACGTTGAGAACCGGTTAACGGTTGTTACGGGGGCTAGCCAATTGCCGCGCAGCGGCCAGGACTGACTAACCTGTTGGGGAAGCGCCCGCCGAGGCGGCGGCGGCCGCGGCTCGGCCTTCCGTGCTGCCTAGCGAGTTGCCAGGGGAGGTGGCCGAGGCCACCGGCGCGTCACAGTTGAGCGATAACAACGTCTGGTTGGTCGGCGAGCCGCGGCTGTTCGGTGGTGGCGGCACTGATCGGTCCTTCTGGTTGTAGACAATGCAATTCGACCAGGTCAACTGGTCACCGACGGTGGTCGACACAACGGGTTTGTATCCCGCGGAGCTTAACGTGGAGCTGGCGTCACCGTATTTTTGGCCCACCACGTTCGGTGAGGACTTTGCGTCAGCGATCCCGGCGCCGGCGAGGCTGGCCACCGCGACCGCACCAGCCACGGCCGCAGCCAGCGAAGGATGTGTGGTCATGCACTGCTCCTCGCTTCGCCGGGTTCAGTGACCGGCTTTGATGACCGGTGCTGCCATCGACACTTCAGGAGCCGACGGCGGCGTCGTCACCGTGATCGTGTTTCCGAGTTTCATTCTGCCGACCACCGGCTGAGTGAACGTGGTGTTCGCCGGGGCACTGCCCGACCCAGCCAGCGAAATGTCGAATGTCGGGGTATTCGGCGGGGTCGCGGAGAAACTCAGGAGGCCAAGGGTGCTCAGTGCCGCGCCCCCGAGAACCGCGCCCAGAGGCTTGACTCGCGCGCATGCACGCAAGTCGGTTTTTGGGTGATGGGCGAGCATGAAAACAGTGTTGCGCCAAGGCGTTGATAGGACGCTGAGCCGAATCTGGGACTTATGCTCCGTCGCTGATGGAACGCTACCGATGTCTGCGGGATTGAATGACCACCGCGGCATGTACATGAGACGGCCCCCGCGTCCATGCCTGATAGATGCAGGGGCCGCCTTCCCGCGCTCCCCCGGTTTTAGTTCATGTTCCAGGGTTCGCCGTAGGTGGTGACGCTGTCACCGGCCTTGGAGATCAAGCGAGCGAACGGACGCAGCAGCACACCACCAGCCGCACCGGTCACCGTGCCGTGCGCGTTGGAAACCGCCACCTTGCCGTGAGGGCCGGACACGTCGACCGAGAACGTCGCCACTTCCTGAATACCCGGGCCGTTGCCCAGGTCAGCGCTGATCGACACACCCGGGAACAAGTTAGGGGTGATGACTTGGCCTAATGGGTTGAAGCCGGCGCTGAGCGGGTTGATGTTGACGTCGTCGAGCAGGATGTTCGGCGTGGTGTAGCTGAAGTTGATACCCACACCCAACGACCACGGAAAGCCAATCTGGTAACCCAGCTCCAGGGTGCCCTCGAACTTATCGGCACCCGGGCCGGCCACGTTGTACACCGCGGAACCGGAATGGAACCACTCACGAGTCAGCCGGTTGCGGTCCAAGGGGAACACACCATTAAGGAAGGTGTCCCACTGCTGGATCGTCAGCGTCCGGTCCTGACCATCAACCAGACTCAGCTCGTTGTCCAGACCTGCGTGAGAAGTGCCAGCGCTCACGAACACAGCTGCGACAGCTGCAATCATCGCGATCAGCACCCTACTGATTGCCTTCATGTTGTTGCCGAACCCTTCTGCCTGGCTGAGCCCACACCAGCTACTTGCTGGTTGTGTCGTCATCGGAACTGCCGTTGCGTTTGTTTCATCAATGACTGCGAATGTCACGCAAGACATCCCACGGCCACTTGCTGGTCCAACGATGCGGCCGCAGACAGAGTCAGCGGCGCACCATCTGCTGCGTCGTTGTTTCAACAAGGCTGGGAGTCTGACAAATCAGCGCTGAGAAAACCCCAAGAGCGTTTGGATGCGCAACGGCCTTCGATGTGCTATGCGACTAGGATCTCTGGCAACAGGAGGAGCGCGAAATGCCGCAGCCCATGTGTCCCTCAGTGTTTTCTCAGTGCCGCTCTGCCATGGTGACGCAGTCGCCGCAAGTGACAGACCCGGCCGGCGCACCGACATGCTCACACGAGACCCTCACAGCTCAGCGTTGACACCGGAGTGCCGTGGAGTTCTCCCACACGGGCAGGTGCGCCGGCCGCCGGCCCATGCAGGCGTAGCGATGCGATTACGGAAGCGGGGGTGTTGGGTCCGGTGAAGGTGCTTTTGGTCGAGGACGACGCACACGTCGCGGCCAGCCTCAAAGTCGGCCTGCGCGCTGAAGGATTCGTCGTCGTGCACTCCGAGACCGGCACCGAGGGGCTATGGCAGGCCACCGAGCACCACTTCGACGTGATCATCTTGGACATCATGCTGCCCGGTCCCAGCGGCTATGAGATTCTGCGGCGAATCCGGGAGCGCCAGATCTGGACACCGGTGCTGATGCTGACCGCCAAAGACGGTGAATACGACCAGGCCGACGCATTCGATCTCGGCGCCGACGACTATCTGATCAAGCCGTTTTCCTTCGTGGTGCTCGTCGCCCGGTTGCGCGCCCTGTTGCGCCGCGGAGCACCGCAACGGCCCGTGGTGTTGACCGCCGGCGACTTGGTTCTTGATCCGGGTCGGCACCTGGTGACCCGTGCAGGTGTGCCGATCGATCTGAGTCCGCGCGAATTCGGCCTACTCGAATACCTGATGCGCAACACCGACGCAGTGTGCACCAAAACCCAAATACTGCAAAGCGTTTGGGATGAGAACTTTTCCGGCCCCGATAACGTCGTCGAGGTCTACATCGGTTACCTGCGCCGCAAGATCGATGTACCGTTCGGCACCAACACAATCGAGACCGTGCGCGGGGTGGGCTACCGCTTGGAGTCAGGCAATTTGGTCAGCGGCAGCTGAACCGTCACCAATGTCCCGCCGCCGCCGCGTTCACTGATAGTAACCTCGCCGCCGTGCGCCGTCGCGATCTCGGCCACGATGGCCAGCCCTAAACCCGTGCCGCCGCTGCTGCGCGCCCGGTCGCTGTCCAGACGGACGAACCGGTCAAAAACCCGCATCCGGTCCCGCTCGGGGATACCCGGACCGTCGTCGGCGACTGTCACAACCGCGTACTCACCACGAATGCCTACCGTCAGCTCGACGTGGGAACGGGCATGCCGCGCAGCGTTTTCCAGCAGATTGCGCACCAGTCGCGACAATGCGGCGCTGTCCCCGCGCAGCTCGGTCGGCTCGGCGCTGATACCGATGTCGCGGTGTCCGATGCGGCGCTGGCGCACAACTTCGCCGGTCGCGATGTCGTCAAGCCGAACCGGCTCACGGTGCCTCGCCAGCCTGCCCTCGTCAGCGCGGGCCAGCAGCAGCAGATCCTCCACGAGGACCCGCATCCGCTCTGCTTCAGGGACAAGGGTGCTCGTTGCCAGCTTGAGATCAAATACTTCCGGGTGGGCGACGGCGACATCGAGAGCTGAGATGATCGCTGTCAGCGGGCTGCGCAGCTCATGGGATGCATCCCCGACGAATTGGCGCTGGGCCGCGTGGCCGCTTTCGATCCGGGCCAACATATCGTTCATCGTCGTAGCAAGCGCGGAGATCTCGTCGCGTCCCGGCGGCACCGGCACTCGCTCGGTCAAATCAGAGGTGCTGATCTCGGCCACCCGGGCCCGGATGGCGTCAACCGATCGCAAAGAGCGCCGCATCAACCGATAGGTGGAGATCGCCGCGACCGCGACGACAACAGGACACGCCCCCGCCAGTAACAAAAGGGCGGTATGCACCGTTGACTCCGCGGCCTCGATGTCCCCAGCCACCAACACCGT
Organism: Mycolicibacterium agri; assembly: GCF_002553505.1. GTDB lineage: Bacteria > Actinomycetota > Actinomycetes > Mycobacteriales > Mycobacteriaceae > Mycobacterium > Mycobacterium agri. Next base: position 32,211 of record NZ_PDCP01000010.1, on the reverse strand, counting down.
GTACCGGCCGAACTTCGTATCTACCGTCCGCCCGCTGACGCGCTGATCATTGTCGGGCGGAACATCATCGGTAAGTCCGACATGCATCGTCGGTCCGACCTCGCTCGGGGCCACCAACGGAGAAGCCGGCGCGCCGTCGGAACGCGCCACGACATTTCCGTGGTTGTCGAGTACCTGCACTGCGACAATCCGTTGGTCAGTGTCCAGCAGCGGGGCATCCAAATCCGCCGCCGAGTCAAACGCCAGTCCAGCCACCACGTCGCCGACGCGTCGCGCGGCAGCATCATCCACCCCCGCCAGGAGCACCTGATACAACACGACGGTCAACGCGGCGCCCGCCACAGTTAGTGCGATGAATACGACCGCCCCGGCAATGAATGCCGAACGCGCCGCAATACTCCACCGCCGCGACATCGCCCACGACAGACCTCGGCGTCGCGCCGCACCCGGGCGCGCACCGAAGTGCCCGAGCTGTGCCGTGTTCGAAGCCACGGGCGCTCGGCGCGTCGCTTGTGCTGCGTCGTCGCTGTGGCTACCGGTCTGAGTCGAAAGTCCCTTCACTGCGACCGCCAATCATGTCGCGCTATCGCGGACGACGCTGAGCCTAGACGGCATCGGCGCTCAAGGTTCCAGCCGGACCGAAAATCCCCAGTGGGCTGCCACCGCTCGAGCCAGCGCGTTGCAATCGATCGACGTCGGCCGTTCGCCGACATTACTGCTGCTTATATCGCAGCTTCCCGCGCCAAGGGTTTCGACGGCACTGGACAACGCCTCACGATCGTTGGAGGCGACTTAACCGTATCGGAGAGTGATCGGACGGCACGATGAACTCCACCACGGATCGGTAGCCCATGGTTGACGCAGATGGATGTCATTCGCTGCTCGATAAGGGGGTGACCGTAGTCGTTGCTACTCGGATGCTCGATTGGTTACTCGGCTTCTCGGACAAACGACTTTCGCCCAGTGGCGCAAAGATCGACATTGCATGCAGTCCGCGGGCTGGTCGCATTTCGCTCGCGCAGGCGAATCCGCTATACGAGGTGTTCTTTCCGGCGTAGCTGCTCGACTGTTGTTGCAACGTCTTGCTGGGCCGAGGGTGATAGCCCCACCATTCGTGATGCAATGCGTTGTACGTTCGCGTCTCGGAGGGCGGCGAGCAGCTCCAATTCCTCCTCAAGCTTGCTGAAGTACTCGTCGTCTGTGAAGTACGCAGGATCGACGCGGAAAAATCCAGCAAGTGCGGTGATCGTTGCTTCCGAGGGGTGATCACGAGCTCCGGACCGCAGTTGCGACAGATATGGCGCCGAGAAGCTTATCCCTTGAGCACGCAGCGCAGCGACCACTTCAGACGATGAATGAGGTCCGCGCCCGGGGGGATAGACGGTATCAAATAGGCGATTTAGCCGCGCAGCAAACGTTGTGCTCATCACCTCAAGCCTCCTCCTACAGACCACCTATGCTACGCCGAAACATTTGCGTGGGCGTGGGGACAGTTTTCGCTGACCTGTTTGCCTTGGACGCGTCAGCGATCCATTTTCGCGATTCCTGGTCTGAGGTTCGACAATGCGAAAAGCTGCGCGGAACAGTCTTTGAGTCGATCCGCTACCCAACTCGCTGGGGGTAGCCCCGGGAGCTTGCCGCCGTGTCAGGTGCAAGTGGCGATGTTCTAGCTCGGCGGTGGTACCACTGTGAGATTGCGCTCTTGTTCGCGCCTGACGTTGGCGCGTGAGGCCTGCAGGGAGCGTTGCGCCGCTGATAGGTCGCTTCGGATATTGGTGACTTGTTGGTTGAGCATGTCGACTTGGCCGCGTAACCGGGCGTTCTCGTCGGCGAGGTGATTGCCGTCGGGATCGAAGAGTTGCCCGGTGAGGTCGCTGATGTGGGCGTCCTGCTGGCGCAGCGTCCCGCGCAATTCTTTGACCCGTGCTTCAGCGTTGAGTGCGCGTTCGCGCCAGGAGGTAGTCTCGGCTAGGTCTTGTTCGTCGATGCGTGTGCGAGTGGCAAGCTGTGAGGTATCTCTGGCGACGAGGACCAATTTGGTCAGTTCCGGGCGCTTCTTGTCGTAGATGAACGTTTTTCCGACGTCGGCTCGGCGGCAGACCTCTTCAACGGTGAACGGCAGCCCAGTCTTGGCGAGCTTGGCGACTGTTCTGCGGACGCGGTCTTCGCATTCGGCGGTGCGGCGGTTGCGGCTTTCGATGGCCTCGACGGGTCTGCGGCGTCGTGCCTGAGTCACTTGGCCACATCCTCTGGATGGTCCGTTGTCGACGATGTGCCTGGGAGGGTGTTCAGTGGCCATCCGCTGGAAAACAGGGGGTGGAAGAAGTCCTGCATCGGGCTTCGCAGATCGAGCCGCTCAGCGGCTTCGAGGAGGCCGAGTTCGTCGAGTGCGTCGCGCAATCCGGCCAGCACTTTCTCCCAGGGTTTCCATTCGTTGAGGATGTAGTCCCGCGCCTCCTCGGAGGGAGCGCCTTCGGCGAAGTGGTAGGCGGCGTCGCGTTTTCGTTCCCAATAGGCCAAGTCCGCGCCCGTTAGCACGAAATGCGGGCACGGCCCCTTGGGGCCACCGCTGCAGTTTTTCCCTACAGGGCAAGCGCTTCCGCCCACCACTGGGCCGTACCGGCAGAGACCGTGCTCGACTGGGATCACGGTCAGGTCGATGCGGTCAGCGACAGCCGCCGCGCTCCCAAGTCCACTAGCGGTGGCGGGTGTCATCAGCACCTTCCCTGGTTTGTCCATACCGGGTCCGGCCGTCCATACCTGGTGCAAGTGACGCACGACGTTGTCGTCGCTGTAGCGGGCGTAGTGCGCCAGGGACTCTTCGGAGAAGTGTCCCAACATCTGCCGGACCAGGGCCGCTGGCGCGCCGTTGTTCAGCAGTGCCGTCGCCAGCGTGGCACGGGTGCGATGTGTGGTGATTCCGGTCAAACCTAACTCGCCTATCCAGGTATCGAACTTTTCTCGGAAGTAGCACTGGGATAATGGAAGCCGAAGGTCTGGATTCTTGGTCGTGCTCGGAAACAGCGGCATTGTCCTATCCCACACCGCTTCCAGCGCTGCTCGTTGGCGCTTATTGAGACTGGCGAGTTCTTTTGCGTACCGGGCGCGCAGTTTGGCCCGGGTGATCTCCTGTCGTCGCAGGAGCCGTTGATACACGGGATAGTGACACGGCATCCCGTAGTCGAGGACATTGACCTTGCTGATGTCGCGCCAGAGGTATGGCTGTGCGTCGCCAATCATCGCGATACACCCGAGGCGAAGCGCAAGCGTTTCGCCGATCCGGCCACCTTGGTATGCGTGGGTAAACCAGATATCGGACAGGCCAATATTATTGACGTCTTTAGCCTCTAGCTGCTCCAGCGACGCCTCGCTGATGAGGAGCCGAAAGTCGGCGTCGTTGATGGGGCGAGGCTTAGGCGCTTCTTGTGGGGCCGAGTATTGCGGGAATGCCAGCACAAATGAGTCGGATGGTCCGCGCAGCCCGGTCTGACACCCGAACAGTAGGACAATGCGCATAGCACTAGGGTGGGTCCTGTAAAGCAAATCGCTCAACGTGCCCAGAGTCGGCGGATTGGACACCTTATTCTCGACTACCGGAATTTGTTCCCTGTGCCATAGATCCCAAAGTTCTTTGAACGCACGAGCATCCGATGCGTTCAGAAGTTCAGGATTGTTGCCCTCGTCTTCACGCAACTGCCGCAGCGCTTTGGAAAGGAGTCCGATACCACGAATCCTTCTAAGGACGTTGCCGACCGACAGCCGCTTCGTCTCCGTTGCGAGGGATTCGAGGTGATCCCAGAGCAGGTCGCGAAGCCAGCGCTGCGAGATATCGGTCAGATCCCAAACCTTGCGCCGGGTTACCTGTGCTCCCTGGAAAGGCGCGGCGCCGACGATCAGTGGATCAAACCAGCCGCCCTCCTTCGCGTCCTGTTTCGTCAAGGTCAGGCTGCGTGCCGCAATGGGCAGGTCGGTCCATATCCGCCTGATCTCGAGCGTTTTGTAGTTCGGCGCTTGTTCCGCGACCATGGGATCGTTGAGTGTTTGGACGCCGGCGTTAGCGAGGACGTCGACAATCAGCTGGATATGTCGTGGTCGCCAGTGAGTTCGCCGGATCGTATTGGCGTGCCGATGGATGGCGTAGCGGATCTCACACTGAAGCCGATACGGAAGATGATTCAGTGTCACCAGGCCGCGAACATCCAGGGGTTGCATCCGTCTGGTCTTGGCCTCGCGCGTAACCCACTCAGTCCAAGCCTTGGGGTCTCCCGCACAGTCATGCTCCCGCTTATAGAGCTTCCATACCTCGTAGTGTGAACGGCAAATCTTGGCTTCGCCTTCGCCGCGGAAGTTGAACAGGACTCCGTCGTGAACGCAGTGCAACACCGAGCATCGTGGATGTGCGGCGAAGGGTGCTTGTGCGCTCAGCCAAGCTTTTTCGTCGTCTCCGCTCTTTCTCGCTTTGCGGAGAAGCGCGTCATGCGCCGCACACAACCCACGAATCAGCGCTTCGCGGTTCGGTCCACATACGCGACAGTCCTCCCGTCGGGAACGTCCCCAGTCGTTGTACTTGCACGGGCACGGCTTGGCTTGCTTAGCGAACTGTTCGATGCTGAGTGTCGATGACACCAAGCGGTATTCGTGATCGTGTGCGTTGCACAGGAACTTGATGTTGGAGTTCGCGAGTTCTGCATTGCAGTCGGTGACGCGACAACCCCACCCGTAGGTTGGGTGATCGCGAGGGAAACTGATGGGATCCGACAAGAGCCAATCGGGGAAGGCTTGGCTGGCTGCTTCATAGCGTTGCTCGAACGGCAGTGCCAAGTAGTCCGAGGCCGACGAGACAGCTGCAACCGCGGAGTTGTCGTCCCGCACGGTCGCCGCTTTGCTCACCAGCGCCGCCGCGAACTCAATGCAAAAACCATGCTCAGTCCCTTCCGGTCGGCCTGCCGGGGATGGAGTCCCAAGCCTCGGTCAGATACTTCATCGTGTGCCTGTTGGCGCTTCGGCCGTAAAGCTCAGTCACCTGCTCAGCCCGAGACCACCCGAACTCCTGCGCGACGAGATCGGCGTTGAAATCGCTTGCCGCATAGAGGTTTGCCGCGGCTCGATGCCGAAAGGCATGCGGGGTGATGTAGCTGTTTAAGTCGGCTCGTTGGCTTGCTCTCCGGAGCATCTTGCGAACACCGCCGGTAGTCAACGCCGCCCCGGCGCTGTGTCCTTTGGTGTGAATCAGGACCTGCTCATGGTCGACGAGATGTTGGTTCGGGTGGTATTCGTCGAGGAGATAGGCATAGAAGCTGCCGATCATCGCTTCGCTGACCGCGCGGATAACGCCATCGTTGACGTAACCGTCCGGGCTGGTCCGCCATGAGTGATACGCCTTCGCCCGCGCACGATTCGGGTTGTCATCACGTCCCACGATGTGAACGTGAGGGTCTTTGCGCTGCCCACATGGATGATCTCGGACAAGATGCAGATCCGGGAATCGCAGGCCGCAGAGGCCGCCCACGCGGATTCCGGAGTCAACCAGCCACGTCACGACCATCACATCGCGAGCCGAAGTCAACACCCCCGGCTCGAACAGCGCGGTGACGATCTCGTCCGGTAAGAATCGTGGCCGAGCAGACCCTCGTCGTGGAGACAAGGGGTTTTGCGTTACGGCGCGCCGCCGGTGCTGGGGTATCGAGCTGTCCCGCGAAAACCATGCCACCACAGACGGATCCGCCTGATTCGAGGTTAGGTAGAACGCCTTCACGACAGTCGCGACGTTGGCGGCGGCCGAATTGCTCAGCGGTGGTCTTTCTCGCCAGGCCACTCCATAAACGCCGGCGCCCTGGCCTGTCAGCGCGTTCATATAGAGCCGCAGGTGATCGGCTCGCACTGAGGCGACCGTCAACCGGTTCGCATCCAACCAATTGAGGTGATCAACCAAGCCGTAGGCGTAAGTCTGCTGACTTGACTCCTTGTACTGCTTCAACACCTCGACCGACCGTCGGTGCAGCTCCCCAGTCGCGGAGAACACCCAGTACGAGACCCGCCCTCCTCGATGGAGGACCCTCCGAACCCTGAACGGCTTCGAGCTCACCTTCTGCGCACCCTCCCCGGGCTGACGCGATCAGTTGCGAACGCCAGTGGATCACGCGTTCGCGACGCACCGTAGAAGGCTCGCCGCGAACGTCAAGGACGGAATCATTCGGGGAACTAAAATGGCCGGCCGCGGCGCCTGCCGGCTGCTCTACACCGGCTCAGGCACCCAGGGCGCGATCGATGCGACGGCGGCGCAATACGGCGCCAGCCCGGACCAGGCGGCCGCGGTGGTCAACGCCGCCCGCGCCAACTTCTGCACCCAGGCACCGGGCTAAGCGCGAAGAGCTCACCCACCGCTCGATGGTGCCACGGGTTGGCATAACGGGTTGGCGGATATGGCTCCTCCTCACTGGCCGTGTACGTCGAGTCCGTGCGCGGCGGCGAAGGCAAGCGCCTGCTCGATGTCGATCCGGGCGCCGCGCACCGACGCGGTGGTCCACAGTGACGGGTCGACGCGGGCGCCGCGCAGGTCGGCCTCCTCGAGTCGGCAGTCCTGTGTGCGGGCCCCGCGCAGATCTGCGCCGCGCAGCACCGCCTTGCGCAGATCGGCCTTCACCAGGCTAGTCTCGCTGAGCCTGCAGTCGGTCAGGTCGACGCCGCGCAGGTCGCATTCGCCGAGCACCGCCAGCGTGAAGTCGACCTCGGTGAACGTCACCGGACGCAGCCGGCATTCGACGAAGACCGAGCCGAGCATACTGCAGTGGCGAAACACGCTGTGCCACAGCATGCTCCGTCGAAAGACGCAATTGCGGAAAGCGGATCCGACGTGCTCGGACTCGACGAAGTCCACGCCGCTGAAGTCGCACTCGTCGAACACCACGCGTTCGGTGCGCAGCCGCGTCAAATCCTCGTCGCGGAAGTCGTGTCCTACGAATTCCTGCTCAGTCCAGACGGTTTCGGCGTCGGCCACGGATCAGGTGGGCACCGACGGAAGCATGTTCAACGCGTATTCGGTGACCGCGATCAGCGCGGCGGTCGACGAGTGGCGGTCGCGGGCGTCGACGGTGATGATCGGGATGCCCTCGGAAAGCGCCAGTGCCTTGCGCACCTCCTGCGTGGGATACCTTGGTGCGTCGTCGAATTCGTTGATCGCGATCAGGAACGGCATGCTGCGGGCCTCGAAGAAGTCGACGGCGGCGAAGCTGTCCTGCAGGCGGCGGGTGTCGACGAGGATGATGGCCCCGATGGCGCCGCGGACCAGGTCGTCCCACATGAACCAGAACCGGCGCTGACCCGGGGTGCCGAACAGATACAGCACCAGATCCTCTTCCAGCGTGATGCGGCCGAAGTCCATCGCGACGGTGGTGGTGCGCTTGTCCGGTGTGGCCTCCAGCCCGTCGAGGCCTTCCGAGGCGTTGGTCACCAGCGCCTCGGTGCGCAGCGGCATGATCTCCGAGACCGCGCCGACGAACGTCGTCTTGCCGACGCCGAAGCCGCCGGAGATGACGATTTTCGTCGACGCCTTGCGGTTATGGGTATTCACCTGTGGACCCTCAGAGTGCGCGTAAGCCACGGAGGGTCCTTCCTATCAGTTCACGTCGCTCGTCGACGCTGGAGTCATCGCTCAACGTGGTGCGCACCCGCAGATGTCCCGACGTCACCAGATCGCCGATCAGCACGCGGGCCACACCGACCGGTAACGATAGTCGAGCCGCGATCTCTGCGACCGAAGGGCTGCTCTCACACAACGCGCAAATCTGTGCTCGCACATCAGTTCCCGGCCACCGCTGCGGTTTGTCCGAGACGATGGCTTCGATCGGTGCCTCCAACGGCAGGTTGACCCGCGAGTCCGTCCGCCCGGCCGTCAGCGTGTACGGCCGTACCAGGCTCGGCTGATCTGCGGAGGGAGACTCGAGTTCGTCCATGGGTCATTCAGGAGACTTGCGGCGTCCGTCGTGCCGATTGGATGACGCTGCCGACCCGTTCGACGAGCATGGCCATCTCGTAGCCGATCTGGCCGATATCGCATCCGGTGGTCGCCAACGTGGCGAGGTTGGAGCCGTCTCCGACGCGCATCAGCAATAGGTAGCCGTTTTGCATCTCGACGACGGACTGCAGCACGTGGCCGCCGTTGAACAGCTGCGACGCACCGGTCGACAGGCTGGCCAGCCCCGACGCCACGGCGGCGAGTTGGTCGGCGCGTTCGATGGGCATGTGCTCACTGGCGGCCATCAGAAGACCGTCCGCGGACACCAGAACGGCGTGCGTGACACCGGATACTTCGCGGGCGAACTTTGAGACCAGCCAGTCGAGCGAATCGCGCTGCGTCGAACGTGGCGGATGGGTCATACGTTATCGGTTCCTCTGGTCTCTCGAGTGTCGTCTCGAGCGTGTGACCGCGCGGCGTGAACTGCACTGAAGTGGCTGCTCATGCTCGCCCGCACGGCTTCGGGGTCTCGTGCCGGAATCGCCTCGGCGCCAGCAGCGAACTCGGCCGACTCTACCTTCTCGTCGAAGTCGAAGCTGCGGTGCGCGCCTCCGTTGGCGTAGCCACGGGCGGCGCCGCGCTGCCCGGTGGGCACCGCCGCCCCCGGCACCAGTCGGGCGCCAGGGTCGCGGACGGGCAGGCCGTGCTCGGTGTGCGACACCACGGGCGCCGCTTCGGCGGCCTCGGCCGCCTCCCAGCCGTGGTCCCAGACGAACTTCCAGTCCAGGGCGCTGCTGTTGGCGATTTGGGTGGGATCGATCAGCCACTCCGACAGCATCTTCTGGTAGATCGCGTCGTCGGCGCCCGCCGTCGGCGACGGGGCCTTGGCGCCGGGCAGCAGCGGTTCGGGCTCGGGCTCCGGCTCGGATTGCGGCTCGGGTTCGGGCTTGTGCACCCCGTTGCTGACGGCCTGCGCGCGGGATGCGAAGAACGCCGAGGTGTTCGCCGGAGCTTGCCGCTGCGGCAGCGGCTCGGGTTCGGCCTCCGGCTCCGCGTCGCCCTCGGGCCGAGCGTCAGGTGCGGCGTCGAACTCCGGCTCCAGTTCTTGTTCGCGCCCGGCTTCAGCCTGTTCGGCCTCGGACACGGCCTCGGACACGGCCTCGGGCTCGGGTCGGTCGTCGTCGACGGACAACGACGATCCCGCGATGCCGCTGGCGCCCGGGTTGCGTTGCGGCAGCAATGTCACCGGGACTTCGGAGTGTCCGTTGAGCTGGTCCACCCCGACTTCGTCGCCATATTCGGATTCGCGGCCGTAGTCGCCCGCCTCGTCGAGGGCGCGGGTGGTCGCGATGCCCGCCTCCGCGTCGGCGACAACGCCCTGCTCGCCGGTCTCCAGCTGCTCGTGCTTGCCACGCACGATCAGTTCGGCCGGCACGTACACCCCGGCCGTCGTGCCCGAATTCGGTTCTCCGGCAATGGTGCTGCGCAGCCGCACCACCAGCCCGTGCTGCTGGGCCAGCCGACCGACCACGAACAGGCCCATGTGCCGCGCGGTGTAGGGGGTCACCTCGCCGCCGGACTGCAGCCGCGTATTCGCCACCCGCAGATCGGATTCGGTCATGCCCAGGCCGATGTCGCTGACCTCGATGACCAGACCGCCATTGCCTGTGTGCACGCCCGACACCCGCACCTGCGAGATCGGCGGCGAGTAGCGCAGCGCGTTGTCCAACAGTTCGGCGAGCAGATGCACGAGGTCGCCGGCGACCGATCCGACGATCTCGCTGTCGGGCACCGTCGCGGTCACCACACGGGTGTAGTCCTCGACCTCGGAGGCCGCGGCGTTGATGATCGTCGAAACCGCCACGGGTTCGGCTTGTTCGCGGGGCACCTTCGCGCCGGCGAGCACCATCAGGTTGGCCCCGTTACGGCGCATCCGGGCGGCGAGGTGGTCCAACTTGAACAAGCTCTCCAGCCGGTCGGGGTCCTCCTCGTTGCGCTCCAACCGGTCGATGAGGGACAGCTGTTGATCGACCAGCGATCGGCTGCGCCGCGACAACGTCTCGAACATGTCGGCCTGCTGCAGCTGCAGTCGGCTCTGCTCGCCGGCCAGCAGGACTGCCTGCTCGTGCAGTTCGTCGACGGCGTGGGCGACCTGGCCGACTTCCTCGCTGGTATACACCGGGATCGGCTTCACCGGGCCGGGCTCCTTGCCCGCGCGCACGCGCTCGATTTCGCGGGCCAGATCCTCGTGCGCCACCCGCAGCGCGGTGTCGCGCAGCTTGCGCAACGGCTGCACCAGCGACCGGGCCACCAACGCGACGAGCAGCAGCACCACGGCGATGGCGCCCAGCACGATCGCCGAGTCGCGGATCGCTTCGGTGCGCGCGGTCGCCGCCTCGTCCTGGACCGCCCCCGTCACCGCCGGCACGGTGCGCTCGATCATCTTGGCCGCGATCTGATCGCTGGCCTGCAGCGACGCCGTCAGCTGCGGATTGTTGACGATCGGGACCGTCGGGTTGGAGATGATCGCGGTACGACGGACGTATTCGTCCTGCAGCTGCTTGGCCTCCGGCGAGCCGATGCCCAGCACCTGGCTCATGCCGAACAGCGTCGACGGTTCGGTACCGGCCAGCGTGATCATCCGGGTGCGCTGTTCGGGCTCGGGCAGCTCGCCGCCCTGGTTGACCAGCAGCTGCTCCATCATCATCTGGCCGCGGGCGCCGACCGCGCGGGTCAGGCCCTGCGTCTCGGCGCGGATGCGCTCGTTGCTCACGCGGACCGAACCGGTGATGGCGTCCTCGGAGGTCAACAGGATCGGCGCGTAGAGGGTCACGCGGTCGACCAGGGCGATGGAGTTGGACGTGACCTTGTCCATCAGCGCCTGGCCGTTTTGCAGCATGCTCGTCACGCCCGCCTGCACATCGGGCGGCACGTCGGCGGTGTCGTTGATTCGACGCTGCAACTCGGCGCGGCTGGAGTCGAACGCGCTGATCGCCGATTGGGCGTCGCCGCCGGCGGGCAGCGCCAACATCGCGCCGTTGAGCGCGTTCATATAGCTAACGATTGCCGGCACCAGTTCGACGCGGTCGGCCGCGCGCTGTAGCTCGCGGGCCTCCACGGCATTGGAGTAGATGCGCAGTCCGCCGAAGGCGCCGGCCAAAATCAGCGGCACCAAGACGATCGCGAACACCTTCCAGCGAACCGGCCAATTCTTCAGCGACCACCTGGAGGGGCGTTTCGCGGGGGCGGGCGCCTCGACGTTGTCGTCGGTCACCGTCCCGTCCAGCGAATCTTGCTGCGAGAACGTGGTCATATCAGTCCGACCGCGTAACTGGCAGTTGGCACGTTTCTTCCAAATAGAGCGAGGTTCATAACGCTTCCTGCTGACTTTGCCCGACTGCGGGCTGGCGTTGTCCGCCTGGCAATTTGTCGAGTATGCCAGTAGCACGCAGTCGTTTCCACAATTCTTACTGAACAGACAGAGTCCAAGAGCTCTGCCAGAGACCTCTTAGTCGCGGACCGAGCAAACGCCGATCGGTGGTTCGGAGACCGCCGATGGGCGGCGTGACGGGGGCGCGCGGCGGTAAGTTTCCGGCGTGCGATTCGAAACGAGAAGCGAGGGCGATCGCCTCATCGAGGCGTGGGCATTTCTGACGACCGAGGAGGCCCAGTACCTCTACGGGTCGTTGTCCTACTACTTCGACGACGAGAAGGACCCCGACTGGCACTGCCACGTGGGCCGCAGCGGCGGGTGCGAACTCACCATCGCGATCGTCGACTAGCGGAGACGGCCTTGTTCAACGTGTTGTTCTTCTCGCCCCGGATCGCGCCCAACACCGGCAACGCGATTCGCATGGTCGCGGCGACGGGCTGCGAACTGCATCTGGTCGAGCCGCTCGGGTTCGAGTTGTCCGAACCGAAGTTGCGCCGCGCAGGGCTGGACTATCACGACCTCGCGTCGGTGACCGTGCATCCGAACCTGCCCGCGGCGTGGGAGGCCATCGGGCCGACGCGGGTCTACGCGTTCACCGCGCAGGCGACGACCTCGTTCACCGACATCGCGTATCAGCCGGGCGATGTGTTGATGTTCGGCCCCGAGCCGACCGGCCTGGCCACCGACACGCTGGCCGACCCGCACATCACCGCGCAGGTGCGCATCCCGATGTTGGCCGGCAGGCGCTCACTGAATCTGTCGAATGCCGCCGCGGTCGCAGCGTACGAGGCGTGGCGCCAGCACGGCTTCACCGGAGCGGTGTGATCACCACGTGTTCCAGTGCGTCACCTGCTCGGCGGGCAGACGCTTGGCGGGCCGGAAGTCGGTGCCCTTGGTGTAGGCGATCGGGAACAGGCCGCCCTGGCTGTACTTCTCGAACGGGATGCCGAGGACGTCGGCGGCCAGCTTCTCGCCCTTGCCGACGAGATGCAGCGTCGTCCACGCCGAGCCGAGGCCACGCGAGCGCAGCGCCAACATGAAGCTCCACGCGGCGGGCAGCAGCGAGCCCCAGAACCCGGCGCTCTCACCGGCGGGCACACCGTCCGGGCGGCCCTCCAGGCACGGGATCAGCATGACCGGCACCTCATGCAGATGCTCGTTGAGGTGCTTCGCGGACTCGGTGACCAGCGGCCGCCGTTCGTCGCGCATGTCACCGAACTCGGGCTTGGGTGCGTCGAGATACGGCGTGGCGTTGTGCCGGTAGATGTCGGCGATGGCCTTCTTCTTTTCGGGGTCATCGACGAAGACCCACTGCCAGCCCTGGGCGTTGGACCCCGTCGGCGCCTGCAACGCCAACTCCAGACACTCGAGAAGCACCTCCCGCGGCACCGGCTTTTCCAGGTCAAGGCGCTTGCGCACCGAGCGGGTGGTGGTCAGAAGTTCATCGACGGAGAGGTTAAGGGTCACGACGCGAGACTACATTCGGACAAATGACAGCCGATCTCACGCAAGAGGTTTCCAGCAGACTCCAAGCCGACCACTACGCGTGGCTGACCACCGTGGCCAAATCGGGCCAACCGGTTCCGCGACTGGTGTGGTTCTACCTCGACGGCACCGACGTCATCGTGTACTCGATGCCGAATGCCGCCAAGATCCGCCACATCGACAACCACCCACATGTCAGCCTCAACCTTGACTCCGACGGCAACGGTGGCGGCGTCGTCGCCATCGGCGGCAGCGCCGTCGTCGACGAGGTTGGTGTCGACCCGCGCGAGGATGCGGCGTTCTGGCAGAAGTATCAATCCGACGCCGAACAGTTCGGGCTGACCGAGGCAATCGCCAACTACAACACCCGCTTGCGGATCGGCATCGAAAAGGTCTGGACCACCCCGCCCGAACCCGAAGCCTGACACTCTGTTTCGTCGGCGAGATCCCTCTACATCTCCGGCGAGACCCCTCCACTTCTTCGGCGAGCGGGCGTGTCTGCAGGCGACACGCCGGTGAAATTCCCTACTTTGCGCACGCTCGTCGAGAGGCCGTGCGATTGATGTCTATGCGGGCGTTCGGGTGTAAGGGATCGGCATTTGGTTGCGAGCGTGAGGCAGTGCGAGGCGAGCGAGCGCCAGTTCCCCGCGCCCGTTGGTGCTAGTTTACCGCGAGCGTGCGGAAACTCGGCTTTCTACACGGCGTGTCGGCTGCAGACACGCACGCTCGCCGGAGCTAGCGGAAATCCCTGCTGCGCGAGGCGATTCGCATATCGAGCTTGCTGAGCCGCTCGGCGACGACGGTGACCGCACCGGTGGCGTTCTGCACCTGCCCCCGGATCACCAGCGCCGACGCCGTCTGCGCCAGCTTGCGCTGCCGGTTCCACACCCCTGGTGAGCACAAGATGTTGACCATGCCGGTCTCATCCTCGATGTTGATGAACGTCACGCCCTGCGCCGTCGCGGGACGCTGGCGATGGGTCACCGCCCCGGCGACCAGCACCCGCGATCCGTCCGGCACCGACAGCAGCCGATCAGCGGTGATGACCCCCATCGCGTCGAGGTCGGCCCGCAGGAACTGGGTGGGATAGCTGTCCGTCGAAATGCCGGTCGCCCAGACGTCGGAGGCCGCCAACTCCAAGTCGGTCATGCCGGGCAGGACGGGAACGTGGGACGACGCCCCCACTCCCGGCAGTCGGTCCGGCCGCTGCGTCGCGGCCGCGCCCGCGGCCCACAGCCCTTCGCGGCGAGTGATCCCGAAGCAGCCCAGCGCGCCCGCCGTCGCCAACGCCTCGGTCTGCGGCACCGAAAGCTGCACCCGCCCGGTCAGGTCGAGCAGAGACGTGAAGGGACCGTTCGCTTTTCGCTCCTCGACGATCCGCTCGGCCAGCTCGTCGCCGATGTGGCGGACGCTGCCGAGCCCCAGCCGCACCTCGGTGCCCGCATTCTCCAGGGTGGCGTGCGCCAGGCTGGCGTTGACGTCGGGGCCGTGCACGGTGACCCCGTGTCGACGGGCATCGGCCACCAACGTCTGCGGCGAATAGAAACCCATCGGCTGGGCACGCAGCAGCGCGGCGCAGAACGCGGCGGGGTGGTGCAATTTGAACCACGACGAGTAGAACACCAGCGAGGCGAACGACAGCGAATGGCTTTCGGGGAAACCGAAGTTGGCGAATGCCTCCAGCTTCTCGTAGATCCGGTCGGCCACGTCGCCGGTGATGCCGTGCCGTTCGCGCATACCGTCGTAGAACCGGTCGCGCAGCCGTCGCATCCGCTCGGTCGACCGCTTGGACCCCATTGCCCGGCGCAACTGGTCGGCCTCGGCGGCGGTGAAGCCGGCGCAGTCGACGGCGATCTGCATGAGCTGCTCCTGAAACAGCGGCACACCCAATGTCTTTCGCAGCGCAGGCTCCATCGACGGGTGCTCGTAGGTGACGGGCTCCTCGCCGTTGCGCCGTTTGATGTAGGGGTGCACCGATCCGCCTTGGATCGGCCCCGGCCGGATCAGCGCCACCTCGACGACCAGGTCGTAGAACACCCGCGGCTTCAGCCGCGGCAGCGTGGCCATCTGCGCACGGGACTCCACCTGAAACACTCCGACGGAGTCCGCCTTCTGCAGCATTTCGTAGACGGCGGACTCGGACAGGTCGAGCTTGGCCAAGTCGACCTCGATGCCCTTGTGCTCGCGCACCAGGTCGATGCAATAGTGCAATGCCGACAGCATACCGAGGCCGAGCATGTCGAACTTCACCAAACCGATTGCCGCACAGTCATCTTTGTCCCACTGCAGCACACTGCGGTTTTCCATCCGCGCCCACTCCACCGGGCACACGTCGGCGATCGGCCGATCGCAGATCACCATGCCCCCGGAGTGGATGCCCATGTGCCGCGGCAGGTTGGAGATCTGCGTGGCCAACTCGATCACCTGCTCCGGCACGTCCTCGACGTGTGTGGCCTCGGTCAGGTTGCCCCACTGGCCGATCTGCTTGCTCCACGCGTCCTGCTGCCCCTGGGAGAACCCCAGCGCACGGGCCATGTCACGCACCGCGCTGCGCCCGCGGTAAGTGATGACGTTGGCGACCTGGGCGGCGTAGTCACGGCCATAGCGGTCGTAGACATACTGAATGGCCTTCTCCCGCAGGTCCGATTCGATGTCGATGTCGATATCGGGTGGGCCGTCCCTTGCCGGGGAGAGAAACCGCTCGAACAGCAATTCGTTGGCCACCGGGTCGACGTTGGTGACACCGAGCGCATAGCAGACCGCCGAGTTGGCCGCCGATCCCCTGCCCTGGGCCAGAATGCCGTTCTCCTTGCAGAACCGGGTGATGTCGTGCACCACCAGGAAGTAGCCCGGAAAGTTCAGTTCGGCAATGATTTTCAGCTCATGCTCGATCTGGTCGTACGCCCGCCGTGCCCGCTCGGGCGGGCCGTAGCGGTCACGAGCGCCCATCATGACCAGATGCCGCAGCCAGCTGTTCTCGGTGTGCCCCTCCGGCACGTCGAACGGCGGCAACTGCGGCGCGATCAGCGCCAACTCGAAGGCGCACTGTTCGCCGAGTTCGGCCGCGGCCGTCACCACCTCGGGGCAGTGGGCGAACACCTGCGCCATCTCCTCCCCCGACCGGAGATGCGAACCGCACAGCGGGGCAAGGTAACCCGCCGCTTCGTCGATCGAGTTGCGGGCCCGGATCGCGCCCATGGCCATCGCGAGCCGACCGCGGGAGGGCTCGGCGAAATGGGCTGCGGTGGTGGCGACGACGCCGACGCCGAACCGCGGCGCCAGTTGCGCCAGCGCGGCGTTGCGCTCATCGTCGAGCGGATGCCCGTGGTGGGTGAGCTCGATGCTGACCCGATCCTTGCCGAACCGATCCACCAGATCGGCCAGCGCCTTCTCCGCGGCTTTCGGCCCGCCGTCGGTAAGCGCTTGGCGGACATGCCCTTTGCGGCATCCGGTCAGGATGTGCCAGTGTCCACCCGCCGCCTCGGTCAACGCGTCGTAGTCGTAGCGCAGGACGCCTTTTTCGCCGCCGGCGAGATGCGCCAACGCCAGCTGACGCGACAACCGTCGATATCCCTCGGGCCCACGGGCGAGCACCAGCAGATGCGGTCCGGAAGGGTCGGGCACCTCGGTGCGGTCGCCGCCGCCGAGGGACAACTCGGCACCGAACACCGTCTGCACGCCGAGTTCCTTGGCTGCTTCGGCGAAGCGCACCACGCCATAGAACCCGTCGTGGTCGGTCAGCGCGATCGCGCGCAGCCCCAGTCGCGCGGCCTCCTCGACGAGTTCCTCCGGCGTGCTGGCTCCGTCGAGAAAGCTGTACGCCGAGTGCGCGTGCAACTCGGCATACGGCACCAACGACGCAGGCCGCTGCACATCCAGCGGCTGGTAGCTCCCCCGCTTGCGGGACCAGGCCGGACTGTCGCCGCCATCGCCGATCTGCTCGTCGATGGGCCAGCCCGCGCGGCGCGGCTTACCGTGGAGCACCCGCTCCATCTCTGTCCAGCTCGGCGGCCCGGTGTGCCAGCCCATGGCGACAGTCTATCGAACAGTTGTTCGAGTCGAACAGCTGGACGAGTATCCCCGCTGCCAACCGTGCCCCCTGCCTCTACGATGCCTTTGGCCAAGATCAACCGAGATCACCCCGGAGCAGCCCGGCAGGCCCGGAAAGGAATGCAATGGCGTCAACGAAGTACATCGGCTATCTCGGGGGCGCCGCAGTCGCCGCGGGCGTCGGAGCGGCCATTGCGGTCGCGGGTGCGGCAACGGCCAGCGCCGACACCACCGAGGACGGCGTCAAGTCCGAACCCGCCAAGCACGAGACCAAAACCGACCGGCCGAAGCCGCTGGAGAAGCTGACCCGCCACCTCGGCCACGCCGCCGATCAGGTAACCAAAGCCGCTTCGTCGCACCGGAATTCGTCGACCGACAAGCAAACAGCCAAGTCAAACGACGCCAACGTCTCGGCCACCCAGATCACCGTCCGCAAGCCCAAGCTGACGCCCCAGGAGTTCGAGGCCCAGCAGGTCGAGCGGCTCAAGCGCCTGTTCCAACCACGCGAATCCGCCGCGCCGACCGCCGCCACGACGAACAACGACAACGACGTTGTCGTGCAGGCCGAGCCGAACACCGGTCTTCCCAACCCCTTCGGGGCCACCGATCATGAGCCCGTCGGCATACCCACCCCGGTGGTGCAGATCAGGGATCAGCTTTCCGACGCTGCGCCGAAGGACCTGAAGCCCTTCGTCCGCGAAGGCGTCGAGCAGGCCTATCGGGGCACGCAGATGGTGCCCTGGGTCAACGCGATCGTTCCGATCAGCAAGATCGTTCCCAAGCTGGGCGATGCCCTCGGAGGCGACCTGGACGCACGGCAGATCATCGTCAACGAACTGATCAAGACGACGCCGCCGGGCTCATTCCTGTACTACGGCTACGACATCGTCGCCGACCTGACCAATCAGGAGGATCCGGCAAGAAAGCTCAAAGAGGGCGCCTTCAGCACCGCGTGGAACTTCCTCGACCCACTCGGGCTCCTGCACGATCCGGAGAAAGGGCTGTCGGGCATCGAGGGCGACCGCCCGCCCGGCATCGGCAACTCCCTGGGCGCCTGACGTCCGCTAGCGGGGTCGCGCCACGATCGTCGGCGTCTTGACCGCGTGCACGACCGCGGTGCTGACCGAGCCGAGCAGCATACCGGCGAACCCGCCCCGGCCATGGCTGCCGACGACGACCAACTGCGCGTCCTTCGCATTCTCGATGAGCTGTCGAGCCGGCGCGTCGCTGACGACGAGACGGTGCACTTTGACGTCGGGATAGCGCTCCTTGAAACCGGCGAGGGATTCGGCAAGCGCGCGATGGGCTTCCTCTTCCAGCCGCTCGATGTCCAGGCCGGGCAACTCGTACATGCTCGTGATGTCGCGCCAGGCATGCAGGGCGACCAGGTCGACGCCGCGACGCGACGCCTCGTCGAACGCGATCTCGGTGGCCGACAGCGACACCGGTGAGCCGTCGATGCCAACGAGGACAGGCGCATCCGGCGCGACCTCGGACGCATCGTCGTGGATGACCGCGACCGCGCAATGCGCATGATGCACAAGACCGGTGCTGACCGAGCCCATCAGCAGCCGGCTGAAGGCTCCCAGACCCCGTGAGCCGACGACGATCAGATCGGCGTCCTTCGACAGGTCCACCAGCGAGGCGACGGCTCCGCCGTGCACCACCGAGCTGTGCACCATCGGAGGGCCCGCCTCGGAGGAGGCTTCTGCGACGATGCCGCGGGCCTCGTCGAGCACGCGCACGGCTTCGTCTTGCTGCCACCTGAAGAAGTCGCCGGCCGCGGCGAATTCCATTGACCCGGCGGCCGGAACGATGGGAACAACGACGTGCACCAACGTCAGTGGCTGGTTGTGCAAGGCCGCAGTGTGGGTCGCCCACTTGATGGCGGCCTGTGAGGCGGCAGAGCCGTCGACCCCGACCAGAATGCCCCGATGAACTACTGACTCAGACATAACACCAACATATGACCGACGGAGCCGCCCGGCTGAGGCCTTTGGTCACCTGTTCGGGTGGACCAGACGCCTCCGGCTCACGTCAATTGGGTCACGTCGAGTTGGTCGCGCGGCACGACCATCATCGGCACGTCGAGCACCCGCAGCATCTTCGCGGCGGTGGAACCGAGGAACAGCCGCCTCGGCGCGCTGAGCCGGCTGGAGCCCACCATGATGAGATCGCCGTCGCGCCAATCGAGCTTGGCGACCGCATCTTCGACCGAGTTTCCTTCGACGACGGTCGAGGTGACCGGAATCTTCTCGGGCAGCTCGGCTTTCGCGGCTTCGAGGGTGCGCTGCGCATGATCGAGGGCGCGTTGCCGGACGGCCTCGGCGTCGCCGCGGAGCTGCCCGAAGACCGGGTCGAGCGCCACCAGCGACACCAGCCGCAACGGCGTGCCCGCCGCTTTGCTGAACCGTACCGCGGTGCGCAGCAACAGATCCGCCCCTGCCCGCTCGCCGATCGCACACGTCACTTCGCGGATCCGCTCGACGTCGGAGTGACGGCTGCCGCGCGGCGCCACTGTAACGGGCACCGGCGATGAGTGCAGCAGCTCGTTGACCACCGACCCGAGCGTGAACGATGCCGCCAACCCGCCACCGGAGCCGCCGACGACGATGCCGTCGGCCTCCAGGCGCGCGACCTCTTGGATCAGCCCCTCGGAGAACGACTCACAGAAGGTGACGTGGCTGGTCGAGACGATGTCGTCGGGCACCGACGCCTCGCTCAGCCACTGCTTGGCCTGCTGTGCCAGCAGGTCCTCGTAGTCGCCGACCGTCAACCGTGCCGGCACGGCGCGGTCGGGCGGCAGGACCATACAAAGATCCAACTCGGCGCCCAGGGTCCGGGCCAGCCGAACCCCGAGAGCCACCGCGTCTGCGCCACCGGGGGTGGCCAGGTAACCGACGACCAGCCTCATGGTGGACATCCTCTACTACCGCGGGCGGCTCAGTCGGCGTATTCGACGACCCCGTCGTCAAGTACCAGCCGCGCGTTCGATCCGTCCGGGTTGGACGCCTCGGTCCGGTAGACGCCGCGGCCCGGTTCGGTGCGCCAGATCGAGGTGGTCAGCGTCTCGCCCGGGAACACCGGCGAAGTGAAGCGCGCGCCGATCGCGGTCACCTTCGTCGCGTCACCGCCGCCGAGTTCTTTGACCAGCGCGCGCCCGGCCACCCCGTAGGTGCACAGTCCGTGCAGGATCGGTTTCGGGAAACCGGCCATCTCCTTTGCGAACCACGGATCGCTGTGCAGCGGGTTGCGATCACCCGACAGCCGGTAGATCAACGCCTGGTCCTCGCGAGTGGGTAACGCGATGCGCGCGTCGGGCTCGCGGTCGGGAATCTCGGGTGCCGGGGGACGCTGGCCGGGCTGGCCGCCGAAGCCGCCTTCACCGCGAATCACCGCCGTGGCCATCGTTTCGGCGACCACCGCGCCGGTGTCGGGATTCGTGCCGGTCGCCTTGAGCATGACGACGGCGTTCTTGCCCTCACCCTTGTCCTGAATGTCGGCGACCTCACCGACCACGCTGAGCTTGCCCGCAGGAGGCAGCGGTTCGAACAGCCGGATCTGCTGCGAGCCGTGCAGCAGCATCGCGAAGTTGAAGGTGCCGATCTTGCCCGCGGCGGCGAAGCCCGTGCACGCGATGACGGCGAAAGTGGGAAGCACCTGTTGCGCAATGCCGTGGCTGTTCTCGGTGGTGAAGGCGAGATCCTCGGTGCCCGCACCGACGCCCAGCGCGTAGAGCAGCGTGTCTCGGTCGGTCCACTCGTAGATGTACGGATCGGTTTTCGCGCCTATCGCATTCGGGTCGATCGGCATTGGCACTCCCTTCGGTCTGCTCGGACGATATCGGTCGCAGCGTCTGCGCGATTGAGGACCACATCTCGATCTCGGCCGACCGATCACGTCACACCCCGTTGACGTGGGTCGGGTCACGGACGAACATGACCGCATGCACTATGTCGTTACCGGCGGTACCGGGTTTATTGGTCGCCGAGTGGTCTCCCAACTCGTGGCACGATCCCCCGACGCCGAGGTGTGGGTGCTGGTGCGCCGCGCGTCGCTGAGTAGATTCGAGCGCCTGGCAGACGACCACGACTGGGGTGATCGCGTTAAAGCCCTCGTCGGCGATCTCACCGCCGACAACCTCGGCCTTCCCGACGCGGCGATCGCGGAGTTGAGACCCGTCGGGCATGTGGTGCACTGCGCGGCGATCTACGACATCACCGCCGCCGAGCGCCTGCAGCGGGCCGCCAACGTGGAGGGCACGCGGGCAGTGATCGCGCTGGCGCGCCGGCTCGACGCGACGCTGCACCATGTGTCGTCGATCGCGGTCGCGGGCACCTATCGCGGCGAGTACACCGAAGACGACTTCGACGTCGGGCAGGACTTGCCGTCGCCCTATCACCAGACCAAGTTCGAGGCCGAGCTGCTGGTGCGCTCCGAGCCCGGTCTGCGCTACCGGGTCTACCGTCCTGCCGTGGTGGTCGGCGATTCGCGCACCGGCGAGATGGACAAGGTCGACGGCCCGTACTACTTCTTCGGCATCCTGGCCAAACTTGCTGTGCTGCCACGATTTACGCCGGTGCTGCTGCCCGACACCGGCCGCACCAACATCGTTCCGGTCGACTACGTCGTCGACGCGCTGACCGAGTTGATGCACGCCGACGGCCGCGACG
The DNA here is from genome assembly GCF_002553505.1 of Mycolicibacterium agri. Taxonomy (GTDB): domain Bacteria; phylum Actinomycetota; class Actinomycetes; order Mycobacteriales; family Mycobacteriaceae; genus Mycobacterium; species Mycobacterium agri. The sequence goes on along the minus strand of NZ_PDCP01000010.1, from coordinate 10,616 downwards.
GACAGACCTTCCACCTCACCGCACCCGAGAACATCGGGCTGCGCGGCATCTACCGGGGGATCGCGAAAGCGGCGGGCCTGCCACCGCTACGCGGCTCGCTGCCGCGCGGCACCGCCACACCGTTTCTCCGGGTGACCGGGCGAGCGAGGGTCTTGCGCAACATGGCGGTGACGCAGTTGGGCATCCCGGCCGAGATCCTCGACGTCGTCGATTTGATGCCGACATTCACCGCCGACAACACCCGCGAAGCCCTGCGCGGCGCCGGGATTGACGTACCGGAGTTTGCGTCGTACGCGCCCAAGCTGTGGCGGTATTGGGCAGAACATCTCGACCCCGATCGCGCCCGCCGCGACGACCCCGCCGGGCCGCTGGTGGGCAAGCACGTGATCATCACCGGAGCGTCGAGCGGGATCGGCCGCGCCTCGGCGATCGCGGTGGCCGAACGCGGCGCGACGGTATTTGCGTTGGCGCGCAACGGCGAAGCGCTCGACGAGTTGGTGGCCGAGATCCGCGCCGCCGGTGGTCGGGCCTACGCGTTCGCGTGCGATGTCACCGACAGCACCTCGGTCGAACACACCGTCAAGGACATTCTCGGCCGGTTCGACCACGTCGACTATCTCGTCAACAACGCCGGACGCTCGATCCGCCGCTCGGTGACCGCGTCGACCGATCGGCTGCACGACTACGAACGGGTGATGGCGGTCAACTACTTCGGCGCTGTGCGGATGGTGCTGGCGTTGCTGCCGCATTGGCGCGAACGGCGGTTCGGGCACGTCGTCAACGTGTCGAGCGCCGGAGTGCAGGCGCGCAATCCGAAGTACAGCTCATATCTGCCGTCGAAGGCGGCGCTGGACGCGTTCGCCGACGTGGTGGCGTCCGAGACGCTTTCCGACCACATCACGTTCACGACCATCCACATGCCGCTGGTGCGCACGCCGATGATCGTGCCGTCGCGGCGGCTCAACCCGGTGCCCGCGATCAGCGCCGAGCACGCCGCGGCGATGGTGGTGCGCGGCCTGATCGAGAAGCCGGTGCGGATCGACACCCCGCTGGGCACGCTGGCCGACGCCGGCCACTACTTCACGCCGAAGCTCTCGCGGCGGGTTTTGCACCAGTTCTACCTGGGCTATCCCGACTCGCCGGCGGCCAGAGGCGTCGAGTCGGAGCCGCCTTCACGTCCGCCGTCACGGCGACCCCGACGCCCGGCTCGGACGGTGCCGCGGGTGCGAATGCCCCGGCCGGTCAAGCGCGCGGTGCGGTTGGTCCCGGGGGTGCACTGGTAGCCCCAGTATGGTTATCTCCGTGCCGCAGCCGGTGTTCGTCGACGTCGATACGGGTGTGGACGACGCGATGGCGTTGGTGTACCTGTTCGGCAGCCCGGACCTCGAGTTGGTGGGGATCGCCAGCACCGCGGGAAATGTTCCCGTGCAACAGGTTTGCCAGAACAACCTCGGCCTGCTCGAGCTGTGCCGCATCGAGGAGGTGCCGGTGTCGAAGGGTGCCGAGCAGCCGGTCAGCTCACCGCTGCGCACCGCCGAGGACACCCATGGGCCGCAGGGTCTGGGCTATGCCACGTTACCGCGCACCAACCGCGAGCTGACCCCCTACGACGCAGCGCAGGCCTGGATCAAAGCGGCACACGCGCATCCCGGCGAGCTGATCGCGGTGGCCACGGGCCCGTTGACGAACCTGGCGCTGGCCATGCGCGAGGAACCGGCGCTGCCAACGCTGATGCGGCGGCTGGTGATCATGGGCGGCGCCTTCGAGTACCGCGGCAACACCACGCCCGTCGCCGAATGGAACATCAGCGTTGACCCCGAGGCCGCCCAGGAGGTCTTCAGCTCATGGCCCGCGGCGTGGGGTTCCGACCGGCCGCGGTACCTGCCGATCGTGCTGGGCCTCAACCTGACCGAGCACATCGCGATGACCCCCGCGCTGCTGGGACGCCTTGCCGCGGAAGCAGACTCGCCGACGCTGCCAATGAGCGAACGCGACGAGCGCGGCACCAGATCGAGCGCGACCAACCCGTTGATCCGGGTTCTCGAAGACGCCATGCGGTTCTACTTCGAATTCCATTTCGACCAGAACGAGGGCTATCTCGCACACCTGCACGATCCCCTGGCCGCCGCTGTGGCCCTCGACCCGGGCATCGTCGCGACCAGGCCGGCGACCGTCGACGTCGAATTGACCGGCACGCTGACCCGCGGCATGACGATCGCCGACTGGCCGGGGCGTTGGGGACGAGAACCCAACGCACTCATCGGCATAGACGTCGATCCGGAGGCCTTCTTCGACCGGTTCATCGAACGTGTGGGCGGTTTCGCGCGCACGCTGGCATGACGCGCAGGCATGACGCGCAGGCGTGACGCGCTTCGTGCGCGCTTCGTCCGCATTCGTCCGCGCTTCGTGCGCGAAACGGCATCTACGCAGCGGAAATGCGAGAAGCGGCCTGCTGGTATGCCGTTTCGCGGGTCAATGCCGGGCGTAGGCGGTTGAATGGTCGCATCGCGATACGGGATGTGATGGTGGGAGACGCGCCATGCGCACGCTGTGGCAACGACCTGGCCCGTCAGCGGGTCCGCCGTCCGATCCGGCCGAAATCGCTGATCGGGCGCTGCACCGCCGCGCCATCGAGGCGGTGATCTGGGGTATGCCCGCGGTCAACTTCGAGTTGATGCGGCGCCAGATGGTCAAGCTGGGTGGGGCGCCCAACCAGGTGGTCTTCTGGTCACAACCGGCCACCTGGAAGAACCAGACGCTGACGCCGAACCCCGACACGATCTACTTCATGCCGTTCTTCGACACCGCCGATGTCGGTCCGGTGGTGCTGGAGATTCCGCCTGCCGACACCGGCGCCATCGTCGGGTCGGTCGACGACTGCTGGCAGACGGCGATCGCTGACGTCGGGGTGGCCGGCGTCGACAATGGAGCCGGCGGCAGGTACGTGATCCTGCCGCCCGACCACACCGACGCCGTCCCCGCCGGCTACATCCCGTTGCCGTTGTCGACCTATCAGTCCTTTGCCGTGCTGCGCTCGAACTACCGAAACGCCACCGCGGACGACATCGCCGATGCCGTCGCATACGGCAAACGCGTTCGGGTTTACCCGCTTTCGACTGCGGACCGGCCACCGGAAACGGTGTTCATCGACGCGAAGGACATTCTCTTCGATGCGACGATCCCGTATGACGCCCGGTTTTTCGACCCACTGAACAAGATCGTGCAGACCGAGCCATGGCTGGCGCGCGACAAGGCGATGATCGACCGGCTGAAAACCATTGGCATCGAAAAGGGCAGGCCGTTCGTCACGACCGACAAGACCCGCCGGATCCTCACGCTGGCTGCCCACGAGGTGCGCGCCTGGCTGAGCAATCGCCTTGAGACGTCGTACTTTCCGCCGCCCTATTTCGTCGGCGGGCATTGGCATGTGCCGGCCTCTCCCGACGTGCTCAAGGGCTTGGCGACCGATTTCGCCGACCCGGACGGCTATCCGGTCGATGACCGGGCGGTCGCCTTTTCGATGGTGTTCTTCAGCCCTAAGAAGTTCGGCTCAGGGCAGTTCTACTTGATGACACTCAAGGACGGCAAGGGCAACAGGCTCGACGGGGGCAGCACATATCGTCTGCGGGTACCCGCATCCGTTCCGGTCAGGCAGTACTGGTCGGCCACCGCCTACGACGGCGAGACGCACGCGCTGATCCGCGAGACACCGTGGGCAAGCCGGTCGTCGACGACACCTGGCCTTGCAACCAACCCGAACGGCTCGGTCGACATCTGTTTCGGCCCGGTGGCTCCGGCCGGCGCAGAATCGAATTGGATTCCGACCAAGGCGTGCACCTCTTTTGAAGTGATCTTCCGATTCTTCGGCCCGGAACAGGCGCTCTTCGACAAGACCTGGAAACTGCCCGAGATCGAAAGAATCGACGCGCATGCCGCCGATGCCGACTGACTACTCGTAAATGCCCTCCAGATACCACCGCCGCTGGCGGTAACACAGCAGCAGCGCCTGCCCCGCGCCGCCGTCGCGCCGGCCCCGCTCATCGACATCGAGAAGCACCTGCGCCCGCGCGGTGCGCCCGGCCTTACGGGCAGGATCCCACCACCGCTCGTCGACCGGCCACGGCCCCGTCCACCACGACAACGTGCCGGTACGCCCCGGCGCGACCAGCCGAGCCGGTTCGGCGGAGAACAGTCCCCGACTGGTCACCCGCACCGGATTGCCTTCGGCGTCAAGCACTTCGACCGGATCGTCGCACAGCACGGTCGGCGACGGCTCGGGCAGTTGCCCCGGCCACGGCTGCTTCGGGTCGGCCTGCGGCACCGGTTCATCCCCCAACGGGGTCAACGTGATGCGTTCGGCAGGCCCGCGCCCACCGCTGAGCACCGGCACCCGGACGGCCTCCGGCCCGAGCAGGCCCTGCACCCGTACCAGCGCGCGACGGGCACGCAGCCGGTCCTCCTCTCCGATGCCGCCCCAGAGCGGCAGTTGCAACGCCTCGGCCGACACCACTTCCACCGGATGCAGGCGCAGAACGGTGATCGGCGCGGTCGGCCGGTCGTTCGGATTGCGGCGATTCAGCCAGCCGTCCAGCTGCCAGCGCACCCGGTCGGCGGTGGCGTCCTCGGTCAGCGGCTCGGCGCACCGCCAAACCCGGCTCAGCTCTTCACCATTCGCGGTGACCGCGTGGATGGCCAGCCGAGTGCAGCCCACCCCCGACGCCTCCAGACTGCGATGCAGTTCACTGGCCAGTGAGCGGCCTGCGAATGCCGCGGCGTCCACCCGGTCGATCGGCGGGTCGCAGTCCATCGCCGCGTCCAGCTCCGGCGGCGGTTCCCGGCCTGAGGGTCCACGGCTCGGCTCCGCGCGGGCAAAGCGATGCGCTGCGACCGCGTCGGCTCCGAACCGGGAGGCCACATCGGTGCGGGACAGGGCTGCGAATTGCCCGATATTGCGGATTCCCATGCGCCACAACAAATCAGCCAAGTCTTCACGGCCGGGAGCGGCCAGGCTGGGTTCGGTGGCCAGCTGCCGGATGGACAGCGCGGACAAGAACACCGCATCCTTGCCGGGTTCGATGATCCGCCCCGCTCGCGCCGCGAACACCGCCGTGGCCAGCTGATCGGCGATGCCCACCTGACATTCGGCTCCTGCCGCCGCCACGGCGTCGACCAGCCGCTCGGCGGCGGCCTGCTCGGACCCGAAGTAGCGGGCGGCGCCGCGGACCGGCAACACCAGCAAGCCGGGCCGCAACACCTCGGCGCGCGGCACCAGATCGTCGACGGCGGCCGTCACATTTTCGAAGTGCCGGGCATCGCGCGCGGGATCGGCCGTGACGACGTGCAGCTGCGGGCACCTGGCCTGAGCCTCGCGGCGCCGCAGCCCTCGCCGCACCCCGGCTGCGCGCGCGGACGCCGAACACGCGATGACCCGGTTGGCCAGCGTGACGGCCACCGGAGCCGTCGGGGCCAGATCGGCTGCGGCCGCTGCGGCTACCGCGGGCCAGTCCATGCACCAGATGGCCAGCACCCGCGATGAGCGGTTTGCGGCATCAGAATCCGACGCGCTCATTCGCCTACCGCATGCACCGATCCAAAGGTTCGCCCCCTAGCCCGCGTGGCCAGCCGAACCCGGCTGATCCGGCCACACCCCGAAATGGGCCTGCCCCCGCTTCCGCCCGTCACCTCGTAGCCGCTGACCCTGGCCTCCAGCCGAGCCGATGCGCCCTGCCAGTCGCCACCAGTGACCAGCAGCGTGCAGCCCTTCTGGCGGGCGCGGGCCACCACCGCCCTGGCGCGGGTCGCGGGCACCGTCCGCCCGCCAAGGCCGAGCACCACCAGGTCCATGCCGTCCATCAGTACGGCGGCCACCTCGACGGGATCGGCCCCCGGTTCCGGTATGACAGCCAGCCGGCTCAGGTCGGCGCCCATCTCTGCGGCGGCAAGCAGGCCGACGTCGGGCTGGCCGACAATGGCGGCATGCCCGCCCTCCGCCGTCACCGCGGCCACCATGCTCAAGGGCAGTGACCTGGCCCCCGACAGCACAGCCACCGTCCCGCGCGGCAACCCGGTCGGCAGGAATTTCGACGGCGGCAGCAAACTCTCCGACTCGGGCAGGACCTCGGTGGGCGGCAAGTCGCCCCGGCGACCGGGCCCGACCTTGCCCGATATGGCCGCCATCTTGCGGCGCAGGTGTTCTACCTGTTCAGCGCGGTTATGCCGACGCCCGTCCAGGCTCATCGCAGTCGTCACAACAGCACCTTCTACCTCACCCGAATCATCGTTCATTCGAAACTTTGTTCGATACGACGAGTAAACACCCGCCCACCGACACCGTCAAGCGTCGGCAGCGCTGGAGCGAACCCCCTGCGCGAACCCTGACCTGTTCGCCCGTCGCTTATTCGCTGGGGCGGTCTTCGCATTTCGGATAAGGTTTCAATGGACGAGCCGCATGCTCGCGGTTCATTGCCCGTCGGGGGAAGATAGGAACAACATGACGACACGTCGTTCGGCTCGACGAATCCCGGCCATCGCCGGAGCCGCGGCCCTCATCGCCATCGTCGGGCTTTCCGCCTGTGCCCGGGAAGAGGAAGAAGCTCCCGAGACCACGACGACGACGACCACCACGACCACCACGACGACCACGACGACGCCACCGCCGGCCGAGCCGACCGAGAAGGCGCCTCGCATCGATCCCGGCGGGCCGAACCCGTTCTCGCCGGACGTCAAGGCTCCGCCGGCTCCGACGGCTGAGCCCGGCGACAACTAGCCACCGCGGTGCCCGGTTGGCGAACCTGGACCGGGCACCGACTGCTGGCGTTGATTGCGGCAGCGGGGGTGCTGCTGGTCCTTGCCTCGGATCTGCGGATCGCGCCGGTCGACAAGCCGACGTTCATCGGCGGACCGTTCGCGTTATTGCTGCGCGCCTCAACGGATCTCGGCCCGTCACGTCGCGATGACACCCAGCTGACCGTCGCGCTGCGCGACACGTCGCCACCGGACCGGTTGCTAGGGTGGGCCCGCGGCCGAGGCCTGTCAGTGCGATGGCGGCCAGGAGACAACTGGGCCGTCCTCGAAGGCGAAGCCGAAAAGGTGGGCTCCGCATTCGATGTCGAGGTGCACGACTATCGCGGCCAGCGCGGTCAGTTGTTCTACGCCTCCCCGCAGCAGCCGCGGGTGCCTGAGGAACTCCGCGACGAGGTGCTCGAGCTAGGCCGAATCCTCAGTTACACACCCCATCACATGTCCAAGACGTGGATGCTGCCCCTAGATGTGCCCGACCAGGGCTTGCAACCCAGCGCGCTGTTGAACACCTATAACGTCAGTAACCTTGCGGCGCAGGGGTTTACCGGGAAAGGCCAAACCATCGTCATCTTCGCGTTCGACGGCTACGACCAGGCCGACCTCGACGCCTTCGCGACCGCGTTCCAGCTGCCCAAGTTCACGCCGACGTTGATCGGCGGACAGCCGTCGGCGCCCCGCGGCGAGACGACGATGGACCTCGAGGTGGCCCATGCCGTCGCGCCCGACGCCCGCAAAGTCGTCATCAACGCCCGCCCCACAGTGGAAGGTGACGGCGCCTACGAGAAGATCGCGCAGATGCTGGAGTCGGCGGATCAGCAGTTCCCCGGTGCGGTGTGGAGTTTCTCGATCGGTTGGGGCTGCGACAAGCTGATCACCGCTGCGGATCTGGCACCCGTGCGGTCCGCGATCGCGGCCGCGCACGCCAACGGCACAACGGCTTTCAACGCCAGCGGGGATCTCGCCGGCCTGGAATGCAAGGGCGGTGACGACTGGTCGTCTCCGCCGAGTGACGCCGACATCGGGCTGGACTCCGTGGCCTCGCTGCCGGAGATCACCGACGTCGGCGGCACCACATTGTCGACCGACGCCCGAGGCGTGTGGCAGTCCGAGCAGGCCTGGTTCGACGTGCCGCTGTCGCTGGGCAGCGGTGGCGGGGTGTCGAACCTGTTCGATCGCCCGGACTGGCAGCGCTCGGTGATGCCGGATCAGAACCAGGACCGCAGGCTCACCCCGGACGTGGCCGCGGTCGCCGACCAGTTCACCGGGATCAGGATCGTCTTCAACGGCAAGCAATTGGTGGGCGGCGGAACGTCGCAGTCGGCGCCGCTGTGGGCGGGGCTGGCGGCGGTGATGAACCAGTACCTGATCGCCAACGGCGGACGGCCGCTGGGGGATCTGAATCCGCTGCTGTACAAGGTCGCCGAAGGGTCGCGGCTGCCGGGCTTTCGCGATGTGACCCTCGGCGGAAACGCGGTCGCTGACGCCGCGCCCGGCTACGACCTGGTGACCGGTTTGGGAACCCCTGACGTCGACAACCTCGTCCAGAATATTCTGGTGCTGCAGAAGGTGACCACGTGACGACCGGAGCCGACCAGGGCATCCCCACCACGATGGAGTGCCGAGTCTGCCAAACCGACGTTCCCGCAGGCGAATTCTGTGGGCTGTGCGGTGACTTCCTGACCGAACGCCGCGGCAACGGGCCGTCCTGGTTGCGGTTGCGCGCATACGGTGCCGCACCCAACGAGCACCTATTGGTGCCTGCGCTGGCCAGCTCGCTGTTCCCGCATCTGCCGCACCGGTCCCGCACATCGTTTCGGGTGGTGCTGATTCTGGTCCTGCTCGCGTTGGCGATTTTTGCAACGCTGCGTATGCCTGCGGCGTTGATCACGGTGTCCGCGTTGGGTCTGCCGCTGTTGTTCCTGCTGTACATGCGTGAAACCGACGCGCAACGCGACCTACCAGCACGCACACTGCTTTTCACCGGCGGCTTGGGCATCGCACTCGGTGTGACGTTCGTGTTGTTGACCGGCGCGATGGTGGCACGCTCCTACGGTGTGCCGCTCGGCACCGGGATCGCGGCAGGCCGCATCCTGCGCGAGGGATTGGGTGTCCCGGTGGCAGGCATGCTCATCATGCTGCTGCCGGCGATAGTGGTGCGCTTCACCTCACCGTCGACGACGCGAGAATCGTTGGACGGGTTCACGATCGGGGCGCTCGGCGCGTTGACGTTCACAGCCGCCGCCACCATCACGCGGCTGGCTCCGCAGTTCGCGACGGGCATGATCGCCCGCAGCCGCCCGGTGCCTTCCCTCATCGTCGAGGCAGGCATCCGCGGGATAGCGGTGCCGCTGACGGCGGCTGCGGTCGGCGGGCTCATCGGCGCGGCGCTGTGGTTCACCCGTCCGCCGAGCAAAGCACACCAGCATCCCGGGTACGTGCGGGCCGCGCTGGCGGGCTTCGCCGCGGCCGTCGTCGGCGTCTACGCCCTCCTCGGAATCATCGACGTGACCCATATTCCGCAGTGGCTGCAACTCATCATTCATCTCACGGTTGCGATGGTGGCCCTGCTGTTGCTACGGCTCGGCCTGCATCTGGCGCTGCTGCATGAGGAGCACGACGAAATCCAATCCGAAGAGCCACTGCTGTGCACGCACTGCAATCACGTGGTCCCCGACATGGCGTTCTGTCCCGCGTGCGGTGTGGCCACCAGGGCCGCGTCGCGGTCGTCACGGCGGCAGCGGCGTGAAGCCCGGCCGGCGGCACGCACACCCGGCGAGCCGACCACCGACGAGACACACCCCGGATATTCGACGACCCCCGGAACCTATGACGCGCAACCTGTTCGGCGGACCTCGCTGGCACGGCTGCTGCGTACCTGGGGCGCCGGCATAGTCGTGGTGGCGGTCGCCCTGGTGGCGTTGTCCGTGTACATCCACAAGCCCCCGGCACGCTACGTGTGCCCGCCGGACTGCGGGCATCCACCGACGGGCGAGCCCGTTGCTGTCAATCCCCGCTTCACCGCGCCCGACGGCTCCTTCTCCGTGTCGTATCCCGCCGAGGGTTCGGCCTACAAGATCACGACGAGCCCCACCGGGGTGCGCGCCGACTTCCTCGGCGGCGACGGCGGCACGATGCAGTTGATGAGCCGCCCCGCCAACGGGCGGTCGCCGGAGGAGATCGCCAAAAGCCTTGTCACAGAAACCTTCCCGGACACCAAGACCGCCTATGAGATCCCCAACGCGATGGTTGGGTACATGCCCGGATACGGCTTGGTCGCCGACTGCTGGCCGCAGGGCGCCAACAGCAACTACATGCGAATGCGGGTGATGGTGCTGGTGGCGGTGAAGAACGACCTGGCGCTCATCGCCGCCGCCGTCGGCCCGTTCCGGCAGTTCGGCCCGGACTTCGGGCTCGGCAAGCCGTCAGGCGCCAACCTGCAACTGGCCCTCGACATGGGCAAGTACGTCAACAGCTTCAGCTGGCGCGGCGACCCACCGCGCTAACCTTCGTTCCGTACCACCCGCGAGCAGACACTAGTGCCCGCAAAACCCCAGGCGATTTCAGGCAGTGGATGCAACAGCGGGTGGTTTTGGCGGGTTTGAGAGTAGCTCGTCGAGGACTTCAGCGGGTTTCTTCCAGCCGAGGGTTTTGCGGGGTCGGGTGTTGAGTTGGGCGGCAACGTAGTCGAGGTAGTCGGCCGGGAACACTGATAGGTCGGTGCCTTTAGCAAAGTATTGGCGCAGCAGCCCGTTGGTGTTCTCGTTACTGCCGCGTTGCCATGGCGAGTGCGGATCGCAGAAGTAGATATCGAGCTC
>NZ_PDCP01000109.1 GCF_002553505.1 Mycolicibacterium agri | reverse complement strand
GGAGGGGCGGAGGTGGCGGCGGCACGTTCTGCAGATACGACAGCGGGTCGGCACAGCCCGTCACGTCGACGTGCCTGCCGCCGATCGAGCCACACAATGTGGCCTCCGCCGACGGAATGGTCGGCACCGAAAGCCCGCCGAGAAACACCGCGACCGCTGCGAAGCCCGCCAAGTGCCTCACCCTGCTCATAGCGGACTCCTTCGTCGCCGACTACTTCCCGCCCGCGAGCGCCGCGGTCATCATGTCGATTGTGGCAGCCAGTGCACCTTTTCGCGGCTGAACACGCGCAAATCGAATTGAATCGCCGCGACGCACAACCCCGGGCGTCACGACTTCGGCATACGAACCGGCACAGGCGAATTGACCGAGAGCACCCATTTCCTTGAGGTTGAGGCGCGCGACCGTCCGCAAAATGTCGTTGTCTTTGCCCAGGCCGGGCTGCGGCAACGTCGTCATCACGCAGCGCGGTGTCGGGCCCACGATGTGCACCACGGCCTGCTCGCCGATGTGCACGTCGCAGCCCAACCAGTCGTCCTCGTCGCCGGGATCGTCGCCGTCGTCGATCAGGAAATTGGGCCGCATCCGCCGCGGGTCCCAGTCGCCGCCGGGATGGGCGGCGGCCAGCCGCTTCAGGGTGCTGGTGGCCAGCACGTGCAGCGCGGCCAGGTCCAGGAGTGTGCCCGGCGCCGCCATCGCCACCGGAATCTGCAGAAACCGGTGGCCGTCGCTGTCGGGCGCCTCCGCCTGCAGCGCCGACAGCGCGCTCTCACCCAGTTCCTCCAACTCCGGCACCAGCTCGTCCAAAGCGAGGCCTTCCGGCGCGGTGCTGATCAGACGCACCTCGCGGCCCAGCAGTTCGGACACGCGGCGGGTCAGCTCGGCGCCGTCGTCGGCGTCGGACCGGACCACGGAGCCGTCGGGAAAGGTCACCTCGACCGCGGTTGACTCGTCACCGGTCGGTGGTGCGACGAAGCGTGCGCGACAGTTCAGCAGCGCGCCGAAGCGCTTCGGCCGTTTGGCGCTGACCAGCCGGCCCGTGTCGACGTCGAGGAAGCCGTAGGCGCGGTCGCCGGCGACGCCGGTGGCGGTGAGCAGGATCTGCTCGACCTCCTCGCCCTGCATCGACTTGACCGGATACTGCCAGAGCGTGCCAACCGAGGTCATCGGTCGATACTGCGCCCGCTGACAAACCGACGCAAACGACTTTTCACGGGGTCGTCGAACTCGATGCTGTGCGCCAGCAGCCGCAGGGGATTGGCGAAGTCGTCGGGTGCGACGTCGACGATCTCGGGATAGAGCGGGTCACCGATGATCGGCAGGCCGAGCGAGGCCATGTGCATCCGCAGCTGGTGGGTGCGGCCGGTCCGCGGGGTCAGTCGATAGAGCCCGTCGGGTTGCACGAGTTCGATGCAAGTCTCGGCGTTGGGTTCGCCGGGTTCCTCGACCGCCTGTAATTGCCCGCGCCGTTTGATGATCCGGCTACGGACCGTCATCGGGAATTCCAGCGACGGATCGACCCGCGCGCGGGCGAGATAGGTCTTGCGCACCTCGCCGCGGGCGAACAGCGTCTGATAGGCGCCGCGCACCTCGCGTCGCGCCGTGAACAGCAGCACTCCCGCGGTGAGCCGGTCCAACCGGTGCGCAGGCGACAACTCCGGCAACAACAGCTCGCGGCGCAGCCGCACGGTCGCTGTCTGCGCGACGTGTCTGCCGCGCGGCATGGTCGCCAGGAAGTGCGGTTTGTCGACGACGACGATGTCGTCGTCGCGGTGCAGCACCGGTATGTCGAACGGCACCGGCACTTCGTCGGGCAACTCGCGATACAGGTAGACGTGCGCGCCGGGTGGCAACACCGTGCTCGGTGTGACCACTGTCCCGTCTGCGCATACGACCTCGCCGCGAAGCACCTTTTCGGCTGCGGCCTCGCCGAACCGATCGGCCAATTCGACCAGGACGGCACCACCGCGCAGCCGCAGCCGGGCCGGGCCGAGCCCGTCGCGCGGCGGCAGCGGCGCCGGACGCCTCAATTCAGCGGCACCGGTTCGAGGATCTCGGCGCGGGCTTCGGGGGCGGCGGCGCGCAGGGCGTCGGCGGACTCGTCGTCGGGCTGCTGCTGCGAGCGCACCTCGGCGTCGACCCGGGCGATGTAGGTGTTCACCTCGCGGTCGACGTCTTCGGCGGACCAGCCGAGCACAGGCGCGACAACCTCGGCGACCTCGCGGGCGCAGTCGACGCCGCGGTGCGGATATTCGATCGAGATCCGCATGCGCCGGGCCAGGATGTCCTCGAGGTGCAGCGCGCCTTCGGCCGCGGCCGCATACCAGGCTTCGACCTTGAGGTAGACCGGCGCCTCGGTGATCGGGCCAAGCAGGTCGGGCCGGTCTTCGGCCATCGCCAGCACTTCGCCGATCAGCGAGCCGTAGCGGTCCAGCAGGTGGCGCACCCGGTACGGGTGCAGCCCGTACATCGAGCCGACATGCTCGGTCTGGTTGACCAGCGCGAAGTAGCCGTCTGCGCCCATCAGCGGCACCTTCTCGGTGATCGACGGAGCCACCCGGGCGGGCACGAACTCGGCCGCGGCGTCGATCGCGTCGGCGGCCATCACGCGGTAGGTGGTGTACTTGCCGCCCGCGATCGCGACCAGACCGGGCGCGGGCACCGCGACCGCGTGCTCACGCGACAGCTTCGAGGTGTCGTCGCTCTCGCCGGCCAGCAGCGGCCGCAGCCCGGCGTACACCCCGTCGATGTCGTCGTGGGTCAGCGGGGTGGCCAGCACCTTGTTGACGTGGCCGAGGATGTAGTCGATGTCGGCTTTGGTCGCCGCCGGATGGGCGAGGTCGAGATTCCAGTCGGTGTCGGTGGTGCCGATGATCCAGTGCGTGCCCCACGGGATGACGAACAGCACGGACTTCTCGGTGCGCAGGATGATCGCGACCTCGCTGACGATACGGTCGCGCGGCACGACGATGTGCACACCCTTGGAGGCACGGACCCGAAACCGGCCGCGCTGCTTGGACAGCGCCTGGATCTCGTCGGTCCAGACGCCGGTGGCGTTGACGACGACGTGGCCGCGCACGTCGGTGATCGAGCCGTCCTCGGAGTCGCGCACGGTGACGCCGGTGACCCGGTCGCCTTCCCGGATCAGCGCGATCACCTGCGTCGACGAGCGCACCACCGCGCCGTAGTGCGCCGCGGTGCGCGCCACCGTCATCGTGTGCCTGGCGTCGTCGACGACGGTGTCGTAGTAGCGGATTCCGCCGACCAGCGACGACCGCTTCAACCCGGGGCACAACCGCAACGCGCCCGCGCGGGTCAAATGCTTCTGCGCCGGAACGGATTTCGAGCCGCCGAGTTGGTCGTAGAGGAAGATGCCCGCCGCCACGTACGGGCGCTCCCACCACCGCTTGGTCAGCGGGAACAAAAACGGCAGCGGCTTGACAAGATGCGGCGCCAGCGTCGTCAGCGACAGCTCACGCTCGTGCAGCGCCTCGCGCACCAACCCGAACTCGAGCTGTTCGAGGTAGCGCAGCCCGCCGTGGAACATCTTCGACGAGCGGCTAGAGGTGCCCGATGCGAAGTCGCGGGCCTCGACCATGGCGACCTTCAGCCCGCGCGTCGCGGCGTCGAGCGCGCAGCCCGCACCGACGACGCCGCCGCCGATGACGACGACGTCGAACTGTTCACTGCCCAGCCGCTGCCAGGCCTCTGCCCGCTGCTCGGGACCCAGCAAGGTCTGCCCGGTGCCCGTTGCGGGGGTCGGGTCGCTCACGCGGGACTCCTCTTGTTACTCGTCAGTACAGTTCCAGGCTATCGGGTTTTTCGGCTCCGCTCCGGGCGCGCATCAGTCAAGGTCGTCGTGGGCCATCAGCTGGCGGCCGGCTTCGGTGATGGAGCCCGACAGGCTGGGATACACCGAGAACGTCTCTGCCAGTTCGTCGACGGGTAGGCCGTCCTGCACCGCCATCGCGATCGGCATGATCAGTTCGGAGGCGATCGGCGCGACCACCACGCCGCCGATCACCACGCCGGAAGCGGGGCGGCAGAAGATCTTCACGAAGCCGCGGCGCAGGCTCGACATCTTGGCTCGCGCGTTGGTGTGCAGCGGCAGCATGATCGTGCGGGCCGGGACGGTGCCGTCGTCGATGAGACGCTGCGGCACCCCGACGGCGGCGATCTCCGGGCGGGTGAACACGGCCGCGGCCACGGTGCGCAGCCGGATCGGGCTGAGCGCCTCGCCCAGCGCGTGGTACATGGCGATACGACCCTGCATGGCCGCCACCGAGGCCAGCAGCATCAACCCGGTGCAGTCGCCTGCGGCGTAAATCCCCGGCGCCGACGTGCGCGACACCCGGTCGACCTTCAGGTAGTTGCCCTCGCCCAGTTCGATGCCGACCTTCTCCAGCCCGAGGCCCGAGGTGTTGGGCACCGAGCCGACGGTCATCAACGCGTGGCTGGCTTCCACGGTGCGGCCGTCGGTCATCGTCACCAGCACCCCGTCGTTTCCCGTTTGTCCTCCTCGCGTGCGGGAGGTTCTGGTTACCGACTCCGCGCGCGCCCGCTTGACGAGTTTGACGCCACGGTCCTCCCACAGCTCCTCGAGCACCGCTGCGGCGTCAGAGTCCTCGTGCGGCAGGATCTGGTCGCGGCTGGCCACCACGGTGATCTTCACGCCGAGCTCGGTGTAGGCGTTGACGAATTCGGCTCCGGTGACGCCGGATCCGACGACGACGAGATGCTCGGGCAGCGCAGTCAGGTCATAGAGCTGGCGCCAGTTGAGGATTCGCTCACCGTCGGGTTCCGCGCCGGGCAGCACCCGCGGGCTCGCGCCCGTCGCGACCAACACCACGTCGGCGGGCAGCACGTCGGTCGCGCCGTCGGCGGTGGTGACCTTGACGCGGTGCTGCGCCATGCCGGGCACGTCGTCGACTAGTTCACCGCGCCCGCTGATCAGCGTGACGCCCTCGCGGCGCAACCTTTCGGCGATGTCGGCCGACTGCGCGGCCGCAAGCCTTTTGACTCGCTCGTTGATCCGCGGCAGCTGGATCTTCGCGTCTTCGAACTCCAGATCGAACCCCAGGTCCGGTGCGCGCCGCAGCTCCGTGCGCACGCCAGTCGAGGCGATGAACGTCTTCGACGGCACGCAGTCGAACAGCACGCAGGCGCCGCCGATGCCGTCGCTGTCGACGACGGTGACCTCGGCGACCTGGGGTCCGCGGGCGGCCGCAACGAGCGCCGCCTCATAGCCCGCAGGCCCGCCACCGATGATCACGATCCGGGTTGCCACGGCCCTAACGCTAGCCAAGCGGGTCCTCGATCGCCCACAGACATTCCCGAGTGGCTTCCTCCCCGTGCCCCTCGCAACGGCGGACGAGGCCTTAGGCTTTCTCCCGTGCCGCTCTACGCCGCCTACGGATCCAACATGCATCCGGAGCAGATGATGCAGCGGGCGCCCCACTCCCCGATGGCAGGCACAGGATGGCTACACGGGTGGCGGCTGACGTTCGGCGGCGAGGACATCGGCTGGGACGGCGCGCTGGCCACCATCGTGGAGGACCCGGGGTCGAAGGTGTTCGTCGTGCTCTACGACATGACACCGGCCGACGAGGCGAACCTCGACCGCTGGGAGGGCAGCGAGCTCGGCGTGCACAAGAAGATCCGCTGCCGGGTGGATCGGATTTCGTCGGACACGACGACGGATCCGGTGCTGGCCTGGTTGTACGTGCTCGACGCGTGGGAGGGCGGCCTGCCGTCGGCCCGCTACCTCGGGGTGATGGCCGATGCGGCCGAGATCGCCGGTGCGCCTGAGGAATACGTTCGCGACCTACGCAACCGCCCGGCGCGCAGCGTCGGCCCGGGCACGTAGCAGCGCGAAGGGCGGGCCGTCAGAGCGACGCGGCCTGCTCGACGATGTTGACCAGAACGCGGACGCCGACGGCCAGTGCGCGCTCGTCGATGTCGAACGTCGGCTGGTGCAGATCCAGCTGCGGCCCTCGACCCGACCACACGCCCAGCCGCGCCATCGCGCCCGGCACCTCCTCCAGATACCAGGAGAAGTCCTCGCCGCCGCCGGACTGCCGGGTGTCGGCCAGCACGTCGGGCCCGATGGCCTCGATTGCGTGGGTGATGATGCGCGTCGAGATCTCCTCGTTGACCACCGGCGGCACGCCGCGCTTGTACTGCAGCGTGTGCTCGATGCCAAGCGGCGCCAGCAGCGAGGTCACGGTGTCGCGCACGAACGCCTCTAGCGTCAGCCAGGTGTCGCGGTTGGCGGTGCGCACGGTGCCTGCCAGCGTCCCGGTCTGCGGGATGGCGTTGGCCGCGACCCCGGCGTTGACCGCGCCCCACACCATCACGGTGCTGGTGCGCGGGTCGATGCGGCGGGACAGCACGCCGGGCAGGCCGGTGATCAGGGTGCCCAGCCCGTAGACGAGGTCGCCGGTCAGGTGCGGACGTGAGGTGTGGCCGCCCTGGCTGTGCAGCGTGACCTCGATGTGGTCGGCGGCCGAAGTGATCGGTCCCTGCCGCACCGCCACGCGACCGACCGCGAGCCGCGGATCGCAGTGCAGGGCGAAGATGCGGGACACCCCGTTGAGCGCGCCCGCGGCGATGGCGTCGATCGCGCCGCCGGGCATCAGTTCCTCGGCGGCCTGAAAGACCAGCCGGACGCCGACCGGAAGCTCGGGAACGGAGTTCATCGCCAGCGCGGCGCCGAGAAGCACGGCGGTGTGCGCGTCGTGGCCGCAGGCGTGCGCGACGTTGGGGACCACCGACGCATACGGCATCCCGGTGCGGTCGGCCATCGGCAGCGCATCCATGTCGGCTCGCAGCGCGATGCGGGGACCGTCGTCGGGACCGAAATCACAGATCAGGCCCGTTCCGCCGGGCATGACCTTCGGGTTGAGGCCGGCGTCGGCCAGGTGCGACGCGACGAACTGGGTCGTGGCGAACTCCTGTCGGCCGAGTTCGGGGTGCGTGTGGATGTGCCTGCGCCACTGGACGAGGTCATCGAAGTGGGCGGCCAGCCAGCCTTCGGCGGCTTCTGCGAGTGTCATGAGGCCACCCGTTCGGCGTGGAGGGCGAGCACCCGGTCCCGTTCGGCGGGCGTCTCGGCGAGCGCGACGACCGTGCGCGCCAGCATGATCGCGCCGTCGACGACGGCCTTGTCGCCGCTGGGGCCGGCCGCGGCCGCCGCAAACCCGGGTTGATGCACCGATGCGCCGTCGGCGTCGACACCCACGATCGGGTGGATGCCCGGCATCACCTGTGTGACGTTTCCCATATCGGTACTGCCAAGCGGCACAGCCGCCTCGACCTCCTCTCCGATCGGTGTGCGGCCGAGGCGGATCATCTCGCCGCGGAACACATCGGCCAGCCATTTGTCCGGCGCCAGTTCGTCATAGGGCGGTTCGGTCTGCTCGACGTCGTAGTCACAGCCGGTGGCCACCGCGCCCGCGAGGAAGCAGTCGGCCAGCCTGCCCTCGAGGTGGCGCAGCGATGCGGCGTCGTTGGCGCGCATGGTGTAGCGCAGCACGGTGCGCGCGGGGATGACGTTGGTGGCCTGGCCGCCGTCGGTGACGATGCCGTGCGCCATCTGGCCCGGCGCGAACTGCTGCCGCAACAGCCCAATTGCGGTCTGCGCCACCGTGATTGCGTCAGCGGCGTTTACACCCAGATACGGGGCGACGGCCGCGTGCGCCTCCCGCCCGCGGTAGGTGACCTCGACCTGAGACAGGGCCAGCGAGCGCGCCCGCGCGATGTCGATCGGGCCCGGATGGACCATGACCGCGACGGCGACGTCGTCGAACGCTCCCGCGTTGAGCAGCAACACTTTTCCACCGCCGGCCTCCTCGGCGGGAGTGCCGAGCAGCACGACCGTCAGGCCGAGCTCATCAGCCACCTCGGCGAGCGCCAAAGCCGTGCCGACGGCCGATGCCGCGATGATGTTGTGGCCGCAGGCATGTCCGAGCTCGGGCAGGGCGTCGTATTCGGCGCAGATGCCGACCACCAACGGGCCGTCGCCGAACCGGGCGCGAAACGCGGTGTCCAACCCGGCCGGTGCAGCGGTGATCTCGAAGCCGTACTCGGCGACCAGCGCCTGCGTCTTGGCGGCGCTTTTGAACTCGGCGAACGCGAGTTCGGGCTCGGCGTGGATCTCGTGCGACAGCTCGATCAGGTCGCCGCGCCGCCTGTTGACTGCGTCTTCGACGCTGACGGAGGCGGTGGCGGTGGACATCTTCGCAGTATCTCACTGACGGCTAAGCTGCCGAACTGTGACCGATCCGGAGGCGGAAGCGCAGCAGGCCGCGGCCGCAATCCGGGAGCGCACCGGGGTGGACCGGCACGACGTCGCGGTGATCCTCGGCTCCGGGTGGGCGCCCGCGGCCGCGCGGCTGGGCACGACGGCGGCCGCGGTGCAAGTGGCCGAGCTGGCGGGCTTCACTCCCCCGTCCGCCGAAGGCCACACCGGCGAAGTGCGCTCGGTGCGCACGGGCGATCACCACGTGCTGGTGTTCGTCGGCCGCATCCACGCCTACGAGGGCCACGACCTGCGTCATGTGGTGCATCCGGTGCGCGCCGCGTGCGCCGCCGGTGTGCGCACGGTGGTGCTGACCAACGCGGCGGGCGGCCTGCGGGCCGATTACACCGTGGGGCAACCGGTGTTGATCAGCGACCACCTCAACCTGACGGCGCGCTCCCCGCTGGTGGGTCCGCAGTTCGTCAACATGGTCGATGCGTACTCGCCGCGGCTGCGGGCGTTGGCGCGCGAGGTCGACCCGTCACTCGCCGAGGGGGTTTATGCCTGCCTGCCGGGCCCGCACTACGAGACGCCCGCCGAGATCAGGATGCTGCGCACGCTGGGCGCCGACCTGGTCGGCATGTCGACGGTGCACGAGACGATCGCGGCGCGAGCGGCGGGCGCCGACGTGCTCGCCGTGTCGCTGGTGACCAACGCGGCCGCGGGCATGACCGGCGAGCCGTTGAATCACGAAGAGGTGCTGGAAGCGGGCCGTCAGTCGGCGGCGCGGACGGGTTCTTTGTTGGCGTCGGTGATCGAGCGGTTGTGACGGCGTGCTCGGCGTTCGGTCAGCCGGATCACGGTGCGGGCCAGGAACGGCGCCGTGAACAGCATCAGCAGCACACGGAACACCTGCGCGGCGATGATGAACGTGACGCCTGAACCGGTTTCGGCGGCGATCGCCAGCACCGCGTAGACCCCGCCCGGGCTGGTGGCGAGGTAGCCCTCGAGCGGTGTCTTCCCGGTGAACTCGGCCAGCACCATGCCGAGCCCCGCGGTGGCCACGCCGAGGATGACGATCAGCAGTATGGCCGCGGGCAGCATCCGGCTCACCGCGCGCAGCGACTCGCGGGTGAACACCACGCCCGCCTGCCAGCCGATGAGCATGTAGCCCGCCTGGACCAGCACGCTCGGCACCCACAGCCCGACCGGCAGCCCGCTGATCTGCAGCGCGACGGTCAGTGCGAGGGGCCCCAGCAGGCCGCCGCCGGGCAACCGGACGAGTTTGCCTGCGGCCGCGCCGACGACGATGAGCGCGGTCATGATCGCCAGGCTCAAATACCAAGGGGCGGCATCGGTTTGGGTAGTCGCGGGCACCTCGTGCCGGTCGGCGTGATAGATGAAGGCGACGACGACGGGCATCGACGCGGTCACCAGCGCAACGCGCAGGTACTGCACGACGGCGACCACGCGGTCGTCGCCGCCGAGTTCACGGGCGATGGCGACCAGGCCGGAGGCGCCGCCCGCGACGAGAGCCAGCGATCCGGTCAGCGGGCTGACGTCGCGGTGCAGGCCGAGCAGGGCGCCCGCAAGGATGCTGATCAACAGCGTGGCGACCGCGACGGCGACCACGATCTGCCAGTCGGGTGCGAGCGCCGACAACGCGTCGCGGTGGACCATGGTGCCGATGTAGACGCCGAGCACGCCTTGAGCGGCGAGTCCGATCAATCGGGGTACCCGCTTGGGCGCCAGACCCGGCAACGCCAGCGCGATGCCGACAACGAGGCCGGCAAACAACGCCGCGGAGGGCACGCTGAGCAGGTCGAGCCCGACGGTGACGGCGATGGTGACAGCGATAAGCAGAGCCCATTTGGCGAGGTGCCTCAATCGCTGCTTCATCACTTCGCCAAGTATGCCCTTAGCAATATTTACCGGCAACCAAGGCCTTTTTGCCAACACAGCGAAGAGATACCAAGGTATAACTTGGTTATGACCGACGTTATCACCGACGTTCGCGGGGGCTCGGCGGCCACCGATCTGCGGGAGTCGATGATGGCGGTGACCCGGCAGATGCGCCGCCACCGGCCCGACCACGGGTTGACGCTGAGCCAACTGGAGCTGCTCAGCGAGGTCAGCCGCGCCGGGGTCAGCACACCCGCCGAAGTGGCGGCCCGGCTGCATGTGCGGGTGCAGTCGCTGACCGACAGCCTCAACGAACTGGTGCAGCGGGGCTTGGTGACGCGGCGGCCCGACGATGACGACCGTCGTCGCCAACTCATCGAGATCACCCCGGACGGCACCGCGCTGCTTCTGGAGGACCGCGCCGAACGCGACGCCTGGCTCAACGCCACCATGCGGGAAAACCTCACCGACCTGGAGTTCAACCTGCTCGTCCTGGTGGCGCCGGTGCTGCGCAAACTCGCTTATGCCGACAACAAAGTGGGCACCCTCACGTCATGATCCAGCCGCCGATCGAATCGGCCGTCCGGGAGTGGATCGAGCACGACCCGGATCCGGCTACGGTCGCAGAACTGCAGGCATGTAGCGACGACGAGATCGCCGAGCGGTTCGCGCACCCACTGACGTTCGGCACGGCGGGGTTGCGCGGTCCGCTGCGGGCGGGCCCGAACGGCATGAACCTGGCCGTGGTGTTGCGCACGACGTGGGCGGTCGCCCAGGTGCTCAAGGAGCGCGGTCACGCCGGGTCACGCGTCGTGGTCGGCGGGGACGCGCGGCACGGATCCGAGGAGTTCGCACTTGCGACCGCGGAGGTTCTGGCCGCCGAGGGCTTCATGGTGACGCTGATGTTCGCCGCGGTGCCGACGCCGGTAATCGCGTTCGGCGCGCGGCATCTCGGCGCGAGCGCCGGCATCCAGATCACCGCGTCGCACAATCCGCCGTCGGACAACGGCTACAAGGTGTACTTCGATGCCGGCATGCAGATCGTGCCGCCGACCGACCGCGACATCGAGGCGATGATCGGTAAGGCGCCGTATGCCGACGAGATCGCCCGGGCGCCGGTGCAGACCTCCGGCGTCGACCTGATCCAGCGCTACGTTGATCGCGCGTCACATGTCCGGCGCACCCACGGATCGGCGCGGCTGGCGTTCACGCCGTTGCACGGCGTCGGCGGCGAGTATGCGTTGGACGCGTTCGCCAGGGCGGGGTTTCTGGATGTGCACGTGGTGGAAAAGCAGTTCGCGCCCGATCCCGACTTTCCCACCGTCGCGTTTCCCAACCCTGAGGAGCCCGGCGCCACCGACGCGCTGTTGAAGTGCGCCGCCGAAGTTGATGCAGAGGTCGCCATTGCGCTGGATCCCGACGCCGACCGATGCGCGGTCGGCATCCCGACGCCCGATGGCTGGCGGATGCTCACCGGCGACGAAACCGGTTGGCTGCTGGGTGATTACATCTTGTCGCAATTCGATCCGGGTGAAGTCTCCGAGCACACGGTGGTGGCCAGCACGGTGGTGTCCTCGCGCATGCTGGCTTCGATCGCCGCTGAGCACGGCGCCCGGCATGTCGAGACGCCGACCGGGTTCAAGTGGTTGTCGCGGGCCGACGCAGACCTGCCGGAGTGCACGCTGGTCTACGCCTACGAGGAGGCGATCGGCTATTGCGTCGACCCGTCGGCGGTTCGCGACAAGGACGGGATCAGCGCGGCAGTGTTGTTCTGCGACATGGTGGTTGCGCTGCGCGAGCACGGCCGCACGGTGCTCGACGCGCTCGACGAGCTTGCCCGCCGCCACGGGGTGCATGTCACGGCGGCGGTATCGCGGCCGGTCTGCAGTGCGGACGAGGCCGCCGAGGTGATGACGAGGATGCGGTCAAAGCCGCCGACGAAGCTGTGCGGGATCGACGTGACGATGACGGATCTGGCTGCGGTGCAACCGTACAACCGACGCACTGATGCGGTGATCCTCGAAGGCGCCGACGACGACACGGCGGTGCGGGTGGCGGTCCGGCCGTCCGGTACGGAGCCGAAAGTGAAGTCCTACATCGAAGTTCGGCTTTGCGCCGACGGTCAACTGGACCGCACGCGCGTGGAGGCGTTGCGGCTGCGCGACGAGGTGGCCGAGGTCGCGCGCAAGTTCTAGCGCCGCTTTCGCGGTTTCGCGGTTCGGCAGTTTCGGCGCTGGATTTTGCGCTCACGGTGGTGATCCCGCGCGCAAATCACGACCATGGCCGCAAATCGAAGGCTTTGGCCAGCGCGGAGTTGGCGCCGGTGCGCGGTTGGCGCGGAGTTAGCGCGGGCCGAATTGCCGGTCGCCGGCGTCGCCAAGGCCGGGCACGATGTAGGCGGCCTCGTTGAGACAGTCATCGATGGTGGCGGTGTACAGCTTGAGGTCCGGCGCGACCTTCTCGATCACGGCGATCCCTTCTGGCGCCACGACGACGCAGATGGCGGTGATGTCGCTGGCGTTGCGCTCGTGAAGCAGCCCGATGGTGTGCGCCATCGAGCCGCCGGTGGCCAGCATCGGGTCGAGGATGAACACCGGTTGGGTGCTGAGGTCCTCGGGCAGCGACTCCAAATACGGTGTCGGCTGGTGGGTTTCCTCGTTGCGCGCGACGCCGACGAAGCCGACGCGGGCCTCGGGAATGAGTGCGTGCGCTTGATCGACCATGCCGAGGCCGGCGCGCAGGACGGGCACGAGAAGCGGCGGTTTGGCCAGTCGTGCGCCGGTGGTTTCGGCCAGCGGCGTGCGGACCGGCACCGATTCCGTCGCCGCGTCGCGGGTGGCCTCGTAGACCAGCATCAGGGTCAGGTCGCGGAGCGCATCGCGGAACGTGGCGTTGTTGGTGCGCTCATCGCGCAGCGTGGTCAGCCGCGCAGCGGCCAACGGGTGGTCGACGACGCGGACATCCATGCCCCAGACCTTAACGTCGGCGGAACCGAATCGTTCTCCGCAGCGTCTTATCGCCATGCTCGTCGATATGAATTCCATCAACGCGCTCGGCGCGGCTTGCTCATCTCATGCCGATGACCTCGCCGCCGCGGCCGCCGGTCTCACGTCGTCGGTGGGCCCCGACGTCGCCGCGGCATTCGGTGCGGTCGGCGCCGGCTTCCTCGCAGCGTTATCCGACGCGACCACCGCGCATGCGCAGGCGGTTATCCGGCTGAGTGAAGATCTGCAATCCGCCCAATTGGTTTCGGGCGGGGTCGCCGCGATGTATGCCGACGCCGACCGGCGCAGTAGCCGCGCTCTGTAGACGATGCCGTCGGGATTGGTTGCCTCGCTGTCGGCGCCCATTCGCGAGGTGGCGGCGCAGGTCGGGCCGGGGTGGTCGGACGCGGGGGATCCGGCCACCTCGCTCGCGCGCGTGGCGGATCTGCTGGCCGAGGTGTCGGCGGCGGCTCGGCGCAGCTGGGATAACACGGCCGAGGGCTGGTCGGGCGCCGGCGCCGACGGTGCAGCCCAGTTCATGTCCGCGACGGCCGACAGAGCCGACCGATTGGCGTCAGACGTCGACCAGTTGCGGGCCACCACCGCCCGCGCCGCCGACGCCGTGGCGTGGGCGCGGTCCCGCCTTCAGGACATCGTTCAGCGTTTCGAGGACCGCGCGGGCGCCCTCGAAGCGCGGCTCGACGAACCGGGCGTGGCCCAGCGGCTACGCGACGAGGCGCAGCGGGCACTGGATGAGGCCGTTGCCGTCGTCGACGAGCTGCGCGCCGAGCTCGACGGCCACGCCGCCGCAGTCTCGGCGAAGGCCGGGGCGCCGGCTGAGGTGCCGGCTGGGGTGCCGTCCGGTGCACCGCCGACGACGCCGGCAGGGTTCGGTTCACCGGCGGGCTTCTCATCGGCTCCGGCCGGGTTCGGGTCAGCTGCCGGCTTTCCATCGGCTCCGGCCGGGTCGACGGCAGGTTGGGGCGGCATGCCCGGTGCCGCCTACAGCGGCGGATTGTCGCCGCCCGGCGCCGACGTCTCGGCGCTTCCGCTGCCCGACCCCGACCAGTTCGGCGAAGGCGTCGCCGTCACCCTTCCCGACGGAAGCACGGTGACGGCGCCGAATCCCATTGCGGCAGAGGCTGTCCGACATGCACTGACCCAACTCGGCGTGCCCTATGTCTGGGGCGGAACCACGCCCGGGGTGGGGCTCGACTGCAGCGGGTTGACGCAATGGGCGTATCACGAAGCCGGGCTTGATCTTCCGCGGCTCGCGCAAGAACAGGATCTCGGCGCGCCGGTCAGTCAGAACGCGCTGCGGCCCGGCGATCTCGCGGTGTGGGACGGACACGTCGCGATGATCGTCGGCAACGGCCAGATGATCGAAGCCGGCGACCCCGTGCAGCTGTCGCCGATCCGCACGTCGAACGCGGGTCAAGGCTTCCAGGGGTTCTGGCGGCCGACGGCATAATCCAGGATCCGCAGGTCAGCGGGGGCCCGTCGTCCACAAGAGCATCGTGTCACCGCTGGTCGCGCACCGTTCGGCAATGAACAACGCGGCACGCTCTAGGCTGTGCCGCATGGCTGCTGACATCGTGCCGATCCGGCTCGGGTTGACCAAGGGCGACCTGTACACACTGTGGGCCCCCCGCTGGCGCGACGCCAACGACGAGTGGGAGGCGCTGCTAGGCAAGGACGAGGACCTCTACGCTTTCGAAACGGTCGCCGACCTGGTCGCCTTCGTCAGGACCAATACCGACAACGACCTCACCGACCACCCCGCGTGGGAGAAGCTCACCGAAGCCAACGCGCACCGCTTCGACCCGCCCGAGGAGCGTCAATACGACCTCATCGGCGTGCAGGAGCTGCTCGCGGAGAAGCCGAACGCGGAATCGGTGGCGACGGTGCACCGCACGCTGGCCATCGTGTCCTCCATCGGCTCGATCTGCGAGCTGCCCACGGTCACCCGGTTCTTCAACGGCAATCCTCAGCTCGGTGTGCTGGCTGCGGGCATGGAGAGCTTCAGCGGGAGAAGCGGACGCAAGCGCTGGACCGACATCGCGGCGGTCGTCGCGCGCAGTTGGGACGGCATCGTCGACGCGATCGACGAGGTTGTCACCATCCCCGAGGTCGACAAGGCCGCCGCCGAGAAGGCCGCCGCCGAACTGGAAGAACCAGCCCCCGAACCCGACGAGGTCGAGGCGGTCGCCGAGACCGTCGCCGCGGACACCGACGCAGAAGAAGTCGAGGACCAGGAGGCCGCCGAGGACGATGACGCCCTCGCCGACCACGCGAAGGGTCTCGTCCTGGGCGCCGACGAGGACTTCTGGCTCAAGGTGGGCATCGACCCGATCCAGATGATCACCCGCGGCGGCACGTTCTACACGCTGCGGTGCTACCTCGACGACGCCCCGGTGTTCCTCGGCCGCAACGGCAGGGTCAGCGTGTTCGGCTCCGAGCGGGCACTGGCGCGCTACCTGGCCGACGAGCACGACCACGACCTGTCCGACCTGGCGACCTACGAGGACATCAAGACCGCGGCCACCGACGGGTCGCTGCGGATCGACGTCACCGACGAGAATGTCTACGTCACCAGCGGGCTTGCCGACGACATCGCCGACGGCCCCGATGCCATCGACCGCGAACAGCTGGAACTCGCCGTCGAATTGCTCCGCGATGTCGGCGAGTACGCCGAGGACGACATCGTCGACGAGACCCTGGACGCCGACATGCCGCTCGGCCGGCTCGTCGCCCATGTCCTCGACCCCGAAACCGTCAGCAAACCCGAAGGGCCGTACGCGAAGGCCGTCGAGCAGTGGGAGTCGCTGGAGACCTTCCTGGAATCGCGCCTGCGCCAGGAGTAATTGCTGCGCCAGGAGTAACCCCTTCACCGCGCGAACCCCCCACCGCGAGCAGACGCTCGTGCCCGCAAAACCCCTGGCGATTTCTGGGGGTGATTGCAACAGCCACCTTGTTGGAGGTTGTTGTGTATCTGAAGGCTTATCCCTGGATTATG
>NZ_PDCP01000108.1 GCF_002553505.1 Mycolicibacterium agri | reverse complement strand
CAAGCATCCTCAGTAACGCGCCACGGTGGTCCCATCCCCCTGGCAATCAGGTGGTCCCATCACCCTGGCAAGCGACACCCGGCCGCGACGACAGGGCCGCAAGCAGCAGCGGGAGTTCGAGGTGCAGCTGTCTTGTCCGCGGCCACCAGCCGCCCTGCACAACGCCTCTCGACCCGTAAGTGGGCTTCAACCGCAAGCGGGGGTTCGTGATCGTCCACCGACGTTCCTGGCTGGTCTCGAACGTCGCAGTAGGCGTCGCAGTACGCGTCGCAGTAGGCATGGTGAAGCTCCCTTCGTCCGTCGAGCGACATGCTCGATCAAGCGGCAGAGTCCAGCGCCTTCGTCAGGAGCGCTGGGTGCGGTAGCGCCAGGCTCCGCCGGCTTGGCTTAGTTATCTCCATAGTGGCCGGAATCGGTTGCGCGCGTTTGCACGCCGCCTACAACGGCGGCGCGGCGCGTTGTCGTAACTCCACAGCGCACGACCGCTGACGCGTCGCTGTTCGCTGACAGCGAACGCCACCACGCACTGCCGCAGGTTATTTGGTCATCGACATCGACAGGGGCTCACGACCCCGGGGCGTGCCCTTCCGCCGGCAGATCCGAGGTCGAATACGTGTAGCGCTGCTCGGGACGGTCGGCCGCGCCCAGCATGAACGCGCGATGGAAGCGGCCTGGCCGCGCGATGGACGCCAGCCAGGTGGCCACGGTGCTCACGCGGTTGCTCACCCCGGTCAGGAACGCGATATGGATCAGCCCCCACGCGAGCCAGCCGAGATATCCGGAGACCCGGACCCGACCCAGCTGCAGCAGCGCGTGGCCATGGCTGATGTAGGCCGCGGACCCGAGGTCGCGATACCGGTACGGGCGGCGCGGTCGCCCTTCGAGGTCACGGCGGATGCACGTCGCCGCGTGCAAGCCGCCCTGCATGGCGTTCTCCGCGACGCCGGGCAACCCCTCGCGACCGGCAAGGTCTCCGATGACGAAGATCTCGGGGTGTCCCGCGACGGTCAGATCCGGCTCGACCTGTATCCGGCCTGAGCGATCGGTGGGCGCGCCGAGCACCTCCGCGACGTGCCGGGCGAACGGGACGGCTTCAACGCCGGCGGTCCACAGCACGGTCCGTGCCGCGAACTGCTGGTCGGGCCCGCCCTGCTTCGGGGTGACCGTGATGCCGTCGCGACGCACATCGGTCACATGCACCCCGAGGTGCATCTCGACCCCGAGCTCGGTCAGCGCCTGAGTGGCCCTGGACGTCAGGTCGGGCGCGAAGCTCTTCAAGACGCGGTCGCCGCCGTCGAAGAGCAACACCCGCGCCTCCTCCGGTTGGATGCTGTGGAACTCGTTAGCCAGTGTCTTGGTGGCGACCTCCCGGATCTGGCCGGCCAGTTCTACGCCGGTGGGCCCGCCGCCGGCGACCGCGAGGGTCAGCCAGCTGGCCCGCTCCGGGCCGGGCGGCAGCGTTTCGGCGATCTCGAACGCGGTGAAGATGCGCTGCCTGATCTCCAGCGCGTCGTCCAGTGTCTTCATGCCCGGAGCCCAACGTGCGAACGCCTCATGGCCCAGGTACGACTGCCGCATGCCCGCAGCGAGGACGAGGACGTCGTAGTCGATGACGAACTCCGTCTCGTCCGGCCGCCGCACGGTGACCGTGTGCGCGTCGGGGTCGAGCACGATCGCCTCGCCCAACAGGGTCTTGACGTTGGGGTAAGGAGCGAACTCCTCGCGCAGCGGACGGCTGATTTGTCCGATGGCGAGCTTCCCCGTCGCGCACTGATACAGCAGCGGCTGGAACAGGTGTCCGGCGGAGCGGTCGAGCAGCGTGACGTCGACATCCGCCTTCGCCAACCGGCGAGCACAGAACAAGCCGCCGAAGCCGCCTCCGATGATCAGTATTTTGGGTCGTTGCGCGCTCATCACCGCAACGGTATTACGCAGCCTCGCGTTGGCGAAGCATTCCGTGAATACCCACCGATGTCGCGCCACGAAAGACGAACACCGGTTCGCGTCAACGGTTTCGAAATCAACCGCAACATCACCGCAACAAGCCTTGGGTAGCTTCGGCCCGACTGACCACCGGAGGGGAATTGATGGACAAGTCGTTCGCCCAGGCTGCCGCAGAAACCATTGCACGAGGAATCGGACGCCGCGATTTCGTCCGCGCCATGGCAGCGGTCGGAGCGGGCGCGGGCCTCTCCGCCGTCGCGAGCGCCTGTTCGAGCAGCGACACCCCCACCGCGACCGTCGCTTCGACCAGCACCTTCGAGGTTCTTCACCCCGATCACGGCGACATCGCTGGAGACCACTACCTGAAGTCGGAACCGGCCCAGGTGCTGTGGGGATATGTGCCCACCGTGCACGCCACGCCGGTGATGAGGATGCGCTCGGGGCAGACGATCACCCTCGACACGGTCTCCCACGAGGGCATCCTCGAAGACCAGGGCCGCAACCCGATCGAGTATTTCGGCGCCAACGGCGTGAACGAATCCGACATCCTGCAGGACGCCGTCGCGGTCGCAGCCGACTACAACCGCACCCCGCGCGACTTCGACAAGGACGGCCCGCACGTGGTGACGGGCCCGGTCTTCGTCGAAGGGGCACAACCCGGCGATGTGCTGAAAATCGAGACGCTGGAAGCGATTCCGCGCGTCCCCTACGGTGTGGTGTCGAGCCGTCACGGCAAGGGTGCGCTGGCGCGCAAGTCCGACGGCAGCGCGCCGGACGGCATCACCATCGAGGAAGTGATGCCGCCTGTGGCCACCGATCACCGGAAGAACTCGAAACCCACCGAGTACGGCAACGTCTCCACCTTCACCGCCGTCGAGGACGGCCACGGCGTGATGTCTTACGGCGATGCGCAGGTGCGCTTCCCGCTGGCGCCCTTCATGGGCATCATGGGGGTGGCGTTCTCCCAGGACCGCGACATCACGGCGGCTACCGCGAACTCGATTCCGCCTACGATCGGCGGCGGCAATATCGACATCAGACTGCTCGGTGTGGGATCCACGCTGTATCTCCCGGTTTTCGCCGAGGGAGCACTGTTCTACGTCGGCGACCCGCACATGGCGATGGGCGACGGTGAAGTGGCGCTGACCGCGATGGAGGGGTCACTCCGCGGTACCTACCGGTTGACGGTGTGTAAGCCCGGTTCCGGTGATGCGCCGTCGGTTGCCTACAACTATCCGTTCGCCGAGACCGAAAACGCCTGGGTACCGATCGGATTGTCGGATCCCGACGGGGCGGTCAACGGCAACAGCAGCGATCTGAACATCGCGATGCGTCGCGCGGTGGTCAACGCGCTGGATTTCCTGGAGAACGACCAAGGAATGGACCGCGCCACCGCTTACGCATACCTCTCGGCCGCTTCCGATTTCGTGGTCTCGCAGGTGGTCGACCGTACGGTCGGCGTGCACGGCCAGATCTACAAGTCGCATTTCGCGGTCTGAGACTGTCACGCGAATTTGCCTGTCTAGCAGGAAGTTCGCATCAATACCGCGGCCGATTTTTACCGAACCGAAAAGCCGCGAAGCCGCACTGCGGCCAGGTTTCGCGACGCCCCGTGTCGACGACCCCGCAGGTTGTCCATTTGATAACGATTTGATAACACTGGAAGGGGCGCTAAAGACCCTGGCGCATCTTCGTAGGCGCAGGTTGGCACGACGAGTGGGCGCATTGGCGCCGATTCGCCGGCCGACTCGTCGAGTTGATTTGCCACGATTTGCTGACATACCGTCGCCACGCCGATGACGAAAAAGTGAGAAGTTCGATAGCCATGTTCGGTGGTGACTAGTCAAGGAAATATGCATGCCCGCGAGAAGTATCTACCAGCAAGCACTTGGACAATCGGATCCAGAAGTCCCGTAAAGCAACACAACTCATGGCGGCATCTCCTGCGTCGCCCGGCCGAATCGGACGCCATCGCGATGCGTCGCCTGGTGGCCGAGACGGGAGTTCTGGACGTCAATTCGACCTACGCCTATCTCCTGATGGCGACGGATTTTGCCGAAACGTCGATAGTCGCTGACCGCGACGGCGAAATCTGCGGCCTGATCACCGGATATCACCCCCCGACGCGACCGGAAGTGCTCTTCGTATGGCAGGTCGCTGTGGCGCGCGCCACACGGGGCACCGGTTTGGCCGCCACGATGCTCGATACCCTTGTGCACCGGGTCAGGCGCAACAGACACGGCCACCCGGTGACCGTCGAAGCGACGGTGTCACCAGGCAATTCGGCCTCGCGCGCGCTCTTCGGGTCCTTCGCGAGGCGCCACGGCGTCCCGATGGTCGAGCAACCGTGTTTCACCGCAGCGCAATTGGATCCCAACAACGGCCATGAGGATGAGCCGATCCTCAGCATCGGACCTCTGACCGCACCGTTGACCGACTGACAATTTCGAGAAAGGTTTTATGACCACCCTCGCGACACCCCTGCCCGAATCCCAACTGCCCGACGTCTACACATCGGTTGAGTCGGAGGTCCGCAGCTACTGCCGGGGCTGGCCCACGGTGATGGCCAGTTCCCAAGGCTCGTGGATGACCGACACCTCAGGGCGTCGTTACCTCGACTTCTTCGCCGGCGCTGGGGCTTTGAACTACGGGCACAACAATCCCGCCCTCAAGAAACCGCTATTGGACTATCTGTCCAGCGACATGATCGTGCACTCGCTCGACATGGCAACCGAGGCCAAGACCAACTTCCTTGAGACGTTCGAGCGGTTGATCTTGCGGCCCCGCGGGCTGGACTACAAGGTGCAGTTCCCCGGGCCCACCGGCGCGAACGCTGTCGAGGCCGCGCTGAAGCTGGCGAGGAAGGTCACGGGGCGTGAAGCGATCATCAACTTCACCAACGCCTTTCACGGCATGACGCTGGGTGCCCTTTCGGTGACCGGCAACTCGATGAAGCGCGCGGGTGCCGGTGTGCCGCTCGTTCACGCGACGCCGATGCCCTACGACAACTACTTCGGCGGCGCCACCGAGGACTTCCACTGGTTCGAGCGAGTGCTCGACGACTCCGGCGGCGGACTCAATCACCCGGCCGCGGTGATCGTCGAAACCGTCCAGGGCGAAGGCGGTCTCAACGTGGCGCGCTTCGAGTGGCTCAAGGAGCTTGCCGAACTCTGTCATCGGCGCGACATCCTGTTGATCGTCGACGACGTGCAGATGGGTTGCGGACGCACGGGTAGCTTCTTCAGCTTCGAGCAGGCAGGCATCGTGCCTGACATCGTCACGCTGTCGAAGTCGATCAGCGGCTACGGCCTGCCGATGGCGCTGACGCTGTTCCGGCGCGATCTGGACGTATGGGGTCCCGGCGAGCACAACGGCACCTTCCGCGGTCACAATCCGGCTTTTGTCACGGCCACTGCCGCGCTGCAGACGTACTGGCAGACAGCGGCTTTCAGCGATCATGTCCGTGAGAAGGGTGCGATGATCCGCGAGCGCCTCGACGCCATCGCCTCGACGTATGACGGTGTTGAAGCACGCGGCCGGGGCATGGCGCAGGGCTTGAAGTTCACCGACGCGCCACTGGCGAGCGTGGTGTGTAGCGGCGCGTTCGAACGAGGCCTGCTGATGGAGACCAGCGGCCCGTCGGACGAGGTCGTCAAGCTGCTGCCGCCGCTGACCACGTCGGAGGACGACCTCGACAAGGGACTTTCGATTCTGGCCGAAGCCGTCGCAGCAGCGATGCCCTGACCCCTCACACCAAGGAGACTTATTTATGATCGTTCGCACCACTGAAGAGATCACCGGCACCGAACGCGATGTGGCAGACAAGGATTGGAGATCCAAGCGCATCATCCTGGCCGGTGACGGGGTCGGATTCTCGTTCCACGAGACGACCATCAACGCCAATTCGGTCAGCGAGTTCCACTACCGGCATCACGTGGAGGCCGTGTGGGTCGTCGAAGGCTCAGGCACACTGACGGACCTCGAGACGGGACGTGACTACCCGCTGCGTGCGGGCACCATGTACCTGCTCGACGGTCACGAGCGGCACCGCGTGGTCTGCGACGACCAGTTGCGCATGCTGTGCGTGTTCAATCCGCCCGTCACCGGCAATGAGGTGCACGACGAGACCGGCAGCTACCCGAAGGCGGTGTAAACCAGTTGAGCCTCAAGCAAACACAGACGCTGCGTGACAACTACCCCACGCGGTTGGACCATCCCAGCGATCCGATAACCCGGATCGAGCCGACCGTCTGGGGTCAGGACGACGACGGCCCGCTGAACGCAGCCGAGCTGACGAAAATGGAATCCGACGGATTCCTGCTGAAACCCCAGACGCTGGGCCAGAACTGGCTGAAGCCTCTGGCCGACGAACTCGACCGGATCGGCGCCGATGCGCCCGAGGGGGACCCGCGAATCATCAGGGAGCCGAACGAGGGAACCGTTCGGTCGGTGTTTCAGCCCGAGCAGTTCAGCGATCTGATCGCCGAGGTGATCACGCTGGACAACGTGCTGCCCGTGGCACGCCAGATCCTCGGCAGTGACGTCTATCTGCATCAAACCCGAATCAACTTCATGAAGGGTTTTGAGGGGACCGGCTTTTACTGGCATTCCGATTTCGAAACCTGGCACGCCGAAGACGGCATGCCCGCGATGCGCGCCGTGTCCTGCTCGATCGCCTTGACCGACAACTATCCGTACAACGGCTCGCTGATGGTGATGCCCGGTTCGCATCAAACCTTCTACCCGTGCGTCGGAGCCACGCCGGACGACCACCACACCTCGTCACTGGTGAAGCAGGAAATCGGTGTGCCCGATCGGGAAACGCTGACCAAGGCGGCCCATGAGTTCGGTATCGCGCAAGCGACCGGGCCGGCGGGCACGGCGCTGTGGTTCGACTCGAACATGATGCACGGGTCGGGATCCAACATCACGCCGTTCCCCCGGTCGAACATCTTCCTGGTGTTCAACTCGGTGGAGAACGAGCTGGGGCCACCGTTCGCCGCCGCGAAGCCGCGGCCTGAACACCTTGCCGCTCGCAGCGCTCGGCCGTTCGCTGAATCCGACCTGCTGTCGACGTAGAGGACTTCCTCAACCGGACCTGCTGTCGACGTAGGGGAGCGCAGGCATCGGATAGGGTCCGGTTGCATGCACCCCGTTCGGCGTCCACGCTGATGTCGCGCACGGCGCTTGCGCTGCTGGCCGCGGCGTTCGCCGTACTGGCCTTGATCGCAGGCGGCGCACAGCTTGCCGCGTTCGTCGCCTCGTCACGCCCGCGGCATCTGGTGCTCGCCGTGTTCGCGCTTGCGGTGGGGATATCGGTGGCGATTGCGGCTGGCGCCGCCCTGTGGCGCGCGCGGCGCCGCTAGGTCGACAGCCACTCGCCGCTAGGTCGACGGCAGCTCCGCGGCGACCTCGGCCAGCGCGGCCAGATGGTCATCGACGGTGCGTAGTCCCGCACCCATGGTGTTGACCGCGACGTGTGTCGCGCCGGCCTTCTCCCATTCGGCGAGCGCCTCGAGGACCGCGCCGCTGTCGCCGCGCCACTGGACTCGCCCCTCCATTCCGATGGCCGCGGGATCGCGTCCGGCCTGCACGGCTGCCTGTTCGATCACGGCAAGTGCGTCGTCGAGTTTCGGGCCAGGTCCCGTCATGGGGAACCAGCCGTCGGCGAGTTGTCCGGCGCGCCGGTAGCCCGGCGCCGATGCCGCCCCGATCCATATCGGAATCGGTCGCTGCACCGGCAGCGGCGCGATGCCGGCGCCGGTGACCTTGTGGAACTGCCCGTCGAACGTCACCGTCTGCTCCGTCCAGAAGCGGCGCAGCAACTCGATCTGCTCGGCGGACCTCTTGCCGCGGTTGCCGAAGTCCTCGCCGAGCGCCTCATACTCGACAGCGTTCCAGCCGACACCGACACCGAGGCGCAGTCGGCCGCCGCTGAGCAGATCCACCTCGGCGGCCTGCTTGGCGACCAACGCCGTCTGGCGCTGCGGAAGGATGATGACGCCGGTGACCAGTTCCACCGACCGAGTCACCGCGGCGAGATAGCCGTAGACGACGAACGGCTCGTGGAAGGTGGTGTGCACGTCGTAAGGGCCGTTCCACCCGGTGTGGACGGTGGGGTCGGCGCCGAGCACGTGGTCGTAGATCAGGATGTGGCTGTAGCCGAGTTCTTCGACCCGTTCGCCGTATGCCCGCACCGCGCCTGCGTCTCCGCCCAACTCGGTTTGCGGAAACGTCACACCAATTCGCATGCCTCAGTCCTACACCAGACGTCCGCACAGTATTCCCGAGCATGATGGCCCCATGAGCGATGAACGTGATTACCCGCAAATGGCCGCCGCGCGCGGACGGATCGAGCCGGCGCCGCGGCGAGTGCGCGGCTACCTGGGCCACGAGTTGGTCTTCGACACCACCGCTGCCCGCTACGTCTGGGAAGTGCCCTACTACCCGCAGTACTACATCCCGATGACCGACGTGCGTCCCGAATTCCTCCGCGACGAGAACCATCCGCAGAAGGTGCAATTCGGGTCGTCACGGCTGCACTCCTTGGTCGGCGCCGAACAGATACACGAGAAGGCGGCGAGGGTGTTCGACGACGGATCCGTCGCAGGCCTGGTGCGCTTCGAATGGGATCGGCTGCGGTGGCTCGAGGAAGATGAGCCCATCTACGGCCATCCGCGCAACCCGTACGTGCGCGTCGACGCCCTGCGCTCGCACCGCCACGTGCGCGTCGAACTTGACGGCCTCGTCCTCGCCGACACCGTCTCGCCGGTACTGCTCTTCGAAACAGGTTTGCCCACACGGTATTACATTGACCCCGCCGATGTCGCGTTCGAGCATCTGGTGCCCAGCGACACCGAGACGCTGTGCCCCTACAAGGGAACGACATCGGGCTACTGGTCGGTGCGGACCGGCGACGCCCTGCACCAGGACCTCGCCTGGACGTATCACTATCCACTGCCCGCGGTCGCGGCCATCGCGGGTCTGATCGCGTTCTACAACGAGAAGGTCGACCTCGTCGTCGACGGTGTCGGCGTTGAGCGGCCGCAGACGCACTTCACCTAAGCGCACGCACGACGAACGTGCATCCTCTGCGATTTTCTGCGCCGATTTTCGCAAGGGATGCACGTTCGCGCCGTGTGAACGGATCTATGCCGCGTGAACGGGTCTATTCAGTTGTCTTATCGTCTGATGCGACGGGGTTGTCAGCCCTGCACGTTCTGGGTCGACTCGCCGATGGTGACCTGCTTGCCGTCATACGTTGCCGTGCACGACACCTTGGCCTGATAGCTGACAAGCGGTGCCGGCCACAACATATCGGTGATGTTTCCGGTGCCGTTCGCGGGCACGCTGACGTTCCTGTTCACGTTCGCCGGTCCGAGCAATCCGCTTGTGCGCGTTGCCGTGTAGGCGCACTCGGCGGGCAGCGCGGACTTGTTGGTGACCGCCACATTCGCGTTCATGCCCTCGCGAGTGATGTTCATCGAAACCGCGTTCGTCGGCGCTGCGCACTGTTGGCCGGCCGGAACTTCTGCGGAAGCCGACCCTGGCGGGCACTGCTTCGGCGGAACCGGTGCGCACTTGTCGAGGCTCAGAGCCTCAACCGTCGGTGAACCGTCGGGGCATTTCACCATCTTTTTCGCCACACATTGCTGGCCTGCTGGGACCTCGGCCTGCTCGAAATTCTCTGGCGGGTTGCATTTGACGTTCGCGGGCGGCGTGTACTTGTAGTCCGACCAATTGCCGCATTCATTCGTGTCGAACAACCCGGTTCCGCGGCACCCTTGGAATGAGAGGGTGAACGGTCCAGAAGCGTTGACCGGCACCGTTGTGGTGTTATTGCACGACTTCGAGATATTGTCCTGCTTCCCACCATTGATTCGGAAATTGATGGAATCGCCGGCGAGGTCTTCGTGCACCCGTGGACAGCCCGCGATGACGCATGTCACCTGGTTGTCGTTGGCTTTGGTGCAAGTGGCGTCGTAACCGTTGCCCATCGGTTCGGCGCTGGCGATGGGAATCGGCGATAACGGCGTCGGGGTGTCCGGCGGGGCCACCAATGTGAGGCCGAATATGAAGGCGGCGGCGGCCAGAATGGTACACAGCCTGGGTATTCGCTTCTTGATCATTGACATCTCCTCGATGCAGCTGATGGCGCATTTCAACTGGCTGGGTGAAAAGCCCGGTAAATGCCCAGCAAGTGCTTGGAGCCTATGGCGGTAGTTAGCTCAGAAAAATCAGGTGTTTCCCTACGTTTTGCGGGGTGCCGGCGCGGCGCCCGCCCGTTTTGCCTGGTAACAGGCCTCGGCCGTCAACACCCGCAGAGCTCTACCGGTGATCTCCACCTAATCTCCATCCGGCCTCCAAGCGCCGACGTGGCCGCTCACAGCAGCATGAAAGCCGTCATGCAGGAGCGGGCCTGACCCGCACGAACAGAGGTTCGCCATGAAGAAGATCATCGGTTCCACACTGATCGGCACCGGCCTTGTTGCTGCGGCTCTGTCGCTGTCCGCCACGGCGAACGCCGAGTCGGCCGCGATCACCATCGTTCAACTCGAGGCGCAGGGGTTCGACGTGAAGCTCGACCGCGTCGGCAGCGCACCGTTGGACCAGTGCGAGGTCACCGGCGTGCGCAATCCGCGGGAGCGCACGGAGCTCGTGCGGGTTGGCGACCGCGGCGACCGCGACTTCATCCCCGTCATCGTCAAACGCACGATCACCGTGTCGCTCGACTGCTCGCGTTGATGCCGTCGCCTCACAGTCTCGGAACGTCTCGATAACAAGCCGATCACGTGCGGCGGTGCACCGCCGGAGCGCACCGCCGCCGCTGCTAGCTTGCGCGAAGGCAGACCGAGACGGATGAGGTGGGTGTTGGTGGCGAAACGCTTGGTCAGCAGGACATTTGGGGTGTGGTCGTATGTGCTGGCCATCGCGGCGACGGCCATGCTGACGGCGGCTGTCGTCAGCGTGGCGCCGACCGCCTGGGCGTATTCGCGCAACGGGCTGCCTGTCGAGATGCTCGAAGTGCCCTCGCCGTCGATGGGCCGCAACATCAAAGTCCAATTCCAGGGCGGCGGACCGCATTCCGTTTATCTGCTGGACGGTCTGCGCGCGCAGGAGGACGCCAACGGCTGGGACATCAACACCGCCGCGTTCGAGTGGTTCTATCAGTCGGGGATCTCGGTGGTCATGCCGGTCGGCGGCGAGTCCAGCTTCTATTCCGACTGGTATCAACCCGCAGTGGGCAACTCCGGCACCCAGACCTACAAGTGGGAGACGTTCCTGACGCAGGAGCTGCCGCAATGGCTGGCGGCCAACAAGGGCCAGGATCCGTTCAACAATGCCGTTGTGGGACTGTCGATGTCGGGCAGCGCTGCGCTGACGTTGGCGATCTGGCATCCCAACCAGTTCATCTTCGCCAGCTCGTTGTCGGGATACCTCAACCCGTCGCAGGGATTGTGGCCGACGTTGATCGGCATCTCGATGAAGGATGCAGGCGGCTACAACGCGATGAATATGTGGGGGCCGACCAGCGACCCGGCGTGGCGCCGCAATGACCCGACGGTCAACGTCAACACGTTGGTGGCCAACAGGACCGCGCTGTGGATCTACTGCGGCAACGGCGCGGTCTCGGATCTCGACGCCAACGACGGTAACTTCGGCACCCAGTTCAGCGCCCAGTACCTGGAGAACATCACGCTGCAGACCAACAAGCAGTTCGAGCAGAAGTACATCGCCGCTGGTGGCCGCAACGCCGTCTTCAAGTTCCCCGCGAACGGCACCCACAGCTGGGGATACTGGGGCGCACAGCTGCAGGAGATGAAGCCGGATTTGCTTCGGGTCCTCGGCGTCCAGCAGCCGGTGTAGGCCGAAAAGCCCGACGGCGCAAGCATTGCCGCCGTCCGGCAGCCAACCGGCGGTGCCTGTCAGGCTGCGGCCGTACCATCGGCGTCATGCCGCAAACCAAGATCTGGACCGGCGATCCCGTGTGGCTCGCCGACGTTCTGCGCGCCGAAGGCGTCAACCTCGTCGAGTACCCCGGTTGGCGGAATCGCGGCCACGGTGACTTCAAAGACATCCGCGGCGTGATGGTCCACCACACCGGCTCCGACAACGCCACCGCCGCCTCGATCGCCGAAGGCAGACCCGACCTGCCCGGCCCGCTGTCGCAGCTGCACATCGCGCGCAACGGCACGGTGACGGTGGTGGCGGTCGGCGTGGCATGGCACGCGGGCGTCGGGATGTACCCGTGGCTGCCCACCAACATGGCGAACTGGCACATGATCGGCATCGAATGCGCCAACAGCGGCACCAGCCCGACCGCACCCCACCGGATGAATTGGCCAGACCAACAGTACGACGCGCTGGTGATGTCTTGTGCGGCGATAAACCGGCGGCTGTCGCAGACCTCGGCCCGCACCATCGGTCACAAGGAGTACGCCGGTCGTGCGCAAGGCAAATGGGATCCCGGGGCCATCGACATGAACATTCTGCGGGCCGACATCCAAGCCCGCATCGGCGCCGGGCGTGGTACCGCCCCGACGCCGCGCCCGCCCGTTCCGGTCGGCTTGTATGCGGATGTTCTGCTCTTCCGCGGCTCGGAAGGCCCGCAGGTCGTCCAGCTTCAGCGTCAGCTCGGGATAACCGACGACGGTATCTTCGGGCCCGAGACCGAGGCAGCGGTCAGGGCCTTCCAGCGCCGGACAGCGGGCCTGAAGGTGGACGGCATCGTTGGACCGGCGACAGCGGCCGCGCTGCGGTTGGAGCTGGTGCCGGAACCGCAGCAAGTCAGCTGACACATCGACCGGTGTCGGTCGCCTCGAAGTTTCGTGCCTTGGCCATTTGCGGCGCCACCTGCTCGGCTGTCATCGCAAACCCTGTTGTCCAGGAACTACTTTCGGCACCGAAGTACACGCCGAGCACATTGCCGTTGAGGTCGACGACCGCGCTGCCGCTGCCGCCCGACTTCGAAAACGAGCCCGCCAGCACATACACCTGTCGCGTCACCGACGTCGTCTGATAGATGTCCGGGCCGTTGAGGTCGGTGACAGCCCGGATGCGGGCGGGGGAGGCCGTGAAGGACGTCGCACCGGGGAATCCCAGCACCAACGCGTCGGTGCCTGCGCCGGCGGTGTAATCGGCGAACGTCAACGGCGGTGCCGCCAGATCCGGCACGTCCAGAATGGCGATGTCGTCGCGCGGGTCATAGGAAACCACCTGCGCCGCATATGTTTTGCCGTCGGCATCCACCGAGAACGATTCGGCGCCCGCGACCACGTGGGCGTTGGTCATAACCCTGTGCGGGGTGACGACGAAGCCGCTGCCTTCGAGGACGGTGAAGCAACTCTCCGATTCGCCGTGGACCTTGACGACGCTGTGCCGCGTCCGCGCGACCACCTCGTCGGAGGCGGCGGCCAGGTCGGGCGTGGTCGCCGCGACGGACTCGGTGCTTCCGTACCGATGCAGGAACCCGCCGCTGCAACCGGCGACGACGACCGCGAGCGTCATGGCCGCAGCCGCTGCGCGGAGCCCCTTCATCGTCGATGACTTCCTAAGCCGGTGTCGGTTCGCTGACCTTCACCAGCATCTTGCCGATGTTCGCCCCGGTAAACAGGCCGTTGAGCGCTTCGACACACGATTCGAGGCCGTCGTACACGGTCTCGCGGTGCGTCAGCAGGCCTTGCTGTTCCCAGCCGCTCAACGCGGCGAAGGCCTCGTCGAAGCGCCCCCACTCGTCGAGGGCGTTGAACCCCTGCATCAGCGCGGTCTTCGACAGCAGATTCACGTAGTTGGCCGGACCCGGATGCTCGCCGGTCAGATAGCTCGAGATGACACCGCACAGCACCACCCGCGCCTTGGGGGCCAGCCGGCCAAGGACCGCTTCGAGAATCGGGCCGCCGACGTTGTCGAAATAGACGTCGACGCCGTGCGGGCAGTGCTCCTTGAGGGCAGCCCGCAAGTCGGCGGACTTGTAGTCGATGCACGCGTCGAAGCCGAAGTCCTCGACGACGACGCGGCACTTCTCCGAGCCGCCTGCGATGCCGACCACCCGCGCGCCCGCGATCCGCGCGATCTGTCCGGCGACCGATCCGGTGGCGCCCGCCGCAGCCGACACGACGACCGTCTCGCCGGGCTGCGGCCTGCCGATGCCGGTCATCCCGAAATACGCTGTGGCGCCGGTGGGCCCGTAGATCGACATCACCGCCAACTGGTCGGTGTACCCGACGACCGGTGTGGCGAAGATGTCGTCGCGGATGATGACGTAGTCCTGGAAGCCGGTCAGCGTGGTGACGACATCGCCGACGGCGTACTTGTCGCACTTCGACGCCACCACCTCGCCGATGCCTGCGGCGCGGATGACATCACCCAATTGCACGGGTGGCAGATAGCCCGGTTGGTCGTCAAGCCAGGTGCGGACCGCCGCGTCCATGCCGACGTAGGTGGTGCGCAGCAGCGCCTCGCCCTCTGCGGGTTCGGGCGCCGGCGTGGTGATGAGCTCAGTGTCGTCGGGTTCGACGAGTCCGGCGGGGCGGCGGCGCAGCACGATCTGGCGATTCGTCAGTTGGGGCACGACGCCGAAACTAGCGAAAGACGCTGCGGTTGCAAGGCTCTACCCAGCGGCCGGCGCACAACCTCGTACGGTTTGTGGCCGAAAATCTGTACCAGGTTGAGCGGTCACGGCTGAGGTCAGGAGAAGGCGCGCACCTTCGGCAGCAGCGCGCCCGCAATTTTGGAGGCCTCAGGCTGGTTCTGGGCGTCGTCGCCACCGCGGGCCTGCCGCCGTGACATGAATGCGGCAATTGGTGGCGGTATCGGCCAGCGAAGAAGTGCGCTGCGATACCAGCGGTGTGCTTGGGTCGGGTGGGGTGGTGATTCGCTCTGCGGGCCGACGCGGCCAGAGCGCAACACGAGTTTGCTGGCCGCGGTAATTGTGATCTGCAGCTCATTTTCGGCTTGAAGAATAAGAATCCGTGATTCGACCTCATCAGTCACACCGATTACAGGAACTTGCCTATTCCGGATTTACCCATGTCAGAACAAATTCAGCGGATTGCTAAAGGGGTGTAACGAATTCATCACGGACAATTTCCTAAGCAGCGCCTGAGAGCCAGCTGGGCGATGGCGACACGCGCCCGAAGACGCTCGCCGGCGAACAGATTTTCGTCGCTAGACTCGACCGAGATCTGCGGCTAACGCGCCAGCAAGACGTGAGTCATCGCCGGAAGTCAGCCACAACCGGCGCAAGCACCGATGAACAGGGCAAATACTTCATGCATGAGAACACTGTCCGTGTGGACAGACCTGAGGCCAAACCCGAGGACGCGGTCGTCGATCCGGACTACGTGCTGCTCGGCGCCGTCGACCTCGAGCGCGGGCCGATTGCCGATCTGGCCGTAACCGCCGATGGCACCACGCTCATCGCGACACACTTCGGCGACGGCGGTGTCTCGGTCATCGACGCCGACGACATGACCGCGGGAACCACCATCGACATGCCCGTCGAACCGTTCCTCGTGACCGCCACGGAGCGGCGCGCCTACGTCACGATCTCGGGACACAACTACGACTCGGTGGCGATCATCGACACCGACAACGAGCGCGTCATCGCCAACCACCCCGTCGAGGGCAACGCGGCTGATGTGACCGTCAGCCCCGACGGCACCCGGATCTTCGTCGGCCTGGTCAGCTGGGACGGAATCGGCCTCGGTGTGATCAACACGTTCGGCCGGACCCACACGATCGACTTGGGCCACGACGAGGGCCGCACCATCGACGCGGTGCGCGTCAGCCCCAACGGCCGCCTCGTCTACGTCGGCACGTCCGACGCCGTCAGCGGCAACGTGCTGGTGGTCGACGTCAGCAAGGGCCGCGTGGTGCGTGAGGTGCCGATCCCGTCGCCGATCCGCGACATCGCACTGAGCCGCGACGGCGGCCTGGCCTACGTCGTGAGCTTCCACCCGCAGTGGGGCGGGTCCGTCGATATCATCGACACCGCCATCCACGAGATCACCGCCAAGGTCGGCATCGGCGGCGCGCCCATGCAGATGGCGCTGAGCGCCGACGGCGCCCGCCTCTACATCGCCGACTACGAGCACGTCGCCGTGCTGTGCACCGAGACCAACTCGGTCATCGACAAGCTGACCGTGACCGCCGAGCCGGCGTGCGTCGCCGTCAGCCCCGAGGGCGGCAGGCTCTACATCGCCGACCACACCGGCGTCGTCACGATGCTGGCCGTATCGTCGGACATCACGGACGCCGAAACCG
Organism: Mycolicibacterium agri; assembly: GCF_002553505.1. Classification (GTDB taxonomy): domain Bacteria; phylum Actinomycetota; class Actinomycetes; order Mycobacteriales; family Mycobacteriaceae; genus Mycobacterium; species Mycobacterium agri. The sequence goes on along the minus strand of NZ_PDCP01000108.1, from coordinate 141 downwards.
AGAAGCTGATCAGCCTCAACGTCAGCGCCGCACCCGAGCTGCGCAAGCCCGAGCCCGCAGCCGTCTAGGAGCCTGCTGAATTAGTGGCTTTGGGGGCGGGGTGCCTCAAAGCGCTCTGTGGCGCGTGTGTTCAGTCAGACC
>NZ_PDCP01000107.1 GCF_002553505.1 Mycolicibacterium agri | reverse complement strand
GTGCCACCGCGGCGGCCGCCGAATCCGGCGGATCCAGCAGTGATACGAACTCGGCGTCGGTGACGCTGAGCAAGATGCGCCGACTTGCATCGCAGCGATCGCGACGTGGGCTGGCCTGCGGTCGCGGCGCAGCTGCGCGACACCGTCGGCAGCGCCGATCGCGCCACAGTGCTGGCCACCGCGGCGTTGGCCCTGCATCAGGTCGACCGCGTCATTGCGGCCGTTCGGGAGGGCGTCGGGGTCGATCGCGTGCAGAATCCGCCGGCCACGCTCGACACCACGCTGGAGTTCGACGTCCAGACCGGCTCGACTGTCGCGCGCCGGTGGTCGCGGCATCCGCGGTGCCCGCAGTGTTCGCACAGCGGATGAAAACGCGTGTTGCCACACGGTTGCGGGGGTGCCGGATTCGTCATGGATGATGGACGGGTGAGTGACATCAAACGGGGCCGCGCAGCTCGCAATGCGAAGCTGGCGAGCCTTCCCGTTGGTATGGCAGGTCGGGCCGCGCTGGGCTTCGGTAAGCGGCTGACCGGTAAGTCCAAGGACGAGGTCAACGCCGAGTTGATGGACAGGGCGGCGCAGCAGCTGTTCACCGTTCTCGGCGAGCTCAAGGGCGGCGCAATGAAGGTCGGCCAGGCGCTGTCGGTGATGGAGGCCGCGATTCCCGAGCAGTACGGCAAGCCGTACCGCGAGGCGCTGACCAAACTGCAGCGCGAGGCGCCGCCGCTGCCCGCCGCCAAGGTGCACCGGGTGCTCGACGCGCAGCTGGGCACCAAGTGGCGTGAGCGGTTCGCCTCGTTCGATGACCAGCCCGTGGCGTCGGCCAGCATCGGCCAGGTGCACAAGGCCGTGTGGTCCGACGGACGCGAGGTCGCCGTCAAGATCCAGTATCCCGGCGCCGACGAGGCGCTGCGCGCGGACCTGAAGACCATGCAGCGGATGGTCGGCGTGCTCAAACAGCTCTCCCCCGGTGCCGATGTGCAGGGCGTCGTCGACGAACTCGTCGAGCGCACCGAGATGGAACTCGACTATCGGCTGGAGGGCGACAACCAGCGTGCGTTCGCGAAAGCCTATGAGGGACACCCGCATTTCGTCGTTCCACGCATTGTGGCGAGCGCGCCGAAAGTGGTGATCCAGGAATGGATCGAGGGAGTCCCGATGTCGGTGATCATCCGTGAGGGCACGCAGGAACAGCGGGATCTCATGGGCACCAGGCTTTTCGAGTTGACCTACGATGCGCCGCGGCGGCTGGAGATGATGCACGGTGACGCGCATCCGGGCAATTTCATGTTGCTGCCCGACGGCAAGATGGGTGTGATCGACTTCGGCGCGGTGGCGCCGTTGCCCGGCGGCATCCCACCGGAATTGGGCAGGGCGACGCGCTACGCGTTGAAGAAGGATTACGACAACCTGCTGCCGACCATGGAGAAGATCGGCTTCATCCAGAAGGGTGAGCAGGTGTCGACGCGGGAACTCGACGAGATGTTGCGTCAGTACGTCGAGCCGCTGGAAGTCGAAGTCTTCCACTACACCCGTAAGTGGCTGCAGAAGATGACCGCGGTGAACATGGACCGCTCGGTGGCGCAGATCCGCACTGCGCGACAGATGGACATCCCGGTCAAGTTGGCGATTCCGATGCGCGTCATCGCGTCGAATGTCGCGATCGCCTGCCAGCTCGACGCGCATGTGCCCGCCAGACGGCTTGCCGAGGAACTGGTTCCGGGTTTCGCCGAAGACGACGATTAACGCGGGGTCACCGGCGTCGCTTTCGTTGGGAGGCCGTACGGAGCCCGGCAACCGCTAGGCGGCTGCCGGCTCCGTCTTGCGTGGCCGTCCGCGCGGACGCTTACGCGCAACGATTGCGCCGCGTACGAGGATCTCTCCACCCCAAACGCCCCACGGCTCGCCGCGGTCGAGGGCGGCCGCCAAGCACTCCTGCCGGATCGGGCATTCGGCACACAAGGCCTTGGCCCGTTCCAGTTCGACTGGGCTTTCCGCAAACCACAAGTCGGGATCACCGACATGACATGGCACGGCCGGCAGTGACTTCTTGCGGAATGTCAGGGGGCGTGACATGTCCGTTCACCTGCTTCCTGGTCGTCGATCTTTTCGGTTCGTTTTCTCTTCGGATTCGTGACCAGGTTCGTGGGGTTCTCCCAAAAAACTATGGCCACGGATCCTGGATTGCGGGTCCGTGGCCATTTCGGCGTTCTGGGAGCTAGTTAAGTGATGCCCCGATTCACGGACGCGACAATCGCGGTGGCGTTGCGCGGCTTACGCGGCGCAATCGCGGCGCCATGATGCGCCGCGGCGGCGGTTGCCTCGGAAATCTGGAGGGTTCGCGACATGCCGGCCACGCCTACGGCGTTGAACGCGTTGATAATCGTCATGATCGCAGCACCCTCCTCTCGTCCGTCTCGGAAGTCGTTTCGAGGCTAGAGCTTAGCAGCCCTTTCCCACAACCGATTTTTTGACCTGCGGTTTTGGCACGATCTTTACGACGTTTGGCGGCTCTTGACCAGTGCGAGCACATCGGCGCCGAACTGTTCGAGCTTTCGCGCGCCGATGCCGGGGATCGCGACGAGCGCGGCGTCGTCGGTGGGCAGCGTCTCCGCGATCGCGATCAAGGTGTTGTCGGTGAACACCACATACGCCGGCACGTTCATGTCCTTGGACGTGCGCAGCCGCCAGTCCTTCAAGTCGGCGAGCAGCTGCTCGTCGATGTCGGACGGGCAGCTCTCGCAGCGGCGCAGCATGATCGCGGGCGGCGTGGTGAGGATGTTGTTGCAGACGCGGCATCGCGGCGCCGGGCCCCGCGGTTTGCGCGGCCGGTTGGGTGTGTCGGACTGCGATTGCGGGGCGATGCCGTTGAGGAACCGTGACGGTCTGCGGGTCTGTCGTCCGCCGGGATTGCGCGACAGCGCCCAGCTGAGCGCCAAATGCACTCGCGCCCTTGTGATTCCGACATAAAGCAGCCTGCGTTCCTCTTCGACCGGCTCGCTGTCGGGTCCGTGCGCGAGCGCGTGGGAGATCGGCAGGGTGCCGTCGGCCAGGCCGACGAGGAACACGGCGTCCCACTCCAGCCCCTTGGCCGCGTGCAGCGAGGCCAGGGTAACGCCCTGCACGACGGGTGGGTGGCGGGCGTCGGCGCGGTGCCGAAGCTCGGCGAGTAACGCACGAAGATCGAGTGAAGGCCGTTGCGCCACTTCGTCATTGACGAGATCAGCGAGTGCCGTCAGCGCCTCCCAGCGTTCCCGGGCCCTGGTGCCGGTCGGCGGTTCGGCGGTCAGCCCGAGCGGTTCGAGAAGTTGGCGTACCAGCTCGGGCAGCTCGGCGCCCGATGCGTCGGTGCCGCGTTCGGCGGCGCGCTGCAGGGCCACGAGCGATTGGCGGATTTCCTGGCGGCTGAAGAACCCTTCTCCGCCGCGCACCTGAAAGGCGATGCCTGCCTCGGTCAACGCCTCCTCGTACACCTCCGACTGCGCGTTGATGCGGTACAGCACCGCGATTTCCGATGGCGGCGTGCCGCTTTCGATGAGACGGGCGATCTTCTTGGCGACGGCCGCCGCCTCGGCGACTTCGTCGGTGTGCTCGGAGAACGTCGGTTTCGGGCCGGGATCGCGCTGGCCGACCAGGTGCAGCTTGCTGCCGGCGACGCGGCCGCGGGCCGCCGCGATGACCTGGTTGGCCAGCGACACCACCTGCGGCGTGGATCGGTAGTCGCGCTCCAGGCGCACCACCGCGGCGTCGGGATAGCGGCGCGAGAAGTTCAACAGGAACTGCGGGGTGGCGCCGGTGAAGGAGTAGATGGTCTGGTTGGCGTCGCCGACCACGGTCAGGTCGTCACGTTCGCCGAGCCAGGCGTTGAGCACGCGTTGCTGCAGCGGGGTGACGTCCTGGTATTCGTCGACGACGAAGCAGCGGTAGCGGTCGCGGAACTCCTGGGCCACGGCCGGGTCGTTCTCGATCGCGGCCGCGGTGTGCAGCAGCAGGTCGTCGAAGTCGAGCAGCGCCACACCGTCGGCGCGGGCCTTCAGGCGTTCGTAGCCTGCGTAGACGCCGGCCACTTTCTCGGCGTCCAGTGGGATGTCGCGCCCGGCCTTGGCGACGGCGGCGGCGTAGCCCTCGGGGCTGATCAGCGAGGCCTTGGCCCACTCGATCTCACCTGCGAGGTCGCGCACGTCGTCGGTGCTGACCTGCAGCCCGGCCCGGCTCGCCGCCTGCGCGACGACGGAGAACTTGCTGTCCAGCAGCTGCCAGCTGGTGTCGCCCACGACCCGTGGCCAGAAGTACTGCAGCTGGCGGCGGGCGGCGGCGTGGAACGTCATCGCCTGCACGGCCCCGGTGCCCGACCCGTCGTCCAGCGCGCGCAGCCTGCTGCGCATTTCGCCGGCTGCGCGCTGGGTGAACGTCACCGCCAGCACCTGACTTGCCGCGACATGCCCGGCTGTCACCAGGTGCGCGATGCGTCGGGTGATCGTGCGGGTCTTGCCGGTGCCCGCGCCGGCCAACACGCACACAGGCCCGCGCGGGGCCAGCACCGCTTCACGCTGTTCGTCGTCCAGCTCGCCGAGATGCGTGGGATCTGCTTCGCTCCTCACGTCCGTGGGCGACATGCGCTCCATCATGGCAGGGCCGACCGACATCGCCGGGACGTGTGCGCCGCGTGGCCCCGATTACGCAATTTCCGACGGCTCCGATACGTTGGACCCGTTATGACAGTCAGCGACGCGCCGGTCACCATGTACACCACAACGTGGTGCGGCTATTGCGCCCGGTTGAAGACGGCATTGAAGGCCGAAGGCATCCCGTTCACCGAGGTCGACATCGAAACCGATCCTGCCGCCGCGGAATTCGTGATGTCGGTCAACGGCGGCAACCAGACCGTGCCGACGGTGAAGTTGCCCGACGGGTCCACGCTGACCAATCCGAGCGCGCGCGACATCAAGGCCAAACTGGGCTAGCGGCCCGGCGCTGGTGGCCGCGCTGCGCGGCCGCGGTGCACGGCCAACTTGCGCTGCGAGCGCGGCCAATCCGTGCGGAGCGGCGCGTGGCCAACCTCCGCTGCGAGCGCGGCCTACCTGCGCCGAGATCCACGAAATGGCGCGATTTACTCGTACTTTTACGCCCAAATGTACGTTTCGGCGTAAGGGGGTTAGTCGAGGGCGGCCCAGGATTCGATGATCTCCCTGGCGATGGAGATCGATCCCGGCAGCAGGAGCCGCGACGAGGAGTCGCTGTTCCAATCGCCGTGGTCGAGCGCCTCGCGGATCTCGGCGCGCGTGAACCAGCCCGCCTCGGCGATCTCGCCGTCGTGGAAAGCGAACTCCTGGTCGGGATCGCCGATGGCGTGAAAGCCGACCATCAACGACCGCGGGAACGGCCACGGCTGACTGCCCAGATAGGTCACATCGCGGACGGTCAGCCCGATCTCCTCGGCGATCTCGCGTTGTACGCAGGCCTCGAACGACTCCCCCGCCTCGACGAACCCGGCCAGCAGCGAGAACAACCGCTCCGGCCACAGCGTCTGGCGGGCCAGCACCGCGCGGTCGTAGCCGTCGTGCACCAGGCAGATCACCGCGGGGTCGATCCGCGGGAACTCCTCGTGTCCGTTGACGGGATTCACCCGCGCCCAACCGCCCTTGGACGGCTTCGTCGGTGAGCCGTCGTTGGCGCTGAACCGCGCACTGTCATGCCAATTCAGCAGGGCCGTCGCCGTCGCCACCAACTGCGCGCTGACGTCGTCGAAGATGTGGCCGGCCCGACGCAGGTCGAGCACCTGGGTTTCGACCGTCCGGTCCTCGGGCGCCACCAACGCGCTGCGCACCGCCCACACATGCCTGCCGTCCGGCACCCGGCCCAGGAACACCGCGTGCTCGCTGGGTTTATCCCCCAACGCGGTGGCCTTGCCCAGCACCACTCGGCCGTCGGCGATCAGCACCTGATTGCGCGAATCCACCCGCAGCAGAAGGGCATCCGACCATCCGGCGATCGCCGCGTCGATATCGGTACGCAACGCGTCGGCGCGGTCGGCCCCCACGCGCGACAACAGCGGCACATTGCGCAGTTGAAACGAGGTCAAGCGGCGGCTCATCGCTCGGATTCGGCGCTGCGGATGTAGAGCAGCCGGTCGCCGAGTTCGAGGGCGTCGACCTTGGGGTCGTCCACGCGCAAAAGCTGTCCGCCGCGAACGACGCCCAGGACGATGTCGGGGTTGTGCCGGGGCGAGCCGCCGACCTCCTTGGGTTCGACTTCGCGTTCGGCGATCGCGAATCCGGCGTCGGGCGTCAGTAGGTCTTCCATCATTTCGACAACGCTGGGTGTCTGCACCGCTATGCCCAGCAGGCGGCCCGCTGTCTCCGACGTCACAACCGTCGAATCCGCACCCGACTGCTCCAACAGGTGCTGGTTCTCGGCCTCGCGCACCGCCGCGATGATCTTGGCGTTGGGCGCCAACTCGCGGGCGGTCAGGGTGACCAGCACGGCGGCGTCGTCGCGGTTGGTCGCCACGATGATGGCCTTGGCGTGCTGGGCACTGGCCAGGCGCAGCACTTCGGAATCCGTTGCGTTGCCGCGGACGGTGACCAGCCCGGCGCTTTTGGCCCGCTCGAGGGCGGCGGGGTCCTCGTCGACGACGACGATGTCGGCGGGGGCCACCTCGTCGCCGACCATCGCGGCGACGGCGGTCCTGCCCTTGGTGCCGTAGCCGACGACGATGGTGTGGTTGCGCACTCTGCTCCTCCATCGCTGAATCTTCAGTGCCTGGCGCGACTGCGTGGTGAGGGTCTCGACCGTGGTGCCGATCAGCACGATCAGGAACGCCACCCGCAGCGGGGTGATCACCAGCACGTTGGTCAGCCGCGCCGACGGGGTGACGGGCGTGATGTCGCCGTAGCCGGTGGTCGACAACGACACCGTCGCGTAATAGAAGCAGTCGAGAAACGACAGCGGATCGTCGGGGTTGGGGCTGCTCTCGATGTCGCGGTAGCCGTGCCTGTCCAGATAGACGATCATCACCGCCGCGAACAGCGCCGTGAGTGCATAGATGATCCGGCGGATGATGCGTTGGGTCGGGCTGACGAACGGCTCGGGGATGCGCAGGATGTCGACCAGATCGGCGTCCGGTCGCGTGGTCAGGTTCTGGTCGATCGCGGCCAGACGCCGACGCAATCTGCCTCTAGCCACGAGGGTCCGTCACCGGATGGGACTGCCGCACCAGCACAATGTAATCATGACCTGCCCGCCGCCCGAACTGCAGCAGATCGCCACCCGCGCGCCCGCCTACCGACTTGCGGCGATGCTGCTGGGCGTCGGCACCCTGCACTTCGTGACGCCCAGGCCGTTCGACGCGATCGTTCCGGCCGAATTGCCCGGCAGCCCACGCTTCTACACCTATGCCTCCGGCGTGGCCGAGCTATCAACCGCCGGTCTGCTGTTGTCGCCGCGCACCCGCAAGGTGGGGGCGTTGGCCGCGATCGCGGTCTTCCTCGGTGTCTACCCCGCAAACATCAACATGGTGCGGCTGTGGTGGAAGAAGCCGTGGCCGATGCGACTGGCCGCGATCGCCCGGTTCCCGTTGCAGTTCCCGATGATCGCGCAGGCCGTCAAGGTCTACCGGACCTCGTAGCGGCGTTGACGAGCGCCGCGATCGCCCACCGCTTGACCTCCCGCGCCTCCGCGGGGTCCAGCTGCAGCACATCCTTGAGGACCACCATCGACTCGGTTCCGAGAATAAGTGCCAGCGCTCTCGAAAGCCGTTGTCTGACAACAGGGTCGATATCGTCGCGGGCCGGTTCCAGCGCCGAGTCGATCAGCGCGGCTCGGCGGTTCTGCCGAGCCGGAACGGGGTCGTGGTCGCCGTTGCGGTCCTGCTGCAGCGACAGCGCCAGCATCAACCGCAGCGCCTGTTCGTTGGCGGCGATCATGTCGTCGAGCGCCGCGTCGACGATGTTCAGGCGCTCCACCGGGTCCTCAGATCCGTCGGCGAACAAGGCGTCCGGATCGGGCATGGCGCCGTCCAGCGGTGCCTCCACCAGCAGCGCGTCCACGTTCGGGAAGTAGCGATAGGCGGTGGCGCGCGACACCAACGCCTCCTCGGCGACATCCTCCAGCGTCGGCCGGCGCCCCTGCCGCAGCAACCGCGCCGCCGCGTCGAGCAGGTCTTTTCGGGTGCGACTCTTCTGATTCGGCCGACCCGCGGTGGCATCAGTCATGGAAGCCTGGGAAGGCCGGGAAGCCATTACCTCAGTCCTGCGACAGTTGCGCCACGATCGACGCGAAGTCGATCCAGACGTTCTCCCGCGAGATGTCGCCGTTGTCGGCGAACTCGATGACGTGCAACAGCCGGAACTCGAGCGGACGGTTCCTGCCCTCTAGCCCGAACGGTCTGCCGGGAGCCCTTCCGCGCCATACCGATTCGTCGACGAGGAAGCCCTCACCGTACAACCGGCGGACGGTTTCGCAGCGGCCGTCGGACAGATCCTTGAACAGGCCTTCGTAGAAGGTGCGGGCGCCCTCACGACCATGGGTGGGGCCGGTCGGATAGCCGACGATGTCGTGTTCGGCGTCCGGCGCGAGGGTGCTCAAGACCCCCTCGATGTCGTCGCGTGCTTCGAAGTCGAAGTGTTCCTCGATCTTCTGATCCATCTGGGCGGGGGTCAGTGCCATGCGCAGAGAGCCTAATGAGACAGATGTCTCATGTCAATATCAATATCTAGTCATGCGACCTCCTTCTGAAGCAGCGCGGCGAGGTCGGCGATGTCCGGCAGGGAATCGGGCACCACGGTGCGCCCCGACTGCACGTAGTGGAATGCGGCCCGAATCGAGTCGACGGGCACGCCGCGCAGTTCGGCCCAGGCCAGCCGGTACACCGCGAGCTGGACGGCGGCGTGCTGTCGGGCCTCGGGGGTGTGGGGCGGTTCGCCGGTCTTCCAGTCGACGACGGTGATGCCGTCAGCGTCCTCGAACACCGCGTCGATGCGGCCGCGCACCACGGTGCCGCCGATGACCATGTCGAACGGCACCTCGACCTCCACGGGTGTGCGGGCCGCCCACGGGCTGCCCATGAACGCGGCCTGCAGTTCGGCCAGCGCATCGGCGTCCGCGCGGGCCAGCTGACCGTCCATCGCCCCGGGCAGGTCGTCGAGGTCGAACAGCCGCTCGGCGCCGTAGAACCGCTGCACCCAGTCGTGAAAAGCGGTGCCCAGCAAGGCATGCGGATCCGGGCGGACCGGCAGCCGGCGACGCATCCTGCGCAGCGCGGCGGCCTGGTCGCGGCCCAACTCGACCAGGCTGCTCACCGACAGCGCGGGGGGCATCGCGACCGGGCGCTGCGGAACCGCGCGTTCGCGTTCGGCAAGCAGCGCGTCGACGTCGGCGGCCCAGTCTTCGACGGCGTCGTCGGGGACCGCCAGTGTCCCGGTCATCGCGGCTTGCACCAGATGGGCGCCGCGATTGACGTCGCCGCGCCGCGGTCCGGCCGGGTCGGCGGGCCAGACCGCCTCGATCACCTTGTCGCGCAACGGGTTCGGCTCACCGTTGGCGGGCGCTGGCGCCCAGTGTTCGACGGCGCCGCACGGGTCGCCGCCGACGGCCGAGCTGTCGATGATCTCCTTGAGTTCGCAGAGAAACTCCGACGGGCCCCGCGGCTTGCCCTCCGAGGCGCCCCAGTGGTGGCCGGACAGCAACAGTGTGTCCTCCGCGCGGGTCAACGCCACGTACAGCAGCCTGCGCTCCTCGTCGACCCGTCGCTGCTCCAGCCGCCGCTTATGCTCATTGATCTTGTCCGACAACTGCTTCCGATTGGTCACATCGGACGTGTCGAGCACCGGGACGCCGTGGGCGCCCAGCGTGGCCCGGTCGCCGCGCAGCAGGGGCGGCAGGTCGCCGGCGTCGGTGAGCCAGGTGCGCGTCGACGCCGTCGACGGGAAGATTCGCCCGCTCAAGTGCGGCACGGCGACCACCTGCCACTCCAACCCTTTCGCGGCGTGCACGGTGAGGATCTGCACACGGTCGTGCGCGACGCTGATCTCGGCGGGTGCCAATCCATTCTCCACTTCCATTGCGGCATCGAGGAAGCCGAGCATGTCGGCCACCCCCGCACCCGGGCGGCCGGCGACGTACTCGGCCACCACGTCGGCGAACGCATCGAGGTGTTCGGTGCCGGTCCACTCCGTCGACGGGGGCCGGGCCGCGCGGGCTTCGGCATCGACGCCCAGGACGCGTCGTATCTCGGCGACCAGGTCGGGCAGCGCATGGGCGAGGTGGGCGCGCAGGCCGGTCAATTCATGTCCGAGCGCGGTGATCCTGCGGTGGCCCGCCGGCGAGTAGGCCTCGGCGGGGCCGGGGTCGCTGATCGCATCCGCCAGGCAGGCGGTGTCGGCATCCGGCGCGGCCTGCGCGACGACGTCGTCAACCGAACCACGATCCGTCGGCGCACCAGCGTCCAGGCTGTCGAGCTCGACCGCCCGCCGCCACAACGCCGCGATGTCGCGCCCGCCGAGTTGCCAGCGCGGCCCGGTGAGCACTCGCATCGCGGCCGCGCCCGCGGCGGGATCGGCGACGAGGCGCAGCATCGCCACCACGTCGGCGACTTCGGGCACGGAGAGCAGGCCCGCCAGCCCCACCACCTCCACCGGCACGCCGCGGGCGGTCAGCGCATCTGCCATCGGCGCCGCATCGGCGTTGCGGCGCACCAGAACCGCCGTCGTGGGCACGGCCTCGCCCGCGTCGCGCGCCGCGTGGTAGCGCCTGGCGATGTGGTCGGCCACCCAGTCGCGTTCGGCTTCGACGTCGTTAAGCAACGCGCAGCGGATCGTGCCGGGCTGCGCGCCGGGGCGTGGCCGAAGCGCCTTCACGGCGACCGACCTGCGCCGCGCCTCGGTCGACACCGCGTTGGCCAGATACAGCGCCCGCGGCGGATTACGCCAGCTGGTGCGCAATTCCAGCGTCGGCGCCGGGCTGCCGTCCGAGCGCGGGAAGTCGGTGGTGAACCGCGGCAGGTTGGTCGCCGACGCGCCCCGCCACCCGTAGATCGACTGGATCGGGTCGCCGACGGCGGTCAATGCGAGGTCGTCGTCGACTCCCCCGCCGAACAGCGACGACAGCGCCATCCGCTGGGCGTGACCGGTGTCCTGGTACTCGTCGAGCAGTACGACGCGGAAGCGGTTCCGCAGTTGCTCACCGACTTGCGGGAACGTCGACGCCAGCCGCGCGGCCGCGGCCATCTGCATGCCGAAATCCATCACTTTCTCGTCGCGCATACGCCGGTGCAGCGCGTCGATCAGCGGAACCAGTTCGGCGCGTTCGGTCTGGGTGGCCAGCATCCGCAGCAGCCACTGGCTGGGGCCGCGGTCACGCTGGTACGGGCCGGCGGGCAGCGTGTGCACCAGCCGTTCCAACTCGACGTGGGTGTCGGTCAACTGCTCGGTGCCGACGAGGTGCTCGGCCAGTTGACCGGCGAGCCGCAACACCATCTTCGTCACCGCCGCAGGTGTCTTGTCGGTGTTGAGCGGACCGGGGTGCTCGGCGACGACGCGAAAGGCCAGCTGCCACAACTCCGTTTCACCGATCAGCCTGGTGTCGGGCTCGACGGGGAGCAACAGGCCGTGTTCGCGCAGCAGTGTGCCCGCGAAGGCGTGGTAGGTGCTGACGGTCGGCGGGTCGTCGGCGGCGTCGAGGCCGCCGGGCACGATGCCGGCTCCGGCCAGCCGGGCCAGCCGCGAGCGGACGCGGCGCAGCAGCTGACCGGCCGCCTTGCGGGTGAAGGTGAGACCGAGCACCTGCCCCGGCGAGGCGTAGCCGTTGGCCACCAGCCACACCACGCGCGCGGCCATCGTCTCCGTCTTCCCCGCGCCGGCGCCTGCGATCACCACCAGCGGTCCCGGTGATGCGGCGATGACCGCGGCTTGCTCGTCGGTAGGAGCGAAAAGACCGAGGGCGGAGGCTAATTCGGCGGGGCTGTACGTGTGTGTCATGCTTGTCCTGTTCCGTTGGCGGCGGCCTGTGCCGGGCAGTGGCCGCGGATCGGGCAGTGCGCGCAGCCGTCGTTGATGCGCGCGAGGAACTGCGGCCCGCGGGTGGCGGCGGCCGCTTGCGCCACCGCCTGCCGCCACTGGTCGCGCAGGTCGGGCGTCAGCGGGTTCTGCTCACGTTCGGTCGGTCCGCTCGCACTGGACTTGCCGAGGTAGACCAACCGGCCGCCACCGGGTGAATCACCTTCCGGCAGCAGGCCTTCGGCGATGGCCAATTGGTACATCGCCAGCTGGGCGTGGCGCTGGGCATCGTCCTTGGTGACGGGTGATTTGCCGGTCTTGATGTCGACGACCACGAGGCGGCCTTCGCCGTCGCGCTCGAGCCGGTCGACGCGGCCACGCACCCGCACGGGCGTGCCGTCGCAGTCGAGCACGCCGTCGACGTCGACCTCGGTGCCCACCTCGGTGAGCTCGCGGCGCGTCTGCTCGCGCCACGCCAGGAAGGTGGCCAGCATCGCGCGGTGCCGTTCCAGTTCGTTGTCTGCATACCATTGCGATTCGAACGGCAGTTTCGCCCAGACTCTTTCGAGCTCTGCCGCCATCCGCGCCTCGTTCATCGCCGGGTCGGACACCAGGGCGTGTATCAGTGAGCCGACCGCCGAGCGCACGTCGCGACCGTCGCTGCCGCCGTGGCGTTCCAGCAGCCAGCGCAGAGGGCAGTCGGCCAGTGTCTGCAGAGTCGACGGCGACAGCCGCACCACGTGGTCGTCGCCCTCCCACAGTGGTTCGTCGGTGCTCGGCGACGTCATGCCGTACCACTGTCTGGGGTCAGCGCCAGCGATTCCCGCCGCGGCCAGCCGCGCCAATTGCGCTGCGGCACAGGCCCGAACCGTGTCATCGACGGCGCCCTCGGGGGCGCAAACCACCGCGCGCAGATGGCCGACCATCGGCGCGGGCGCCAGCACCCGCGGCGCAGGCAGGGGTTCGGGGTTACGCTCGCCGTCCTCAGTTGCGAACTGTGCCAGATCGGCGTGAAACGGCGACGGCAACATCGCGTCGTCGCCGGATTCGCTGTCGACCGCGGTCACCAGCAGTCTGCGGCGGGCCCGCCCCATCGCGGCGATCAGCAGTCGGCGTTCCTCGGCCAGCAGCGGCGCGCGGCTGGACACGCCGTCAGCGTCGGCGACGCCGTCGAGCACGTCGACCAGCTGCTGGGTTCCGAGCACGCCGCCGCGCGGAGTTGTGTTGGGCCACAACCCTTCCTGTAGACCGGCGATCACGACGAAGTCCCATTCCCCGCCGAGCGCGGCGTGCGCGCTGAGCACGGCGACACCCTCAGCGCCGGTAGCCGGTTCGCCAGTGGTGGGCAGCGGGCCCAGTGCCCGCACATGCTCGACGAGGCCGCGCAATGAGGCGCCTGCCGTCCGCGAGACGTACTGCTCGGTGACGTCGAACAGGGCGGTGACGGCGTCGAGATCGGCGTCGGCGTTCGCGCCGACGGTGCCGCCGCGCTCGCTGGCCGCCAGCCACCGCTTCTGCAGGCCGGAACGGTGCCACGCCTGCCAGAGCGTGTAGCGCGGGTCCGCGCCGCCGGCGTCACTGTCGCGGGCGGCGGCCAGCACGGCCCGCACTCGGTGCAGTGCGCGGCCCAGATCGCCGTTGACGGCGTGGTTTTCCGTCTCGAGCGCTTCGACGAGCAGCTCACCGAAGTCGCGGGGCGGCTGGTGGCGGTCGGCTCGGCGCAGCGCCCTGCGCAGTTGGCGCAGCGACACCGGATCGACCCGGCCGATGGGCCCGGTCAGCAGTTCGGTGGCCCGCTCGCCGTCCAGTCCGTCGGCGACGGCGGCCAGCACCGTCAGCATGGCGCGCACTGCGGGTTGCTCGGCCAGCGGGACCCCCGACGGCGGCGCGAGCACGGGAACGCCGGCCGCGACGAGCGCACGCGACAGTGCCGCTCCGCTGTGCCGCACCGAGCGCACGATCACGGCCATCTGTGACCACGGCACCTCGTCGATGAGGTGGGCTCGGCGCAGCGCGTCGGCGATCAATGCGGATTCGGCGTGCGGCGATGCGGCGATTCGTACGGACACGGCGCCTGGGCCGTCGCCGCTGCCGGTGATCGCTCGTGCCGCGCCCGCTCCCGGCAACCGCTGTGCGACGCCGGTGATGGCCTGTGCCACCGCAGGTGCGCAGCGGTGCGACTCGGTCAAGACGATCACCGGATCGTCGTCGGCGTGCAGCAGGGCGGGATCGGCGCCGCGGTAGGAGAACACCGCCTCGTTGGGATCACCCGCGATGACCGTCAGGTCGGCGCCGGCGGCCAGGACCCGCACCAGGCGGGCGGCCTGCGGGTCGAGGTGCTGGGCGTCGTCGACGAGCAGCAGCTTGATCCGCGACCGCTCAGCGGCCAACAGGTCCGCGTCGACGGCGAAGGCTTCCAAGGCGGCGCCGATGAGTTCGGCGGCACCTAGTGCAGGCACGGTGGCCTGCGGGGCGGCCATCCCGACCGCCGAGCGCAGCAGCATCACCTGCTCGTACTGTTGGGCGAACTGACCCGCGGCGAGCCATTCGGGACGGCCGGACAACCGCCCGATGCGTTGCAGCGCAACGGGATCGACACCGCGTTCGGTACAACGGGAGATCAAATCGCGCAGCTCGTTGGCGAATCCGGCCGTGCTCAGCGCCGGGCGCAGCTGGCGAGGCCACGCCACCGCGGCGCTGTCGCCGTCTTCGAGGTCGCCTGCCAGCAGCTCGCGGATGATGCCGTCCTGCTCGGCGGTGGTGATGAGCCGCGGCGGCGGGTCTCCGTTGCGCTGAGCCGCCAACCGCAACACCGCGAACGCATACGAGTGCACCGTCCGCACGAGCGGCTCGCGCACGACGGCGCGGCTGCCTGCCGACAGCAGCGCCGTGGTGATCGCTGCGCGCGCCTGTGCGCCCAGCCTGGCCGAACCCGTCAGCAGCAGAACCGATTCCGGGTCGGCCCCGTCGGCGATGTGCGCAGCCGCGGTGTCGATCAGCGCGGTCGTCTTACCCGTGCCGGGGCCACCCACGACGCGCACCACACCGCGAATGCCGGGTTGCGTCAACGCCGCTGGGGTCAGCGTGAGGTCGGGTGCGGACATGTAGGCATGACAGCACGAGGGTCCGACAAATCCCGTCGGGCGAGCACTTAGCTGCCCGACCGGGACCAGATCAGCAGGCCTTGAGGGGCCCACTTAGCATCGACGCGTGGCCAGTGATTCCCCATTTCTCAATGTGCACCGATTCGGACCCGATCAGCCGGCACAGGTTCTGGCCGTGCACGGCTTGACCGGTCACGGCCTGCGCTGGCGCACGCTGGCCACCAAGCACCTGCCTAACGCCTCGATATTGGCGCCCGACCTCCTGGGCCACGGGCGGTCGTCGTGGCGGGCCCCGTGGACACTGGAGGCCAACGTCGCCGCGCTGGCCGATCTGCTCGCGCGGGAGGCGACGCGGCCCGTGGTGGTGGTCGGGCATTCGTTCGGCGGTGCCGTCGCGTTGCGCCTTGCGGCCGCACGCCCGGACCTGGTCGCGTCGCTGGTGCTGCTCGACCCCGCCGTCGGCCTGGACGGGGCGTGGATGGCCAACATCGCCGACGACATGATGTCCTCGCCGTACTACCTCGACCGCGACGAGGCCCGCAACGAGAAGGCCAGCGGGTCATGGGCCGACGTGGATCCCGCCGAGCTGGACGCCGAACTCGACGAGCATCTGGTGGAGCGCCCCGACGGCCGCTACGGGTGGCGGATCAGCATCCCGGCGATGATGTCGTACTGGAGTGAGTTGGCGCGCGATTTCGTCATACCACACAAGGGGATTCGGACGACGTTGGTACGGGCCACCAAGACCGATCCCCCGTATGTGACCGACGCGCTGATCACCGCCTTGTCCGAGGATCTCGGCCCGCGTTTCACGCTGGTCGATTTCGACTGCGACCACATGGTGGCACAGGCGCTGCCCGCCGAGACGGCCGCGGTGATCAAGGAACGGCTCGAACAGGCCTAGCCATGGCGGCGATCACCGACGAGCAGGTCGAGACGGTGCGCGCGCTGGTCGCGTCGATACCACCGGGGCGGGTGTCGACCTACGGCGACATCGCCGCGGCCGCAGGGCTTTCCAGCCCGCGCATCGTTGGCTGGATCATGCGCACCGATTCGTCGGATCTGCCGTGGCACCGGGTGATCTCCGCGTCGGGCAGGCCCGCGCGCCACTTGGCCACCCGGCAATTGGAGCTGCTGCGGGCAGAAGGAGTGCTCGCTGTCGACGGCCGGGTGCCGTTGCGGGAAGTGCGCCACGAGTTCTGAGCGCGGTGGTCCCATGCGTGAGCAGACGCTTGTGCCCGCAAAAGCCCAGGCGATTTCTGGGGGTGATTGCAACAGCCACCTTGTTGGAGGTTGTTGTGTATCTGAAGGCTTATCCCTGGATTATG
>NZ_PDCP01000106.1 GCF_002553505.1 Mycolicibacterium agri | reverse complement strand
CAACGACGCCACAGCGCACTCGGCGGCCTCCCACCGATCAGCCGACTGACACCAACGTCATGACTCGGTACAGCTAGTTGGCGGCTCCGTCTTCGGGGAGCTGAAATCCGAAGCCGTCAAGCATCTCGTCACCGCGGTCGCGGCGGCGGGTGAGAAAACCGAGATCGCCTCGATGGACACGGTGAGTTGGGGAGGCGCGCGCAACCGGGTCGACAACTACTACATCACCGAGGAATCGCGGCCCGCCAAGCTGGGCTCGTCGCTTGGCTGGCTGCTGCAACTGGACGGAGACAACCTGCGCAACGCGTTCCTCAACGCGCCGTGGGTGAAGGCGGTCATCCCGATCCGCCCCGGCAAGGAACGAGCCGCGATGAACTGGCTACAGCGACTCCACGTCGAAGGGACAGACGGGCTCGACGACAGATACGTCGCGCCGGCTGGAGAGCTTGCCGAGATCCCGCACAGCGGCGAGTTCGTCACGGTGCGTGACGCGATCAACCACCTCTGCGACGTCGTCGCCGAAAAGCACCAAGACGCCGTGAAAGTCGGCCGCTACCCGGCAGAGGAGATCAACGACGACAACCGCGTCTCCGCCACACCGGTCGACAAGGTCTACGAACACGGCTTCTATCCGTTGCAGGGCGGCTTCCGGGCGACGCCGGGCACCGAGGACTTCGAAGTGTTCGACCAGTGGGTGGAGGTGCTTCCCACCGATCAAGTCGTCCCGGTCGAAGTGGCATACGACCCCAAGACAGGGCGCCAGCTCTGAGCGGCTGGTTTCTTCCGGCGGGGAGCCCGGGCTCTCCCGATGAATGGTGTTTCGAGACGACCCCGACCGCTGAGATCCGCGTTCACGCCTCCCGCGACGCCTACTTCGACCGACTCGCGGCCGTCATGTCTCAAGCCAACGAGAACGACGAGATCCTGTTTGTCGGTTGGCAGTTCCACGTTCATCTGTTTTTCACCGGCAAGTTCGGCAGCAATCAGGATTTCGCGACGTTCCTGCAAGCGGCACGCGCCAGGAAAGCGCGGGTCCGCCTGCTCGCCATTCCGCTGAACCGCGGCGCGGAACAGGTCGCCGAGGCTAAAGACCTCAAGGTCGAGGCTCTCATCGATGATCAACTCCCCGCCGGGGCCTCCTCGCATCACCAGAAGGCGGTGTTCGTCGGCCTCAAATCGAGCTCACACCTGTTCATCGGAGGCATCGATGTCGCGCGCGAGAGAGGAGGCTGGTTCGACGTGCAGGTCGAGATCATCGGCCGGGGAGCCGATCTGGGCCGCAAGACGCTGGAGGAGCGCTGGGAGTCGGTCAAACCGCCGCTGGGCGGAGTCAGCGCGACGCAGCGGCCCCTGCCGAAGCCGAGCGCAGACGCTCATCAGGTGCAGTTCGTCCGCACCTATCCGCCGTTCCCGAAGGACACCACGGGATGGAAACGCACGTACGCGAAAGATGGTGAGCACACCTACTATTCGCTGCTCTGCCACGCCATCGCCAACGCCAAGGAATCGATCTACCTCGAGGAGCAGTTCTTCCAGACCATGGGGCCGGCGCCGACGAGAAACAACCCGGTGGGCGGATCTTCGCCGCGGCGCCGGTCTGACGTCCCGGACGTGCCCGACACCATCGAACGGCTGCTCGTGGACAGGGTGGCCAACGGTGTGAAGCTCGTCGTCGTAGCGGCGAACAGCGCAGGGCCGCCTCGGCTGCCGGATCCCAAGGCGCGCAGCGCGTTGGTGAAAATGCTGGCGAACCTGAAGAATCCGCCGGTACTGCTGCAGACGAAGAGTAGGGCGGAGAAGGTCTTTCACGAGGGCCAGTTCGTCACGACTCTCTTCAAGGACTTCGTCCACTCCAAGACATGGATCTTCGACGACCGCGGGGAGGATCCGTTCGTTCTGGTGGGTTCGGCGAACCTCTGGCCTCAGTCCTTGGTGAGCGTCAGCACGCCCGCGGAGTCCGAGTTCGGAGTCGGTTTCGCCAGCAAGGTCGACGGAACCTCGCTCGGCTTCCCGAAGGTGTCCTTCGCCAGGGCCATGCGCATCAAGATGTGGGAGCGGCTGAGGCAGAGCAAGGACCCCAACTACACGTTCCCGCGCAATGCGTCGGCGTCGCTCGAGGACGAGATCGCCGAACTGCGCAAACCGATCGGCGGCGTCGATCCCTTCGAGGAGATGAAACCCTAGCGGCATGGCCCGGCACGTATGCGAGAGGGGGACGGCCCGCTCCTGGTCGACGTGCCAGGCTGCTACAACTACTCCGGCGGCGTCGGCATGATTCCGCCCGCTACGGGCCCGTACGAAGAGCCCGCATTCGAGCCGCGGCCGGTATGCCGCTACGACGAGGACTCGGCCGCAGGGTGTGCGACGAGAGAGACGCCCTCCGCCCAAACCCTGAGCGACACCGCCTGGCGTGGGTTACCCCGCGCGCCAGGTCAGGGTCATGCCGACGGTTTTCAGCCAGCGGTTCAGGTCGTATCCGTGTCGGGCCAGGCCGTCGATGGCGGACATCGCCGTCTGCACCGCTTGTTCGCCGGCTTCGGGGGTGAGCAGGCCGTGCCGGACCGCGGTGAACAGTTCGTCGACGTCGGACAGTTCGACGTCGCGGCCGGTGCGGACGAGCAGGTCCAAGTAGTGGTCCTCGGAGTGCCAGACCGACGGGCCGGGGGTGTAGCGGCCGACGTCGAGGTAGTAGTCCAGGTCGCGTTCGTAGCCGGGGCTGAAATGGAAGACCGTGGCGCGTAGCCCCAGCGTTGGCAGCAGCCAGGACTCCAGGTAGTGGAACTGGGCGCGGCCCGGCGTGGGGCGGGCCATGTACAGGCCCCACGGCTTGACCGCGTACTGGTCTACCGCACGCACGACCCCCTTCGGATCCGTGTTAGTGCGTGCGACCAGGTCAAACTTCTCGTTCTTCGGTGCGTGGATAGCCACGAGCATAGGGCTTGAGAACACGTCTTGTCGGTCCGTAGTTCTACGCTGTGAACATGGCCTTCGCTACCGAACACCCCGTACTGGCGCATTCCGAATACCGCGCCGTCGAGGACATCATGCGTACCGGCGGCCGGTTCGAAGTGGTCAGTGAGTACTCGCCCGCCGGCGACCAGCCGGCCGCCATCGACCAGCTGGAACGCAGGCTCAAGGCGGGGGAGCGCGACGTCGTGCTGATGGGTGCGACGGGCACCGGCAAGTCGGCGACAACGGCGTGGCTGATCGAACGCGTTCAGCGGCCCACCCTGGTGATGGAGCCGAACAAGACGCTGGCCGCGCAGATGGCCAACGAGCTGCGGGAGATGTTGCCGAACAACGCCGTCGAGTACTTCGTCTCGTACTACGACTACTACCAGCCCGAGGCCTACATCGCGCAGACGGACACCTACATCGAGAAGGACAGCTCGATCAACGACGACGTCGAGCGGCTCAGGCACTCAGCGACATCCAGCCTGCTGTCGCGGCGCGACGTCGTGGTGGTGGCCTCGGTGTCCTGCATCTACGGCCTGGGCACCCCGCAGTCCTACCTGGACAGGTCCGTCGAGGTGAAGGTCGGCCAGGAGATCCCGCGTGACGCGCTGCTGCGGTTGCTGGTCGACGTGCAGTACACCCGCAACGACACGGCGTTCACCAGGGGCTCGTTCCGGGTGCGCGGCGACACTGTCGAGATCATCCCCTCATATGAGGAGCTCGCGGTGCGCATCGAGTTCTTCGGCGACGAGGTGGAGGCGCTGTACTACCTGCATCCGCTCACCGGTGACGTGATCCGCCGGGTCGACTCGCTGCGGATCTTCCCGGCCACCCACTATGTCGCCGGGCCGGAGCGGATGGCCCACGCCATCTCGACCATCGAGCAGGAACTCGAGGAGCGGCTCGCCGAACTGGAGAAGCAGGGCAAGCTGCTGGAGGCGCAGCGACTGCGGATGCGGACCAACTACGACATCGAGATGATGCGGCAGGTCGGCTTCTGCTCGGGCATCGAGAACTACTCGCGCCACATCGACGGCAGGCCGCCGGGTTCGGCGCCCGCCACGCTGTTGGACTACTTCCCCGAGGATTTCCTGCTCGTCATCGACGAGTCGCACGTCACGGTGCCGCAGATCGGCGGCATGTACGAGGGCGACATCTCGCGGAAGCGCAACCTGGTCGAGTACGGGTTCCGGCTCCCGTCGGCGATCGACAACCGGCCGCTGACGTGGGAGGAGTTCGCCGACCGGATCGGCCAGACGGTGTACCTGTCGGCCACCCCGGGGCCCTACGAGCTCAGCCAGACCGGCGGCGAGTTCGTCGAGCAGGTCATTCGGCCGACCGGACTGGTCGACCCGAAGGTCGTGGTCAAACCGACCAAGGGCCAGATCGACGACCTGATCGGCGAGATCCGCAAGCGCACCGAGGCCGACGAACGCGTGTTGGTCACCACGTTGACCAAGAAGATGGCCGAGGACCTCACCGACTACCTGCTGGAGATGGGGATCCGCACCCGCTACCTGCACTCCGAGGTCGACACACTGCGACGGGTGGAACTGCTGCGGCAATTGCGGCTCGGCGAGTACGACGTGCTGGTCGGCATCAACCTGCTACGCGAGGGCCTCGACCTGCCCGAGGTGTCGCTGGTGGCCATCCTGGACGCCGACAAGGAAGGCTTTCTGCGGTCGACGCGCAGCCTGATCCAGACCATCGGCCGCGCTGCCCGCAACGTGTCCGGCGAAGTACACATGTACGCCGACAACATCACCGAGTCGATGCGGGAAGCCATCGACGAAACCGAACGCAGGCGCGCCAAGCAGATCGCCTACAACGAGGCCAACGGCATCGACCCGACACCGTTGCGCAAGAAGATCGCCGACATCCTCGACCAGGTGTACCGCGAGGCCGACGACACCGAATCCGTCGAGATCGGCGGATCGGGTCGCAACGCGTCGCGCGGCCGCCGTGCCCAGGGCGAGCCGGGCCGTGTCGTCAGCGCCGGCATCATCGAGGGCCGGGACACCACGAACATGCCGCGGGCCGAACTCGCCGACCTGATCAAGGATCTGACCGAGCAGATGATGGCGGCCGCACGCGATCTGCAGTTCGAGTTGGCGGCCCGAATCAGGGACGAAATCGCCGATCTGAAGCGCGAATTGCGGGGCATGGACGCCGCGGGCTTGAAATAGCTTTGAAATAGTTTGATCTCAACAGCGGTTGAGGTCCTACGGTGGCCGATGTGACCGAAACCGCGACCGTCCAGCCAGGCAGCTGGCGAGACTTGCTGGGCCGGGAGCGGCTTCGCACCGCGATCCTGTTGGCCGGCGGGGTGGGACTGTACGCCACCAACGAGTTCCTGACCATCAGCCTGTTGCCGAGCGCGGTGGCCGACATCGGCGGACAGCGGTTCTACGCGTGGGTGATCGCGGTGTACCTCATCGGGTCCGTCGTCGCCGCGACCGCAGTGAATCCGCTGTTGATCAGGTTCGGTCCGCGGCCGTCGTACCTGATGACCTTGGCAATCTTCGCAGCGGGCACACTGGGCTGCGCGGTCGCGCCCAGCATGGAGCTGCTGTTGGTGGCGCGCACGCTGCAGGGCGCTGCGGGCGGAATGCTCGCCGGGCTGGGCTACGCGCTGATCAACGCGGCGCTGCCGAGCCGGCTGTGGACCAGGGCGTCGGCGCTGGTGTCGGCGATGTGGGGCGTCAGCGTCATCATCGGCCCCGCGATGGGCGGTGTCTTCGCCCAATTCGGTATCTGGCGTTGGGCTTTCGGCTCGTTGGCGATCCTGACGGTCGCGATGGCGGTGCTGGTGCCCGGCGCGCTGCCCGCCCGCAAGCCGGAGGACGAGCGCCCGCCGATCCCGCGGATCCCGCTGTGGTCGCTGCTGCTGTTGGGGCTGGCCGCGTTGGCGATCAGCGTCGCCGGGGTGCAGCGGGCTCCCGCGGCCACTGTCGCCTTCCTGGCCGCCGGCGCGGCCGTCGTCGGGCTGTTCCTACTGGTCGATCGCCGGGCGGGCGCCAGAGTTCTGCCGCGTGCGACGTTTCAGCCGGGCCCGTTGAAGTGGATGTACGTCACGCTCGGGCTGCTGATGGCGGCCACGATGGTCGACATGTACGTGCCGTTGTTCGGTCAGCGGCTGGCCGGGATGGTGCCTGTGGCGGCGGGTTTCTTCGGCGCGGTGCTGGCGGTCGGCTGGACGGTGTCGGAGATCGTCAGCGCATCGGTGAGCGGTCCGCGCACCGTCATCCGTCTTGTCGCGGCGGCGCCCGCGGTGATCGCAGTCGGCCTCGGCCTCGGCGCGCTGGTGCTTGGCGAGCATCTGACGTGGCCGATGGTGACGTTCTGGGCGGTCGGGCTGTTCATCGCCGGCGCGGGTGTCGGGGTGGCGTGGCCGCACCTGTCGGCGTGGATCATGGGGGCTGTCGACGATCCGGTGGAAGCCGGAACCGCCGCGGCGGCAATCAACACGGTGCAGTTGATTTCCGGCGCCTTCGGCGCGGGACTGGCGGGCGTCGTCGTCAACACCACGTACGGCGGCGACGCGACCGCGGCCCGCTGGCTGTTCATAGTGTTCGCAGTGCTCGCCATCGCAGGCCTGGTCGCGTCCACACGAAGTGGCCTCCGGACAGCCCAATTGACGCCGGACGGCGCACGTTAGAGTCGAAACGATGGACGCCTTCTCCGCCGGGCAGCTCAGCCGCGCCCTGGACAAACTGCATTCCACCGTTTACTTCGCGCCCGAGGCCAAGGAGAAGTTCACCCAACTCGGCCTGACCGACCAGCGCATGCAGTACTTCGCCAGTCGCGCGGCGCCGATGGGAGCCGTCACCGCGAATGTCGTTGCGGCGACGTTCTATAACTTCAATCCCGACTTGGTCGCGCGCGCGATTCCGGCGGCATGGGAGATCGCCTCACCCGCGGAGGTCACCCGTGTCCGGTATGAAGTCGTCGACGCGGTGGTGTCGCGGATTCTGGGGGAGGAGCGGATTCGGTCGGGCGACTTCGCGCATGCGGTGGCAGTAGTGCGCCGCACTGCCGAGGCGATACCGAATGCCGACGGGCGCCCCCTGTATGCGGGGCATGCGGAGCTGGACTGGCCGGACACGCCGTATGCGCAACTGTGGCATGCGATTACGCTGCTGCGCGAATATCGGGGCGACGGCCACGTCGCTGCGCTGGTCACCCACGGCCTCAGCGGAATCGAGGCGCTCGTCACCCATGTCGCGACGGGCACCGGGTTCACCCCGGAATTCGGGCGGTTGCTGCGGGGATGGAGCGAGCAGCAGTGGGACGAGACGGTGGACGCGCTGCGCTCCCGCGGCCTGCTCGACGCGAAAAGAGACCTCACCGAGGCCGGAAACGCGTTGCGCGTCAAGGTCGAAGACCTGACCGACGAATTGGCCTACGCGCCGTGGCGGACGCTGTCCGACGACGAGGTGTCCGAACTCGTCTCGTTAGGCGAGACCATCCGCGATTGCGTCGCCGCAGCCGGAGCGATCCCGAGAAACGCGTTCGGGCCGCGCTACGGGCAGCACCGCTAGTCCGGTTCCTCGTCGAGCTGTCGGATCGCCGTCACGCCCTCGATGCCGGCCAACACCGTCGGCGCGCCGAGGATCCCCGTACCGGCCAGCGTCATCATCACACCCGAATGGCCCGGCGGCGCGGCGAGGGTCTCGCCGGCCGGATCGACGACCAGCTCGGTCAGCTGCCAACCCCGGTGGTCGCAGGCCTGCAGCAGCCGGGTCATCACGCCCCGGCCCTCGGCGTACGTGACGTGCACGCGGATGGCGCCGCTCAGCCGGGTGTGCAGGCGTCGCGCTACCGGCAGGAACCCGACCACCACGAGGAAATGCATGGCGGTCACCGTGAACGCGAGCAGGAGAAGCCCTGCGCCCGCTGCCATTCCGATCGCCGCGGATTCCCAGATGGAGGCGGCCGTCGTCAGCCCGTGCACCGAACCGCGCCGGAAGATGATGATGCCCGCGCCGAGAAACCCGATGCCGGAGACGATCTGGGCCGCCACGCGCGACGGGTCGACCTCGACCGTGCCCGCGACGAGCACGTCACCGAACCCGTATTTGCTGACCAGCAGGATGAGCGCGGCGGCAGTGCCGACGATCGTCTGCGTGCGGATGCCTGCGCTCTTGCCCCGCAGTTCCCGTTCCAGCCCGATCAGCGCTGTCAGCCCGAACGCGACGAACAGTTCGACGATCTGCCGCAGGCCCTGCCCGGGCCCGCCGAAGAACGGCGGATCTGCCGCCAGCATGAGATCCATGCGAACAAGCTAATGCCCACATCTGGCGAATCGCTGTCTGGCACGCCGCTCTTCGCCGGACGGCTAACGATCACCGCGAGTCGAATGCTGGCGGATCGGCGCCTGCATCGGCAGAGTCGGAGGCGATGCGGGTGTGGCTGAGTGGATAGGCAGCGGCCTGCAAAGCCGTCTACACGGGTTCGAATCCCGTCACTCGCTCCGATATCACGGTGATCGCTGGACGTTTAGCGGTGGCCTCCGCCGCCGAATCCGCCGCCGTGGAAGCCGCCGCCGTGAAAACCGCCGCGGAAGCCGGGGTTTCCAAAGCCTCCGAGCAGGAGGCCGTAGTCGCCGTACGGGTCGAAGGAGACAGGCGGCGGCGAGTCGTCGAGCTGGACATTGCCGGGCGTCTGGCATTCGGTGCCGCCCCCGGTCTCGGCGCAGGACATCCTGGTGTTGGCAGAGCTTGCAGCGTTGGCCGTCGGCGCGACCACGACCGCGAGCGCAACGGCTGCCGTCGCCAGCACGGTTGCGATGTGGCTCGTTCGAATTCCCATGACAGGCTCCCTTGTTCGGTCAGTCCAGAGTGGCGCGTGATGGGGTGGACCGGCTGGGCGCCGGCTGCGGGTCTGCTGTGGGCGGCTACATCAGCGAGGCGACGACCCGTAGATCGGCGACCAAGGCGTCGAACGCCTTCTCGCGGTCCTCGGGCGGCCCGCGCAGCACCGACGACGGATGCACCGTGGCCACCACCTCAGGATCGGCATCCAGATCAACGGTGGCGTTCTCGGCGGGCAGGTGCAGCACCTCGCCGCGATGGGCTGTCAACCGAAAGCTGCTGCCCATCAACGCCTTTGCCGCCGTCGCACCGAGCAGCACCACGACTTCGGGTGATATCGCGTTGAATTCGGCCAGCAGCCACGGTTGGCAGGCGACCACCTCGGTGCGGCTCGGCGTCTTGTGGATGCGGCGTTTGCCGCGTTGCTCGAACTTGAAGTGTTTGACGGCGTTGGTCACATACACGTCGTCGCGGTCGATACCCGCCGCCGCGAGCGCCTTGTCCAGCAGGCGACCGGCGGGTCCGACGAACGGCTCGCCGGCCTTGTCCTCCTGGTCGCCGGGCTGCTCGCCGACGAACACCACCCGCGCTTTCCGTGACCCGGCGCCGAACACCGCCTGGGTGGCGTTCTGATACAGGTCGCAGCCTTTGCACGCCTGCGACGCCTCTGCCAGCGCACCGAGGTCGTCGGTGTCGGGCACGAATTCCGCAGCGCCGGGATATACCATGCCAAGGGTTTACCCGCTGCTGCCCGCGTCACCCACCGCGCAGAAACCGTCCGGTGCGGTCACGAGTTACCTGCGCGGGCAATCTGTTGCCGGTGTCACGGCGGCGCCACCGTCGTGATGTTGATAGCGGGGCCTGCCTGAAGCTGCAGGAAAACGCAGCTCACGGGGAGAAGTACTCCCATCTTCGCCCGACAACACGTTAGGGTCGTTCGTTGGCGCTGCAAACAAAGCTGCAAATGACATTGGGAGGGTATGAATGAGCGGCTATCAGACCGTGGTGGTCGGCACGGACGGATCAGATTCCTCGTTACGTGCAGTGGACAAGGCCGGTCAGATCGCCGCGGGTACGGGCGCGAAGGTGATCGTGGCCACGGCGTACTTCCCCCAGAACGAAGATCAGCGCGCCGCCGACCTCCTCAAGGACGAGGGCTACAAGCTGTCCGGCAATGCGCCGATCTACGCGATCCTGCGCGAGGCCAGGGACCGCGCGAAGGCCGCGGGTGCGACCGACATTGAGGAGAAGGCGGTCGTCGGTGCCCCGGTCGACGCCCTCGTCGAGCTCGCCGAAGAAGTCAACGCCGACCTACTCGTGGTCGGCAACGTCGGGTTGAGCACCATCGCGGGCCGGCTGCTCGGCTCGGTGCCCGCCAACGTTGCCCGGCGGGCCAAGACCGACGTGCTGATCGTTCACACCACGCCGTGACGGAGGGGCGTCGGCTAGGTAGCCGACGCCTTCGCAATCTCGGCGATCGCCGCGTCCAGCGTCGCAGTGAACTCGTCGTCGCTCTGCTGGGCGGTCAGCCCCTCGGTGAGCGCGCGGGAGAAGCTGGCGATGACGCCGTTGTTGCGGGCCAGCTTCTCGCAGGCCTCGGCGCGGCTGTACCCGCCGGACAGCGCCACCACGCGCAGCACCTTCGGATGCTCGACCAGCTCCCGGTACAGGTTGTCGGTGTCGGGCAGCGTCAGCTTCAGCATCACCTGCTGGTCGTCGCCGAGCTGGTTCACGCCAGCCAGCAGAGCGGCCTTCAGCTGCTCCTCGGCCTCGGCCTTCTTCGGGCTCTTGATGTCGACTTCCGGCTCGATGATCGGCACAAGGCCCTTCGCCAGCACCTGGCGGGCCACCTCGAACTGCTGCTCGACGACCGCGTCAAGACCCGCACCCGGCAGCTTGATGACCGAGCGCTCCTTGGTGCCGAAGACGCCGTTGGCCACCGCGCGGTCCAACAGCTCGTCGAGGCCCGGCATGGGCTTCATCGTCTGCGCGCCGTCCTTCTCCTCGGCGAGGCCCTTGTCGATCTTGAGGAACGGCACGATGCCCTTGACGTTCCACAGGTAGTCGGCCGTCGGGCGGCCTTCGATCTGGCGGTCCATGGTCTGCTCGAACAGGATCGTGCCCATGATGCGGTCGCCGTCGAACGCAGGGTTGGTGATGATGCGGGTGCGCATCTCGTGCACCAGGTCGAACATCTCGTCTTCGTTCGAGTAGGCGTCCTCGGGGATGCCGTACAGCTTCAGCGCCTTGGGGGTACTGCCCCCACTCTGGTCGAGGGCCGCGATGAAGCCGGCACCGTTGCGTGCCTTCTCCAACTGCTCGGGATTCATTTCATCTCCTTCTCAACTCCTGCACCGTTGCAGTCACCTTAGGACCCGCGCGTACTGCGGGATCGGGTGGATACCGTGAAGCTCGCGATACGACGGCGGGCGACGGCCCCCGGCGTCGGTGATTCCGTAATCGTCGGCGAGTTCGGCGCCGATCAACGTCTGGCCGCTCTTCTTCATGACGTTGTCGTCGCGAAACAGTGCCCAGATCAGATGGCCGGTCAGCTCCGGTGTTTCGGCGATGTCGAGCAGCCCACCGAATTTGTCCGGCGCCGCGGCGACCATGCTCTCCAACCGCTCGGTGCGCAGGATGCCCATCCAGATGGAGACCGCCGCGACATCGAAATCGGCGAAGTCGACCGCCATGTCGGCGGCCATTTTGTCCATGCCGGCCTTGTGCACACCGTATGCGGGCCCGAAGACGTAGTGGGCCGCGCCGGGCGCGGAGGTGAACACGACCAGCCCGCGCCGCTGCGGAACCATCAACGGCGCCGCGTAGACGGTCGCGACATAACTGCTGCGCAGCCCGACGTCCAGCGTGTCGATGATGTCGATTGGCTTGTCCCAGAACGGTTTCCGGGCCATCAACTCGTCACGGATGATCGTGGCGTTGTTGACGAGGATGTCGAGCTTGCCCTGCTCGGACCGCACCCGGTCGAACAACGCCTCGGTCTGCTTGTCGTCGGAGTGGTCGACGCGGACGGCGATGCCCTCGCCGCCCGCCCGCGTCACGGCCTCGGCCGTCTCGTGGATCGTGCCGCCCATCGCGGACTGGCCGGGTGCCTCGGTGCGCCCGGTGACGTAGACGGTGCAGCCGTGGCTGCCGACGGCGCGGGCGATGCCGAGGCCTGCGCCGCGACTTGCCCCGGTGACGACGGCGACCGTCTTGTCGGCGGCCATTACCAACCGCGCTCCTTCCACTCGGCGAGGTGGGGCCGTTCGGCGCCGAGCGTGGTGTCGTCGCCGTGGCCCGGATACACCACGGTGGAGTCGGCGTAGACGTCGAACACCCGGCTGGTCACGTCGCCGAGCAATTGCTCGAAGTCGCCCGGCTGCCACGTCTTGCCGACACCGCCGGGGAATACCGTAGGTTCTAAAATGTGAATACCTCTCCGGGGGAAAGGGTCGCGCTCTATGCGCGCATAAGCCAGGACACCACGGGACAAGCGGTTGGTGTAGCTGATCAGCTGGAACACGCCCGCACGTTCGCGTCCGCGCGCGGTTACCAAATCGTCGCAGAACATGCCGACAACGATATATCGGCGTTCCGTGGGGTCCGTACCGTCGCTTGCCGCCGCCGTCGGCTCGTGCCCATGCAAGAAGACCGGCTCCCCATTCCAGGAGAACCAGCGACTGAGAAGCGGCTCTACCGGATTGTGGAAATCATCAACACCATGACGTTCCAGGTGCGCGGCGTGGACATGCCCCTATCGCACGGAAGTTACAGGGAGGGCAACTATTCGAGCGGCAAAGCTGTAGTTGGCGATCGCGAATTCCATTGGGCTTTCACAGAATCCGCGGATGGCGACGTTGAGTCGGCAACTCGCATTTCGCCGGTCGACGATCCAATGGCAGGACAGTTCTACCGGAGCGACAGCACAGGCAAGAGAATGCTCCCCGAGTGAAACCCACAACTTCCCTGCGCGTCTTCGGCGCGCCTCAGCCCGCCTCCGCTCGCACGCCAAGCATTCTTGACGGGTGACACGCCTGGCTGCAATCCGCGCGCTGTATGAGGGTTCGCTCGCCGACGTCGGCGACCGCAACCCGTATGCCGGCCAGTCGCTGGTCCTCGCGCAGCTGTGGATGCGTGGTTACATGCGGATGCTGCGCGTCCGGGTCAACACAGGGCCGGCTAAGCAGAAGTACCTAGCTGCGCGCGCCGCCGGTGAACAACCGTCGCGTTGAGGCCGGCGCCCAACCCGTGCCGGGCGCCGGCCAACCGCGTCGACACTCAAGCTTGAAGAGACGAATTCGATGGGTCGATCTGCGTATGCCGGAAGCCATTTCGGTCTAACATTCGCCGCACAGTGGCCGCGGCAAGGTGGTGATTTACAACCGGCCCGATGATGACTCGAACAAGGGCCTCACGCTCGAACGGAAGCTCCACGTACGGCACGAATAACTTCGTTTCATGCGGGCGGAACTGCACATCCACGGTCACCAACTCGCCGGACGACCAGGCCAAGAAAGGCTGCCGCCCCAGGCTCCGCAGCGCCGCTTTCTGGTTGGGGCTTCGTCCACCGTGGTGTTCGGTGATCGTGATGCGGTGCTCGCGTTCGTGCTCGAAATCCGAGTGCTTGACCAGTGGCAGACGATGGACCAAGGCATGGGTATGCGAGATGCAGTTGCCCACATTGATGTCGAAACTCGCACCGTCTTCTGCAATTCGCTGCACGTACTCGATGAGCTCGTCGACGACCAGGTCGCGCGCTGCATCGCCGTACACGACCTTCTGCAGGTAGCCGTTCCACGTGAGTTCGATCTGCTGACCCGCTTCCGGGCCGCCCGCGATGGTTGCTACGACGGGGCCGTCCAGCCGACCATCCAGCGCCCGGTTGTACTGCGGTACCTGGAGCGACGACATGCGTTCGGCATCGAACCCGAGCGCGAAGCCGCGACCCATGGCCCCGTAGTGGGTCCACTGGCTAATTCTGTCGGCGAGTTCGGTGAAACACGCGACGAACATCGCGTCGTCGAACTCCATCAAGTTTCTAGCGTTCATCAACTCCAGCGCCCGGAGCTGTGCGCGATATACCTCGGAATCTTGGCCGGGTTCCGCGGCCAGCCGTTCAAGCCGCTCGACAAACGCGGCCCACGTGTAGATCAGCTCCTGTGAGTCATTGAGGTAGCGAAAGTCAGTGCCCCACAGCGTGGCGTTCTCGACGACACCTTCGAATGCTTGTGCGTCGGTGTAGTGGTAAACGATCGAACCCACGTTCCCGCTTGGCCTTTCGTCAGTTCGACTCGCCGGGCTTCAGGCGAATGTGCGCCACGGTCAGAGGCGTTGTCCTTGGGTCGCCCCATTCCGGCAGCCACCAGTTGACTTGCCACATGAAGGGGTCTATCACCTTGTCGTCGGGTAAGTCGGCGTTCTCGTCTGCGAGGATGTCGCGGATTCGGAGGAGCCCGCGGCAGCAATCGATCATCCACTTGATGCCTTGGAGCGCTTCGATTAGGACCTGCTCGCTTATCGGTGCAGTGTGTCGCGCTTGCATCGACCAGGCTTGCTCGCGCCAGGCCAGCTCGCCGGGGTTGCCATCGGGGGTTTTGCGCGGGGCGCCCGGCGCGCCGAGCCTCACAATGTTGATCGTCCGATCCGGCATGTCGCCCGTGACGCTGAATATGTACAGCATGTGGGCCAGCTCGTGGCGAGCCAGCTTCGCCTTCGCCGCCACGGCCGACCATTGTTGATGCGGCCACCTGACCCGCGCCGCATCGGCCACTTCCCGCATCGCCTTGGCCAGCTCATCCTTCTCAAGGGTGCCGGCGACGTACCCGGCGGCGTGGAACCGGGTGAAGTTCACCCTTCCGAGCAGGTTTTCCCAACCTCCGATCACGCGCAAGATCAGCGCCTCAGCCGATTCGGCGGGCAGGAATGAGCGCTGTTCAGCCTGCCGGTGCTCCTCGATCGCGGCGTGCGTCTTATCGAGCTGTTCGAGCCGGCTCGCCCTATCTGTCATGGCGCTCGAACCTACACCCCGGCGCGACCGGGCAGCGGTCACCGATCTTCAAGGGGCGCTAAAGCGTGGTGTCAAATCCCCACTCCGCGGGGTCGCCCCCCTCATCGAGCGGACACCCCACCACCATATTCCCGTCCAGCGGTGACATCCACGTGCCGGTGCCCAACTGATGCAACTCGATGGCACCGAGGAACGCCGACTGTGGCCATGCCCCTTCACCTTTCACGGCGTAGACATCGCCGCTGTACCTATACACCTCTGATCCCGCGTGGTCTACCGTGTCGACTGAGGCCACGATCATCATGTATTCGCCTGGTGGAGCGCTGCTGTCGGCACTCTTGATGATTCGGTAAAGCCAGTCGCCAGCCACAATCGAGTCCGCGTTCGCCCGCTTCATGCCCCGCCGGTTTTCGGGTGCTTTCATGCTTGCGACGGTAGTACGGGATCGTCGGCCAAGGAACAACGTTGTGGCAGGCTTTCGCGCCTGCGGTCCGGCTCGGCGTAGCCCAGCCTCGGGGGGCGAGCCTCAGCATCAGTCGCACCCGCGGATCGGCGCCGGCGATCGCTGCGGACCAGACCGCGTCGGGCGCCGGCCGCGGTGCCGGCGCTGCTGCGCGCATCACCGGAAGCTCGGCCGCTGGGTTCGTCGGAAGGTGGCCGGCGCGGTGGGCCCACCCGAAGAAGGAAACCGCGGTGTTGCGGTAGCTGCGGCGCGTCTCGATGCTCCACACCTACCGGCCGAACAAAGCGAGAATGCTGGCCGTCGTGACCCGCGCCGGTCCGCACCGGAGCCCGCGCGCCATGAATGCCAGATGCCCGCGCCGGGTGGCGATCGTCGCCGGTGACCGGCGCCGCCGGCCTCGGCGGCGAGGTACGCGACGATCAGGTCAGACCATGCCGGCGGCAGCGGCCGCGGCGCGGGCCCGCTCACTTCACGTCCAGCACGGTCGCGGCGCCGTCGAGCGCCGGCGCCAGTGCCGGCGGGTCGCCGCAGTCCTGTCCGCAGTCGGCGCGCATCGCGGCAGCACGGATCCGAAGCGAGCCGACGGGATCGTCGGCGCTGAACGCGGCCTCGGTGATCGTGGCGGCGGCGAGTCGCGCGTCCTCGACGCTGGCCGAGGCTGGCGAGCGCACCTTCGAGTTGAAGGACGCCGGCGAACCCTTGCAGCGCGGCCCGCAATGCCGTGGCGCCGGGAACGGCTTCGGCGATACGGACGATCAGATCGAGCGCGACGGTTTCGGGGTCGGTGGGCGGGGTTTCAACGGTGGTTGCCATGCGGTGAGGCTGACCCGCTGAGTATCGAATTGCCAAGGGCGCAACGAAACTGAGGCATATGTCGCTATCAGCGCAAATGCCGGAATCGGGCATATGTCGGGCCGTACGCATATGTCGCCCGCAACGACGGGATTCGATTCGTAATCGTTTGCTCTGCGACGCGCTCGCGAGGAGACTTGGGCGGCGTGGATGATCTGCCTGACGATTTCGCGATTGCGCTCGGACGATTGCTCTACCTCGGTGGGCTGGTGGAGATGCGGCTCGACCGTTGCCTGGTCCCCGCCGGCGAGGAACTGCCTCGCCGCGGTCTGAGCGGCGCCCGGCTTGTAGACGAACTTCGCAAGGTCGAGACGCCGGGCTCGCTCCTCATTGACATCACGAACGGATACGAGGACATGCACGAATTTCGCAACCACCTAGACGGTATGGAGGCGACTTGAGGCCGAAGGCCTCGGGCTGCAATCGGACGTGGGTTGTCGATGGCGGGTGAACA
>NZ_PDCP01000105.1 GCF_002553505.1 Mycolicibacterium agri | reverse complement strand
GTGCTTGGGCGGGCGGCTGCGGCTGAGCCGGTGGCGCCACGGCAGGAGCTTGCGGCGGTTGGGATGCGGGGAGTTTCGCGCCCGGCGCCGGCGGCCTGGCCGGGGCGGATCCGCGCGGCGCCTGTTGGGCCGGGGGAGGAACCGCGGGCTTGGCGGACGGTGGCACAGGCCCGGGGTTGACCGCTGCCGGCGGTGCGTATGGCGGCGCCTGCAGCGGGGACGGTTGCTCGACGCCGCTCGGCGAGAGCGCGGTGCTCGGAAGGTACACCCACGCCAACGTCCCGCCGAGCACGATGAGCGGAACGCCGATCAACAGCGCGATGAACGGCACCACCCGACGCTTCGATTCGTCGTCGGTGACCGGCAGCGGCTGCTCGTTCGGCTCCGGCGGATATGGCGGCTGAGGCGGCGGCGGGTACGACGGCGGCGCCGCCACTTGCCGAGCAGTGGGCGCGAACTGGGACTGATCCGGCCTCGGGATCATCGTCGTCGCCAGCGCACTCGAGGCCGACGTCAGCATCACCCGCTCCTTCAGCCACGGCGGTGCCGGGATGAGCACCGGCGCGGCGCCCAGCAGGGCACGCGGACTGACCGACCGGCGCCGCTCACCGTCGCACGCGTGGCACGACTCGATATGCCGGGCGATCCGCTTGCGCATCAGGATCGTGAACTTGCCGTCCCAGCCGCGCAGGATCGTCGCCAACTCCGGGCAGCTGGACGGGTCGCCCTGAACGCGGCGGGCCACCAGCAGCGCGCCGAGCGACCGCTCGATGGTGTCGCGCAAGCGACCGACCATGGTGTTGGCATTCGTCAAGCTGACGCCGAGCGCCTGCGCCAACTCGGGCCCGTCAAGTCCCTGCCGGTAGGCCAACTCGAGCACCACCTGATCGCGATCCGAAAGTCCGCCTGCCGCTTCGGAAATCAGGTTGGCCAACTCCATCCGGTGCGCCATGGTGTCCGGGCTCGCATCGCGCGACGTGACTTCGGGGACGTCTTCGGTCGGTCGCTCGCGGCGCAATTCCCGCAGCCGCTTGAGGGCCTCGTTGCGGGTGATCGAGTAGAGCCACGGACGCAGCTTCTCGGGTTCGCGCAGCCCGCCGAGGCTGGTGGCCACGGTGCAGAAGGCGTCCTGGACGCAGTCCGCCGCCGAGTCGCGGTCGCGCAGCATGCCGATGCAGAAGTCGTGCAGGCGGTCGGCGTAGCGGTCGTAGATCCCGGCGAAGGCGCGACGGTCACCGGCAGCGGCGGCGCGTGCCAATTCCGCATCGCTGCTGCCCGGTCCGATACCTGCCCAGTTGGGTAATGCGGCGGTCATGAACTGTGCTCCCCACCCCGTTGCGCGGCGGTGTCTGTCAGCGTAAACCGGAAAAGTTGCCAAGGCACGTCGAACAGGGAATGGATGGCGCTCAGCCCAGACCCCCTGGCCTGGGCTGAGCCTCTATATCGTTGGCTGGTCATTCAGTTCGCCGGCCGCTCGGCTGCTTGCTGGGTGTTCGCACCGGTCTGGCTCCCGGGCACCGACACCGAGACGCCACCCTGGCCGCCTGGGCCGGGCACCCCGATATCCGTGCCAGGCGTCTTGACCGAAACGCCGCCCTGGCTCGGAACTGCCACGTCGACGAAGGGGGCCTTGATCCTGACGTCGGGACCGGTGGCAGGCGCGGGTGCTGGGGCCGGCGCCGCGGCGGGTGCGGGAGCTGGCGCGGCAGCAGGAGGCGGCGCGGCTATCGGCTTCGGTGCTGGTGCGGCAATCGGCTTGGGTGCGGGCGCAGCGACGGGCTTGGGCGCGACGGCGGGAGCCTTCACCTGCACCGGTGCCTGGTTGTTGACGATCACCGGGGTGGGCTTGTCTTCCTTGTCATCTGCGGGCGCCAACGACGGAATCTCCACTGCCGACGGCACATTGATGATCGTCGACCCGGCAGGCGGCGTGGCCGCAGCGGCGCTCGTCGTCGCCGTCGGCTGCGACTCGGTGGAGTTCATCAGGTAGACGCCGCCGAACGCGGCCGCACCGACGACAGCCAGGCCGGCGACGAACAACAGGCCCTTGCCCGACGACGACTGCTTGACGGGCGTCTGCACCGGCGTCTGCTCGTGGCGATACGGCGCGTACTGCGGGTGCTGCGGATAGCCGTAGTCCGGCTCGGGCAGGCACTGCGAGTAGGCAAGCCCGGTGGAGCGCACGGTCGGCTCCGAATCGGCGATGTAAGTGGTGGTGTCCATGACCGCTCCTTCGTCTGGGTGCTGCCCTTGGTGGGCTGCGTTCACAGGTAGGAGCGATAGGGGTGGGGCCCTCGCACACTTTTTTCAAAAAATCGTCGGAAATTTTTCCCGGAGTCTCTTCCGGGTCTGTCCGAAGCCTCGGGTCACACCACCGAAACGTCACTTGACGGGGTGAGCCGCCACAGCGTGCCCTGGTAGGTCAGCTGGTAGATGTTGCCCTTCTCGTCTCGGATCAGCTGGTTGGTGCTGCCTGGTCCGGCGGCATCGAGGATCCTTTCGCCGATCACCTGCGAGTAGTCGGAGTTGAAGGTCAGCTCCTTGACCCAGCCTTGGTTGAAGTCGGCGATGAGCACCGTGTGGGTGCCGGCTTCGGGGTCGCTCGACACCAGCACCCCGGTGATCGAGTTGCCGCCGTTGGTGTGCTTATAGGCATAGATCGGGTTGTCGTACGAGGACGGCTTTGAACAGTTCTGGGTCCCGATGCCGTCGCACGGGCCTTCGGCCTCCGGCCATCCGTAGTTGCCGCCAGGCCTGATGAGGTTCACTTCCTCCCAGGTGGCCTGGCCGACATCGGTGACCAGCAGCTCGCCGTCTGGTGCGAATGCCAATCGGAACGGGTTGCGGAATCCTCTGGCATAGATCAGCTGACCGACGCCCGTCGCCTCGTCGTAGAACGGATTGTCTTCGGGGGCCGTGCCGTCGGGATTGAGGCGCAACACCTTTCCGTAGATGGTGGTCGAGTCCTGCGAACGGCTTCCGTCGATGTGAGTGCAGCACACGTTGTCGCCGACGGCCCAGTACAGCTTGCCGTCCGGGCCGAAGGCCAGCCCGCCGCCAAGATGGTCGTCGCCGGCGGCCTCGGTGCCTTCCACCAGCACCTTTTCGGAGTCCAGATCGATGGTGAGGACCTCGGCGTTCGGGTCGGTGACGGTTAGACGCGAGAGGCGCTCGTGGCCGGTCGTCGGCTCGACGTAAGACACATAGATATAGCCGTTGGTCTCGTACTCGGGATCGATCTCGACGGCCAGCAGGCCGCGGGCCCACTTCGTCGGGGTGTCCAGTTTGGCCACCGGTGTGGCCTGCAGATTGCCGTCCTTGTCGGCGACGCGGATGGCTCCGGCTTTCTCGACGATGAGGATTCGGCCGTCGGGCAGCACCCGGAAGTCCGTCGGTTCGGTCAGGCCCGTCACGTGCTCGACAACGGTGTAGCCGGACTGGACGTCGCCGACGTTGATCGTCTTGGTGACGGTGTGGCCGCTCTCGCCGAGCAGACCGAACGTCAGCAGGTTGACCAAGCCCGACAGGCCGTGAATGTGGAAACCGTCGCGGGCGTCGCTGATCGTGACGACGAACGAGTCCGACCCGACGAACGTGTCGTCGGGTGTGTAGGTGAACGTCCCGTCCGGATGCACGACGACGTCTCCGTGCGACGGGTCGGTCGCGGTGTAGGTCAACCTCTCACTGTCGGGGTCACGTACGCCGTTGGTGTGCAGATAGCCCTCGATCGCGCCGTCGGGGAGAACTTTGTTCGTGGCGGGCGTGTACCCGATGGTGGGCGACTGGTTGAAGAACGTGCGGCTGATTTCGCGCCAGGCCCAACCCAATACGTCGGTCAGCGTCACCGGAGGCGTGGACGGCGCAGGTGTAGCCGGGGCCGGTGCGGTGTCGTCGAGCGTGGTGAGCACGGTGGTGACAGCGCGCTGTGCTGTATCGACCGCCGCGGTGGGCTTGGGCAGGTCCGCCAACGTGGTCGTCTTCTCTTGTACCTGCTTCTGCTGGACTTGCTTCACCTCGACTTCCGGCGGGTTGTCGGACGTCGTGGTGGTCTTGGCGGTGACCGCGGGTTGTGCTCCGCTCTTTGACCCTTCGGCCTCGTTCGTGTCGGTCTGCGATTCGACTTTCTCGGTGCGGTTGAACCTGACGGAATGCCGCGGCTTGGTGGTGGTCTCGTCGGTGTTCTTGGCGCCAACCAAGTTGCCGGACAGCAGGTTTCGAGACGATGAGCCGTCGCTGCGGGTGCTGATTCTTGGTTTGCGCTCGAGGCTGCCGCGGTCGGGGGCCAGCTCGCGCAGGGACGTCAGCCATCGGCGGGTCGATATCAGCGGGTTCTGCGGTTGCGCGCTCTGGCCCGTCGCGGTCGACCCGGGGGACTCCGGCTGGCCGGGTGTGTCCACCTGGCCGGATTCGGAGTTTTGGTCTTGGTCGTTGGGCTTCGATTGCGACGTGTCGTTGTTCGGCGAGCCCTTCGCGTCGGCGCCGCTGTCGGCGTGCGCGATGCCGTGTCCGCTGGCCAAAGCCGCGCCGATGCCCAGCGCTACGGCCAATCCGCCTACCCGCCCCACGTAGGCAGCGTGGCAACGATCGCGTAAGTTGCAGATCGTATCACATGGCATTTGCTCAACCTCGGGCTTGAGGGGATTTTATGGCTGCAAACGATACCGCCGACCAGCGCAGAGATGGCCGCATAATGGTGATAATCTGGGCAGATATTTGCTAACGCAAGAACTTGTCGTCAGAATCAAGTGTTGCTATTGAGTTTTATAGCGACATAGGTGTGCAGATCTAGCACACATCAGACAACAGCTGGTCGATGCAGTTCGGCGCTGCCGTCCGATCGAGACGGCCAAGGGGTGAGCGAAGAACGTATCTTGTTTGCTAAAACAGATGTGGCAATACAAAAGATCTCGAAAATTGTAGGTTCTAGCTGGCCAAAGGATGCGGAATAAACGTGCATCAGCTAGCAGTGCGCTAGTAGCGAAATCGTCGGCTGGGCGTTGCGGTGGGAGTGATCCTCGCAGGTCGGCACCTACAAACGTCGCGAAGGCCGCGTTTATGTAGCTGCTTGAAGTACATAGCTCACCAGCGGCGCGGCTCCTGGGTGCGCGGTGGTTTGTCGCGTGCAAAACGGGCTGAACCTCATCGTTAGCAATCCGAATATCACCTTTAGGAAACGGTGCGGTGCGCCGCGGCGCGTGTTCGGCATTTGCTGCTGACAATTGACGCGGTCGTCCACGGGCGGCCTCGGTACGGCAGGCGCTTCTGCTGCACCGTTGTTTTGCGGAAACGTCTGAGCAGGAATGAAGGAGTCAACGTCAATGGCGGTCTTTGATCGATGCAACGTCAGAGTGGTTGCAGTGGGGGCTGGGTTGTGCGGGGTCGCTATCGCGTTGAGCCCGGCCGCCGCGGCAGTCCCGTGGGCGACGGGTGGATACGAATGTGTTGCGGACAAGGCGAGCGGTACCGCTGCGGCCGGTGCGCCGGCATGCGCGCCGCTCAATGACATGGCAGGCGTGCCGATGGCCGTACCGGGTCCGCTGCCCGCGGCGCCCCCGGCCGCCGTGCCCCCGGTGCCGCTCGGTCCACCGCCTATACCGCCGGTGCCCCTCGGCCCGCCTCCGGTCCCTGCAGCGCCGCTGGTGCCCCCGGTGCCGGTCGGCGCGCCGATTGCGGCAGCCCCGGTGGCCGGAGGTGCTCCGCTGACGGACATGGGCGGCAGCAATTACGGTGGCAAGGGTCAGCCGACCGGTCCGCTGCCCGCTGGTGCGCCGGCGCCCGGTCAGCCGGTACCGGCAGGCCCCACGGGGGCAAGCTGACGCCGATCGACCGCTAACTCGGCGACTCCGACAGATGCCGCCGGGCCGAGCCCTCGCAAGAGGTGCGGCCCGGCGGCATTGTCATTGCCGTCATTGCCGTCATTGCCGTCATTTGCGCGAGATAACCCCGAGTCGGTTCCCGCGCAACGGGTTAGAACTGCAGCACGACGGCCGCTGTCACTCCCGGACTATCACCGGGTCGCCGACGTTGACCGTGTTGAAGTACCACTCGGCGTCTTCGGGGCTCAGGCCGATGCAGCCGTGGCTGACATTCTCGTAGCCCATGGAGTTGACGGCCCATGGGGCCGAGTGCACGAAGAGCCCGCGGCTGGTGATACGCACGGCGTGGTCCACCTCCAGCAGGTATCCGTCGGGAGCGTCGACCGGAATCCCGACGCTGCTGGAATCCATCGTGATCTCGCCCTCTTTCGCCAACACGCTGTAAGTGCCTACCGGCGTGGGATATTCGGGCCGCCCCATCGTGGCGGGCAGCACTCCTTCTTCGCCGAAGTGCGCACGGTGATGCGGCGCGGGAAGCCGCGGCGGCGGGCCGGACTCGACACCGTCGATGGTCACAGTGAACGAGTGGTCCGAGATGCTGGCGACGCCGAGCACTTCGGGGCCTGTCTGAATGCTGGTCGACCGGCCGCCCACCGAAAGCGCGACCGTGGAGTGCGCGGGCCAGAAGCGGTCGGGTACCCACTGCACGGTGTTGCTGTCGACCCATTCGTATTTGCCGGTCATCGGCGGTACCGACCGGATTCGCAGAGCACGCTCCGCTGCAGGTCGATCCGTAACGGGCGCACCGAATGTCACCACAATCGGGTGCGCGACACCGACCACCTGATTCGCGGTCGGCCGGATGGATGCGATGGCCGACGCAGACGACTGGTTCGCCGCGGCCACGCTACTTCCCGCCGGTCCTGCGCCCACACCCGCAGCGACGACGCTCGCAGCAAGAACACACCGAACAAGCCCACGCATGAATTCCCGTTCCCCTTGAAATTACAAGTTTGTCAATAAGATCCTAGGGGCGATGGCGCGTGGAATCGTCGGGCCGCGTGGGCAATTCGGTCAAAACTCAGTCACGGTTCGGCCACGGAGACGCTATCGATGACGGGCCGTGGCCGTCGTGTCAGCACTCGCAGCCGATGCCGTCCTGATCACGATCGAGCTTGGCTTGGTAGTACGGCGAGTCGGAAGGGATGTCGCAGTCGTTGTTGGCCTTCGCTTCCGAACAATTCGAATACGGGGCAGCGGTGGCGGTGACGGTTGGCGCCAGTGTGCCTATTGCGGCCAGGGCGAGTGCGACGAGTGCTGCACGAATCAACACAGTTCGATCCTTTCGTGGAGAGACCGGAATTTTACGGGTGCGTAAGAATCCGGTGGAAGGATCTTAGGCGTACTCAGGACGTTGCTGGGCAGTATGGAAGGTGAATTTATAGGCGCCGGGCGCTGGTCGGCTCGCCAACGTATGGGCTACGTAGCGAAACGATCCGATTCGTATCCACGAGCCATACGTTGGTGATGGCGCTTGTCGTGGTCGGTTGGGAGTTTTGCCGACCAAAATTTCGTCGGGCGGGAACGCGGCGCGGCTCTATCGGTGAGCGTCCGCCCGACGACGAGAAGGCCGAGGCGGGAAGGCGCTATGCGTCCGTCGTCGATAGCGGTTGACGTTCGACGGAGCGCCCGAGGACGACCTTGGCCGTGATGACCCCCAACTTGGCCATCCCCAATTACGTCGACGGGTTGAACAGCGTCGGCCACGTTGTGCGAGTTTTGTGTTCGGTGACCGGCAGATCGGAGAATCGATCGCGCAGCCACCTCAGCGTCATGGGCGCGGACAGCGGATGCAACAGCAGGTGACCACAGAACCGGTCGCGGTGATAGGTGACCGCTGCACCGAGGCGTTTGTACTCGGCTATGAGCGTATCGATGTCGTCGACGCTGATGACTCTGTCGTGCACAGCCTGTATGACCAACACCGCAGGCTTGGGCCTCGACTTGCCGAGCTTGGTCTCGTCGAAGATGTGCCGCACTTCGGGTAGGTCCCACAGCTCGTCGGCGGTCAAGTCGACGTAGGACCCGATGTCGACGTTGCGGAGCTGCCACACCGCCTGTGCCGTTGTCATTGTCTGCAACCTGTCGAGCAACGCCTTGCCCTCGTCGGTCGCGTGCTCCTCGACGACCTTCTGCGCGCCGGGGAAGACCTGTGTCAGTGCGGAGATCATCAGCGCGGCAAGACCGGCGAAGAAGCTGCGGTTGAGGCGTCGCGCGACGCTGCCCGGATCGCCGACGGGCGAGCCCAGAACGGCTCCGACGATGTTGAGTTCCGGTGCGTAGCGCTCGCACAGTTCGGCGGCCCAGGCCGACGCCAACCCCCCACCGGAGTATCCCCAAAGACCCATCGGCGCAGATGCTGACAGCTTCAGGCGCTCGCATCCCGTCGCTGCCCTCAGCCCGTCCAGAATCCGGTAGCCCGGTTCGGCGGGGGCGCCCCACATGCCGTGACAGCCTTCGTGATCCGGGACGCACACCGCCCACCCCTCGGCGAGCGCAGCGGTCACCAACAAGTATTCGGCTTGGACAAACGCACCGACCGGCCGGGCGCCGCGCCGCATGGCGAATGAGGGGAAACAGCGCGACGCCACGGCGTCGATCGCGCATTGGTACGACAGGATCGGATACACGACGTCTGAATCGCGCTGCGCGGGGACGAGGACGGTTGTCACGGCGACCTCCGGTTCGTCGTGCAGATTCGTGGTGCGGTAAAGCAGCTGAATGCCGTCCACCCGTTGGGTGATGAGACCGAGAAATCCGATCTCCACGTCGCGCGACCGCAACACCGTGCCCGGTTCGGCGTGCTCATAGCCTCGCGGGGCTCGGTAGAACGGGTCCTCGTCGGGTGAGACCGGACATTCGCCGCGGCGCAACTCACGATGCGGCGGGCTCGCGACTTTCGCTGGTGTGGCGGAATGGCTGTCCATCGGTGTGGCGACCCCTCGGTGTATCGCTGGCGACGCACCCACGGCGCCTGACGTATCCATTACCCCGCGGTACCGGGTCGTCAACCTCTTTCTCAGGATGCTGGACTTAGAGTTTCTCTTCGGCGCCGACGGATACAACCGGCGGCTCTACAGAACTGTGGCCCATCGTTGCGGTCGCAGTCGGACGTTCTCGCCAGAACGTGTACACGGTGGCTACGAGCAGGATGGTGAGCGCGAAAAGGTAAGCCGCAGGCAGAAGTTGATCCCACAAGCCATTCCACAAGCCGGGGTGTCGCAGGGACATCAAACCCGCTTCCGGCGTTGAAGTTCGGGTGGTCACGAACCACCCGCCGAAGAGCGCCGCAAGCGCCCACATGGCCAACGCCGCGGCGCGCGAGCGGTGGACGTAGCCGAGGATTCCGAGGTGCACGAGCAGCGGTGCGAACCAGACCCAGTGGTGGCTCCAGCTGAAGGGTGATGCGGCGGCCGACGTGAGGCCGGCGATGGCGAGGCTCAGCAGCTGCTGACCGCGACGCCACGCGACGACGGCGACGGCGATGGCCACAATTGCGAACACGGCGGCGGCCACGGTCGGCCACGGCGGACCCAGGTGGAAGCGTGAAAGAAGCCCGGCCAGGCTGGTGTTGGCAAGCGGATCGCTGGAGATCCGGGCAATCTCCTGGAACCTCTTCTGCAGCCAGAACTCAACCGAATCGGCTGGCAGCAGGACGAATCCGACGGCGGCGGTACAGACGAAGGTCAATCCAGCGATCAGCGCCTCGCGACGTCGTCCGGTCGCGAGGAAGAAGACGATGAACAGCGCAGGGGTCAGTTTGATGCCTGCGGCGATCCCGACGCCCATCCCCGTCCATCTGCGCGACGGCTGCGCCAGCACGTCGGCGATCACGATCGCCATGATGACCAGATTGATCTGGCCGAGCTGCAGGGACAGCCGGACAGGCTCCAGCCAGAGAATCGGAGCCATCAGCAGCGCCGTCAACGCCCACAGGCCCGTCGCCGAGGTGACCCCGGCCGTGGTGAGCATGCGGCGGACGATGTACCCGATACACGCGATGTTCACCAGGAGCCCGACCGCGAGGAGGCCGAGCTCGTCCAGCGCGATCAACGGAAGGAAGAACAGCGCGGCGAACGGCGTGTAATCGAACAGCATCGTGTGCGGGTTGCCGGTCAGCCCCACGGAGTAGAGGTCTTGACCGTCCCGAATGCGCTCGGCGCCGAACTGGTACACCTTCAGGTCGACCTGGCTGACCAGGTCGGGCCAGCGCAGATATGCGACGAGATACAGCGCGAAGGCAACCATCAAGAGCAGTGGCCCCATTGCGCCGACCGTGCGAGGGACGACGCGGGTGGGCAGCTGGTCCTGCTGGATAGGGCGGCTCCTTGATCAGTGTCCGTGCTCGTTGCCTTGGCCGACGGTGCGCCAGGATAGCGGCCAACTCTGGCGGGACTCTGGAAGGCCGACTCTGGAAATTGCGCACCCGAACCGTGACGGTTCCCGGCATTACGACTGGGCAAACGCGTTCGCGGCAGGTGTGTGCCGCTTCACGGTCATGTCGGCGTCTTTCCGCCTACGGCGTGCCGGCTAGCTGCCGCCCCAGACCGCGTGTGCGCCGGAATCACCGGTGCGCACCGCCGCGACGATCGCCGAGATACCTACGGCCACCGCCACGAACGCAATCACTACGTTTGCCACCGCACGACGCCGATCCGACCGTCCCTCCATGACGTGCATCGCGGCGAGCACGATCGCGACCAGCAGCATTGCGGCCGAAAGGTAGGGCATATAAGCGCCACGCTCGGCGTGTGTCTGCAGCGTCGCGCTGGGTTCAGATTGCTGGGCGTACAGCCATTCCCCGGCCTCGACCGTCAGTGGGGTCAACACCATGGTGACGATCGCC
The DNA here is from genome assembly GCF_002553505.1 of Mycolicibacterium agri. Taxonomy (GTDB): domain Bacteria; phylum Actinomycetota; class Actinomycetes; order Mycobacteriales; family Mycobacteriaceae; genus Mycobacterium; species Mycobacterium agri. The sequence continues at coordinate 6,051 of NZ_PDCP01000105.1, read as the reverse complement.
ATGGCCACCACGAACCAGACCAGACGACGGCGCGCGGCGGGCCACACTGCGCACAACATGACCAAAAGCGCGGTGAGCGGTACCAAGACGACAACGAAGTGGACCAACAGCACATGGGCGGGCAGACCTGAAATCGTGGTCAAGGCTGCTCCTCGGGTCGAGTAGACGTCCGCACGATACCCCGGATTCTGGCAAACGCTTGACGCCGCGAGGGTCGAATGGAGTTGCATCGGTGACGTTCGTCCCTACTGAGGATCAACTCGACCGCCGACGCTGGAAGCGTGCTCACTGTGGAGTCGGAGATGACGGTGGACGGCGTGACGGGCCGTGAGATCACCGATTTCCTGCTCGACTGCGACGACGAGCGCTACCAGGCGTGGTGGCCCGGCACGCACCTGGAGTTGCACATCGTCGATCGCGAGCGAGCCGATCACGTCGGCGATGTTGTGCTGATGGACGAGTACATCGGATCCCGGCGGGTGCGAATGCTGGCGGAAGTGATCGAGGCCATCCCCGGCGAAAAGGTCGTGTGGCGCCTACGCCTACGCCGCTTTCGTCTGCCGGTGTGGCTCACACTGGCATTGACGACACGTGACCACGGTGTTCACTTGCGCCACAGCATCGTTGCGGGGTGGTCCGGCCGCGGCCGTGCCTTCGATCCCCTGTGGCGGCTGTACTTCACAAAGGCGTTTGCCGGGGCGATGGACCGGCACGCGCACACCGAATTTCCGCTCCTGCGCGATCTACTCCGTCTCACGCCGGCTGATTCGACCGGCACGTGACCCGTTCACGCGCGGTATTCGGTGTAGACCTGGCGGAATTTTCCGCTCGTGGGATGCAATTGCGGTGGCTCGTCGGCTCTTTCAACGTTGTAGACCGTCAGGGCTGAGTGGTCGTGGAGGAATATCGCCGGAGTGCCGGTCGAACCCGATGTCGTGCAGACGACGTAGCGGCCGAGGTAGTCGGTTCCGATCGTGGCGGAATTCCCGATGAATGCCTCCACCTGTTCGCGGCGCACCGCCGGATCGGTGACCCACTAATCGAAATGACGCATCATCTCCGTCTTGGTCGTGGCGGGCAGTTGCCCAACATCGGTCACCGGATCCGGCACGTCGCGGTAGCGGTCGGCGAAGTACGGTGACCGGTCCCGGACGTACGACACGAGTTCGCGCAATCGTTGCTGCTGCCGTCGCGTGATGCCGGCCTGTCCTTGCCGACCGGCCCGGTCTATGTCCCAAGCGGTGGAAACGTATGTTGCCAGGCGCATTTGACGGGCCTTCCGGAGCGGTCCATGAACTCACTCTCTCGATAAATTGGCGAATCCGCCTAGACGCCGGCGACCCGCGCTGGGCGCCGAAGGTCATCAATACGCGGGGCGAAAGTCCCTATGGCCTCAGCGGTGCGGTCGCGATTGTCGTAGGTGGTCATCCGAAGTGATGGGAGATCAGCATGAAGCGCGACAGCTGCAAGTTTCTCTCCGGATCGTTTGCTGCACTCGCCTTCGCGCACGCCGCATATGCGACGGCGGTGTCCAGCGGCATCGTCGAACAACCCCGCGTCCGCGGCAGACGGTGGCCTGTGGGATTCATGTGGCTCGAGGCGGTCCTCTACACCGCAGTCAGCCTCGGGCTGGGGTACCTGGGTTGGCGCGCCCAACCTCAGGAACAACCGGAGGTGTCGACGGCAACTCCGACGAACGCGCGGCGGCCGGCTGTCGAGAGCGAGACGACGGCTCAGGCTGCTTCAGGCTGATGCCAGGAGGTACGTAATGACCGGGCCACCAACGAATTCGACGACGTCGGCCGACCGCCGCTTCCCGGACGGATTTCTCTGGGGCACGGCGACTGCGGCGTTCCAGATCGAAGGTGCGTGGGACGAGGACGGCAAAGGCCCGTCGATCTGGGACACCTTCGGCCATGCGGGGAACATCAGGGACGGCTCCACCGGCGACGTGGCCGTCGACCACTACCACCGGTACAAGGAAGACGTCCAACTGATGAAGGCGATCGGGGCGACGGCGTACCGGTTCTCCATCTCGTGGCCCCGCATCTTCCCTGATGGAATAGGCCAGCCGAACGCGAAGGGACTGGACTTCTATCGTCGACTGGTCGACGAACTGCTCGCGAACGGCATCGAGCCCTTCGCAACGCTGTATCACTGGGATTTGCCGCAGGCATTGCAGGACAAGGGCGGATGGCAGTCGCGCGACACCGCCAAGGCGTTCGGCGATTACTCCGCCTACATCGCGGCGCGGCTCAGCGACCGGGTGCGGCACTTCTTCACCATCAACGAGTTCTCCAGCTTCGTCGAGCTGGGCCATGGCAGGGGCATCCTCGCTCCCGGCCTGCAGCTGTCGCCCGGCCAAGTCAACCAGGTTCGTCACCACGCCGTGCTGGGCCACGGCCTGGCCGTCCAAGCCATTCGCGCTCAGGCCCGCGCGGGGACCAAGGTCGGGCCGGCGGAACAGATCATCGGCACAGCTCCCGTCATCGAGACGCCGGAGAACATCCGGGCCGCCGCTGCCGCATTGCGGGACTTCAACGCGGGCTACATGACCGTGATGATGGAAGGCCGTTACACCGACGCGTTCCTCGCCGGGCAAGCGGCGGACGCGCCGACGTTCACCTCCGAGGATCTGCAGATCATCGGTAGCCCAGTGGACTTCATCGGCACGAACATCTACATGGTCCACGCGTTCGTCCGGGCATCCGACTCCGAGAGAGGGTACGAAGTGGTCGCGGGAAGCTCCATGGTGCCCCCGCCGGCGCGGCCCTATCAGCCGACACATGCCCGCGCCCAGTATCCGAACTCAGAGATCGCGTTGATGCTCAGCCCGGAGTCGATGTACTGGGGGTCGCGCCTGCTGGTCGACGTCTGGGGCGCCAAGGAAATCTTCATCACCGAGAACGGCATGCCGACGACAGCCGAGGAAGACGCCGAGGGGTTCGACACGGGTCGCGTCGTCTGGCTCCGCGCGTACCTCACCGAGCTGCAGCGGGCGACGGCCGACGGTGTGCCGGTGCGCGGCTACTTCCACTGGAGTCTGATGGACAACCTCGAGTGGGGCGCGGGCATGGCGCCCAAGTTCGGGCTTCATCGTGTCGACCTCGCAACACAGAAGCGCACGCCGAAGCTCAGCGCGGCTTGGCTCCGCGAGGTGGCGCGGCAGAATGCGGTCGTATGATCGCCGCCCGCTCAAGCGAGCGTGGTTTTGCGCGCAGGGTCGTGCCGTTCGTCGGAGCGCAACCCTGACCGCAGAATCGACGCGTGACGCGCCTCATCACTTGGAGCCGATGACGGGAATCGAACCCGCGTTCTCAGCTTGGGAAGTCGATCCGGGACGTCTACAGACGTATCCGACCGATTTCTGCTGTTTATCTGGTGGAGCACTTAGACGCTGTGACGTGCGGTGATGTGTCCATCGGCGACTGTGATCGTTCATGTGCGTTCATCGCGCGTCGCGCGAGAGTTCTACCGGAGTTGTGACACCCTCGTGACAGCGACGCATTAGCTGCACGGGCATTTTGCGCACGTTTCTACAGGGCGTGCCGTGACCGGTTGATGTCGGTGTTCGGACTTAAACTCACCGCCAATGGGTTTGCGGCGCCGCCGCTTGGTAGGTGAAGGGACATCGTGAGCAGTTCACTGGCGACCGTCGACGGTATCCCTTCGAAGCGGACCCGTCGTCGTCTGACTGCTGTCGCGAGTGTCGAACCGCCGTTGCTCGAAGGCACACGCGTGCAGCTGCCGCTGGCGTCTATGTCACCGCTCCGGTATCCCGGGTCAAAACGGAAAATGGTGCCAGCCATTCGCCAGCTCATCGACGCGAATGAGCCGCCTCCAGAACTTTTTGTGGAGCCGTTCTGCGGTGGCGCGAGCGTGTCGTTGGGCCTGCTGGCTCAGGATGCGGTGGAGCGTGTGCTGCTGGCCGACCTCGATCCCCTCGTAGCCGCGTTCTGGTACGAGGTGACTACCAAAGGCGAGGCTCTGGTCAAGGACATGCGGAAGCTGGAGGTCACGGTCGACGAGTGGGACCGGTGGCGAAAGATGCGTCCGCGGTCAAGTCGCTCCAAAGCGTTGAAGTGCCTGTTCCTGAACCGGACGACTTTCTCGGGGATCATCGGTGGGCGCGCAGGCCCGATTGGCGGCCGGGCGCAGGAATCCGAATACACAATCGACTGCCGTTTCAATAAGGACGCCATCGCCGAGCGCATCCTCAACGTCCACAGGTTGGCGAAGGAAGGCCGAATCGTCGACGTTCTCTCGTCTCGGTGGCAGGGCACCCTCGATCACGCGGGGTGGTACGCGGCCGAGTACAACCCAAAGGCAACGATTTTCTACCTGGACCCGCCCTACATCGAGAAAGCGGACAGGCTCTACGAGCTTGCCTTCGACGAGTTTGATCACCGCCAGCTGGCGGAGCATCTTCGCGGCACGACTCATCGGTGGATCCTCTCCTACGACGCCGAGCCACTGGTCCTCCGCTGCTATCGGGGCCTTGGAGACATCCATGAGTATCGGGTGGTGCACCACTACACGATGACCGGGGCGCGCAGCAGTCCCGTACCTGGCCGCGAGGTTCTCTTTACAAACCTTCCCAATGATCCGACTCGGCGCGAAAGGACGGCCTTATGAGCTTTCTGGACACCATCGAGAACAAGACCAAGGCGGCCCACAAACTTGCGGCGCTGATCAATGCCGACTGCCCGCCGATTGGCGGCATCTACAACCTCGACTACAGCCGCGCAGTCGTCCTCACCGACGACTTCCGCAAGTCCGAGGCGGGCGGTGTGCCCCTCGGCGGGTTCCTCCTTGCGGCCGCGGGCGACCAGACCGGTGACGGCTTCGTGCTCGCCGATGAGGAGCTGATACTGCTTCGAGTGCGGGGCACTGCATCCCTACCGAACGAGTCCGAGCTGGTGCAGACGCGCCTCGCTGTTGTCCGCGATGCTCACAACAGCGGCCGCCCGTTCGACGAAGTTACTGACGTGCTGACACGAAATGAGCTGCAGCAGTCCGCCTTCGACTGCGAGGTGATCGGTACCTTTTACACCGACGGCGATGACGCCCCAGTGGAGTTCGGCGCCGACGTCGACAACGTGGTCGCATCCGCCAAATATCAGGTGTTTCTGCCATCGAAACCTGTGCTCGCATGGATCGCCTCCTATTCGGAAAGCGAGGAGGACGACACCGTGACCATTGGTGCGGTCCGATTCGCGTCGACCAGGCGGCGCGCTCGGGCGGCCGGAACCGATACTGCTGCCGTCGACGTGCACGTGTCCGACTTCATCTCCCGCAAGACCGCTGTGTTCGGTATGACACGTACCGGCAAGTCGAACACCATCAAGACCCTCGTCACAGCGGTGAACAAGTACGCGAACGAGCGCGAGCAGTCGATCGGCCAACTGATATTCGATCCGCAGGGCGAGTACGCCAGTATCAACGACCAGGACAAGACAGGATTACGACTGCTCGGTGATGCCGACTCCGTGCGCATATACCGAATGGGAGCCGACAACTCGGATCCGCAGGTGAGGCCACTCGGGATGAACTTCTTCGACCTGGAGAACTTCATCGCTGTCACCGAGTTCGTGAAGGATTCGGTGACTGAGCAGTGCGGCTCGTACGCGTACGTGAAAAACTTCGCTGCAATCAAGTGGGAAGAACCGGATCCCAACGACCGCAGTGAACATACTCACTGGACCCGTGCCCGCCTCGGCATGTACGGGGTTCTGCACGAATGCGGGTTCGCGGGAGCGTTCACCCGTGGTGGCACGGGGACAAGAATCGACTTCGTTTGGAAAAAAGACGATTTCGACGATTTCAATGCAGATCATCCGGGTCTAGTAGATCCGCCCCAAACCGGAAGTACGTACCGAGCCCGATCGCCCAGGGCTGCGCACGAAGTGACGTTGTTCATGGCGGAACGGGGCAGTTGGAACACGAGCTCGTCGGGTGGTGGTGATAAACCGTTTGGCTATGTCAACTCGAATTGGCCCCGGCTGGGCGGTTCGAAGTGGCCCCGCCCGGGGAAGGCTGGAGTTGCCGTGC
>NZ_PDCP01000104.1 GCF_002553505.1 Mycolicibacterium agri | reverse complement strand
CCAGGCGACTGTTCCTTCGGCATACCTGCATCCTCGTTTCCAAGGTCAGGAGCCTCCAGCATTTCCAGGGCGATTCAAATGTCCTAACTCAGGCGGTCAAGTCGTTCTCGTTGTGGCCAAGCAGGTCGAAGACCGAGTTCACGTCAGATCCGTGGAGCGTCATGCCGACCATGGCTTCGTATCTTGCCGTGCGTCTCACGGTCGCCGGGCCAGAAATGGCGCAGCTGTGATGCGGCTCCGGCCGGGCCACAAGTGGGTCGGGGCCTTAGCTCTTCTTGCGTCGCCGAACGAGTACCGCTGCGACAGCCACCAGCACGATTGCCGCGGCCAGCGGCGCGACAATGGTGAAGCTTCCGCCGCTGAGCACTTGTTCGAAGACGCCCGTGTTTGGCGCGCCGACAGACTGGCCGGTACAGGTGCCGTACGAGCCGGCGCCATACGCGCTATTGGTGCTATCGGTGCAATTATAGGTAGCCATTTCTTATTCTCGGCACTCCGCTATTTAATTTGGTATTTCGCTATTGCAATAGTAACACAAGCAATTTATTACGAAACAGTTTAATGGTTAGCGCACTTATGGAAATAAAAAAGCAACTAGACGCCATTCTGAACAGACGGATGGACCGGAGGGACTTCCTCAGGCAGATCGCCATTGGCGTCGTTGCTCTCAGTGGTGTGGGTGCGGCACTGCGGCTGCTGTCACGAAGCTCCGAAGCCTCCGAGGGCACCGGTTACGGTGGATCGGCCTACGGCGGCAACGCGGGAGACAATCGCTAGATGGCACGTCTTCCCATACCTGGCAAGGATTCTGGCACGTGGGGCGATGTCCTCAATGACTATCTGTCGCAAGCACATAAGGCCGATGGAAACCTCAAAGACAACTCCGTCACTGCCAACGTCCTCGCCCCGAACAGTGTGACCAACAGCGCCATTGCGAGCGACGCTGTTACTGCGGCCAGTATTGCGGACGGCTCAATCACCGAGGCACTGCTTTCGTCTGGGGTTCAGACCAAGCTCAATGCTGCTGGCAGCGGAAACGTCGCCGACGACACGATCTTGACCGCCAAGCTGCAAGACGATGCGGTCACCAATGACAAAATCGCCGACGGCACTATCGCCGAAGCCAAGCTCGCCACTGCCGTGCAGACCAAGCTCAACCAACCCGCCCCCACGTGGAGCACCCTCAGCGGCAAACCTCCGCAGTTGTGTTTCGTACCAGTCGTCGACCGCTACGAGCGACGGCCGGCTCATCACATGGTCGTGAAACTGCTCAGAGTCATCGCGGGCGTAGTGCCATACTTGATTGGTCCAGAAGGCGCGCCAGCCGGCGACGGCGGCCGCATTGGGTATTGATCGCAGCCATGCTGGGCGCTTGCGCTGAAGCGCGGTACGAAACTCGTTGGTGCACAGGTCGACCTCAGTGCGAAGGCGCAGTCCTTGACCCGACGACATTGCCGCCACAATGTGACGCCGCGTGTCGACGTTGGGTGTTTGCATGGCTTCGATAAGCATGCTCGGCGGCAGGACGAACGTGTAGCCCATATCGCGTAGCGCCGCGACAAACGTTGGTGCAGTGCGCTCTTCACCGATCCGCGACCATGGGTTCGTATCGAGCATGACCCGCTTCTTTGTACCCATTCCGACCGACCTCTGTCCTTCCCAGCGGTCAGACAGCGTGGCCGTTATGCGTGAACATGATCCATTCCAGCTGCGTGGCAGTCATCGGTTGCGGTAGCGATACGGCCCATCGGTGCATCGCGGTCAGGTACGCGACATAGCGTTCCGGGTCACGGTGCGTAGCCGTGAGCTGGTTCAGCCACACATCAAGTGTCGTGTGAAGGGTGTTCCGGACCCTGCTGTCGAGAATCAATGGCTGCCACTCGCGGCCGGAAACGAAGCCGGCGAACGCAAACCACTTGGTAAAGAATGCTTCTCCGACGCCGGGCATTCTGAAGCTGCGATGGATGGTAGCGATATCAGGGTCGTCGACGCGCTCAACGGATCGGAGTGCCACTGCAGATTGGCGGAGCGTCACCGCCGCTGCGCTGATGTCCGCGAGCGCCTTTCGCGTATACCGCAGTGATCGGCTGTTACTCGTCCCTGATCCCCATGCCATGACTAATACGAACGCTGCGAGGACCGCCTCGTCATCGGCAAAGTCAGTGGATGCGCAGACGTCGATGACTGCCTTGCGGCTCACCAGCCGGTCGCCGCGCGACCGAAAGCGCTCGGTGCTCGGTTCGGTCGTGACTGCCGGATCGCAAAGCAGCCTGGTCGGTTGGCCAGGTATCCCGGCCAGCGCCGTTTCCCAGGACGGCAGCCGGAATCGGACCGGCGCGTGAACTTTGTCTGTGTAGAGCTGAACAAGCGCAGGCAACTTGCCCGGAAGAGCGAAGCGGGCGTCGGCGCTCACACCACCACGATCCCACGTTGAGCCAACACGGCCACGCTAATCACTGGAGACGAGAAGGTTCCTCGCTGGCAGACAGCAGTCGCCGGTTTCATTGACGTGCCGTTTCTTGGCCCGCAGGAGGTCGTCGAGTCCGATGCGGCCGTCGAGCACCATGAAGAGGTCCTCGCCGGTGAACACCACGAAAGGGCTGGACGACCCGTACTGCGCGAGCGCGTCAGAACTGAACGCGTTCACGCTGACAAAAATGCCGAGGGCGTTTCGGCCCTTGCGCTCGACCTTCGTCTTGAAGACATCGAGGTGTTCACGGCCGGTCGGCTCCTGGCGCCACCGTGCCTCCACGATGTAGTCGTCGGTGTCGAAGCTCAGCGATCCGTCGATCTGCTCATAGGCGAGGTTGTAGCTCAGTCGGGGCTCCATGTCGAAGAGAAGGAACAGGTCCGTCAGGAGGACTTCGAGTGCCTTGCCGCGTTGGTGGGGATCGCTGGAGCCATGCAACGCGACGTACCGGTCGCGCAGGACCCTGAGTTCGTCCGAGAACTGCTTGATCCCCGCGTGCCTTGCCGCCTCGGCTTCCCGCGCGGCAGCTGACCGCTCTCGCGATTCCGCTTCCTGGCGGTACCGGGCGGTTAGCGTGCGGAGCCGGCCGACGGCATCGTGCGCCTCTTGCAGGCGGAGCTCCCGGTGGTCCGGTTCTTTGATCTTCTCCACGTCCGGAAACCGGGTCATGGCGGCGACGTCCAACATGAGGTCGATGGTCGTCTGCTGATAGGTGCCCTCGTTTGCGCCGAGCCGACTGATCAGTGCGTCGGCCGTCTCCCGTTTGGTCGCGCCGTTGAAGTCCAGCCCCGCGAGAAGTTCGGGGCGGCTACGCAAGGCATCCCGTAGAAAAGACTCAAAGGCCCGCTTGTGCCATGTGATCGAAGGCAGCGCATCGCGGAGCGCCTGATAGGCATCCGCCGAGATCCGCTTCATACCGATCATCGTCCCACTGGCGCCGACAAAGGTGCGGCATCGTCAGTGCGGGTTCCGGAATGTGTCGGTGGTCAGGTCTAACGTGTGCCTCAGGACCTCTGAAGGGAGCATCCATGGCAAAGGGTGACATCGAGACGTACAACGAGGGCGGGGTCTGGAAGAACCGCGTCCAGGGCGGCCAGCGGGCATCGAACACGGCCGAGACCAAGGCCGAAGCGCAGGCGGCCGGCCGTGAGATGGCGATCGAGCGCGGGGTCGAGCACGTCATCAAGAAGCTCGACGGCACTATCGGCGAGCGCAACACCTACCCGCGCGGCCGAGACAAGAACCCGCCCCGCGGATAGCTGACCTATTCGTGAACAGGACAGTCCAGTACTGGCGGCTGACCCAACCGGACGGTTCTCCGCTGCCCGGGAGGTTCCCGGCGCAGCGGGTCGTGAAGCAGTTGGTAAAGGCCGAAGCAGACGGCAAGAACCGGTATCGGGTGTGCCGTGACGGCATGGTGCTGCTCGCCAAAGGCGTCGCCGAGCCGGACAACCGCATGCTGATCCTGGATAAGGTCCGTCGCGAAAATCTACCCAGCGTGGGCAACAGCACGGGTGCGTGGCGCGCCATCGGGTTATCGCCGGATGAAGGCCTCCTTGAGCCGACCTACTGCCTGTTCACCAGGCGGAACATCGTTGCCATGCTGACCAGTGGCGATGGTCCCCGGCCCCGGCGGCTTGTCGACTACCTACGCGCCAAACTCGATATCGATGTCCGGATCGAGCCGGTTCTGACGCAAAACCTGGAGCAGGTGTTGGGGGAGATGCGTGTGTCCGCCATCGACGTCGCAATCCCGGCCAGCCGGATCAGTCGAGATCTGGTTGGTGGCGATTGGGTTCAAGCGCTCGATGGCGCGCGAGCGCTCGCTCAAGGCGGTGTCGTGAGGGTCGGTATCTCGGTCGGTCGCAGTGGCGACGCGGCATACAAGCAGAGCATGCGGCGGCGTATTCGACAGATGACCGATCTGCTGCGCGGGTCTGACGGACTATCAGAATTCAACAGCGCGCGAGTGACTGGCACGATTCAAGGCACCAACCGGTCGCTGAACCTGCTCGAAGATCGTTTCATCGAAAAGACCGAGGTTGACGCCGATCGGATCAACGACCCTGACCGGTCCGCCGAGTATGCGCGAGAGCTTTTCCTGGCCTCCAGATCACGGAACAAGGAGTACCTGGAGTCAGCCGTACCCGCGGTACCTGATGAGGTGGCAACCTACCCCACCGTCTTTATCGAGACTCCTGACGATGAACGGCAGTGACCCGCTGCTCGCGCCCTTTCCGTTACGTATCCGCCTGCAGCACTTCTGGATTCGGCATCGATGGGTGGACCTTGCCGTCGGCGTACTCGTTGTTGCGGTGTGGTACGCAGCGGCTTCGCGATGCTGGTTCCCGGAGGAGCAATGCAGACTGCCCCAGGCTCTTACAGCGGTGTCGGCTGAGTCCCGGCGTGTCGTGTATCAGTTGGCGGCAGCCGCAGCGGCAACTATGGGCGGTTTCGCTCTGACCAGCATCTCGATTCTCGTAAATCTTCTGCGGACGCCATTGTCCACGATTGACCGGCTGCTCCCGGCGGAGGACAAAGCCCGCGTCGGGGAAGTCTTCCTCGGTGTTCTGCCCTGGCTCCTCGGAGTGTTCATCGCGACGCTCACGTGTCTCACCACTGATGTCAACGTGCCGCAGGGCTATGTGTGGATGCAGTTGATCGCGGTCGGCTTGACGGTGGCAGCCATCATGTCGCTTGCCCGCATTGTTTGGGTTCTGCGCAGACTGCTAAGCGTATCGACAAACTGAGTCGTCAGGCCGACCACGAGGCGATACATTTATCGTTGCTCAGAGTCGAGTGATTATCGTCAAATAGCTTGTGTGACAAATTATTACGAAGCGCACCTATCGGTTATTTCGATTGCCAGATGTCTTGCCGCGCCGTTCGAACGACCGTACGATCAGACCGTCTCCCGCGTACCCCGGTTAGGTGGGCCGCGTATTCGGAAAGTCGATCTGTGCGTGATGACTGACGCCTGCCCTGATCCCAACTGGTGGCACGACCCTGTGCTGCTGGCGCTCGATTTCAGTCCGGTCGTGGAGTGCGATGCACTTATCGCCTCGTGTACTGTCGCGGCGCATCCGGCCGCATGGTGTTGTGTCCTCACCTGCGGGTGCACGCTGCTCCTTTGCGACGACATCTTGTGGGTTGTTGCGCCCAGTTTGCTCGACTTCGATGACTACTCGTGTCCCCAGTGCGGTATGCCCGGTGTCTTCATCGACCGCGGCCGAGGGATTTGATTCAAGGCTTCGGGACGCAACTGCCCATCGGTCTTCATCCAATAACCCTGTGGCACATGACTCAGCTCAGTGAACAACACGTGGACTTCGTGTGCTCGATTGGGTGAGGATTCCCCAAACGGGCCTGGCGGGGTGACATCACTTCGCAACAAACATGCCATGGCCCCGAATCGCCCGAGTCGAACTGACTCCACCTTGTCGGATGGTTGTGAGATCGTTCGCCTGTGAGTTACTCGGCTGAGCAGGTCCAGATCTTGACAGAGCGTTGCGAGCAGTTCCGTGGCTCGAAGGCTCCGGAGGGATATCCAGACAGCCTGGCGCTCTGCATTGTGGACTCGGTGCAGTCGACGATGGTCCGTTACCCGACCGTAGAGAAGGTCGTGAGCAATTACCGTGCCTACCGCCGGGAGCAAGGCGGAGATCCCAACACGGACAGCGCGGTCGATCTTGCAGCAACGTTCGCGCAGCTGAACGGCCCCGAGGCATGGGCGGCGAGAATCGGCAACGGCAACCGGACCTCGACACATAAAGGAGCACCGCTCAAGGCGTATGCCATCGAGGCCGAAGCGAACGGCATGATCGATGTGGGAGTCGTGACTGCGCAAGATCTCCGCAGCGCCGCGGAAGACGCAGATTCACTGGCGCTGGTGAAAAAGGCGTGGCTGAACGTCCCCGGACAAGGGTCTGGCGTCACGTGGCACTACGTCCAGATGCTGGCGGGAATCCCCGGCATCAAACCGGACCGGATGATCATCCGATTCGTCGCGAAGGCTCTCGATCGTCCGGTCAAGACCGTCAGCCCGGCGTTCTGCGTCGAACTGCTGACCGCCGTTGCGGGCGAACTGTCAATGACGGCAAGCGAACTGGATCACGCGATCTGGAACTACCAACGCGGTCAGTGACGCAAAGGCCGGTCGACGAGCTAGATGGTTCCGGCAGTCCCGTTGCGGCAGATGTCTTCGACCTCGGCGCTTGGCCACACGTAGCCAAGATCCGACTCGTCACTGGTTCGACCCGAGTAGACGCCGACAATCTGCGACTGTGGCCGCGGAGTGATTCCAATGCTGTTTCCCACGGTGGGCACCACCGCTCCTTCGGGGATGTGTCTGATGACAACCGAGCCGGACTGACCCGTTCGCGTCCGCGCGTCAACGAGGATCAGGGGCAGTTGCTTGCTGTCAACCACGACACCGAAGTGCGTGTCCGAGGCGACGGTGCCGCGTATCCACAACGGGAACAACGGGCCGGTCGATAACGCATAGGGATAACCGACAATGAAAACATCCTGCGCCGGAGCAAGATTCGACCACTTCGTCGCCCGAGGATCGGTTTCCTCGACCGGATACTTCCACGGGTATATCAGGTCGTCGTCATCGAAGTTGATGGCTTGTACAGCGACATCGACGTCACCTCCGTGTACGGGATGCTGCTTCCAGAGGGGTGCCCAATCCTCCCCGATCAGCGAGATGAGAAACTGCCGCGCACGAAAAGCCGTCGACGCCGTGCGTGCGTCATCGCCGGTTGGCTGAAGCTGCCACCCTTCGGTTGGTGGCTTGGTCAGCAGCGTGATCTGCAGATGGGTCGGACTGACTTCGTACTCACCGAGGTAGACGTTTGTCTGCCAATGCCGTCCGGTGAAGTTGTGCCTTGCCGTCACGAGATACGTCCGGCCATCGCACTCGTACACGAAAGCACTCCCATGCGCGAGCAACCGGAAGTCCTTGTCGTCAGCTTTGGCGTCCGGCCCCGACGGGCTGAACAGCATGCGCAGCTGGACTGATCCCGCGTACTCGGAGTGGAGCTGAATCTGCTGCTTTGGCGCCGACGCGCTCGGTTGCGCCTCGGTCATGCGCGAGGAAGGCGGATGACCCGGCTGCCCACCGGCGCTTGAACGACCACAGGCCGTGCGGCCGGCGGTTCTATTTCGAGCGTGAGCAGCACCATCGGACGCCCTCCCACAATCTGCTCTTGGCGCACCGACACGACATGGAGCGGACGCCGCCCGCCGCCTTCGTGAGGCACCAGTACGACATCACCACCGACTACCTCTTCGGCGAGGATCGACACCCCGCCGTCACCACGTGTGCTCACCATCGCCCACCCTCCATTCGCAGCGTCTACGTCGTTCTCATCGCGACCCTATCGACGGGCGCCGACAACCTTCCTCATGGACGGTACGAACACGCCTCGCCGAGGTCCGGCGTTGGGCTTACGCCACCCAACGCCGCTGTCGATTGCTCGGATCGCGCCGCGGTAGTCGGTCGCCGAGAATTTCTTCATGGCGCTGGACACTCCGCTCAACACACGCCAGCTCGATGTACTCCGATGGGTCGGCGACGGCTGTCCTGACGGCCGATGGACCAACAGCGGCTATAAGGCAACTGCCGCGGCCTTGCAGAACCGGCGCCTGGTCACGGTCAGCAAGCGGGGCGGATGGAAGGCGACGATTGAGCCAGCCGGTGTCTACTACCTGAAGCACGGCGACTACCCGACCGATCACTTCCCGAATAAGCGCCGGTCGTACAGCCGCGCCATTCGGTTAGCGCATTCGGAGCAAGGAAATCCTCAGCGGTCACTGACCCGTCCCGGTCCCGACGATCCCACGCCGACTCGAAAGTTGTTGCAGGACATCATCGATGCCGGTGGAGTGCTGGAGCTAAATACCAAAGGCGATGACACCAACTACGGCAATCTGGTCGCGATCATCAACAGGCGGCAGATGGCACCGGACGGCCAACAAGTGATTTTGATGGATGGCGTCAGCTACTACCACAAGGTGCTTCGGCTGTCGTCGGTTGCGGAGTGGAAGACGCTGCCGCCAGCCGAGGTCATGGCCGCCGAACGCATCGGGCGCTGGCACCCCGCGGTGGCGGCGCTGCGCAGTGAAAATCGGCTGAGTTCGATCGAACCACGGCAGCGCCAGCGGGTACTACGCTTGCTGCACGCTTTGGCGCGCGAGGCGGAGGCTCGCGGTTACTCCGTGCAGGAGCCGCCAAAACGCGAGCCTCGCGGGTACGGATACCACGACCGTGACCAGTTGTCCGGATTTCTGATAGTCGGCGTGGCGCCGATCAAGTGCTCGGTCGGGATCACGCAGCTGAAAGACAAAGTGCCGCACGAGGCAACGATCAAGGAACTTGAACGCGCTAAACGCGAGTCGTGGTACCGGATTCCGACTCACGACTACGTGCCGTCAGAGCGTCTGTCGATCACGCTGAACACCGACAGCCGCTACTCGTCGGAGGTGTCGTGGTCAGATACGAAGACCATTTCGCTGGAGTCGCGGCTGCCCGACGTCATGACGTTGTTCGAGCGCTGGGCGCTCATCCACACCGAACGCACCGAAGCCGAACGCCTCGCGGAGATCGCGAAACACAAGCGGATCGAACGCGAAAATGAGCTCGCGCACCAGGCGTACGTCCAGCACAAGCTGGGGGAGCGGCTGATTGCAGACCTTGAGGACTGGGAGCTGGCTGCCAGGCTCCGCGACTACCTCGCTGCCATGGCTGAGCACATCGAGCGCATCACCGACGATGAGCAACGAGCCGCGGCGGTCGAGTGGCTGCAATGGTGCAAGCAGTACATGGCTAAGCGCGACCCGTTCACGAAGCCGATCCGTCAGCCGAAGATCAAGCCGCCGGGGTATGCCGAGGTGCAGGAGTTCAGGACCCGGCTGGGATTCGGTTCAAGGATCTGGACTTCCGCGGCTCGCGCGCCGAGGGTGACGATTTGCTTGGTGACGCCTACGAGTACCTGATGCGCCACTTCGCCACCGAGTCGGGCAAAAGCAAAGGTCAGTTTTACACCCCCGCGGAGGTGTCTCGGGTCCTGGCCAAGGTGGTCGGCATCAACAGCAAGACCCGCGCCGATCAGACCGTGTACGACCCGACCTGCGGCTCCGGTTCACTGCTCCTCAAAGTCGCCGACGAGGCACCGCGCGGGATCACGATCTACGGCCAGGAGAAGGACAACGCCACCTGGGCACTGTCCAAGATGAACATGTGGCTGCACGGCAATGAGGACGCTGAGATCGAAAAGGGCGACACCATCACCAGCCCGCAATTCACCAAGGGTGGCGAACTCCGGACGTTCGACTTCGCCGTCGCCAATCCGCCCTTCTCGGTCAAGTCATGGAACAACGGCCTGGAGAACGACTACGGGCGGTTTGAATATGGCACGCCGCCGGACAAGAACGGTGACTACGCCTTTCTGCTCCACGTGCTCAAGTCACTCAAGAGCACCGGCAAGGCGGCGATCATCCTGCCGCACGGGGTACTGTTCCGCGGCCACGCCGAGGCCGACATTCGCCGCAATCTATTGAAGCGTGGGTTCATCAAGGGAGTCATCGGCCTGCCGCCAAACCTGTTCTACGGCACGGGTATCCCCGCGTGCATCGTAGTGCTCGACAAGAAGAACGCGGCCGGTCGGGCCGGTGTATTCATGATCGATGCCTCTAAGGGCTTCGTGAAGGACGGCCCCAAGAACCGGCTGCGTGCGCAAGACATCCACAAGATCGTCGACACATTCAACAAGCAGATCGAGATCAATCGCTACTCGCGCATGGTGCCGCTCAAAGAGATTGCGGACCCGAGGAACGGCTACAACCTCAACATTCCGCGCTACATCGACTCCTCTGAACCCGAGGACACTCAGGATCTGCACGCGCATCTCCACGGCGGTATCCCCGACCGTGACCTCGACGCGCTCGATGAGTACTGGAAGGCGTTCCCCAGCCTGCGCAGTACGCTGTTCACCGAGAACCGGCCAGGCTACAGCGATCTGACGATCGACATCGCTGAGGTGCAGCAGACTGTGCTGGAGTCGCCTAAGTTCAAGAAGTTCGCGGCCAAGGTCGACACCGTGGTCGATGAATGGTTCGCGGCGCACCGGGCGCAGCTGGCCAAGATCGACGAAAACACCAAGCCGGCCGAACTGATCGCTGAGATCAGCGAGGACTTACTGGCGCGGTTCAAGTCGATGCCGCTGCTCGATGAGTACGACGTCTACGAGCAGCTGATGTCGTACTGGAACGAAACGACGATGCACGACGACGTGTTCATGATCATGAACGACGGCTGGCTCGGCGCGGCTAAGCCCCGCAAGACAATTGAGGACAAAGACCGCAAGCTGTCGGAGGCACCTGATCTGGTCATCGGTTCTGGCCGTAGCGCCACGAAGTACAAGATGGACCTAATCCCCCCAGCACTTCTGGTGTCCACCTACTACTACGACACCCAGGCGCAGATCAACGAACTGACCGCCGAGGCCGAGGCGGCCACCCTGGCCGTCGAGGAATACGTGGAGGAGCACGCCGTTGACGATGGGTTGCTCGCCACGGCGATGGACGACGACAAGATCACCAAGGCGCTCGCCACGGCACGGTTGCGCGTTGCCAAGCGCGAGAAGTCCGATCCCGACGAAATCAAGGCGCTCGAGCACCTGATCGCTCTGTACGACGCCGAGGCCGCCGCCAAGAAGGCAGCCAAGGATTTGCAGGCCGAACTCGACGCAGCCGTGCTTAAGGAGTACGGCAAGCTCACCGAGGACGATGTGAAAGACCTTGTGTTGGACGAGAAATGGCACGCGACTATCAAGAGCCGGATTGCCGGCGAAGTCACCGCACTCACCCACAACCTTGTTGCGCGCATCGAGGAACTTGGCGAGCGTTACGCCAAGACGGTGGTCGAGCTCGATGACGAGCTAACTCAGCTTGAGACCAGGGTCGTCCAACACCTGGCAGATATGGGGATCAAGAAATGACCACGTGGCGTACTACCAGCCTTGGTGAGCTGATTTCACTCCAACGTGGTCACGACCTGACTTGGCGCCAGCGTCGAGTTGGAGCGGTGCCAGTGATGGGATCAGCTGGTGTCAACGGCTACCACGACCGAGCGATCGCCCCTGGGCCCGGAGTAGTTCTCGGCCGGAGCGGAGCCTCATTCGGCCGTGCTCACTATTGTGCGTCCGATTTCTGGCCACACAACACTGCTCTATATGTAACAGACTTCCGCGGTAACTACCCGCGCTACATCTACTACTTACTCTCAAGCATTGACTTCAGCAGACATAATTCGGGAGGCGCCCAGCAGTCTCTGAATCGAAATTTCATTGCCTCAATCGTCCTCAACGTGCCCTCATTTGAGGAACAGGTATCAATCGCTGACGCACTCGACGACACCATGAATCAGATCGATCTGCTTGAACACTCAATAGTCAAGAAGCAGGCGATCAAGCAAGGAATGATGCAACAGCTCCTGACCGGCAAGACTCGGCTGCCCGGGTTCCGAGGGCGATTGTCGGAGCGTGAGCTTGGCGATGTTGCGACTATCTTGGATAACCTCCGGGTGCCTCTGAGTGCAACGCAGCGCGCGGGTAGGAGCGGTCGGTTTCCATATTGCGGGGCCAACGGCGTCCTCGATTACATCGATGACTTCATGATCGACGATGACGTCGTCCTCCTAGCCGAGGATGGTGGCAATTTTGATCAGTGGGCAACGCGCCCGATCGCGTACCGGATGAAGGGCAAGATCTGGGTCAACAACCACGCCCATGTGTTGAAAGCAACGCAGCCCGGTGACACCGGATTTTTGTTCTACGCCCTGGAGCACAAAGACATCACACCGTTTATTTCCAGTGGAACTCGGTCGAAGCTCACGCGTTGGGAGCTGGTGCGGATCAAGATATTAATGCCGGACGATGTCAACGAGCAGCGCGCAATCGCCCAAGCGTTATCGGACATTGACGGCGAGGTTGGGACTTTGGAGTCTCGTCTGTCCAAAGCTCGCGACATCAAGACCGGCATGATGCAACAACTCCTCACTGGTCGCACTCGCCTCCCCGTGGAGGCTGCATCGTGAGTGACGTCGGCCAGCCAGAGCGCGCCACGCAGAACCGCGTGGTCAAGCTAATCGCCGAACGACTGGGTTATGAGTACCAAGGCAACTGGGCACGCCGCAACGGTAACTCGAATATCGACGTTGGTCTGCTGACGCAGAATTTGCGGGCACGCGGCTACGACGACAACTTGATCAACAAAGCGGTCGACCAGCTGCAAAAGTCGGCATCGGTGGGCGCAGGTCATGATCTGTACGAAGCTAACCGCGAGGTGTACGGGCTGCTGCGGTACGGAGTCAAAGTCAAGCCGGGCGCCGGCGAGCACTACGAGACGGTCAAGCTGATCGAGTGGGATAACGCCAACGCCAACCACTTTGTGGTGGTCGAGGAAGTCACCGTGCTGGGGCAGCACACCAAGCGTCCCGACGTCGTGCTGTATGTCAACGGCATCGCGCTCGCGACGTTGGAACTCAAGCGATCTCACGTGGCGGTCAGCGAGGGTATTCGCCAGACGATCGGCAACCAGAAGCCGGAATTCATCCGGCCGTTCTTCTCCACCGTGCAGCTGGTCCTTGCCGGCAACGACGTTGAGGGGCTTCACTATGGCGTGATCGACACACCCGAGAAGTACTGGATGCAGTGGAGGCTGATCAAAGACATCGATGAGCAGCAGCGAGCACTGCTGGAGCGGGACAGCGCCGGCGTGGAGGGTCTGCTGGACGTGCCGCTGGCGCAGGTGTGCAACAAGGAGCGCTTGCTGGATATCATCCACAACTTCATCGTGTTTGACGCGGGCATCAAGAAGACGTGTCGACCCAACCAGTACTTCGGCGTCAAGGCAGCACAGGCGCGAATCACCAAGCGCGAAGGCGGCATCATTTGGCACACGCAGGGGTCGGGCAAGAGCCTGACGATGGTGTGGCTGGCCAAGTGGATTCGGGAACATCAGGACGATGCGAGGGTTCTGTTGATTACCGACCGCACCGAGCTGGACGACCAGATCGAGGGCGTGTTCAACGGCGTCAACGAGCAGATCTACCGCACCACGAGTGGCGCTGATCTCATCGACACACTCAACTCGTCGCAGGAATGGCTGATCTGCTCGCTGGTGCACAAGTTCCGCGGCGGTGAGGACAATAAAGACCGCGATGAGGCTGGCGATGATTTTATTCGTGAGCTGAAGGCCAAGGTGCCCAAGGATTTCGAGGCCAAGGGCAACATCTTCGTGTTTGTGGATGAGGCCCACCGTACGCAGTCGGGCAAGATGCACGCCGCGATGAAGCAGCTACTACCGGGCGCGATGTTCATTGGCTTTACGGGTACGCCGCTGCTCAAGAAAGACAAGGCGACCAGCATCGAGACATTCGGCAGCTTCATTCACACCTACAAGTTCGACGAGGCCGTCGAGGACGGTGTGGTGCTCGATCTGCGCTACGAGGCGCGGACTATCGACCAGCAGCTTGTTGCGCCCGAGAAGGTTGACCAGTGGTTCGACATCAAGACGAAGGGCATGACCGACCTTTCCAAGGCCGAGCTGAAGAAGCGTTGGGGCACAATACAAAAGGTAGTGTCAGCCGAGCCGCGGGCGCGGCAAATCGTCCAAGACATCCTGCTGGACATGGCGATCAAGCCGCGGCTGATGAACGGACGGGGCAACGCTCTCCTGGTATGCGAGAGCGTCTACCAGGCGACCAAGTTCTACGAACTGTTCGTGGACGCCGGGTTCAAGGGCAAGTGCGCGATCGTCAGCAGCTATGCGCCCAACGCCAGTGATATTGCCAAGGAGGACTCCGGCGAGGGCAAGACGGAGGCAATCCGCAAGTACGACACCTACCGGAAGATGCTGGCTGACTACTTTGGGGAGCCGGAAGACACGGCGATGACCGAGGTGGAGCAGTTCGAGGACGAAGTCAAAGCGAAGTTCGTCAAAGAGCCCGGGCAGATGCGCCTGCTGATCGTGGTGGACAAGCTGCTGACCGGGTTTGACGCGCCGAGTGCGACCTATCTCTACATCGACAAAAAGATGCGGGATCACGGCCTGTTCCAGGCGATCTGCCGCGTTAACCGCTTGGATGATGAGGACAAGGACTACGGCTACATCGTGGATTACCGCGACCTGTTCAATTCGCTGGAGTCGGCTGTCCACGACTACACGTCCGGCGCCCTCGACGGTTACGACAAGCAGGACATCGAGGGCCTGCTGACCGACCGCATCGAGCAAGCACGCGAGGACCTGGATGAAGCACTGGAACGTATCCGCGGCATCGTCGAAGCTGTCGAGCCTCCGAAGAACACTCTGCAATACCAGCAGTACTTCTGCGCGATGGAGCCCGGCAACATTGAACAGCTGAAGGCAAACGAGTACAAGCGCGTTGAGCTATATAAGGCTGTCGCGGCAGTGACTCGTGCCTACGCCAACCTCGCCGATGATATGGCAGCAGCCGGCTACAGCGGCGCCGAGGCCGAAGCGATCCGCAGCGAGATCGACCACTACGTGGCGGTGCGTGCGGAAGTGAAGCTGGGTGCGGGCGAGGACATCGATTTCAAGCAGTATGAGGCCGGGATGCGCAATCTGCTTGATACCTATATCAGCGCCAGTCCGTCCGAGGTGGTCTCGAACTTCGAGGACGCCGGCCTAATCCAGTTGATTGTCAAGCTAGGCAAAGGTGCGATCACCAAGCTGCCCACCGGGATTCAGAAGGACCCCGAGGCCGTGGCCGAAACGATCGTCAACAACATGCGCAAAGTCATCGTCGACGAGCACCCGACCAATCCCAAGTACTACGAGTCGATGAGCAAGCTGCTCGATGACATCCTGGAGCTGCGCCGCCAGCAGGCACTCGACTACGAGGCCTACTTGGCCAAGCTGCTTGAGGCGGCATCCGCCCTCGGCACCAAAGAACCCCTGACCGACTATCCCGAATCGATAGACACTGACGCCAAGCGCGCGCTGTACGACTCATTGGACCGCGACGAGGAGCTCGCTCTGGCGGTGGACAAGGCGGTGCGTGATAACAAGCGTGCTGACTGGATCGGCAACGCCCTGCGCGAGCGCCGCGTCGAGAACGCGATCATCGACGTGCTGCCCGACGGCTTCGATGAGCAGCAGCTCGAAGAACTCATGAAACTGGTGACGGCGCAACGTGACTACATCTAGCGCCTACCTCACCGTCCGCGGCATCGATATCGATGTTGTCTACAAGGACATCAAGAACCTGCATATTGGTGTCTATCCGCCGATGGGCCGCGTGCGGGTGGCGGCACCTCAACGCCTCGACGATGATCAGGTGCGCATGGCGGTGATTCAACGGCTGACATGGATTAAACGTCAGCGTGAACAGCTGCAGTCCACGGCACGCCAATCAGAGCGCGAGATGGTGACCGGCGAATCCCACTACGTCTGGGGGTTACGGCGCCGATTGAAAGTGATCGAGCGTCCGGGCAAGGCCCACTTCGAAATCGAGGGTGACCGGCTGCTGCTTTATGTGGCCGCAGACACCACCGCCGAGCGTCGTCGGGACTACCTCGACAAATGGTATCGAGCGCAACTACGCGAGGCCCTGCCCGAACTGATTGCCAAGTGGGAGCAAAAGCTCGGTCTGCAGGTGCCGCAGTGGACCATCCGGCGCATGAAAACCAAGTGGGGGTCCTGCAACCGCAAGACGCGGCATATCTGGTTCAACGTCGAACTGGCCAAGAAGCACCCGGATTGCCTGGAGTACATCGTCGTCCACGAGATGACGCACTACCTGGAGCGCAACCACGGCGATCGCTTCACCAGCCTGATGGACGGCTTCATGCCCGACTGGCGATCCCGCCGCGATCAGTTAAATGATGCTCCGCTTGCCCAGGAGGAATGGGGAATGGGCCGTGCCTGAAGTACAAGCGACTCGCCATGGCTGGGCCCAGTTCTGGGCCGTTGATCTTCACGTTCACACGCCAGGATCGAGTGACGCGCAGGACGCTGACTACGGCGACGCTGGCGATATTGTTAGAGCCGCAATCGCTGCAGGGTTGGACGGGATCGCCATCACTGACCACAACACGGCGACATGGTGTGAGCAGGTGGCCGCTGCTGCAAATGCCTCGAACCTCGTCGTCCTTCCTGGCTTCGAGTTGAGCACTCCCGAGGGTCATTTGCTTGGCATCTGGGAGGAGGGCACGAAGGCGCATGTTCTCGAGGACGTCCTGATCAGGGTCGGCATTACCCGTACGCAGTTTGGCGATCTGGATGTCGTGACGTCCAAGAGCATGATCGAGTGTGCGAAAGAGATTGAGCAAGCAGGCGGCGTTGCGATCGCAGCACATATCGACAAAGAGCGGGGTATTCTCACCCAGCCCGTTCAAACCTACGTCAACCAGTTGCTTGCGGACCCCGCCATTTCCGCATATGAGTACGTAAACGTAGATACGCCAACGAAAGTGGCCGCAAAGCTTGCGGGAAAACGAGACCCGGCACTTGTTCAAAACTCCGATACCTACGATCCAACTCTAAGTCGGCATTCTGTAACGGCGATTGGTCGTCGTCGAACCTGGATAAAGGCTGCGCGGCCAGACCTATGTGGCCTCCGATACGCACTCGACGACCATAGGCTTCGGGTCACTCTTACGGACCCGAGGGCGGCGCTCCCGCCTCACCCCACAATCGACGCAGTACGCATCGCTGACGGCTTCTTATCCGGCGTATCGATCTCCCTGAGCCCTGATCTCAACTGCTTCCTCGGGGGAACAGGAGCGGGCAAATCCTTAGTGCTAGAAGCGATTCGCTTTGCGCTCGATCAGCAAGTCGACGGAAGTGTCTTTACCGCGATTCGTGACGAGGTCGACGGTCGGCTAGCGCATGCACTCCGCCAAGGTACCGAGGTGAGTGTCGAGGTCACAACGACGACAGAGAAATACCGTATCCGTCGATCATTTGACTTGCGCGGGACGAAGCCTGTTGTCGAGCAGCACGTAGACAGTGATTGGGTGGAGATCGAGCGTGACCCGTCGACGCTGATTGCCATCGCGGCCTTTTCTCAGGGCGAGATCCTAGAGTACGCACGCCAGCCAGTCGGCCGCGTCGGTCTAGTTGACGCCCACCTGGATCTCTCATCGATAGATCAACGGATCGCCGCGGCGGAACAGGGATTGCGAGCAAACGCCGCAAAGCTCGTCGTCGCACGTAACAAGGTCACCGAACTAGGTGAAAGAGCTAGCAGGATGACTACGCTCAGGGAGCGTGCGCGCGAGTTGTCGACACTATTCGATGCCGATCTGGTAAAAGCGCAAGCCAATTGGACCGCTGAACAGAGTGAGCTGAAGACGCTCGCCGAGCAGGTGGACACACTCACATTCACCGCGCCACAAGAAACATCAAGGATTTCCGAGAAACTACCCGAGCACAAAGATAAGTACGAACGAATCAAGCAGGCGCAAGATGAACCACCCCGGGTTTGATGCACACCGGTTTATGGGTGTGCAGCCTCTGAGTGGGCCGCGTTTGTAGCGTAGTGGA
>NZ_PDCP01000103.1 GCF_002553505.1 Mycolicibacterium agri | reverse complement strand
ACATGGCGCTGCCCCCCCCCCCCCGCCGCCGTAATTTCAGTCGCGGGTGCGGGGCAGCGCCATGTCCCAGAAGTCGATCTCGTGCTCGAGCACGTCGGCCACGATCTGTTGATGACGTTCGGGGTCGGCGAGCCGTTCGAGGCCGTCGACGTACTCGGCGAATTCGGGCGTGGACCAGTGTTCGATGAACTCCGCGAACGGTGAATCGTCGGACTTGGCGCCCGACCACGCCAGCAGGTACACCCGCTCGATCACCCACAGCGCGGTGAGCGCCTCATCGGCGGGCGCGGAGTCGAGCCGGTGCAGGAGTTCGCGGTAGGCGAGGGTGGCGGGCAGCGGGGCCGTGTCGAGGTCGAGTCCGCGGCGCGACGCCTGCTCTTCGAACCAGTCGAGCTCGGCGACCAGCGCGGCGCATCCGTTGACGAGGACGGATTGCGCGGGCCGGGGCGCCCGCGCGAGCAGCCTGGCCTGGAAGGTCAGCAGGTCGGCGACGAACAGCGCGTCCTGGACGAGCCAGCGGTTGAACGCCTCGTCGGTGATGGTGCCGTCGCGGACGGCGTCGAGAAACAGGTGACGGGTTGCTGCGGTCCAAAGCGAATCGTGCACGCCCGAGAGGCTAGTCGTCGGCGTCCGGCGGTGTCGGCAGCGCGGTCGTCCTGTCGGATTCCGGTGCGCGACGCAGGATGTGCAGCGCGGTGGTCGGCGCGGCGATCGCCTCCGTCGGCGGCTGCGACAGTGCCGTCGTCGAATCCTCTTTCAGCCGAACGATTCTCGGCGTGGGCCTCGGCTGCGCGGGGCGGGCGATGGTCGGCGGTGCGGAGGGTTGCGGTGTTGCCGGTGGTGTACTGGCCGGCGGCGGGGTTGCGGGCGCGGCGGCGCGCGCTTCGCGGCGTCGGATCAGCAGGCCCGCCAGCGGACCGGTGAACAGCGTGACGGCCAGCACGGCGAGACTCAGCAGGCAGACCGTCACGTCGAACGTGCTGGTGATCTGCTGGGCCAGGTTGTTGCCGTAGGTGCCGGTGGGCGACGGCGCGGCGTAGCGCGGGGCGAGCGCAACGCCGATCGCGAGGTTGGCGACGGTGAAGACGAACAGCACGCCGCTGAACGCGGCGATCACCGTCAACATCCCTTCGCCCTTGACGAGTTGGCGGTGCACCCACCGCGCGATGAACCCGGTGATCACGTTGAACACCGTCATCGCGACGGTGTCGTAGGAGGCGCGATGCAGATCGAGCAACAGGGCGATCAGATAGTCGAGGATGCGCAGCCCGGCCGCGGCGAACGACCAGAACGCGATGAGCGTGACGCACTTCTCCGCCGCGGAGCGGTAGGCGCCCAGTGTCGGCGGCTTGATCGAGAAGATGGCGTAGAGCGTCGTCGGCGCGACGACAGCGGCGGCGGCCGCCCAGAACAGATAGCCCTCGTAGCCGACGGCGGCCGTCGAGGTGTTCTGCGCGATGCCGTGGAAGGCGTCGATGTCGCGGCCAATGGGCAGGATCCACACCAGCGTGGCCGCCAGCGCGCCCGAGACGCCGATTGCGGTGGTGGCCAGCCGCGCCGCGGCGGTCTTCTCGATGAGCCAGCGTGACGCGATGACCAATGCGGTCATCGCCACCGCGCCGTACAGCAGCGTGATGAGGATGGTGGCGACGTCCTGTTCACCGAATTGGCCGTTGGCGACGAACAAGTAGCGCAGCCGCCAGTACACGTTGTAGGCGACCGATAACGTTGCGAGCGCGATCGACACCACACCCAGTACCCGCGCGGCCGCATACCAGCGCCGAAACCCGTTGTCCTGCATGGTGATGCCGGTGATCGGCGGCTGCGCTGCGAGCAGAGCGCCCCCAATGCCCAGCAGCAGGCCGGGCCCGATGCCCGGCGGCACGAGGCCGGTTCCGCCGACGCGCTCGGTCTCCAGCACCTGATACGCCACGAAGCCGATCGCGACGATGGGGTAGGCGATGCCGAGCAGCAACCGGACGCGGGTGACGCGCCCGACATCCTGGCCGGGGCGGGTGAGCCGGAACGGGCCGACGTGCGGCGTGAGCGCGGCCAAGACGGACAGCACCGTGATGACGGCGATCACGGCGACCAGTGCGCCGTCGGTGCCGGGGATGCCGAGGCCGAAGTCGAGGTTCCACGGCAGCAGCAGCGCGACGACGAGCAGCGCCACGGCGACGCCGTCGCGCAGGATGTTGGCGCGCGCGGGGACGTAGCCGACTCGCGGCGACCGGGTGACGACGCCCGCGGCGGTGGTGTGCACCGTGGCGGTTGCCGCGTCGTAACGCTGGTCGCTCACGTAGCGATCCCTTTCTTGAGTGAGTCAGGGGTGTCCACCCCAGCGTGCTCATTTTTGCTTCCGTAGACAAGCAAAATAATGTCGACGGTAGCTTGGCAGCGTTGCGAGGCAGGAGCGGAGTGGATCGGTGGACGTAGTCCTCGGAGTGGCGGTCGCAGGACCGGTTGCGCGATTGGCGCTGATCGGGCCCTCCGCCAGGGGCGCTGAAGTGCTCGACCAGTACGCCCTCGACCTCGCCGATGACGGGCTCACCGATCTTGCCGAGACGATCGTCGGCACCTGGCGTTCGGTCGCGGAGTCGGGTAGCCAGGTGGCCGCGACGCGGCTTTGCCTGCCCGACGAGTCACAGGCCGACACCCTGCGCCAGAGGGTTGCCGACGCCGGTGTGCCCAACGTCGAGGTGGTGACCGAGGCCGAAGCGGCCGCGGCGTTGGCCCGCAGTGCGGGTGCGGATGCCGCGCTGCTGTTGGCCGCCGACGACACGGCGGCGCTGACGGTGGTCGATGAGGACGCGGAGTCGACGTCGGTGCTCGCGACGGCGCCGATCGGTACCGCGGGTGCGGCCGTTGCGGCCGCGACGGTGCTGCAGCAGGTGCCCGAGGCTGCCACCCGGGTCATGTTGGTGGGCCAGCGACTGGATCTGGATTCTGTTGCGGCTGAGCTTCGTTCGACGATGCCGGTGGAGGTGCCGCCGGATCCCGGTTTCGCTGTGGCCAGGGGCGCGGCGCAGACGGCAAGCTCGCCCGCGTTGTATCCGGCGGACGCGGCGACGGCGATGGGGCCCGTGGCTGCTGACGCCACGCAGATGGCCCCGGCTGCTGGTGATGCGACGCAGATGGCGCCGGCCGCTGGTGAGGCGACGCAGATGGCTCCGACCGCTGGGGAGACGACGGCTGCGGCGCCGACGGCCGGCGACGGCGTGGTCGGCCCGAATCTGGCCTACTCGCAGGAGGAGCCGAACTACTACGAGATGCCCGTCGAATCGCTCGAGGAGTTCGTTCCGGAGCAGGAGGACGAAGCGGCCTACACCTCGGTGATCGCGCCGCCGCCACCGCGGACGTTGCTGTTGGGCAGTGCGATGGCGTTCGTGACGATCAGCTTCGCGACGCTGGCGGTCGCGGTCGCGGTCAACATCCGGCCGGTCGCCGACGTCTCGGCGCAGCCGATGCCGCCGGCGCAGTCGGACACGGTGCCGGGCCGGTATCTGCCGCCGGTGCCGCACGAGCCCGATCCGGTGGCATTGCCGGCGGCGGTGGTGTCGCCGCAGCCGGCAGCACCGGTGCTGCCGCGCGTGCGCAATCCCGTCCCCGCACCGGTCAACGTGCCGCCGCCGCAGGCACCGCCCGTGGCGCCGCCGGCACCCGTGCCCGGCGCTCCAGCACCGCAGGTTCCGCCCGTGCAGGTGCCGCCAGTGCAGATCCCGCCGGTGGAGCTGCCGCCGGTGGTGATCCCGCCGTGGAATCAATTCCCGACGTTCCCGTGGCCGACGCCGACGTCACCGACGTCACCGACGAAGCCCGCGCCGCAGCCGCAGCCCGAGCCGGAACCGGAGCCCGAGCCAGAGCCTGAACCCCAACCGGAACCTGAGCCAGAACCGGAGCCGCAGCCGCAGCCCAAGCCCGAGCCGAAGCCGGCACCCAAACCCGCGCCCAAGCCTGCACCCGAGCCGGCGCCGCAACCGGCACCAGCGCCCAAGCCGGCACCTCAGCCTGCGCCGGACCCGGACTACAAGCCGCCGGCGGTAGCACCCGCACCCGCACCGGCGCCAGCGCCAGCGCCTGCACCGGCCCCGGCCCCCGTGGCTCCCGAGCCCGCGCCGGTCATCCCGGAATTGCCGTCGTCGGGAAGCGGGTCGTATGGCGGGGATTCGAGTTCGGGAAGTAGTGGGTCGTATGGCGGGGATTCGAGTTCCGGAAGCGGGTCGTATGGCGGGGATTCGAGTTCCGGAAGCGGGTCATATGGCGGCGGCTCGAGCTCAAGTGGCGGCGAAACGGTGATCACGCCGACGCTGACGCCGTAACCCGCACGGCGCCGCGCTGCCGGCCAGGTTTTGCGGTTCGCCCTGATGGGAAGCCGTTTCTCGCTACGCTCCCGATACGGAGCACACCGGCAACCGGGGAGACCAGTATGAGCGAGCGCCAGATCGCGCGCGAGAAAGCCGTGGCCATCAGCAAGGAACAACAAGAGGACGTCGAGCGGCTGCGCGAGTTCGAGGCCTTTTCGAAGTTCTCCGAGAACGATCTGAGGCGTCTCGTCAAGGCGGCCCATCGGACGTCGACGTCGGGCCCGTGGCCGCTGATTCGCGAGCAGACCGTGTCGGACGCCTGCTACATCCTGCTCAGCGGCGAGGCCGGGGTGTTCGTCGGGCAGAACCGCATCGCAACCGTGGGCCCTGGTGAGGTGATCGGCGAATCGGCGCTCAAGCAAGGCAAGTTGCGCGCCGCGACGGTGACGACGACCGGGCGCGCCGAGGTATTGCACATCGATCGCGACGATTTGCACCGCTTGCTCGAAGAGGTGCCCGCATTGCGCGAGCTGCTCGAGGAGACGGTGGCGCGGCGGGTACAGCGCGCGGCGGACTGAGGCCGGAATTCGGGGTCCGCGTCGTTTGTCGGCGCCGCGTCGCTCTGAGGCGGGCACAAATTGGTGCAAAACCGTGTCCTGAGTCCGCCTTACAGTCGAGCAATGGGTTCGATCAAGGTTGATGCCGAGCACTTGTTCAGCTTGGGAGCCGTGTGTCAGCAAGAGGCCGGTGCCCTGAGTACGGGTCGTCCGGAACCGCCCGCTGGACCGATCTTTCAAGCGACGACAGGTGCAGTCAGCGACGTTTCGGCGATGGCAAGCCGAGCCGAAAACCTCATCAGTGTGCGGTTGCGCACGACGGGGCACGCCGTTGTAAAGGCAGCGACGCGACTTGTGATGTCCGATGACGGGTCTCGGGACCGGATGGAGGCTGTGGGCGCGGAGGCAACTGCCATATGACCGTACGGGCCTCCACCGCGCTGCCAACGCTCGGCCAACTCCGTGACTGGGATGTTGCGCGATTGGATGTGGCCGCCGATGCGTGGGTGGCGCAGGCACAGAGGTGGCAGAACTCCTTAACGACTGTGTTGCAAGCAGTCTCGGCCACGGACTTCCACTGGCAAGGGGCAGCCGCAGATGCGGCCACCCAGCGGCTTGATCTTGACCATCGCGTCGTTGTCGACGCTGCCGATCGCCTGAAGGAGGCGGCGGCAGTTGCTCGCAGGGGAGCAGCCGAGATACGCGACGCGCAGCAAGAAGCGCTTCAGAGGGTCGCACAAGCACGCACCGCCGGCTTGCAAGTCGAGGACGATCTGTCCGTTACCTACATCGCAGCCTCACCCGGTGCCGACCTGCAGGAGGTGCAGGCCGAAGCGTACGCGCGGAGCATATGGAGGTCCGCCCACGTGCTGGCCGCCACGGATGAGAAAGTGGCGCGCGAACTGACGGCCGCCGCCGCTGGACTGCAACACCTCTGGTTTCCAGCAGATCAGACGGATGAATGGCCGCAGACATTGCTTGCCGGATATACCGGTTCACTACCACTTCCGGAGACGCCGAACTTGGTCTACTGTCATCCGAGTGCTCGCCCCGATTTCTGGTGGTGTGAGGGGTTCGACATCGGAAGCGGCCCCTACGCATTCGGTTCACCTTTTGACGCATCGGGGGTGGCGTAGATGAATGAAGTTGAGAAGCAGCAGATCTGGCGCCTAGTTGTTGAGACGACGCAGAAGCCTGACGGCACATGGCAGGCCGGCGTTCCTGGCCGCGACTGGTCGGTCACCGGCGACAGCGAGGACGAAGCGCGCGACCGCGCCGTCGCGCACGCCATCGAAATCGGCGAGGACGCCGACGAAATTGTGCGCAACAAGCCGCGACCACCCATCGAACTCGAAGACGACGACCCGCGGGTGGGCTGGGTGTGGCGCTTCACTCCGCAGACCGAACAGTTCAGCGACGGCACCTGGCGTGCATGGTTCGCCAGCGGCGGCTGGGTCGTCACCGGCGCCACGGAACAGGACGCCATCGACAAGGCGAACACGGAGTGGTTCCGTCGCCGCGACGATCCGGAGGAGACGGCGCGCCGCCTCGCGATGATGCGCCGCCATCTCGTCGAACCCCAACCCGGTGTACAGAACACCCCCAGCAGCGTGCTCGAGCCGGCGTGGAACGACCCGAACCCGACCCGCGCGGTGGCCGACATCATCGATGGACTGGCCTAAATCACTCGCCACGCCCAAGATCACTCGCAACGCCCAATATCACTCGCAACGCCCAAGATCACTCGCCACGCCCAAACCGACATTTGGGCGCATTTGTTCGAGTGGATCGCGCCATTTCGTCGATCTCGGCGGAGCGGCTGTTTCCCCAGCGCACGCCTCGGGTAACCGCCTGAGATGACACGGCGGCACGCGGCATGAGCGCCGCATCGACGTTCAAGGGCGCTGTCGATCAGGCCACCGACAACCGCGCCCTGGAAATCCTGGCCCGCGTCGGATACCCGGTCAACGGGGTGCTGCATCTGCTGATCGCCTACATCATCCTCGGGATAGCACTCGGAGTCCGCGGCGAAGCCGATCAGACGGGCGCGCTGGCGACGCTGGCCGCTCAGCGAGGCGGTCGCATCGCCCTCTGGGTGGTGGCGTTCGGCCTCATCGCCCTCGCGCTGTGGCGGCTGGCCGAGACCCTGCTGGGTCTGCATCCCGGCGAATGCACCGACGCACACCACCGGGACACACCAATGATCAACAGGCTCAAGGCCTTCGGATTGGCGGCGGTCTACACGGCCATCGCCATCACCGCCATCCAGTTCGCAATGGGCGGAAGCCGCAAGGGCAGCCAGGAGGCCGCTGGCCTGAGCGCGCGATTGATGCAATCTGACGGCGGCAGAGCCGTTCTCGTCATCATCGGGTTGATCGTCACCGCGATCGGCGTCTACTTCGCCTACAAGGGTGCGTCGCGGAACTTCCTCAACGACCTCAATGCGCCGTGCGGGCCCGCGGTCACGTTCCTCGGCGTCTGCGGGCACGTCGCGGAGGGATCGGTGCTCGCCGCCGCGGGACTCTCGGTGATCGTGGCGACCTACCGCAGCGACCCCGCCAGAGCCACGGGGCTGGACGGAGCGGTCAAGGCACTCGGCCAAACGGCATTGGGGCCGGCTGTCCTCGCGGCGGCGGCAGCGGGTTTCGCCGCCTACGGGTTGTACTGTTTCGTGCTGGCCCGCTACGCCCGCATGTAGCTCACAAAGAGATGCGCTCGCGGCTCGGCCGCACCTTGCCGGTTTCGGCGTCGAAGAAATACGTTCGCTCCGGCGGCATTTCAAGCCCGATACGAGTGCCCGTCTCGAAATCGGTCCCGGCCGGCGCCTGGATCACCACCCGCGTCGAATCGTCGCCGACGGACACCAGCGCCGTCACCAACACGTGGCTGCCCAGCGGTTCGACGAAATCCACCCGGGCAGGCACCATGCCCTGCGCATAGGTGCTGTGCAACCGGAAATGCTCCGGACGCACCCCGACGGTGACCGGGCCGTCCGGCGTCGGCACCGCCGTCACGACCGCGTCGCCGACGTGCAGAATGCCGGAGCGCACCGAGCCCGCAATCAGGTTCATCGGCGGGCTGCCCATGAAGGCGGCCACGAACGTGTTCGCCGGCCGGTTGTAGATCTCGTCCGGGGTGCCGATCTGCTGCACTTCGCCACCGGACATCACGCACAACCGGTCGCCGAGCGTCATCGCCTCGACCTGGTCATGCGTGACGTAGATCGACGTGACCGGAACCTCGCGGTGCAGCCGCTTTAGGTCGCCGCGCACCTGGTTGCGCAGTTTGGCGTCGAGGTTCGACAGCGGCTCGTCGAGCAGAAACGCCTGCGGCTGACGCACCAGCGCGCGGCCCATCGCGACGCGCTGTCGTTGCCCACCGGAGAGCTGGCCGGGTTTGCGGTCCAGCAGTTGGTCGATCTCCAGCAGCTTGGCGGTCTCGCGTACCCGCCGGTCCACCTCGGCGCGCGGCGTCTTGCGTTGCCGCAGACCGTAAGCCAGATTCCGGTACACCGACATGTGCGGATACAGCGCATAGTTCTGGAACACCATCGCGATGTCACGCTCACCCGGCGCCAGCCCGTTGACGACACGGCCGCCGATGCTGATCGAGCCCGACGTCGGCTTGTCCAGCCCGGCCAGCAGCCGCAGCGCGGTGCTCTTCCCGCACCCCGACGGTCCGACGAGGATCAGGAACTCGCCGTCGGCCACGGTCAGATCGAAGTTCTTCAAGGCGACCACGCCGCCCGGATAACGCCGTGTGACGTCTCGGAATTCGACTTCCGCCATGCTCAACCCTTCAGTCCGGTGTTGGCCACCGATTGCACGAAGTAGCGCTGCGCCCCGATGAACACCAGCAGCATCGGCAACAGGCTCATCACGTTGGCCGCCATCAGCAGCGGCCAGTTCACCCGGTGCGCACCCTGGAAGTAGCTGAGCCCCAACGGAACCGTCATCTGCTCCTGCGAGGTGATCACGATCAGCGGCCACAGGAAGTCGTTCCACGACGTGAGGACGGTCAGCGCGGCCAGCGTCGACAGCGCGGGCAGCGACAGCGGCAGCACGATCTTGAACAGCACACCGATGCGGGAGGTGCCGTCGACGCGGGCGGCCTCCTCCAGCTCGACGGGAACGGTCAGGAAGAACTGCCGCAGGAAGAAGATGCCGAACGCCGTCGCGAGGTTCGGCAGCATCAACGCGCCGATGTGGTCGATGCCCAACCCTTCCCACACGTTGTCGCCGAACCACTTGACGATGAGGAAGACCGGGATCATCGTCACCTGAAACGGCACCATCAGCGTGGCCATCAGCGTGACGAAAAGCGCTCCGCGGCCGAGGAATCGGACCCGTGCGAACGCATATCCGGCGAGGCTGCAGACCGCCAGATTGCTGACCAGCACCACCAGCGTCACGACAGCGCTGTTGACGAAAAAGTGCCCGAACGGCGCCGCCGCCCACGCATCGGAGTAGTTCGCGAACCGCGGCGATTCGGGGATCAGCACCGGCGGAAAGCGATTCGCCTCACCTTCGGTCTCCAGTGACGTGACGAGCATCCACAGCAGCGGAATGATGAGCAGGAACGTCAGCGGGATCAGCACCAGATGCCACGGGCTGAACGGCATACGCAGACGACGCCGAGGAGGCGACGAGTCAACCGGGGCAACGGTTTCTTCGACAGGCGGCAGTTGGGTGGTTGTCATGTGTGCACCACCTTGCGGGCGATGCGGAACTGCACCGCGGTGATCACCAGGATGACGACGAACAACGCGTAGGCCATCGCGGCGGCATAGCCGGCGTCGAACTGTACGAAGGCGCGGTCCCAGAGGTAGTAGACGATGACGGTGGTGGCGCGCAGCGGCCCGCCGCGTGTGGTGACGTACACCTCGTCGAACAGCTGCAGCGCGTTGATCGTCAGCCACACGACGAGGAACAGGTTCGCGGGCCCCAGCAGCGGCACGGTGATGGTACGGAACCGGGTGAACGCGCTGGCCCCGTCGATCGCCGCGGCTTCATGCAGCTCGGCCGGAACACCCTGCAGCGCGGCCAGATACACGATCACCGAGAAGCCCGTCCAGCCCCAGATCGTCATGGCGACGATCACGTACAGCGCCTGCGACGGGGACGCCAGAAATGGCTGCGACGGAACGCCCACGGCGTTCAGGGCCGCGTTGACCAGCCCGTAGTCGCGGTCGGTCAGCCACAGGAAGATGATGCCCTGCGAGATCGTCGACACCGCCATCGTGATGTAGGCCGCGGTGCGGTACACCGAGATGAACCGCACCGACCGGTTGAGCGCGGCGGCGATGAACAACCCGACCAGCATCGTGCCGGGCACGAACAACGCCGTGTAGATGATCGTGTGCTTGACCGCCTCGAGAAACACCGGATCCTCGGCCAGCTTGCGGTAGTTGTCGAAGCCCACCCACGGCGTCTTGTCGCTGAGCAGATCGGACTTCTGGAACGACAACTGCAGCGACATCAGCACCGGCAGCAGGCCGAAGATACCGATCAGGATGGCCGCCGGACTCACCAGCGTCCATCCCGAAACGGTGTCGGTGCGGCTCAGCCGCCGAAGCATCGCAGGCATCGACTCCCTACTTCTCGGCCAGCTTCGCGTCTGCGGCCGCGGCGGCGCTGTCCAGGGCGGCCTTGGGCTGGTCCTTGCCGAGCATGACGGCCACGATCGCCTGACCCAGCGCCTCCGACACGGCCGGATACTGCTCGACCTGTGGCCGGACGTTGTGGACATTCTTCAGGTTCTCGACGAACTCCGCGGTGCCGGGCACGTTCTTGTTCAGCTCGTCGAGCACCGCCTTGTCGTCGCCGACCGATGCGCGGATCGGCAGATCGCCGGTGCGCAGCGAGAACGTCTTGACCTGCTCGGGCGCCGACAGCCACTTCACGAAGTCGATGGCGGCCTGCTTGCGCTTGTCACCGTTGTCGAACACCACCCAGTTGTCGGGCCCGGCGATGGTCTGGTGCCCGCCGGTCGACCCCGCGTAGGTGGGCATCACCTGGACGCCGTACTCGATGTCGGAGAGCTGGCTGAGATCCCACGGGCCGGTGACCAGCATGCCGATCTTGCCGCTGTTCATCAGCTTCGGGCCGTTCTCGTTGGTGGTGTCCAGATACAGCGACTTGTCGTCGACGGCCATCTGCTGCAGCGTCGTCAACGCCTTGACGCCGGCCTCGGAGTTGAACGCGGCCTTGGTGTTGTCGGAGTTCAGGATGTCGCCGCCGGCCTCCCACAGCATCGGAATCCAGTGCCACACAGTGTCTTCGCTGCCGTCGGCGGGAATCAGCCAGCCGTACTGCCCCTTGGCGGGGTCGGTCAGCTTGGCGGCCGCCGCGCGGAAGTCGTCCCACGTCCAGTTCGGCGTCGGCGGCTCGATACCGGCCTCGGCGAAGAGCTGCTTGTTGTAGACGATCGCGAGGTTGTCCACCAGCGCGGGCACGCCGATGACCTTGTCGTCGACGGTGGCCGCCTTGCGCTCGGCCTCATAGAAGTCGTCCCACTGCCAGTCCGGTTTCGCCACTTCCTCGGTCATGTCGACCAGTGAGGAGATCTTGGCGATGTTCGGCGCCCACGAGCCGAACATGTAGGCGACGTCCGGCGCGCTGTTGCCGCGCACCGCGGTCAGAACCTTCTGCAGCACAAGGTCGTTGGAGGAGTACAGGTCGGACACTTTGACGTCCGGATGCTCCTTGTTGTACTGGTCGATCAGGCTCTTGAAGACTTCGCCTTCGGTGTCCTGGTAGCCGTGCCACACGACGATCTCGGCGGGCCCGGACGACGATTCGTCCCCACCGCCGCCACCGCATGCGGCGAGGACCAAGGCGAGGACGGCCATGAGTGCGATGCACAACCGATGTCGGATCACGGTGGACTCCTTAGTGGACGATAGGTGGGGCGAGGGTGGTGCGCAGCGACGGGGGCAGCAATTCGCCGTGCGCGGTGGTCAATTCGTCGCACAGTTCCCAGATCTGGTCGACGGTCAGTGTCGCGGCGGTGTTCGGATCGACCATCGCCGCGGCGCGAATCAACCGCGGGTCCTCGTCGAGGGCGGCGCGCACGGTGAGGTCGACGGGGCCGAGGAAGTTCCGGTTCAGCGCCGCGCACTGCGGCGGCAGGTCGCCCACCCTCATGGGATGTGCACCCAGCGAGTCCAGCAGCGTCGGCACCTCGACGGCCAGCCCGTCGGGCAGGTTGGTGATCAAACCCTGGTTGGCGACGTTGGCCGAGATGACCCGCGGTGTCCCGGTTTCCAGCGAGTGGATCACCTGCGGCGCGTACTCGGTGGAGGTGGTGTCGATGGGCAGTTCCTGCGCGGTCGCCAATTCGTCTCGCACCCGGTGGTATTCGGCGAGGTTGGCCTCGCTGATCGACACGTACTCGCCGATGTTGATCCGCAGCCGCTCCACCTCGGCGGGATGGCGCAGATACCACGGCACGTATTCGCTGCTGTGCTCGCTCGTCTCGGTGGGGTAGTAGCCCAGCCGCCGGTACATGTCGACGCGCACACGCCGGCGCAGTTCCGGGTCGGCGGCGATGCGCTCGTCCAGCAAGGGGTAGAGGTTCTCGCCGGCGCGTTCCCACCGCAGCACCCATGCCTGGTGGTTGACGCCGGCCGACCAATAGGACACCTCGTCGTAGGGCACATCGATCAGCTCGCACAGGCCGACCATGGTCCAGTACACCGAGTGGCACAGGCCCAGCACCTTCAGTCGCGGCGCGACCGCATGCAGGTACGAGATGTTCATCGCCATCGGGTTGGTGTAGTTCAGCAGCCACGCGTCGGGGCACAGCTCGGCCATGTCGCGGGCAATGCCGGCCAGCACCGGGAAGGTGCGCAGGCCGCGGAAGATGCCGCCGATGCCGATCGTGTCGCCGATGGTCTGGTTCAGGCCGTAGCGCGCGGGTATCTCGAAGTCGCGCACGGTGGCTTCGTGCACGCCGACCGCGATGACGTTGATGACGTAGTCCGCGCCGTCGAGGGCGCGGCGGCGATCGCCCGTTGCGACCAGTTCCGGTTCGGCGCCGGCCGCGCGAGCGGTGGCACGGGCGATCGCCTCCGCGGTCTGCAGTCGCTCATCGTCGATGTCGTGCAGCACCACCCGGATCGAGGCGAGTTCGGGGAACGACAGGATGTCGCCGAGCAGCTCGCGGGTGAATTCGACGCTGCCCGCGCCGATGATGACGACCGTGGGTTTCATTGCACCGTCCGGGTTTCGGGGGTTTCCAGCGCGTCGGTGACGACGGCTTCGGTGAGTGCTTCGCCGCGTTTCTCGTCGGCGTAGACCATCAGCGTCGAGCCCACCAGCGCCAGCACGATGCCGATCGCGGCGTAGGGGGTGGGCAGGGTCTGGTAGGCGACCAGCGAGATAACGACGGTCAGCGCAGGCGCCAGGGCGTTGGTGGTTGGTGCGACGATGGAGGCCTTGCCGCGGGCCAGCGCCATCACCAGGAACAGCGCGCCGACGGCGTTGAGCACCTGAGTCACCGCCGTCAACGCCGGTGCCTGCCAGGGGAAGTCGGTGGGCAGGCCGC
This sequence comes from Mycolicibacterium agri, assembly GCF_002553505.1. Taxonomy (GTDB): domain Bacteria; phylum Actinomycetota; class Actinomycetes; order Mycobacteriales; family Mycobacteriaceae; genus Mycobacterium; species Mycobacterium agri. The sequence continues at coordinate 5,070 of NZ_PDCP01000103.1, read as the reverse complement.
CGACCATGATCAGGGCGACGGGAATCAGCGCCAGCGCGGTGATCGTCATCCATCCGAAGGTGGTGGCCTCGTTGACGCCGATCGTCGCGGACTTGCGCATGAAGTAGGCCTGCACGCCCCACGCGACGCAGATGAGGACGGCCAGCAGCAGCCATGGGCCCGATGACCCGTCGGACTCGTTGTCGGTGATGGTGAACAGCACGATGGCCGTCAGCGCGAGCACGAGGCCGACGCCTGCGAGCAGCGAAAGCCGTTCCCGCAGAAGCCCCATGGCCATCAGGACAGTGATCGCCGGCGAGATCGAGATGATCGGGAAGATGAGGTAGGCCGGACCCATCGTCAACGCCTGGAACAGGATCAACTGGCCGCCTGCGCCGGTGAGCCCGATCAGCAGGCCGTAGATCGTCGCGGCGGGGCGGCGGTCCCAGCGTTGGCCGCGCAGGATGACGGCGGCCGGGATGATCATCGTCAGCGCCCAGACGCTGTAGATCATCTCGTCGGGATAGCCGTACCACGACGCGGGCAGCGCGGAGAACGCACCCCACACGCCCCAGAACAGAATGAGCAGCGCGGCGTAGAAGATCCAACTGCGGGTGCGTGCCGTGGCTGCGGTCGGTGTAGGAGTCATCGTGACTTCACCTCGTCGGGTTGTCGGAAAGCTGTTGCACAGCTTCGGGACTCAGCGGATGACCGCTGTGCTTGGCGGCGTACAGCGCGGCGCCGACGGCCGGGTCCAGCCGGGGCCGGCGCAGGTCGTACTTGGCGGGTGCGTTCTTCAACGCGGTGACGAACAGCTCGACAAACGCGTCGTCGGAGAACATGCCGCCGGAGTAGGACACCGGCACGACCTCGTCGTCGGTGAACCCGACGAGCCTGCGGGTGGTTTCGATGAGCTCGACGAGTTCGTTCGCGGCTTCGACCAGGATGCGCTGAGCCTGATCGTCGCCGGCGCGTGCGGCTTTGCAGACGGTGGTGGCCAGCGCGGCGATCTTGCTGCGGTTGCCCTTCCACGTGTCGATCACCAGACTGACGACGTCGAGGTCGCCCGCGACCTGCAGGCGCTCCTTGAGCAGCCCGTGCAGCGGGCCGCGCGGCAGCCTGCCGTCGCTCATCCGGGTGAACGCGTTGAGCCCCTGTGTGGCAATCCAATACGCCGAACCCTCGTCGCCGAAGAGCTCGCCCCAGCCGCCGACACGATGCCCGACGCCGTGGCGTTCGCCGTAGGTCATCGACCCGGTGCCACTGATGACGTTGATGCCGTCCTCGCCGGCCAGCGACCCGGCCCAGCCGGCCACCATGTCGTTGTTGCAGCTGTACCGGTCGTGGCCGAGTACGCCGCGCGGCACGGCGTCGAGTTGCGCGATGTCGCCGCTGGCCTCGCCATAGCCTGGCAGGCCGAAGAACGCCGCGTCGATGTCGGCGGGTGTGATGCCTGCCTGCGCGCAGATGTCTGTAACACCCTGCGCCAGCGCCTTTTCCACGACCTCGAAGCCGTCGTTGAAGTAGTACGACGTCGGCGCGGTGGCGCGGGCGAGGACCCGGCCGGTGTCGTCGATGAGCGCCAGCGCCGTCTTCGACCCGCCGCCGTCGACTCCGAGATACTTGGCCATCAGTCGCGCTCCTGCGGCATCGGGTAGATCGTGACGCCCTGGACGACGCGGTTGACCTCGCCCGAAGGGAATGGGTTGTCGGGCGTCTTGCCGTGCTCCAGCGCGGTGAACAGCGCCAGGTATTGGGCGAACACCAGATACGGCAGGGCGACCAGCGCGTCGTCGAAACCCTTGAGCCCCGGCACGACGATCGCAGGCCCGTGGGACTCGGGCAGAGGTTCGGTGCTGAGCACCGCGACGGCGTCCTGCCCGAGTTGCGCGCGGATCTCGGTGATGATGTCGAGGTCGTAGCGGCGGGTGTACGGGTCGGTGGAGACGTAGACGACGGCGAGCGTGTCGGCGTCGAGTGCCGACTTCGGCCCGTGCCGGAAGCCGAGCGGCGAGTCGAAGTAGGTGACGACGTCGCCCGCGGTCAGCTCGAGCATCTTCAACGCGGATTCGCGCGCGAGGCCGGCCAGCGGCCCGCTGCCCAGATAGACGAACCGCTGCTTCTTGGCGTGCGCGAGCGACTTGATGTCGGGCTGCAGGTCCGCGACGTGCTCTGCCGCTGCCGCGAGCGTGTAGGCGTCGTCGGCGGTGGCCGGTCCGAGCAGCAGCAGGCAGGTCAGCAGCATCGACGTCAGGCTCGACGTCATCGCGAATCCGCTGTCGTTGGTGCGTTCCGGCATGAACACCACGCGCGAGCGGTCCCGGCCGGCGTGCGCTTTGCCGAGCGCGCCGCTGGGGTCGCAGGTGAAGACCAGATGCCAGACGTCGTCGACGATTTCGTCGGCAAGCTCGGTGGTGGCGAGGCTCTCCGGGCTGTTGCCCGAGCGGCCGAACGACACCATCAGCGTCGGCGTATGCGGTTCCAGGAAGTCGCGCGGGGTGGCGACGATGTCGGTGGTCGGGATGGCCTCGACCCGACGGCCGAGATGACGCCGCAGCGTCGCGCACGCGATCTCGCCGATGAACGCGGAGCTGCCCGCGCCGGTCAGGATGACGCGGAGGTCGGGGCGCGCGACGACGTCATCAACGAACGGCTTGAGCGCGGGATCGGTGCTGCGCGCGATCTCGCGCCAGACGTCGGGCTGCTGACCGATCTCGAGAATCGTTGCGCCGCCGTCTTTCTGGGCGGGCAGGGAATCGGTCATGCGGCCTCTCCGGTGGTGTTTGCGGTGGTCAGGCAGGCGCGGGCGTACGGGCGCATCGCGTCGCGGATGCGGTCGATGACCAGGCTTTGCGGGTCAGGTTCGAGCGCGCCGGCGCGGATCCGGTCGTACTGGTAGGGCAGGAACTGGCTGATGAGCGGCATCGGGATGCCGGTGCGGTCGAGGTTCTCCAGCAGGTTACGGCGCGCGGCGTCGACGGTGTCGTCGGCCCAGTAGTAGCGCAGCCGGTCGCTGTAGCTGTAACGGCGGGCCGTGCGCTGGGTGAGCGGGTCGCCCTCGTAATAGCCCTGCCAGTATTCGGGTTTCGCGAGCATGGTGCGCTCGACGACCTCGATCAGGTTGGAGCGCGACGGCCGCGGCAGCAGTTCGTTCTCGATGTGCGCCAACGCGAACAGCGCCTCTCGCATTGCGAAGGTCAGGCCTGGCCCGACTTTCAGGATGGCCCAATGGTCCTCGACGAGCTCTCTCAATTGCGCGGGGCGCTGGTAGTCGGTGGAGTGCGCTTCAAAGACCAGGTGGTCCTCGTCGTCGAGGACGCGGCGCAGTTCGGCGGTGGCGTCGCGCTGGTAGTCGATGACGTGGAGGTGATCGAACTCGACGCCGGGCTGCACGACCAGCGCCATGACGCGCGGCCAGACGTGGTCGAGGCCGTGCTCGGCGAAGGCTTTGCGGTGGGCTTCGATCGTCCTGCGGGCGCTGTCGGCCGGGGTCGGGGTCAGAGCGTCGAGGGTCTCGTGGGCGCCGCCGGGCGTCGGCACTTCGGTGCCGATGACGTACATCGGTGCGCCGACGCCGGCGCGCTGGGCGGTGTCTTCGGCGATCTTCAGGAGTCGGGCGGTGCGCTGCGCGACGGTCTCGTCGTCGAGGACCTTGGGGTCGTCGGCGCAGGACATCGAGCAGTCGAGGTGGATTTTGGCGTAGCCGGCCTCGACGTAGGAAGCGATGAGCTTGTCGGCCTTTTCCATTGCGGTGGCGGCGGTTTCGCGTTGCCAGCGGTTGGGGCCGAGGTGGTCGCCGCCGAGGACGACCCGGTCGCGTGGGAAGCCGGTTTGGTCGGCGATGCCGTGCACCAGGTCGCGAAACTCGGGCGGGCGCAAGCCGGTGTAGCCGCCGAACTGGTCGACCTGGTTCGACGTGGCTTCGATCAGCACGTAGCCGTCGTCGGCGGCCGCTTGCAGCATGGCCGCCTCGACCACGGTGGGGTGGGCCGAGCAAACGGAGTAGATCCCGACGGGCGCGCCGGCCTTGTGCCGGCTGACGGTGTCGGCGAGCCAGTTGACCCGTCGCGACGCCTGCGGGGCGGCCACCGGTGTCATGCGGTCATCTGACGGCCGGACGTGTGAAACATGCGTCGATCATGAGAAGCTCGCTCATAGTGCGCAATGGATAGCCGTCAAGCGATCACTAAAACTGATCGTTTGGCCTGAGTTCGAGGAGATGGGCGCCATGTCGGTCAGGCGCACCGATCGGATGCGTGAAGTGCTGTCGCTGCTGCGTCAGCGCGGCGAGGTCGACTCGCAGGTGCTGCGCAAGGAGCTGGGGGTGTCGGCGGCGACGCTGCGACGCGATCTCAGCGAACTCGAGGAGCAGGGGCTCCTGGTCCGCACACACGGCGGGGCGCGGGCGGTCGACTCCAGCGACAGCGAGATTCCGGTGCGGCTGCGCGATCACCGCACGGTGGCGATCAAGCGGCGGATCGCCCAGCATGCGGCGGCGTTGGTGCCCGCGGGTCCGCAGGCGGTCGCGTTGACGGGCGGGATCACGACGGGTGAGGTGGCGCGATCGCTGAAGGGGCGCCCGCAGATGACGATCGTGACGAATTCGCTGACGATCGCGGCGGATTGCGCGGTGGACGCGCACATGAAGGTGATCGCGACGGGCGGGGTGGTTCGCGCGAATTCGCTTGAGGCCGTTGGGCCGATGTCGGAGCACGCGTTTCAGGTGGTCAATGTCGGGACGGCGGTGCTCGGCGCCGACGGGATGTCGGCGGAGGTCGGCGCGACGACGTTCGACGAGGCGGAGGCCCGCACGGCGATGGCGATGGCCGCCAACGCGCAGCAGGTCATCGTGCCGGTCGACGGCTCGAAGATCGGCAAGGTCACGCTGGCAAAGATGGTGCCGCTCAGCCAGATTGACCATCTAGTGACGGATTCGACGGCCGATAAGGGGCAGCTGGAGGCCATCCGGGCGACCGGCGTGCAGGTGCACGTGGTCGAGGTGGGCGACGACTAGGGGCCCTCGATGGCGGTGTCTTCGGCGATCTTCAGGAGTCGGGCGGTGCGCTGCGCGACGGTCTCGTCGTCGAGGAC
>NZ_PDCP01000102.1 GCF_002553505.1 Mycolicibacterium agri | reverse complement strand
AGAACTGACGCATAATCCAGGGATAAGCCTTCAGATACACAACAACCTCCAACAAGGTGGCTGTTGCAATCACCCCCTGAAATCGCCCCAGGAAAGAGCGGACATTAGCGTCTGCTCGCGCAGAAAGACTATTCCCATTCGATGGTGCCCGGCGGCTTGCTGGTGACATCCAGCACGACGCGGTTCACTTCGGACACCTCGTTGGTGATGCGGGTCGAAATGCGCTCGAGGACCTCGTAGGGCACCCGCGTCCAATCCGCGGTCATGGCGTCCTCGCTGGACACCGGCCGCAGCACGACGGGATGGCCGTAGGTGCGCCCGTCGCCCTGCACGCCGACCGATCGGATGTCGGCGAGCAGCACCACCGGGCACTGCCAGATCTGGTTGTCCAGACCGGCCGCGGTCAGTTCCTCACGGGTGATCGCGTCGGCGCTGCGCAGCGTCTCGAGCCGGTCGGCGGTCACCTCGCCGACGATCCGGATGGCCAGGCCGGGCCCCGGGAAGGGTTGCCGCGCAACGATTTCCTCGGGCAGGCCCAGTTCGCGCCCGACAGCGCGGACCTCGTCTTTGAACAGCAGCCGCAACGGCTCGACGAGCTTGAACTTCAGGTCGCCGGGCAGCCCACCGACGTTGTGGTGGCTCTTGATGTTGGCCGTGCCCGAACCGCCGCCGGACTCCACCACGTCGGGATACAGCGTGCCCTGCACCAGGAATTCGACGTCGGGTCCGTCGTCGCCGACGATGTCGCGCACCGCGCCCTCGAACGCGCGGATGAACTCGCGGCCGATGATCTTGCGTTTGCCCTCCGGGTTGGTCACCCCGGCCAGCGCCTGCAGGAACCGTTCGGCGGCGTCGACGGTCACGAGTTTGGCGCCGGTGGCCGCGACGAAGTCGCGTTGCACCTGAGCCCGCTCCCCGGCCCGCAGCAGGCCGTGGTCGACGAACACGCACGTCAACCGGTCGCCGATGGCGCGCTGCACCAGCGCGGCCGCGACCGCCGAGTCCACCCCGCCGGACAGCCCACAGATCGCCCTGCCGTCGCCGATCTGCTCGCGGACCTGTTCGACCAGGCTGTCGGCGATGTTGGCGGGCGTCCAGGTGGAATCGATGCCTGCGAACTCGTGCAGGAAGCGGCTGAGCACCTGCTGCCCGTGCGGGGTGTGCATCACCTCGGGGTGATACTGCACCCCGGCCAGTCGACGGGCCCGGTTCTCGAACGCCGCGACCGGCGCACCGGAGCTGGTGGCCACGACCTCGAAGCCGTCCGGCGCCGCGGTCACCGCGTCGCCGTGGCTCATCCACACCGGCTGCTTTTCGGGAAGATCCGAATGCAGTTGTCCCCCAGTCACATTCAGTTCGGTGCGGCCGTACTCGCTGGTGCCGGTGCGGGCCACGGTGCCCCCGAGGGTCTGCGCCATCGCCTGGAAGCCGTAGCAGATGCCGAACACCGGCACGCCGAGGTCGAACACGCCGGGATCGAGCTGCGGAGCCCCCTCCTCGTACACGCTGGCCGGTCCGCCCGACAGCACGATGGCCTGCGGGTCCTTGGCCTTGATCTCCTCGATGCCGGCGGTATGCGGGACGACCTCGGAGTACACCCGGGCTTCACGCACACGCCGCGCGATCAACTGCGCGTACTGCGCACCGAAATCGACCACCAGTACGGGGCGAGGGGATGAAGGGTGCACCTGATCAGTCTACGGGCGCAGGCCGCTACCGCCCGCCGGAGCGTCACCCCACCTCAGCGGGCCAGGCCGCCCGTCCACGCGACACTATGGAAGTACCTCTGCCCCTTGGCATCGTCGCGGGCCGCACGATTGTGGTTGGGTATCCCGGGGTAGCAGATAGGTTCGCAGATTCGTCGACAGGAGGCACATGCCGGAGTGGGTGGTCGTGGTGCTGGCCTTGGCGGCCGCGGTGACCTCGGCACTCGGGATCGTCATCCGTCAACGCGCGACGATCGAGATCCCTCCCGAAGAGGGCGTCACCACCACCATGTTCAGAAAGCTGCTGCGCAACCGCCTGTGGTGGGCGGGGACGGCGGTCGCGGCGTCCGGTTATGGCTTCCAAGCGCTGGCTTTGACGTGGGGCTCGCTGATCCTGGTGGCCCCGCTGTTGGTGTCGGCCCTGCTCTTCGCGTTGCCGATGAGCGCCCGGATGGCGCATCGCCGTGTCACCACCCACGACTGGGTGTGGGCGCTGATCCTGACGGTGGGACTGGCGATCTTCGTCACGCTGGCGCGGGTGCAGCACGGCGACTACCGCCCACCGCTGCTCGTGTCGATCACCGCGGCGGTCATCTGCGTGACGGTGGTGGGCGGTTGCATTGTCGGTGGCGCCCGCGCGCAGGGACGCAACCGCGCCCTGCTGATCGCCACGGCCGTCGGCGTCATGTTCGGCGCGGTCGCGGTGTTGACCAAGGTGACCGTGCAGCGGCTCAACGACGAGGGCGTATGGGGCATGCTGGTCGTGCCCGCCCCGTATCTGGTGGTCTTCCTCGGGGTGGCCGCAACGTTGTTGCAGCAGTCGGCATTTCACGCGGGCGCGTTGCAGACGTCGGTGCCGACGATGCTGGTGCTCGAGCCGTTGGTCGCGGTGTCGCTTGGCGTCGTCGTGCTCGGTGAGACGCTGGCGGTCACCGACCCGGTGCGGATCGGGCTGCTGGCGGCCGCAGTGCTGGCGATGGCGGCGGCGACGATCAGGCTCGGCCGCGACGAAGGCGCATTCGAGGAGCAGCTCGAAGCGGAGATCACGCACCGCACCGAGACGCCGACCTAGACGCGGCCTCAGGCCAGCTGTTTGTGCGTCGGCAGCCCCCCGGTCGCTTCGAACACCACGCGCCTGCCGATCTCCACGGCGTGGTCGGCGAACCGTTCGTAATAGCGGCCCAGCAGCGCGACGTCGACGGCCGAACACACTCCGTCTTGCCAATTGCGGTCGATCAGCAGCGTGAACAAATGCCGGTGCTCGGCGTCGACGGCGTCGTCCTCGGTCTCCAGGCGCGACGCCTTGCCGGAGTCGTTGCTGATCAGCACCTCCTGCGCGGTTCGCGCCAGCTTGACCGCTCGCGAGCCCATTTCGGCGAAGCTGGCGCGCACCTCGTCCGGTAAAGCGCAATCGGGGTGGCGCAACCGCGAGATGCTGGCGACGTGCACGGCGAGCGCGCCCATGCGTTCGATGTCGGCGCTGACGTGGATGGACCCGACGATCTTTCGCAGGTCACCGGCGACCGGGGCCTGCAGCGCGAGCAGTCTGAGGGCCGAGCTTTCGCTGCGCTGGCTCAAGGTCTTGAGCTGATCGTGGTCGGCGATCACCTGTTCGGCCAGCGTCAGGTCGGCCTCCAGCAGCGCCGTGGTGGCGTGCTCCATCGCGTCGGCGGCCAGCCCACACATCTCGCCGAGCTGGGCGCCGAGGCGGGAAAGCTCCTGATGGTAGGCGGTCCGCATGGCCCTTTCACCTCTTTCGCGCCGAAACCCTTCGCGACCCGGCGTGCCCTGTGCCTGTACCCGGTGTCGGCCCTAATCAACCGGCCGAACTGACCGGCGTGAACGGTGTCCAGCGCAGCGCGCCGGGGGCGTGGGCGGGCACGACCGGATTCTTCGGTTCGATCGGCGCGAGCCTGCGGTAGGGCTCGCCCTGGCGTGGCCGCAGGTCCTCTTCGCCCTTGTTCGGCCACAGCGACGCGGCCCGTTCGGCCTGCGCGGTGATGCTCAACGACGGGTTCACGCCCAGATTCGCCGAGATCGCGGCTCCGTCGACGACATAGAGGCTCGGATATCCGTAGACGCGGTGATACGGGTCGATGACACCGTGTTCGGGGCTGTCGCCGATGACCGCCCCGCCGAGGAAGTGCGCGGTCAGCGGGATGTTGAACAGCTCGCCCCAGGTGCCGCCCGCGACGCCGTCGATCTTTTCCGCCAGCCTGCGGGTGACCTCGTTGCCGACGGGGATCCACGTCGGGTTCGGTTCGCCGTGGCCCTGCTTGCTGACCATCCGGCGGAAGCCCAGCTTGGTGCGCTTGGTGTAGGTCGTGATCGAGTTGTCCAGGTGCTGCATGACCAGCGCGATCATGGTCCGCTCGCTCCAGCGTCGCGGGTTGAGCAACCGCAGCATCTTCTTGGGGTCCTTGCGCGCCTGGTCGAGCAGTTGGCGCCAGCGCGGCACGTCGGTGCCCTCGGGTCCGGCGCCGTCGGTCATCAGGGTCTGCAGCAGACCCATCGCGTTGGAGCCCTTGCCGTATCGAACCGGCTCGATGTGGGTGTCGGGCGTGGGGTGGATCGACGACGTGATGGCGACGCCGTGGGTGAGGTTGAGGTCATCGCGCACCTCCAGGCGACCGGCGCCGACGATCGACTCGGAGTTGGTGCGGGTGAGCACGCCGAGCCTGGGCGAGAGCTTGGGTAGGTTGCCGCGGTCGCGCATCTTGAACAAGAGCTTCTGGGTGCCGAACGTGCCTGCCGCCAGGATCAGGTTGGTGGCGGTGAAGGTGCGCCGGTTGCGCCGCAGCGCCCGTCCGGTGTGGACGGTCTTGACCTCCCACAGGCCGTCGGGCCGCTGCTTGAAGCCGGTCACCGTGGTCATCGGATGTACTTGCGCCCCAGCGCGTTCCGCAAGCCCGAGGTAGTTCTTGACGAGGGTGTTCTTGGCGCCGTAGCGGCAGCCCGTCATGCAGGATCCGCATTCGATGCAGCCGGTGCGGTCGGGACCGACACCGCCGAAGTAAGGGTCGAGGACAGTCTTGCCCGGCGCCTTGGTGCCGTTGGGGCCGAAGAAGACGCCGACGGGCGTGGGCACGAACGTGTCGCCGACTCCCATCTCGTCGGCGACCTCCTTCATCACCTTGTCGGCGTCGGTGAAGGTCGGGTTCTGGACCACGCCGAGCATGCGCTGCGCCTGCTCGTAGTGCGGCATCAGCTCAGCGCGCCAGTCGGAGATGTGTCTCCACTGCGCGTCGTTGAAGAACGGGTCCGGCGGCACGTACAGCGTGTTGGCGTAGTTCAGCGACCCGCCGCCCACGCCTGCGCCGGCCAGGATCATGACGTTGCGGAGCAGGTGGATCCGCTGGATGCCGTACATGCCGAGCTTCGGCATCCACAGAAACTTCCGCAGATTCCATGAGGTCTTGGCGAACTCTTCGTCGGCGAAGCGGCGGCCGGCCTCGAGCACGCCCACCTGGTAGCCCTTCTCAGTGAGCCGCAACGCGGAAACACTGCCCCCGAACCCCGAGCCAATGATCAAAACGTCATAGTCAGGCTTCATCGCACCAGTATGAACTTACCCGTCGGTAACCACTAGTCAGGGTGGCCTTAGCCCGAGGTCAGCACGCTGCACAGGGCGTCCAGCGCACCTGCCCATGCGCTGTCCGAGGGGCCGGCGTAGCCGACTACCAGTGCGTCTCTTCCGCGCATATGATCGCCCGTCCCCGCGACGTCGTACCGGAACTCCGCCATCCCGCTGACCGCCAAGCCGCGGGAGGCCGCCGCCCGCACCACCGAGCGCTCGGTGCCCCGCGGAAGTTCGAGGACCGCCTGCAACCCCGCGGCCATCCCCGTCACTCGGATCGCGGGCGCCCGCTGCGCTACCGCGGCGACCAACTGGTCGCGGCGGCGTCGGTAGCGAAGACGCATTGAGCGGACGTGGCGGTCGTAGCCACCCGACGCGATGAACTGCGCGAGTGTCAGCTGTTCCAGCAAGCTGGAGTGATCGACGGGACCCTTGGCGGCCACCACCTCAGGGACGAGCTGCTCGGGCAGCACCATCCAGGCCAGCCGCAGACCTGGAGCCAGCGACTTGCTCGCCGACCCGAAATACACCACCCGGTCGGGGTCGAGGCCTTGCAGCGCGCCAACCGGCCTGCGGTCGTATCTGAACTCCCCGTCATAGTCGTCTTCCAGAATCAGGCCGCCGGTGGTGCGCGCCCAGTCGATGGCGGCTGTCCGCCGGTCGGCACGCAACTCGACTCCGGTCGGATACTGATGCGCCGGCGTCAACAACACCGCCCCGACAGCGCCCAGTTGCGCCAATCCGTCGGTGCGCGCGCCATATTCGTCGACGGGCAGCGGAGGAGTGTTCAGCTCGGCGCTCGCCAGCACGTCGCGATAGATCCCGAAGCCGTAGGACTCAACGGCCACCGACCGCGCCCCTCGCGCCTTAAGTGTCTGAGCCATCAAAGTCAGACCGTGGTGGAAGCCCGAGCAAAGAACGATTCGCTCCGGCGTGGCGTTCACCCCGCGGGCGCGCGCGAGATATTCCGCGAGCACGGTGCGCAGCTCTACCCGGCCCGCGACGTCGCCGTACCCGAAGGCGTCATGGGGTGCCGCGCTCAGCGCGCGGCGGGCGGCGGCCAGCCATGCGGACCGCGGGAACTCCGCGAGATTCGGTGTGCCGGGCATCAGCTCGTAGGTCGGACGACGCGGGGTCGGCGTTGCACGCGCACCGCTGAGTGCACCGCGACGCGGCTCGGCCCGCAGCGCGACCCGCGTCCCAGACCCTTGTTGGGCGGCGAGCCAGCCTTCGGCGATCAGTTCGGCGTATGCGTCGGCGACGGTGTTGCGGGCGACGCCCAGGTCGGCGGCTAGCGCACGCGACGACGGAAGCCGGCTGCCCGGCGTTAGCCGTCCCATCCGCACGGCCTCACGGAGGGCATTCATCAGCCCAGTCCGCAGCCGGGGTCCCGACAGCTCCAGATGCAGGTCGGCACCAGCTCCCGACGATCCGTCATCGGACAAAGTGGCCCATGAATTCGCCATGAAACTGGACCATATACCTAAGCCACTTTGGACGTAGCGTCAGTGCTATCGAATCGGAATTCGTCCTGATCAGGGACGTCAACAAAGGAGCATGAGAATGAAATTCAAACCGACTTGGCCGGTGCTGGCGTCCGCACTGGTGGCCGCCGTGGGGCTTGCTTCGGCTCCGACGGCCGCAGCGGCTCCCGCACCGCTGCCGAAAATCTGCTTGGCGACCATTGCGGCAACGACGTGCCAGTCGCCGGGCAATGTCGAGATCACCGGCTCAACCCCGGCCATCGACTTCTATCCGTATGGCACCATGCCGTTCCTGCTCGGAGGCAACTGATGCGCATTTATCTCGCCGGCGCAACCGGAGTCATCGGAAGTCGCCTGGTGTCATTACTGATTGATGCGGGGCACACAGTCGCCGCGATGACGAGGTCAGCGAACAAGGCAGATTTGCTGGCCTCGATCGGCGCCCGGCCCGTCATCTGCGACGTGTTCGACCGCCCGGCGCTGACGAGCGCCGTACGTGGGTTCTCCCCCGATCTGGTGCTGCATGAGTTGACGGACCTTCCCGACAGACTGGCGGACCTGCCGACGGAATCGCTGCTCAATGCCCGCATCCGGCGCGAAGGCACTCGCAATCTCATCGACGCTGTGGCGGACGTGACACGGGTGAAGGTTGTCGCGCAAAGCGTCGCATGGGCGATGCGCCCAGGGCCGGAAGCAGCCGCGGCCGCATCTCTCGAAGAAGCCGTTCTGGCCACCGGTGGCGTCGTGCTGCGCTACGGCTTCTTCTACGGACCCGGCACCTATTTCGACGGGCAGCTGCCACCTGCGCCACGCGTACATATCGACGTCGCCGCCGCCCGCACGATCGAAGCACTCGACGCGCCGTCGGGCATCCTGACCGTGGTCGACGAAATCAGCGCGAGCCCAGCATAGTTCGATGTGTTCCATGAGAATCTGTGTTTTCCTCTCCGCCGCCGATCTCGCCGAGCGCTACTCGGGGCCCGCGCGCGAATTCGCCGAACTCATCGGGGGCCACGGTCACACCCTCGTCTGGGGCGGATCCGACACAGGTCTGATGAAGGTCGTCGCCGACGCGGTGCGGAAATCGGGTGGGCGGCTCGTCGGCGTCTCCGTCGAATTCCTCCGGGATGTGGCCCGCAAGGATGCCGACGAAATGGTGATCGCGAAGGATCTCGCCGAACGAAAAGCGCTGCTGCTGAACGGCTCTGACGCGATCGTGGTGATGCCCGGCGGGCTCGGCACCCTGGACGAGGCGACCGAGATTCTGGAACTGAGGAAACACCGGCGGCACAACAAACCAGTGGTCTTACTCAACACCGCAGGCTTCTACGACGGGCTCACAGTTCAACTGCGGCGGATGGAGGACGAGGGTTTCCTGCCGGTACCCGTCGCTGATTTGGTGTTCGTCGCCGAGGCGGGGGCCGATGCGCTGGCTTTCTTGGAGGCGTCCGTCGCCAACCGCTGATCGAGGGCTCATCCGCTTCGCCGGAACGGTCCGATTGTGTCCAAACCCGCACGTCAGCAACGTCGCGTGGCTACTATCCCGCGTTTACAGACGGCGCACAGGAGGGTTGCCATGTCACGCCCACTCGTCTCCACCTCGACTCCGCTGTACGCCCTCGCTACGGCGATGACCGCCGCGGGGCTGCTCGCCGTCACACCACCGCAGGCGCAGGCGGCCCCGTGCAACCAGTTCGCGTTCGACGGCCCGTTCGAGCTCGCAGGCAGCAAAGGATGGTGGGTGAAGTTCAACACGACAGGAACCACTCCCCGAACGTCGGCCACGGTGCACTTCGTCGACGGCGGCAAGGTGGACGGCACGATCATCGGCGGCTCCGTCCAGGGCAGGAAAGTCGATCTGTCCATCGTCTGGGGCGACAAGCCGAACAACATCTGGGACTTCCACGGCACCGTCGGCGACGACGGCCACGTCAACGACGGCGGCGAACAGCTGAGGAACATCCCCCCGGACTATGCGGGTGAGGTCGCGGCGTCCTGGCGGACCGTGACGCCGCTCAAGTGCATCGACGCGCCGGCACAGGCCAACACGGACACGGGCCCGGCGGCACCGCCGCCGCCGCCCCCGCCGCCGCCGCAGCCCGTCAAGTGCCCCGTCGGGTCGCCCGTCCCGGAGGTGCCGGCAGGCCAAACCTGCCCGGCGCCGAAGGACGCCATCCGGGTGACGTTCACGCGGGCGCCGCTGCAGTGGACGGTCAGCGTCACGAACTCCGCCGACATTGGCGGCAATTGCACCTACAACGCGACCGCCAACAACGGGACGCCGGGAGCGAGCAACAACTTCACCATCGCGCCCAAGGGGACTGCTAACTTCAATGTGCCTGCGCCGGCACCGTTTACGACCTACCGCGTCGTGACGTCATGCACGGGAACCTACGACGGTAAGCAGATCGAGTTCGGTCGTGACGAACAGAACGTGTCGCTTTGACGATCAGCTCGAGTCAGAAGTATGTGGGGTTCCGCGGGACGTAATGCCGTTCCAGCGCCTCGATCTCATCGGCGGTGAGTTCGATGTTCAGCGCAGCTACGGCGTCGGTTAAGTGGTGGGTTTTCGTCGTTCCCACGATCGGCGCGTCGACCACCGGGTTCTTCAGCACCCACGCGAGCGCGATCTGCGCCATCGGCACGCCGCGCTCGGAGGCGATGCGTTCGACGGCATCGACGATGTGGCGGTCGCTGTCGAGCCAGAGCGGTCGGCCACTGAAATCGGTGTCGGGGTTGCGTTCCGCCCGCGCCGACGACTGCTGGCCCCACGGTCGCGTCACCCGACCGGCCGCCAAGGGACTCCAGGGAATGGCACCCACGCCCTGATCCGCGAGGAGACCGAACATTTCGCGCTCCTCCTCGCGGTAGATGAGGCTGTACTGATTCTGCATCGAGATGAACTTCGTCCAGCCGTGCAGTTCGGCGGTGTGCTGCATCTTCGCGAACTGCCATGCCCACATCGACGACGCCCCGATGTAGCGGGCCTTGCCCGCGGTGACGACGTCGTGCAGGGCCGCCATCGTCTCCTCGACCGGGGTTTCGGGGTCGAAGCGGTGAATCTGATAGAGGTCGATGTAGTCGGTGCCGAGCCGGGTCAACGACCCGTCGATCTGCTCCATCACCGCCTTGCGGGACAGGCCGGAGCCGCCGGGGCCGGAATGCATTGGCAGGCATAGCTTGGTGGCCAGCACGATGTCGTCGCGACGGACGTACTTGCGGATCGCCCGGCCGACGATTTCCTCGGAGCTGCCAAGGCCGTAGATGTTGGCGGTGTCCCACAGCGTGATGCCGAGCTCGACGGCCTGCCGGAAGAACGGCTGGGCGTCCTCCTCGCTCAACGTCCACGGCGTGATCTCGGTCGGCACACCGAAACTCATGCAGCCGAACGCAATTCGGCTGACCTTCAGGTCCGAAGACCCCAGTCGTGTGTACTGCACTGCGCTCCGATCAGCTGCCGACGGTCAAACCGACCTTCTGGAACTCCTTGAGGTCGCAGTAGCCGGCCTTGGCCATCGACCTGCGCAGGCCGCCGACGAGGTTCAGCGAGCCGAACGGGTCGTCGGAGGGGCCGATGAGCACCTGCTCCAGCGAGGGCCGCTCCCCGACGGCCACTTGCAGCAGGGCGCCGCGCGGCAGTGACGGGTGGGCCGCCGCGGCGGGCCAGAACCAGCCCTCCCCCATCGCCTCGGCCGCCAACGCCAACGGGGTGCCGAGCACGACGGCGTCGGCGCCGCAGGCGATCGCCTTGGCCAGATCACCGGAGGTGTGAATGTCGCCGTCGGCCAACACATGTACGTAGCGGCCGCCGGTTTCGTCGAGATACTCGCGGCGGGCCGCGGCGGCGTCGGCGATCGCGGTCGCCATCGGCACGCTGATGCCGAGCACCTCGTCGCTGGTGGTCACGCCACTGGTGGAGCCGTAACCGACAATGACGCCCGCCGCGCCGGTCCGCATCAGGTGCAGCGCGGTGCGGTGATCCAGCACGCCGCCTGCGACGACCGGCACGTCGAGTTCGGAGATGAACGTCTTGAGGTTCAGCGGCTCACCGTCGCTGGCGACGCGTTCGGCCGACACGATCGTGCCTTGAATGACAAGCAGATCGATGCCAGCCGCGACCAGTGCCGGTGTCAGAGCTTGGGCGTTCTGCGGGCTGACCCGCACGGCGGTGGTCACCCCGGCCTCACGGATGCGCGCGACGGCCGCGCCAAGCAGGTCGGGATCCAGCGGCGCCGAATGTAGTTGCTGCAGAAGGCGAATGGCGGCTGCGGGCTCGGGCTCCTTCTCCGCGGCCTCGACGACTTGAGTGATCTTCGATTGCACATCGGCATGCCTGCCGATGAGGCCTTCGCCGTTCAGCACGCCCAGCCCACCGAGGCGGCCCAACTCGATGGCGAACTCCGGCG
Source organism: Mycolicibacterium agri (assembly GCF_002553505.1). Taxonomy (GTDB): domain Bacteria; phylum Actinomycetota; class Actinomycetes; order Mycobacteriales; family Mycobacteriaceae; genus Mycobacterium; species Mycobacterium agri. The sequence goes on along the minus strand of NZ_PDCP01000102.1, from coordinate 7,415 downwards.
ACACCAGCGCGTCGGTGGGATGGCTGAGCACCGGAATCTCGAAGCGGTACGCGTCGAGTTGCCACGCGGTCGACACGTCCTTGCTGGACCGTGTGCGCCGGGACGGAACGATGTTGATGTCTTCGAGTTCGTAAGTGCGGCGGGCAGTTCGGCCCATCCCGATTTCGACCATGTCGCGCATGCGTACTCGCTAGCGGGTGTAGTAGTTCGGCGCTTCGACGGTCATCGTGATGTCGTGCGGGTGGCTCTCCTTCAGCCCGGCCGGAGTGACTCGCACAAACTGCGCCTGCTGCAACTGTTCGATGGTCGCCGAACCCGTGTAGCCCATCGCTGCCCGCAGGCCGCCGGTGAGCTGGTGGATCACGGTCGACAGCGGGCCGCGGAACGGCACTCGGCCCTCGATGCCCTCAGGCACCAGCTTGTCCTCGCTGAGCGCATCATCTTGGAAATAGCGGTCTTTCGAGTACGACTTCGCGTCGCCGCGGTTCTGCATCGCACCGAGCGAGCCCATGCCGCGGTAACTCTTGAACTGTTTGCCGTTGACGAAAATCAGCTCACCGGGCGCCTCGGCAGTACCGGCCAGCAGCGAACCAAGCATCGCCGTCGACGCGCCCGCGGCAAGCGCCTTGGCGATGTCGCCGGAGTACTGCAGTCCGCCGTCGGCGATGACCGGCACGCCGTGCGGAGCGCACGCCGCGACGGCTTCCAGGATCGCGGTGATCTGAGGTGCGCCGACGCCGGCGACCACGCGGGTGGTGCAGATGGAACCCGGACCGACGCCGACCTTCACCGCGTCGGCACCGGCCTCGACCAGGGCGGCGGCAGCGGCGCGGGTGGCCACGTTTCCGCCGATCACGTCGACCCGGTGACCGAGTTCCCGCTTGAGGTTGCTGACCATGTCCAGCACGAGGCGATTGTGTGCGTGTGCGGTGTCGACGACGAGCACGTCCGCTCCGGCGTCGGCCAACGTCATCGCCCGCGTCCACGCGTCGGGACCGACTCCGACGGCCGCGCCGACCAGCAGCCTGCCGTCGCTGTCCTTGGTGGCCAGCGGGTGCTGCTCGGTCTTGACGAAATCCTTGACGGTGATCAGCCCGGTCAGCCGGCCGTGTCCGTCGATGATCGGCAGCTTCTCAATCTTGTTGCGGCGCAACAACCCTAGTGCCGCGTCGGCGGTGACACCCTCGCGAGCGGTGATCAGCGGGGCCTTGGTCATCACCTCGGACACCGGCTTGTTCTGATCCACCTCGAAACGCATGTCGCGATTGGTGATGATGCCGACGAGCGCGCCGGTGTCGTCGACGACGGGGAGGCCCGAGATCCGATACCGCGCACACATCGCGTCGACCTCGGCCAGCGTGTTGTCCGGCGAACAGGTGACCGGATCGGTGACCATGCCCGCTTCCGAGCGCTTGACCGTCTCCACCTGACCGGCCTGCTCGGCGACGGGGAGGTTGCGGTGCAACACACCCATGCCGCCCGCGCGGGCCATCGCGATCGCCATCCGCGCCTCGGTGACGGTGTCCATCGCCGAGCTGACCAACGGCACCTTCAACCGGATCCGCCGGGTCAGTTGACTCGAGGTGTCTGCCGAGGCGGGCACCACGTCGGAGGCGGCAGGCAGCAGCAGCACGTCGTCGAACGTCAACCCCAGCATCGCGACTTTGGTGGGGTCGTCTCCGCCGGTCGGCACCGGAACGGCGACGGGAATGTCGCTTTCTGCGATCGACATGGGTGTGGGCCTCCATCGGAGAAGAGCTAGACAACTATCTTATCGGCATTGCCCGCAAGAACTCGGTCGCACGCGCTCCTGCGGATCGCCAGCTAGCCGGGCAACCGCTAGCGCGATACCTGGGAGGCTGCGTAGGGTAGAACCGTGCGAGACCACCTGCCGCCTGGTTTGCCGCCGGACCCGTTCGCCGATGACCCGTGCGACCCCTCGGGAGCGCTCGACGCCCTCGAGCCCGGTCAGCCGCTCGACCCGCAGGAACGCACCGCCGTCGAAGCCGACCTCGCTGACCTCGCCGTCTATGAGGCGCTTCTGGCGCACAAAGGGATTCGTGGCCTGGTCGTCTGCTGCGACGAATGCCAGCAGGACCACTACCACGACTGGGACATGCTGCGCGCCAACCTGCTGCAGCTCCTCGTCGACGGCACCGTGCGCCCGCACGAGCCGGCCTACGACCCTGAGCCGGACGCGTACGTGACCTGGGATTACTGCCGCGGCTATGCGGATGCCTCCCTCAACGAGGCGACGTCGGACTCCGACGGATATCGCTGAACTCTGTCTGACGCTGTCAGCGTCTGACGCTGTCTGACGCCGTCAGTTCCCGCGCTTGGGCTTCTGACCCGGTTGACCCGGTATCGGCGGAATCGTCGTCGTGATTTCCACCCGCGGCTTCTCCTGCCCAGGGGCTGGCCCCGGGGGCGCCTTCGGTGCGGGTATCACCGGCGCTTCTTGCGCGGGCAGATCCGGTAGCGGAATCGGTGCAGGCGCTTCCTGCTTTGGCGGTACCACCTGCTTCGGCGGCTGCTGCTGGGGCGGTGCCTCCTGCTTCGGGGGTGCGTCCTGCTTCGGCGGTGCGTCCTGTTTGGGCGGCGCCTCCTGCTTGGGCGGCGAATCCGGCGCGGGTTCGGAGTCGTCCGGAGCAGGCCGCGGCGCCGGCTTGGGTTGCGGCTTCGGCTCGTCCGGCTTGGGCGCGGGACCGGGATTCGGCAGCTGGTCGCCAGGCTTCGGCAGCGGCTTGGGCTCGTCGGATTCGGGTTCCCCAGGCGCGGGCGCAGGCAGCGGCTTCGGGCCGGGCTGCTGACCAGGCAGAGGTTTGGGCGCCTCGTCAACCCTGTCGGGCAGCGGCTTGGGCAGCGGCAGCGGCGGCAGCGAGATGTCCGGCAACGGCACACCGGGTACGCCCGACCCTGGCGGTGGCAGCGACGGGATGCCCGGGCCGAACAGCGGCGGAAGCTGCGGAAGCTGACCCGGCCCGCCCGGCGGCGGCGCGACCGGCAACTGCGGCAACGGCGGCACCACGACCTCGGGCGCCAGCGGCTGCACGGGCGCCGAGGCAGGCACGGTCGCGTTCGGGTCGCGGGTCTCGACCTTGACCGTCAGCTGTTCCAGCTGCTGGCGCAGCTCCTCCTGCTTCTGCGGATCCTCGACGGTCTGCACCGTCGAGGTGACGGTCTGCAGCTTCTGCTGCGCGGCGTTCCAATCGCCCTGCTCGATGAGCTGCTGGACCTGTTGCATCTCGGTCTGCGCGGCAAGCGCCACCTTGTCGTCGCGGGTGACCTGCTGCTCGCCGAACAGCGACACCCGCAGCCCGTAGAGGGCGTCGCCGGGAGCCGCGCTGTAGACGATGGCGCCGAAGCCGCCGAGGCATAGCATCGCCGCGGCGACCGAGCCGACGACGGCCATCGACATCCGCGCCCGACGGCGGCCCGCCAGGGCACGCTGCAGGACGATCTCGGCATCATGTTGGGTGGCAACATTTCTCGCCGGCGGCCGGCGCACCTCGTCGCGCCAGCCTGCCATCAGGTTGGCCAGTTCGGCGTCGGCCGGATCGGTGGCGTACACCGGCTGCTCAGAGGCAAGCGCGTCGAGATAGCGGTCCGTGCGCGCGATAGCGTTCAGCGACGGATCGCCTCCGCTCGTTCCCCAACGACTGAAGTCAGGCATGATCGTGCCCCGTTGCGATGATCTCCGCCTTCAACCGCGCCAATGCGCGATGCTGTGCCACCCGCACGGCCCCGGCCGTGCTGCCCACCGCTTCCGCGGTCTCCTCTGCACTCATCCCGACGACCACGCGCAGGATCAGGATCTCCCGCTGCTTCTCCGGCAGGATCGCCAGCAGCTTGTTCATCCGCTCCGCGGCCTCGCCTTCGAGAGCCATCTGTTCAGGACCGGCGTCCGCGGAGTAACGCTCGGGCACGACGTCCATCGGGTCCGAGCGGTTCCTGGCGGCCGCGCGATGCGCGTCAGCAACCTTGTGCGCAGCGATGCCGTATACAAAGGCCAGGAACGGTCGTCCCTGATCCTTGTAGCGCGGCAGCGCCGTGATGGCGGCCAAGCACACCTCCTGGGCAATATCGTCTGCAGAGAGACCGCTCCGTTCGGCCGTCCCCACCCTGGCTCGGCAATATCGGACAACGATCGGACGGATGGTCTCCAGCACTTCCCGAAGAGCGTCCCGGTTGCCCGCCACGGCTTCAGCAACGACAGCATCGAGACGTTCTCCCGAAATTGTCATCGGTGAAGCTCTCTCCAGCGTTACTAATGGGACAGATGGCGCTTAGCTACCTGGGCTAAACACTAGCTATCGCCCGACACGGATCAGGTCAGCGACCAAACAACACGCCGCCACGGCGCCGCACGGTATCAGCGCACTCGCCGCGAATTCCAACGACTTCTTCAGCCGTGTGGTTCCCGCTGCCGATTTCGGCCAGTAGTGACGCCGTGGCCCACGCGAGCGGGACGAGGCCCAGCCGAAGCGTCGCCGTCAGCGCCGAATCAGCTAACGCGCGCGACCGCTCGATCTGGCCGTCACTGCACAGCGCGGCCGCCAGCACGACGTCGGACTTGGCGCGGTGGCGCGCGGAGCCGAACGCCTCGGCGTGGGCAACGGCTTGTTCGGCGTGCCGGACCGCCGCCGCGCCATCTCCGATCGCCATTGCCAGCTCGGCCGACACCCATGCAAGCCGTACCGCCAAGCGGCCGGGTGCGTCGTCGAGCAGATCCCGCGCGCCCGCCAACGCCGCGGCCGAGGCCGCGAACCTGCCCACGCCGAGCGCGTCGGCGGCCAGCCCGATCAATGCGTCGCACCGCGCCTCGTCGTCATGATCACCGGCCACCGCGAGCGCATGGCCGTCCCAGCCGCGGGCCTTGTCGTGCCAGCCGAGTTGGCGCAGAAACGACGCCTGGGTGCTGTGTGCAAGAGACACCAACGCGCCGACGCGATGCGCCCGCCGCAGCGTGGCCAGGTCGGCGTAGGCGCCCGCGTAACGGCCCTGCCCGCCGGCGACCACGGCGCGCAGCCACAGCTCCTCTGGAGTGCTCGCCGCGGGCAGCGGCCAGCGCCCGGGGTCGTCGCCGAAAGCGGCGTTGGCGATCATCAGCCGCAGACGCTATCAATTGCGGGATACGTGGCGCGCCGACATAAAATTCCTATGGTTAACAGTTCGTGCGCGCCACGTTACGAACATGTCAACTGCCTCTTGGTCGCGGGTGGAAGCCGTTGCGACACAGGTGTAAGCGAACTGCGGAAATGCGAGTCGTCGTGGCTGCCCGTGCGATTGGCTACCACTCTTGTCGTTGCGTGCGGGTCGTATCGATGAACGTGATGTAAATTCTGAGCCTGCGGATATGCACTTGAGCACATGATCGGCCTATTGACGGCTTTTGCTAAGCCCCCCTACTTTGTCTGCACGAGTAGTCATCGGCGACTTGTGCTCGGATCGGTTCCATGACTCACGCACCCGTGAGGTCCCCAAATCGGTGCGTAGAGAGGGGTTTTCCACATGCCACAGCCGCAGCAGCTACCGGGACCCAATGCCGACATTTGGGATTGGCAGATGCACGGTCTTTGCCGGGGAGTCGATTCGTCGGTGTTTTTCCATCCCGATGGCGAGCGCGGCCGGGCCCGCGCGCAGCGGGAGATGCGCGCCAAAGAGATGTGTCGGCGGTGCCCGGTGATCGCTCAATGCCGCTCGCACGCACTCGCAGTCGGTGAGCCTTACGGCATCTGGGGCGGCCTGTCCGAGTCCGAGCGTGAGTTGCTGCTGAAACGAGGCATTCGCCGCGCCTCCTGACCAAGCAATCTTAGAAAGAACTTCTGTAGAGGCCCCGCCCGTCATCGGGTCGGGGCTTTCTATCGGCTGGGGGCTATGTCTCGTCGGGGATCGCGGCGGGATTGGGCCAGTCGCGCCCGAGAAGGGTGGCAGGACCGATCACGATTCCATCGGAGTCACTGACCAAGATCGCGCCGGGCGTGAAGAGCGCACCGCCGAAGCTGACCAGAACGCCTCGCTCGCCCGTCGCCTCCTTGCGACTGCGCCGTGGGTTCGACCCCAATGCATTGATGCCGATCGGGATAGAAGACAGTGCGTCTACATCCCGCACCGCGCCGTTGATGACGACGCCCGCCCAGCCGTTGCGGTACGCCTTGAGCGCCATGTCGTCTCCGAGCATGGCGCACCGCGTGACTCCCTCGGTGTCGACGACGATGACGCGGCCTTCGCCGGGTTCGGCGATGATGTCCTTCAAGATTCGGTTGTCCTCCCGAGATCTGAAAGTCACTATCTCACCGGCGAATTCACGTAGGACGACGATTAGCTTGCGAGCACCGGCTGTGGTAGCGAGCATCCGTCGTCTCGCTAGTTTCAGTCCTCGCCTGACGCGACCTGCGCGAGGAACGCGCGCGCCGGCCCGGATGCGCTCGCGGACACGGCAATACCGAGGCTGCGCACGGTCTCGGGCACCAACGGCCGCACCACGACGCCTGGCACCTCGGGCAGCCCGTCGCGCGGCAGAATGCTCACCCCGAGGCCGGCCCGCACGATCTCCAGCGTCGCCGGGATCTCCCGCGCTTCAAACGCCAGGTCGAACTGCACGCCGAGTCGGCGCGCGATCGGCATGAACACCTCGGCGCAGCCCCCCGTTCCGCGGACGAAGGGCTCCCTGGCCAAGTCCGTATAGCCGACGCTGTCCTCGGCGGCCAGCCGACTGTCGGCGGGCACGAGGGCCACCAAGACCTGATCACCGAGGGGCGCGACCTCGAGGCCCCTGGCGGGCAGCCTGACCACACCGGCCTCGACCACACCCTGGTCCAGCCAGTCGCGCACCTCTTCCTCGCTGCCCTCGAGCTGGCGGATGGTCACGGCGGGATGGCGTCGGACGAACCTCTGCAGTTGCGGTGCCACGAGCGCGGCGGTCGCTGTCGGCAGACTCGCCAGGCTCAGCGTTCCGGTGACGTCACCGGCCAAGCCGGCCACCTCGGTGCGCATCAATGTCAACTGCCGAACGGCTTCTCGCGCATGTCGTAGCGCGACCGAACCTGCTTCGGTCAAGGACAGCCCGTCGCGGCGGCGAACGAACAACGGCAGCCCCACCTCCTTTTCGAGTGCGGCGATGGTGCGGCTGACCGCAGGCTGCGACAGCCCGAGCCGCCGTCCCGCCGCCGTGAAGCCGCCGAGGTCCGCCACCGTCAGAAACGTGTTGAGCTGCAGCAAGGTCGTCATCGGCGCCCCATATCGATCACGTGATGCGGCATATCAAAAACGTTATGAACACATCACTTGAGAAAACGTTGAAGTAATCGTAGGCCTGACTGTCGGGCCTGGCGAAGGAGATTCTCAATGACGTTGTCAAGCGGCCGCAGCAGTAGTTGTGGGCTGGTAGACGGCGTGGTCGCGGAGCATTGCCC
>NZ_PDCP01000101.1 GCF_002553505.1 Mycolicibacterium agri | reverse complement strand
GGAAAAAAGACGTGGCCAAAAAAACAACAAACAAAAACCACCAAACACACTATTGAGTTCTCAAACAACACACCCGTGTTAGGGCAACCCTGCCAGTGTACTCAACCTGGTCAGAGACGTCAAACCCCGTCCGCCAGTTCTTCACTGGGGCCGTGGGCTTCTCCAATAAGACTACGCCTTGCCGTCCGCTGAGTGAAATCGGGGTAGCCCTTGCCTGGCGCCCTGGGGCGCGGCGGCCTCAGTCGACTCGCTCTATTTCGGCGCCGAGGCTCTTGAGGTTCTCCACGAACAGCGGATATCCCCGGTCGATGTGGAAGACGTCGTGAACTTCGGTCTCGCCGTCGGCGACAAGGCCCGCCAGGACCAGCCCAGCGCCGGCCCGGATGTCGGACGACCACACCGGCGCGCTGGACAGCTGCGGCAGTCCCCGGACCACCGCGTGGTGGCCGTCGGTCCTGGCGTCGGCGCCCAACCGGATCATTTCCTCGACGAAGCGGAACCGGGCTTCGAAGACGTTCTCGGTGATCATCGACGTGCCGTCGGCGACGGCCGCGAGCCCGATGGCCATCGGCTGCAGGTCGGTGGGGAACCCGGGAAACGGCAGCGTAGCGACGTTGATGGCCTTCGGGCGCTCGTACTGCGTGACGCGGAAGCCGTTGTCGGACTGCGTCACGGTGGCCCCTGCGTCGTGCAGCTTGTGCAGCACCAACTGGAGGTGCTGGGGGTCGACCCCGGTAACCGTGATGTCACCGCGGGTCATCGCCGCGGCGATGCCCCAGGTAGCGGCCACGATCCGGTCGCCGATCACCCGGTGCTCGGTGGGATACAGCCGGTCGACGCCGGTGATCCTCATCGTGGACGACCCGGCGCCCTCGATCTGCGCCCCCATCTGGTTGAGCATCGTGCACAGGTCGACGACGTCGGGTTCTCGGGCGGCGTTGTGGATCGTGGTCACGCCCTCGGCGACCACGGCCGCCATCAGGATGTTCTCGGTGGCCCCGACCGAGGGAAACTCCAGCTGGATCTCGGCGCCGCGGAGGTGGTCCGCCTCGGCTACCACGCAGCCGTGCTCGATGTTGCAGCGGGCGCCGAGCTGCCGCAGGCCGGCCTGATGCATGTCCAGCGGCCGAGACCCGATGGCGTCCCCGCCCGGCAGGGCCACCTTGGCCCGCTTGCAGCGTCCGACCAGCGGCCCAAGCACGCAGACGGACGCCCGGAACTGCCGGACCGCGGCGAAGTCGGCGTCGTATTTCGGCTCGTCGGGCGACGTAATGCGCACCGTTTCGCCGTCCAGTTCGACGTTGGCGCCGAGCCCCCGTAGCACCTCCGCCATCAGCGGTACGTCGAGAATGTCCGGGCAATTGGTAATCGTGCTGGTGCCCTCGGCTAACAGAGTCGCCGCCATGAGCTTCAGCACGCTGTTCTTAGCTCCCCCGACGGCGACTTCGCCAGACAACCGGTTCCCCCCGGTGACCACGAATCGCTCGCTCACGCGGGTTAGTGTAGACAGCGGCTCGGGCGGTGTCCGAATCCACGACGACTCTGCCCGGTACCGTTTCACCATGGCTGTACACCTGACTCGGATCTATACCCGTACCGGCGACGACGGGACCACCGGGTTGAGCGATTTCAGCAGGGTTTCCAAAAACGACGTACGGCTGACGGCCTATGCCGATTGCGACGAAACCAATGCTGCGATCGGCGTTGCCATTGCATTGGGCAACCCCGATGAGCAGATGACCAAGGTACTGCGGCAGATTCAGAACGACCTGTTCGACGCGGGGGCAGACCTGTCCACGCCGGTCGTCGAGAAGCCCGAACATCCGCCGCTGCGAATCACGCAGGTCTACATCGATCGACTCGAGGCCTGGTGCGACCAGTTCAACGAGCCGCTGCCGGCTTTGAATTCGTTTGTGCTGCCGGGCGGTACACCGCTGTCGGCCCTGCTGCATGTGGCGCGGACGGTCGCACGGCGCGCGGAGCGCTCGGCTTGGCAAGCGGTAGAGGCTCATCCGGACAGCGTCAGCGTCCTGCCCGCCAAATACCTGAATCGGCTGTCCGATCTGCTGTTCATCCTCGGCAGGGTGGCCAATCCCGGCGGCGATGTGCTGTGGCAACCCGGCGGCGGCACAACGGACTAGTCAGCGGATCAGACCTTGCGGCGTCGCGCCCTTGGCGACGGGCGCGACTCCAGCCACGACTGAAATGCCGTCAGCGCACCGCGATCCAGCGCCACTTCGTACCCGCGTTTGCGTTCGGGGCTGACGTCACGCAGTTCCAGGATCACGATCTCGTCGGTCATGATGTCGAATTCGTCGCCGCGTGGCGATCGCCGTGACACGATCTCCAGGCCCCTTCGGCTCAGGCTGCGGTCCGGCCACCAACGCAGACTCGACAGGCGGAAGAACTGTGCTTCGTTACCGCGATACCGGATGACCCCGTGGCGCCAGCCCTGTCCGCCGACGGCCGGGTAGTCCCGCAGGATGGCCGCGGTGCCCCCGACCTGGCGCAGCTTCCACAGCCGATAGCACAGCGCGATGACGACAAGAAGCAGCACACCGACCAGCGCGGCCATGATCAGCATGGACGCGCTCATCGGCGGCCCTAGTCGATCTGACCCAAGGCGCGCAGCCGCGCACGACCCCGTGCGGCGGTGGCCTCGTCGTCGGACTCGGCGTCACGCTTGGCGGCGTCGGCGTCGATCTCGGACTCCAACTCCGCCGACTCGGCGAGGATGATCACCCCTTCGTCGGTGACCGACATGAAGCCGCCGTCGACGGCGATCCGCAGATCCTCTTCGCCTTCACGCTCGACGCGCACCATGGCATCGTCGACCAGCTGAGCGACCAGAGGGATGTGCCGCGGCAGGATGCCGATTTCGCCCGACGTCGTGCGGGTGAACACGAAAGTGGCCTTCCCAGACCAAATTTCGCGTTCCACCGAGACGATGTCGACGTCCAGGTCAGCCATGTCTACTCGCTCTTGTCTTCGCCGGCGCCCTCAGCCTCGTCGCTGGACTCGCCAGCCGCCACCGGCGCACCGTCGCCACTGGTGTCTTCCAGCTTGGCGCCGAGGCTTTCGGCCTTGCGCTGCAGATCCTCCAGCCCGCCGATCAGGAAGAAGGCCTGCTCGGGAAGGTGGTCGAAGTCGCCCTTGGTCAACCTGTCGAACGCCTCGATGGTCTCCTTGAGCGGAACCGTCGAACCGGGCTGGCCGGTGAACTGCTCGGCCGCCATCATGTTCTGCGACAGGAAGCGCTCGATGCGGCGCGCCCGGTTCACCAACTGCTTGTCCTCTTCGGACAGCTCGTCGATACCCAGAATCGCGATGATGTCCTGAAGGTCCTTGTAGCGCTGCAGGATTCGGATGACTTCCTGGGCTACCCGGTAGTGCTCGTCGCCGACCACGCTCGGGTCCAGAATCGTCGAGGACGACGCCAGCGGGTCCACCGCCGGGAAGATGCCCTTCGAGAACACCGCACGAGAAAGCTCGGTCGTCGCGTCGAGGTGCGCGAACGTCGTCGCAGGCGCCGGGTCGGTGTAGTCGTCGGCGGGCACGTAGACCGCCTGCATCGAGGTGATGGAGCGGCCGCGCGTCGAGGTGATGCGCTCCTGGAGTTCACCCATCTCGTCGGCCAGGGTCGGCTGGTACCCCACCGCAGAAGGCATGCGGCCCAACAGCGTCGACACCTCGGAACCGGCCTGGGTGAAGCGGAAGATGTTGTCGATGAACAGCAGCACGTCCTGCTCCTGCTCATCGCGGAAGAACTCCGCCATCGTCAGCGCCGACAGGGCGACACGCATACGGGTGCCGGGCGGCTCGTCCATCTGGCCGAACACCAGAGCGGTGTCCTTGAGCACGTTGGCCTCGCCGAGCTCGACCCACAGGTCGTTGCCCTCACGGGTGCGCTCACCGACACCGGCGAACACCGACGTGCCGCCGAAGTTGCGGGCGATGCGGTTGATCATTTCCTGGATCAACACGGTCTTGCCCACGCCGGCGCCGCCGAACAGTGCGATCTTGCCGCCGCGGACGTACGGGGTGAGCAGGTCGACGACCTTCAGGCCGGTCTCAAGCATCTCGGTGCGCGGCTCGAGCGCGTCGAATGCGGGCGGCTTGCGGTGGATGGACCACCGATCGAAGTCCTTGCCGTAACCGGGATCATCGAGGCAGTCGCCGAGCGCGTTGAACACGTGGCCCTTCACGCCGTCGCCCACCGGGACCGAGATCGAGCTGCCCGTGTCGGTGACCTCTACCCCGCGGACCAGGCCGTCGGTGGGTTGCAGCGAGATGCAGCGAACCAGGTTGTCGCCGAGGTGCTGGGCGACCTCGAGTGTCAGCGTTTTCGCGAGGTCCTTGTAGGTGATGTCGGCGTGCAGCGCGTTGAACAGTTCGGGCACTGCGCCGCGCGGGAACTCGACGTCGACGACGGGGCCCGTGACACGGACGACGCGGCCAGCGGTGTCGGTGCTGGTTGGCTTTTCGGCAGTAGCAGTCATGTCTTTCTTCGCTTTCTGGGGCTACTTGGCGGCGTCCGCGAGCGCGTTCGCGCCACCGACGATTTCGCTGATTTCCTGGGTGATCTGAGCTTGCCGTTCGCGGTTGGCCAGCAGAGTCAGATCGCGAATGAGGTCGTCGGCGTTGTCGGACGCCGACTTCATGGCGCGCCGACGCGAGGCCGACTCCGACGCCGCCGCTTCGAGCAGCGCGGCGAAAATGCGGGTGGACACGTACCGCGGCAGCAACGCACCGAACAGTGTCTCCGGATCCGGTTCGAACGAGAACAGGGTGCGCGGCCCGGTCTCCTCCTCGGCGTACTCGACCACCATCGGGGCGATGCGACGCGCAACGGCCGTCTGCGACAACATCGTTCGGAACTCGGTGAACACGATGTGCACTTCGTCTACGCCCAGGACATCGTCGGCGCCGGCGTCGTCACCCTGGTCGTCGACGCCCGCGAGGAAGGCGTCGACCAGCGTCGAGGAGATCTGCTGCGCGTTCTCGTAATCGGGCCGCTCGGAGAAGCCGGTCCACGACTCGGTGATGTTCCAGTTGCGGAAGCTGTAGTAGGCGAGCGCCTTTCGGCCCACCGTGTACAGAATGGGCTGCTTGCCCTCTTCACGAAGAAGTGCGAACAGCTCCTCGGAGCGCCGGAACACGTTGGCGTTGTAGGCGCCACACAGCCCACGGTCCGAGGACACCACCAACACTGCTGCCCGACGCGGGTTCTCGCGCTCGACCAGCAGCGGGTGGTCCAGCGCGCTGGCGCTGGCCAGTTCGGTGAGCATGTTGGTGATCTCGCGGTCGTAGGGCCGAGCCGCCTCGACTCGGGCCTGCGCCTTGGCGATGCGCGACGTCGCGATCAGCTCCTGGGCCTTGGTGATCTTCTTGATCGACCCGGCGGAGCGGATGCGGCCGCGTAGTTCGCGCAGTGTTGCTGCCATTGGCTTCTCGGACCCCTAGTCCTACTTCTTCTTCGGTGCCGGCTTGCGAACCTTCACCGATTCCTTCTCGACGTCTTCCTCGTCCATCGCCTCCACGTGCTCGTCGGGGACGACGGAGCTGCCGTCAGTGGTGGCGAAGCCCTTCTTGAAGTCGTTGATGACGTTCTCGAGCTTCTCGGACGTCTCGTCGGAGAGCTTCTTGGTCTCGCGGATGTCCTTGAGGATCTCGTCGTGCGACGCCTTGACGTGATCGAGGAACTCCTGCTCGAACCGCTGCACGTCCTCGACCGGAACGGAGTCGAGGTGGCCCCTGGTGCCGAGGAAGATCGCCACGACCTGCTCCTCGACCGGCATCGGGCTGTTCTGCGGCTGCTTGAGCAGCTCGACGAGCCGAGCACCGCGGTCCAGCTGCGCCTTCGACGTCTCGTCCAGGTCGGAGGCAAAGGCCGCGAACGACTCGAGCTCGCGGTACTGCGAAAGATCAAGTCGCAGTGAGCCTGCGACGTCCTTCATCGCCTTGATCTGGGCGGCGCCACCGACGCGGGACACCGAGACGCCGACGTTGATGGCCGGGCGCACACCCTGGTTGAACAGATCGGTCTCCAGGAAGCACTGGCCGTCGGTGATGGAGATGACGTTGGTCGGGATGTAGGCCGAGATGTCGTTGGCCTTCGTCTCGATGATCGGCAGGCCGGTCAGCGAACCGCCGCCGAGCTCGTCGGAGAGCTTCGCGCAGCGCTCCAGCAACCGGGAGTGCAGATAGAACACGTCGCCGGGGTAGGCCTCACGACCGGGCGGACGACGCAGCAGCAGCGAAATCGCGCGGTACGCCTCGGCCTGCTTGGTCAGGTCGTCGAACACGATCAGCACGTGCTTGCCCTGGTACATCCAGTGCTGCGCGATGGCCGAACCCGTGTAGGGCGCAAGCCATTTGAAGCCGGCGGAGTCGGAGGCCGGTGCCGCGACAATGGTGGTGTAGTCCATCGCGCCGCCCTCTTCGAGGGTCTGCCGGACGCTGGCGATCGTGGTGCCCTTTTGGCCGATCGCCACGTAGACGCAGCGCACCTGCTGCTTCTCGTCGCCGCTCTCCCAGTTCTGGCGCTGGTTGAGGATGGTGTCGACGCAGACGGCCGTCTTGCCGGTCTTGCGGTCACCGATGATCAGCTGACGCTGGCCGCGGCCGATGGGCGTCTGCGAGTCGATGGCCTTGATACCGGTCTGAAGCGGCTCGCTCACGCCTTGACGCTGAACCACCGAGGGCGCCTGCAGTTCCAGCGCGCGCCGCTCGGTGGTCTTGATGTCGCCGCGGCCGTCGATCGGCTGGCCGAGCGGGTTGACCACGCGGCCCAGGTATTCGTCGCCGACGGGCACCGAAAGGACGTCGCCGGTGCGTTTAACCTGTTGGCCCTCTTCGATCTTCTCGAAGTCACCGAGAATCACGGCGCCGATGCTGTGCTCGTCGAGGTTCAGTGCGACGCCGAGCACGCCGCCCGGAAATTCCAGCAGCTCCTGCGTCATCACCGAGGGCAGGCCCTCGACGTGTGCGATGCCGTCACCGGCATCGATGACGGTGCCGATCTCTTCGCGCTCGGTTTCGGTTTCGAACCCGGCGACATATTCCTCGATGGCGCCCTGGATCTCGTCTGCCGAGATGGTCAACTCTGCCATTGTCTGTCTTCCTGCTTCGTGTGTGGGTCTTGGTGTTGTCGAGTCAGTCGGGTAGTTGGTTCTCGGCGGCCTCGAGCTTCGACGCCAGCGATCCGTCGATCACCTCGTCGCCGACGGAAATCCGCAGGCCGCCGATCAAGTCCGGGTCCACGTCGAGCTGGATGGACACGGCCTGACCGTAGATGCGCTCCAGCAATCCGCTCAGCCGCTCGACCTGGGCGTCGCTGAGCTCGCTGGCGGCTTGAACGTGGGCGATCACCTCGCCGCGCCGGGACACCGCGAGGTTGGCCAGGTCGCGGATGGCCTCATCGGCCCGCTCCCCGTGCAGCAGTTCGACTGTCTGGCGCAGCAGATCGGCGGCGTTCTTGTTCGCCTTGCGCGCAAGCACATTGGTCAGCAGCTGGATTCGGCCTTCGACGGGGGTGGTGTAGTCGCCCAGCAGGGTGATCAGCTGCGGCTCGGCGTCGAGGATGCGGCTGAACCGGAACAGCTGGTCCTCGACATCCTCGATCTGCCCGTCGCGCTCGGCACGGACCAGCAGCGCCAACCGGGCCAGGTGGCGCACGCCGTAGAGCAAGTCGTCCGTGGACGACCACCGCTGCGAGACAGCGGTTTTCACGATGCCGAGTGCGGTGTCGGAGATTTTGCCCGAGAGCAGTCGCTCGGCGACTTGAGCCTTGGCACTGGAATTGCCGGAGGGATCAGCCAGATGCCGGGCCAACAGCGATTCGCGGCGCAGCAGTTTGACCACCGAGACGAGGTCATCGGCCAGGGCCGTCAACGCGTCGGCGTCGAGATTGCGGAGTTCCCCGTCGAACTGGCGGGTCAATTCGGCAACCGACTCGCGGCTGGTGGCGCGCAGCTTGGCGGTGACGGTGTCCTCGAACGCCTTGTTCGACGGCGCCATCTCCTCGAGTTCGGCCAGGAACCGGTCGACCGTGGCGGACCGCTCCGCAGGATCGGCGACGAAATTGCGGACCATCTCACCGGCGCGGTGAACCGATTCGGCGCCGAGGCTCTGGCGAAGCTCTCGGATCAGTTGCTGACGTAGGAACTTAACCTGTTCTGTGCCTTGAACTTTGATGCGTTCCAGCTCAGCGTCGGCCTGGGCGCGCAACTGCTCGGAGATTTTGACGGCGTCGGCCCTCGCCTCTTCGATCACCCTTTCAGCCTCGGCCTTGGCTTCCTCCAACGCCTTGGCGTGTTCCTTGTCGGCGTCGGCGACCTTCCGCTCGGCCTCCGCATGCTCTTCCAGCTGCCTGCGAACAGCTTCCTGCTGGTTCTTCATCAAGTTACGGACCGGCGGCACAACGAATTTCCACAGCAGGAAGACGATGATCGCGAATCCGATGAGCTGTCCGATGAAGGTCGACACGACCGTTACCGCCCCTGTCCTGTAGTGGCTGGAACCGTGCGAGTGGTCACCTCAACCCCGAGCACACGGCTCGCGAGCTGAGCCGCCAAGGTCTCCACCGAGGTCTGGAGATCCGCCGTGACCGCACGAGATTGTTCGGTCAGGTCCTCGGAAGCCTGCTGAAGCAGCGTCGACACCTCGGTGTGGGCACGGGTCCGTGCGTCATCGACGATCTTGCGCCCCTCGGCGCGTGCCTCCTCGCGGACCGTGGTCGCCTCGCGGCGGGCATTCGCCATCACCTTCATGGAGTCGGCCTCTGCGGCGGCCCGAAGCTGTGCAGCGCGCCGATTGTCCTCGGTCGTCTTCTGCACCATGGCTTCGCGTTCGCGCAGCACCTTGGAGATCGGCGGCACCACCCACTTGGCGATCACACCAAGCACGATCAAGAAGATGATCAGCACGAAGAAGAACGTGCCGTTGGGGATCAGGAAGTTACTCTGGCCCCCGCCTTCTTCCGCTGCCAGGATCGTCAAGTCGAGGTCACTCATGGCGCTGAATTAGGCGACCGGGGTGGCGAACACGAAGAGGGCCATGAACGCCAGGTTGATGAAGTAGGCCGCCTCGACCAGGCCGACCGTGATGAAGAACGGAGTGAACAGCCGGCCTTGCGCCTCGGGCTGCCGCGCGATGCCGGCGATCAGGGCGTTACCCGCGATGCCGTCACCGATACCGGCGCCGATTGCGCCGCCGGCCATGATGAGTCCACCGCCGATAAGCGCGCCGGCAGCGATTGTGGGATCCATTCCTTATCCTCCTTGATAACTGGTAGGCGTCCTACCAGGACGTGGGTCGAGCGATGGTGCTGTGTTAGTCATGGTGCTCTTCGAGCTCCATCGACTGGCTGAAATACAAGATCGTCAACAGGGCGAAGATGAACGCCTGGATGGCGCCGACGAACAAGTCGAAGCTCTTCCAGATCGCGTTGGGCGCCCACATGATCCACGGCGGGAACAACGCGATCAGCGCCACCAGGATGCCACCGGCGAAGATGTTGCCGAAAAGTCGGAGCGACAACGAAATTGGCTTGGCGAGCTCCTCGACGAGGTTGATCGGGGCGAGGAACACGACGTGTCCCTTCAGCACGCGCCAGGGGTGGCCGAGCACGCCGCGGCGCCAGAAACCGGCGAGGTGGTAGCAGATGAATACGAACAGCGCCAAGGCCAACACGAAGTTGATGTCGGAGGCAGGCGGCTTGAGCAGTTCGTGGATCGCGCCGTTGGAGTCGGTGTACTGCACCGGCAGCACGGACAACCAGTTCGCGACCAAGATGAATACGAACAGCGTGACCGCCAGCGGCAGGACGAAGGGCGCGACTTTCATGCCGATCGCGGTCTCGACCTGATTGCGCAACTGCACGGTGATCGCTTCCCAGAACAGCTGCACCCCGCTCGGCACGCCGGACGAAGTCACCTTGGCGCGCAAGAAGAACGCGAGCGCGAGCACGATCACCGCGGCAATCGCGGTGGCGAGCACGGTGTCGGTGTTCACGGTGAGGCCGAACCAATGCGCCTCGGTGTGATGGCCGACCTGGATGCCGGATTCGGCGGCGAGGATCGTTTCGGTCATTGCTCCGTGGCCTCCCCTTCGAGTCCCTCACCGCCGGCCCGCAGCTTCTTCATGACGGGCAGCGCGGTGGAAAGCACTAGCAGTACCTGGAATAGCGCCATGCCAAACACCACGCCGAGGCCCTGCGGCCGGAAGATGAATGCAATCGTCAAGCCGATCACCGTCATCACCAGGAGCCGGGTAGCGGAGTTCAGCGCCATCTTGCGCTTGAGCGGATGTTCTTGAGCGGTGATGGATTGCACCGACCGCTGTACCAGAACCGCGTTGAGCAAACCCAATCCGAGGCCGACGCCGAAGAACACGCCGATCATCGGATGGTCCAGCAGTGCGGCCGCCAGCGTCACGAGGCCAGCGAACACTACGCACACGGCGAGCAGCCGCAATGGCCGGAACGCAACTGACGGAAACACCAACGGCGCGTCTTGCGCTGGCGTCGTCACGGCGTCACCTCAATCCCGCGGTCACGAGTGCTATCCCCATTGATTCTGTGAGTGGCGTCCCGAGCGTATCTGAGCGCGCGGGACGCGTTGGAATCACCCAAGGGGTAGCTCCCTTATGTCGGTCGTTTGTCCGTGCCGATCGGTGGTGAACCGGACGGCGCGGGGGCCGGCAACCCGCGAGGTTTTTCGGGTTCTACCAGCACCATACCACACGGTAGCTACGCATAAACCCGCCCTACTACTTTTTGTCGTACTTCTGTCGTACTTGCCTTCAGTAGGACTCTTCGTCGCGCCTCAACAACGGGATCAGCGTCACGACAATCGCCACCAGAATCGCGGCCAGCATCACCGCGCCGGTGTAGCGCGGATCGAAGAAGATCGTGCAGGCCGCGCCGAACGCGACGATGCCGACCCAGAGGTAGATGAGCAACACGACGCGGCGATGCGAGTGCCCGATCTGCAGCAGCCTGTGATGCAGGTGCATCTTGTCGGGGCTGAACGGGCTGCGGCCGGCACGGGTGCGCCGCACGATGGCAAGCAGCATGTCGAGCGCGGGCACGAACATCACCGCGATCACCAAGAGGAACGGCGACAGCAGCGCGAACACGTCGCGGGCGCCGTATGCGCTCTGCGAGATCGGACCGGCCGCGGTGGTTGAGGCGGCGCCGAGCATCAAGCCGATCAGCATCGACCCGGAGTCGCCCATGAAAATGCGTGCGCGGTGGAAGTTGTGCGGCAGGAAGCCGAGGCAAGCCCCCGCCAGCACAACGGAAATCACCGCGGGCGGGTAGAACAGCACATCGCCGCCGTGGTCGCGCAGCAGTCCGATGGAAAAGATCGTGATGGCCAGCGCGGTGATCAACCCGAGGCCGGCGGCAAGCCCGTCGAGCCCGTCGACGAAGTTCATCGCGTTGACGATCGCGACCGTCAGCGCCAGCGTCAGCAGGATCGAGGACACCTGATCGAGGACGATGGTGCCGACGCCGCCGAATGGGATGTACAACACGCTCCACGCCACACCCATCGTGACCAGAACGCTGGCGGCGGTGATCTGGCCGGCGAACTTGGTCAGCGCGTCGAGGCCCCACTTGTCGTCGATCAGGCCGATCGCCATGATGAGCCCGCCGGCCACCACGGTTGCGGACAGGCCCGTCGAATAGACGAATCCGCGCGTGAGTGCGGGCAACTGGGATGCCAGCAACACGGCGGCCAGCACGCCGACGTACATCGCCAGGCCGCCCATCCGCGGCGTCGGCTGCAGGTGCACGTCGCGTTCACGCGGGTAAGCCACGGCGCCGACGCGGGTGGCGAGCACGCGGACCCAGCCCGTCGCAAAGTAGGTGACGATCGCCGCGGTCAGCCCGACCAGTGCCAATTCGCGCAGCGGCACACCTGCGCCTCGATCGGAGAGCGCAAGCAGCCCGCCGGCCACGCTGTGCACTTCGCTCACCACTGAATGAACCGTACTGGACGAATCTGGACGAAACCGTTCGCGTCAAGCGGTGGCGGCGGTCAGGCTTTCGGCGTCGACACCAAGGACTTCCGCGATCGCGTCGGCGGACACCGGCCCGGCCCGCAAGATGCGCGGCTGCGGGGAGGTGAGGTCGATGATGGTGGAGGCCGCCTGCTGCTGGGATGGCCCGGCGTCGAGATAGACCGCGACGAGATCACCGAGTTGCTCACGAGCCTCCTGCGCGGTGACGGCCGGTGACCGCCCCGAGATGTTGGCGCTGGACACCGCCATCGGACCGACTTCGCGCAGCACCTCGATGGCCACGGGATGCAGCGGCATTCGCAACATCACGGTGCCCGCCGCGTCGCCGAGGTCCCAGTGCAGCGACGGCGCCTGCCGCACGACGAGGCTCAACGCGCCTGGCCAGAACGCGCGGATCAACTCACGCGCGGCCTCGGGCACCGAATACACCAGCCCTTCGATGGTGTGCCAGGACCCGACGAGCACCGGGACGGGCATGTCACGGCCCCTCCCCTTGGCCGACAACAGTGCCGCCACGGCGGTGTTGTCGAATGCGTCGGCGCCGATGCCGTACACCGTGTCGGTCGGCAGCACGACGAGACGACCACCTTTGACGGCGCTGACCGCCGAGGCGATGCCAGCCGCGCGCGCCGTGGCGTCGGAGCAGTCGAACAACTCGCTCATGAATTCAGCTTCCCACGGGTTGCCGTCACAAAGCGTGGCCGCCCGGCCAAGTCACGTCGCGGCGTGACGTCGACGAATCGACCGGTCGCGGTGAACGCGGCGACAGTGACCTCCGACGTGGTGTCGTCGTGCTCGACCGCGCAGCGCCCGCCGGGCTTCAACCAGCGGCCCGCCAGCGCGACGATCGCCTTGATGACCGTCATGCCGTCGGGTCCGCCGAACACCGCGTGTGGCGGGTCATGTTGCGCCACTTCGGTTTCCAGGACAGCCCCGTCGGGTACGTAGGGCGGGTTGGCGACCAGCAGGTCGACCAGGCCGTCCAACTCGGGCAGCAGCGTTGCATCGGTGACGTCGGCGCGGACGAGTTGCACTGGGCTGTCAACGATGTTGCGGCGCGCGTAGGCCAGGGCGTTCTCGTCGTCGTCGACGGCGATGACGCGTGCGTCGGGCCGGCATTTCGCCAGCGCCAGCGCCAGCGCGGCGGTCCCCGTGCACAGGTCGACAATCAGCGGCTGCGGCGGCAACTGTAGCGTCGACGCCCATTCCAGAAGCAACTCGGTCTCCGGCCTGGGGATGAACACGCCGGGGCCCACCTCGACGGTGACCGGCCCCAGCGGCGCAGTACCGATGATGTGCTGCAACGGAATTCGTCGCGAACGCTGCGCGACGAGATCGGCGTAGCGGCGGCAGAAATCGTCGTCGACGTCATCGATGAGCGCGAGCCGGCCGCGGGTCGTCCCTGCGGCGTAGGCGGCCAGTTCTTCGGCGTCGATGCGCGCTGATTCCACACCCGCTGCGGCGAGAACGGCGGCGGCGCGCTCGATCTCGCGTCGCAGCCGCGCCGCTCTCATGCCTGCTGCAGCCGCGCTTGGCGGTCGGCCGCCGCCAACGCGTCGAGCAACGGGTCCAGGTCGCCGTCGAGCACCTGGTCGAGGTTGTGCGCCTTGAAGTTGATGCGGTGATCGGCGATGCGGTTCTCCGGGAAGTTGTAGGTCCGGATGCGCTCGCTGCGGTCGACGGTGCGGATCTGGCTGGCCCGGTCGGCGGAGGCGTCCGCCTGCGCCTGCTCCTCGGCCATCGCCTGCAGCCGCGCGGCGAGCACCTGCATCGCGCGAATCTTGTTCTGCAGCTGGCTGCGTTCGTTCTGACAGGTCACGACGATGCCGGTGGGCAGGTGCGTGATGCGCACCGCCGAGTCGGTGGTGTTGACGCCCTGGCCGCCCTTGCCCGAGGAGCGATACACGTCGATGCGCAGATCGGATTCATCGATCTGCACTTCCTCGACCTCTTCGGGCTCGGGATAGACCAGCACGCCCGCGGCCGACGTGTGCACGCGGCCCTGGGACTCGGTGACCGGAACGCGTTGCACGCGGTGCACGCCGCCTTCGAACTTCAGCCGCGACCAGACGCCGTCGGCGGAGTCGCCCTTGCTCCTGATCGAGAGCGTGGCGTCCTTGTAGCCGCCCAGATCGGACGTCGTCTCGTCGAGGATCGTCACGGTCCAGCCTCGGCGTTCGGCATAGCGAATGTACATGCGCGCGAGGTCGGCGGCGAACAGCGCCGACTCTTCGCCGCCCTCACCGGATTTCACCTCGAGGACGATGTCGTCGGGGTCGTGCGGATCACGCGGCGCCAGCAGGTCCGACAGCTGCGTCTCGAGTTCCGTCACCGTCGCGGTGAGTTCTTCGACCTCGTCGGCGAACGAGTCGTCGTCGGCCGCCAATTCGCGTGCGGCCTCCAGGTCACCGCGCGCGGCCTCGAGCTTGCGGTAGGTGTTCACGATCGGCGACAACTGCGCGAACCGCCTGCCGACCTTGCGGGCACGGCCCGCATCCGAGTGCAGATTCGGATCGGAGAGCTGCTTCTCCAGGTCGGCGTGCTCGGAAAGGATGGCCTCGATGCCGCCGCCCGATTCAGCCGAGGATTGGGCGCGCGTGATACCCGTCATGGCGCCCTCCTCTCCGCGAAGCCCGCAACATGTGCGTCGGACGTGAAACGACGCCCGGCCTGCGCTCGCGCGGCAGATCGGGCGTCGGTTCGGTAGCTATTTGTCGGCAGCCTTATCGGCGCCGGCAGCCTTGCGCTTGCCGTAGCGCTTCTCGAAGCGCGCGACGCGGCCGCCGCTGTCGAGAATCTTCTGCTTGCCGGTGTAAAACGGGTGGCACTGCGAGCAGACCTCGACGTGGATCTGGCCGCTCTTCTTCGTGCTGCGCGTGGTGAACGTATTGCCGCAGCCGCAGTGCACGGTGGTCTCAACGTAGTCAGGGTGAATACCCGATTTCATAATGTCCTCTTCAGTCGTTGGTCGCCGGGTCGCCCGCGCTTACCTGGCGCTATATCGAGCGTGAACCGGAACCGAGGGTCGACGGTCCATTATGCCAGGTCAACCGTCAAGGGCCTAAACGCGGCGGCCACGCCCGCTATTCCCCCCGCTGTTGCAAGGGCAGACCGGCCGGGCGGCCAGACAGGGTCATAACGATGTCCTGGATGCGGCCCCGAATTTCGGCCCCTTCTCCGACGCTGAAGTCAGCGTCGGTTGCGACGAACCTGGTCTTGGGGAACCGCTTGCGGGCGTTGAGCGCAGAACCCATCGTCCACAGCCGGTTGGCGGCGACCACTGCTGCGGGGATGGGCATCGTGCGCTCAATGCCAAGCGGAATAGCGATGTCTTGACCGTGGACCAGAATGTCCATCAGCCGATCGGCCGCCGTTGTGCCGGGCGGATGGCGGCGATTACCGACCGACGCTCTCATCCATTGCTGCGGGCTCAACGTGTCGAGGAAATCAGCCAGATCCTCACGCTGCTGGTCGACATAGGCCCAGACGGTGGCGTCATCCATGTCCCGCAACCCCCGTGTAGTAAGGATTGCTGTCTAATATAGTCAGGAATCCTTACCGTTCAACCTAGACTTTCTGGTGTGAGCGGCGTGAACAACGAACCCTCGACGGCGCTTCTGATGTACATCGCACACCGCGCCGCCGAGGCCAGGGTGTTCGAGGCGGTACGGGCGGCCGGATTCGACGACCTGACGCTCGCTCAGTGCCGCCTCGGGCAGCGGCTGAACCAGGACGGGCTCCGCGTGACCGAGATCGCCGCGCGGGCGGGCGTGACGAAGCAGACCGCGGGCGCACTCGTGGACGAGTTGGAGGCCAGCGGGTACGTCACCCGCCGACCAGACCCTGCCGACGCACGTGCCCGGCTGGTGGTGCTCACCGAGCGGGGCCATGCCCTCTGCGACGCCGCGGCGGCCGAGCTCGCCAAAGTGGAAGGCGAATGGCGGACGCATGTGGGTGCGGCGGCCTACGACGCGATGCGCGACGTGCTGGTCGCGCTGCGGGAGATCACCGATCCGTACCGCTGACGACGCGTCGGCTGTGCGGTTCGAATCGGGAGCCGTCCCGCTTCCACAGCACGCCGCCGGGCGGTGTGGTGCCGTAGTTGACCAGCTCGCGCTTGAGGATCTTGTTGGTCGCGGTCGAGGGCAGGTCGTCGGTGATCCACACGTACCTCGGCCACGCCTTCGGAGACAGGTCGGCTTGGCCGGCGAGGAACTCTTCGAACTCCTCGGGCGTCAGCGTCGCACCGTCGCGCAACACGATCGCGGCCATCACCTGATCGCCGACGGACTCGTCGGGCACCGGATACACCGCCACGCGGCTGATCTGGGCCAACCGGATCAACACTCGCTCGATGGGAGCGGCGGCGAGGTTCTCGCCGTCGACGCGCATCCAGTCCGCGGTGCGCCCGGCGAAGTAGATCCAGCCGTCGGCGTCGCGGTAGGCCAGGTCCCCCGACCAGTACATGCCGTGGCGCAACCGCTCGTCTGTGGCGCCCGCGTCCTTGTAGTAGCCGCGGAAGAGACCACCGCCGGTGGTGTTGACCAACTCCCCCACCGCCGCGTCGCGGTTGAGCAGGTTGCCGCTGTCGTCGAAGCGGGCAAACTCGCACTCCTGCAGCGTGTCCGGGTTGTAGATCGCGACGCCGGGAAAGCCTTTGCCGAGCGAACCGGGCGGACAACCGTCCTCACGGGTGATGATGACGGCGTTCTCGGTCGATCCGAATCCGTCCCACACCGTGCAGTCGAAGCGGCGGGCGAATTCGGCGATGTCGCGGTCGCTGGCCTCGTTGCCGAACGCGACGCGCAGCGGGTTGTCATGATCGTCGGGCTGCTCCGGCGTAGACAGGATGTAGGCCAGCGGCTTGCCGACGTAGTTCATGTATGTCGCGCCGTAGCGGCGGATGTCATCGAGAAAGCGCGAAGCTGAGAACACCGCGGGCACGACGGCGGCGCCGCTGACCAGCGCAACACCCCAGCCGGCGTAGATCGAGTTGGAATGAAACAGCGGCATCGACACATAGCAGACGTCCGACTCGTTGACCGAATAGCGTTGCGCCAGAGCGCTTCCCGAGAATATCGGCATCATGTGTTGGACTTGCACGGCCTTGGGGTCGCCGCTTGTGCCCGAGGTGAAGATCATCACGAAGGTGTCATCGGGGCCGACCTCGCGATGCGGCATCAGCTCCCTCGGGTGCGCCATCAGCGCGGCCCACTCCTCGCTGGAGGTGTCGAGGATGTTGACGCCGGGCAGGTCGAGGCCGTCGAGCAGATGGCGGTGTGCGGCGTCGGTGATCAGGATCTGGCAGTCCACCAACGCGATGTCGCGGACCAGGCCGGACCCGCGGCGGGTGTTGTTGACGCAGCACAGGACGTAGCCGCCCAATGCAGCGGCGGCCATGGCCGTGAGCATCTCGGGTCCGTTGGCGAGCAGGACACCGACATGCACGGGCCTCGTGTGGTCGGCGATGTCGATGATCGCGGCGGCGTGCGTCTGCGCCTCGGCGACGTGTTCGCGCCACGTCCAGGTCCGGTCGCCGTATTTGATTGCGACGGTGTCCTGTTCAGCGCGCTCGCGAAGCAACTGCTGAAGGGTGTCCGCCATCGCCTACCTCGGTTCGCCGCTGACCGTGAACAGATTCGCCGATCTGTCTACCATCCGTGGGGCGGCCGAGACCATCCGCCCGCCACTGACAGAATGCTCTGGTCCCCGCCCGGCAGGCGGCGAAACTCGGCGAGGAGAAACCCCTGTGGCAAGCAACACGGCCGCCAAGAGCGTCCGCGATCGGCTGATCGATGCGGCCGAAGTATGCCTGCGCGCCAAGGGAATTCGCGTCACCACGGTGTCCGAAGTGGCCGAGACGGCGAAGGTGTCGCGGGGATGGCTGTATCGGCACTTCCCCGACAAGGCGTCGCTGCTGGGCGCGGCGATCGTGCGGCTGAACGAAAAGTACTGGTCGAAGGCGCACGCGATGCTCGAGCCGCTCGAGGGTCTCGACCGGCGCATCACCGCGGGCGTGGTGCACGGCCGCACCGCCTACGACGATCCTGGTGCGCTGCTGATGCGGCTTCGGCTCGACGAGCCCGAGGAGTTTGCCGCCTGCGCAGGCGCGGGCGTGCAGGGGCTGGTGCCGGACCTTGCCGACTTCTGGCAGCGCTATCTGGTCGCCGCGCGTGACGCAGGCGAGATCCACCCCGACATCGACATCGCAGAAGCGTCGGAATGGGTTGCCCGCGTGATCATTTCACTGGTCACGGTGCCCGGCGAAATACTGGATCCGAGCGATCCCGCGCAGGTACTGACCCACGTGCGCCGCTACCTGATGCCGGGACTGCGGGCCGACCCCAAGGTGTAGTTTCACTGCGCGAGTTTCACTGCGCGAGCAGACGCTTGTGTCCGCCCCTTCCTGGGCGATTTCAGGCAGTGGATGCAACAGCGGGTGGTTTTGGCGGGTTTGAGAGTAGCTCGTCGAGGACTTCAGCGGGTTTCTTCCAGCCGAGGGTTTTGCGGGGTCGGGTGTTGAGTTGGGCGGCAACGTAGTCGAGGTAGTCGGCCGGGAACACTGATAGGTCGGTGCCTTTAGCAAAGTATTGACGCAGCAGCCCGTTGGTGTTCTCGTTACTGCCGCGTTGCCATGGCGAGTGCGGATCGCAGAAGTAGATATCGAGCTC
>NZ_PDCP01000100.1 GCF_002553505.1 Mycolicibacterium agri | reverse complement strand
ACCCGGGCGGAAAAGTAGGACACCGCCGAACACACACACAAGAAATGCCCCCCAACACCCTGGGGGGCATTTCTATTTGACCGGCAAAACCGCTACCTCGAATTCGGGACAAATGAATTGACCGAGCTCATCCAAATCCAACACCGACAGATGCCACCCTAACCTCTATCGATTTTGCGCACACGGTCATCAATCTCGGCGAACCACAAACCCCGACCACAAAACCACGCCGGCGCAGACGGCGGATGCCGGACCGACAGAAAAATTTGCTCGTCGGCGGTTTGCTAGCAAATAAATCGAGTAGCTGACAGCAAACGTGATGAGGCAAAGGTCATATACGAACGGTGCGCTCCGATAGCGCCCGGCGCCGGGCCGTATCCTGGCACGAGGCGTCCTAGCGAAAGGTTCCAGTGGTCGACAACAGAGCAGGTGGCCAGCGTCGCAATCCGCGCGGTAGCGCAGGCGGTGACCGGCAGCAGCCCCGGCAGCGGATGCCACCGCGCGCGTCGGGCCCCAACCGTGCTCGCCGTGCCCAACCCCAGCATGACGCGCCGCCCGAGCGCACCGGTCCACCGCTGCCGGCCGATATCGAGGCCCGGCAACTCGCCCCCGAGGTTCGCCGGGAGCTGACGACGCTGGACCGCAATACCGCCGACGTCGTCGCCCGCCACCTCGTCGCCGCAGGCGAACTTCTCGACGACGACCCCGCCGCCGCACTGGAACACGCTCGCGCGGCCCGGGCCCGCTCGGGCCGGATCCCGGCAGTCCGCGAGGCCGTCGGGATCGCGGCATACCGGTGCGGTGACTGGGCGCAGGCGCTCGCCGAGCTGCGCGCCGCCCGCCGGCTGGGCAGCAAGTCCGCGCTGCTGCCGCTGATCGTCGACTGTGAACGCGGTGTCGGCAGGCCCGAGCGGGCGATCGAGTTGGCCCGCAGCCCGGAAGCCGCCCAGCTCACCGGCGACGACGCCGACGAACTGCGCATCGTGGTAGCCGGCGCCCGCTCCGATTTGGGTCAGCACGACCAGGCCCTTGCCATCCTGTCCACACCCACACTCGATCCGACGCGGACCGGCCCGACGGCCGCCCGTCTGTTCTATGCGTATGCCGAGACGCTGCTCGCCGTCGGCAGGCATGACGAAGCACTGCAGTGGTTCATCAACGCCGCCGCCGCCGACATTGAGGGCGTGACGGACGCCGAAGAGCGGATCACGGAGCTCGCCTGACGTGACAACCCTTGAGCAGGAACACGATTGCTTACTCGTCGACCTCGATGGCACGGTGTTTCGCGGTCACGAACCGACACCGGGCGCGGTCGACACCCTCGCGGCGGTCACCGCGCGCACGCTCTACGTCACCAACAACGCCTCACGCACGCCCGATGAAGTCGCCCAGCACCTGCGCGCAATGGGCTTCGACGCCAAGGGAGAGGACGTCGTCACCAGCGCGCAGAGCGCGGCCCGCCTGCTGGCCGAACGTCTGCCCGCCGGGGCGCGGGTACTCGTCGTCGGCACCGAAGCGCTTGCCGCAGAGGTGAACAACGTCGGGCTCAAACCGGTTCGGCTCTGGGACGACGACCCCGTCGGCGTCGTCCAAGGCCATTCGCCCGAAACCGCATGGCCGCACCTCGCCGAAGCGGCGTTGGCCATCAGGGGCGGCGCCTTCTGGGTGGCCGCCAACATCGACAAGACGCTGCCGTCGGAGCGTGGCCTGCTGCCCGGCAACGGTTCGATGGTCGCCGCGCTGAAGACCGCGACGGACCGGGAGCCGAAGGTCGCGGGCAAGCCGCAGCCCACGCTGCTCAATGATGCGTTGTCGCGCGGCGACTTTCGCTCGCCGCTGGTGATCGGCGACCGGCTGGACACCGACATCGCGGGCGCCAACGCCGCGGGCCTGCCCAGCCTGCTAGTGCTCAGCGGCGTCAGCACCGCAGAAGACGCGGTCCGGGCCGAGGTCGGCGAGCGGCCCAACTACATCGCCGCCGATCTGCGCTCGCTCTACAGCAGCGCCGACACGCTGCGAGTCGGCCCGCACCCGGCGTGGCGGATCGCGATCGGCGCAGACACCGTCACCGTGCACAACACGGGCAGCGAGCCCCGCGACCCGCTGACGGTGGTGCGGGCCCTCGCGAACGCGGTGTGGAACGCCGGCCTCGACGGCAAGGGCTTCACGATCGTGGCCGGTGATTACATCGCCCGCAAAGCGCTGGAGCGGTGGTCACTGCTGACCTCAGCGATCGAGCCGATCGACTAGCGTGAACAGCGACATGAGTACCGAACCCGACGAGATCCGCGCCCGAATCGCGGCGTTGTTGGCCGAGTTGCCCGACATCGAGGGCCCCGGCGCCGACGAGGTCGACATCGACGGTGTCGCCGCCCGGTTGGAGGAGGCGCACGACCTTCTGGTCCAAGCGCTGGAATCGGTCGAAAAGGGTCCGGCGCCGGCAGAGTCCGCGGACGGGTGAGCGCCAGTGACACGGCGCGCTCGTGTTGACGCGGAGCTGGTGCGGCGCGGATTGGCGCGCTCGCGGCAGCAGGCCGCCGAACTGATCGGGGCCGGGCGGGTCAGCATCAACGGCATGCCCGCGGCCAAACCCGCGACGGCCATTCCGGTGACGGCCGCGTTGACGGTCGAATCGGCCGACGAACGCAGCTGGGTGTCGCGTGGCGCCCACAAGCTGATCGGCGCGCTCGACGCCTTCGCCATCACCGTCGACGGCGCCCGCTGCCTCGACGCCGGCGCCTCCACCGGCGGGTTCACCGAAGTCCTGCTGGACCGCGGCGCGCGCGAGGTTGTCGCGGTGGATGTCGGCTATGGGCAACTCGCGTGGTCGCTGCGCTCGAATGACCGGGTCACAGTGCTGGAGCGCACCAACGTGCGGACGTTGACCGTGGAGGCCATCGGCGGGCCGGTCGACCTGGTGGTCGCCGACCTGTCGTTCATCTCGCTGTCGACGGTGTTGCCCGCGCTGGTTGCGTGTGCTTCGGCCGACGCCGATATCGTTCCCATGGTGAAACCACAGTTCGAGGTCGGCAAGGATCGTGTCGGCGCACGCGGGGTGGTCTCCGATCCGTGGCTGCGCGCCGACGCGGTGCTGTCCGTGTCACGGCGGGCCGCCGAACTGGATTGGCACACCGTCGGTGTCACGGCCAGCCCGCTGCCCGGCCCGTCGGGCAATGTCGAATACTTCCTTCACCTGCGCGCCCGAGCCGACAATCCGCTAACGGGCGACGAACTGGAGTGGGCGGTCGAACGCGCCGTCGCCGAGGGGCCGCAATGACACAGGACCGCTCGATTCTCATGGTGGTGCACACCGGTCGCGACGAGGTCACCGAAACCGCTCGGCGGGTGGAAAAGGTGCTCGGCGACAACGGCATTGGCTTGCGGCTGCTGTCCGCGGAGGCGGTCGACCGCGGCTCGGTGCACCTCGCGCCCGACGACATGCGCGCGCTCGGCGTCAACATCGAGGTCGTTGATCCGGATGAACACGCCGCCGAAGGTTGCGAGCTCGTCCTCGTGCTGGGTGGCGACGGAACATTCCTGCGTGGGGCCGAGTTCGCCCGCAATGTCGAGATTCCGGTGCTTGGCGTGAATCTGGGCCGCATCGGCTTCCTCGCCGAAGCCGAAGCCGACCACATCGACTCGGTGCTCGACCGCGTCGTCAAGCGCGACTACCGCGTCGAGGAGCGCATGACGCTCGACGTCGTGGTGCGCGCCGAGGG
The DNA here is from genome assembly GCF_002553505.1 of Mycolicibacterium agri. Classification (GTDB taxonomy): domain Bacteria; phylum Actinomycetota; class Actinomycetes; order Mycobacteriales; family Mycobacteriaceae; genus Mycobacterium; species Mycobacterium agri. Next base: position 15,054 of record NZ_PDCP01000100.1, on the reverse strand, counting down.
CCGGATCGTCAACCGGGGTTGGGCGCTCAACGAGGCCAGCCTGGAGAAAGGTCCGCGGCTTGGCGTGCTGGGTGCCGTGCTGGAAGTCGACGGACGGCCGGTGTCGGCGTTCGGCTGCGACGGTGTGTTGGTGGCCACCCCGACCGGATCGACGGCGTGGGCGTTCTCTGCGGGCGGGCCGATACTCTGGCCGGATCTGGAGGCAATCCTGGTGGTGCCCAACAACGCTCACGCGCTGTTCGCCCGGCCGATGGTGACCAGCCCGAACGCCGCCATCGCGATCGAAGTGGAGGCGAGGGGACACGACGCGCTGGTGTTCTGTGACGGGCGACGCGAAATGGTGGTGCCTGCGGGCGGTCGGCTTGAGGTGACCCGCTGCGGTACCCCGGTGAAGTGGGTACGGCTGGACAGCGCACCGTTCACCGACCGCTTGGTGCGGAAGTTCAAGCTGCCGGTCACGGGGTGGCGCGGACAGTAGTGCTCTCCGAGATTCGCATCGAATCGCTGGGCGCGATCAGCACAGCGACGGCCGAGTTCGACCGTGGGCTGACCGTGCTGACCGGGGAGACGGGCACCGGCAAGACGATGGTGGTGACCGGGCTGCATCTGCTCGGCGGCGGACGCGCCGACGCCACCCGTATCCGTTCCGGAGCCGACCGCGCCGTCGTCGAAGGCCGGTTCACCACAACCGAATTGGGCGACGGAGTGGCCGCCCGCATCGACGAGGTCCTCAACGCGTCGGGAGCCGACCGCGACGAAGACGGCAGCGTCATCGCGGCGCGTTCAGTCAGCCGCGACGGCCCGTCGCGCGCCTACCTCGGCGGCCGCAGCGTGCCCGCGAAGTCGTTGAGCACCTTCACCACCGAACTGCTCACGTTGCACGGCCAGAACGATCAACTGCGGCTGATGCGCGGCGACGAACAGCGCGCCGCGCTCGACCGGTTCGCCGACGTCGGTCCGCTTCTGCAGCGCTACCGCACGATCCGCGAGTCGTGGCTGGCCACCCGCCGCGACCTCGCCGAAAGAACGCGTCGGGCAAGGGAGATGGCGCAGGAAGCCGACCGACTGAGGTTCGGCCTCGGTGAAATCGACGCGGTGGATCCCCAACCCGGCGAAGACGACGCGCTCGTTGAGGACATCAGGCGGCTGTCCGAACTCGACGCGCTACGCGAGGCGGCCCACACCGCGCGGGCAGCCCTGTCGGGTGATCTCGACGACGCGGTCGACGGCGATGTCGAGTCCGCGGCGCACAAGGTCGGGCAGGCGAAGTCCGCGCTCGAAGCCACCGACGACACCGCCCTGCGGGTGCTGGGGGAGCGGCTCGGCGAGGCGTTGGCCGTCATCGGCGACGTGTCGACCGAGCTGGCCGATTACCTGAACGAATTGCCCAGTGACGCAAGCACTTTAGAGACCAAACTGGCGCGGCAGAGCGAACTGCGGACACTGACGCGCAAGTACGCTGCCGACATCGACGGCGTGCTCGCCTGGGCCCGCGAGTCGCGGGAACGGCTCGCAGAGCTCGACGTTTCCGAGGAGACGTTGTCCGGCCTGGAACGCCGGGTGGGTGGGCTGGAAGCCGAATTGGTCGCCGCCGCGGGCCAACTCAGCAAGGCGCGGGCGAAGGCGGCCAAGGGCCTGGCCAAAGCCGTGACCGAGGAGCTGGCCGGTTTAGCGATGGCCGACGCGGAGTTCACCGTCAGCGTGTCGCCGCTGGCGGCCCGAGGCGACGACTCCGCGCCCATCACGCTGCCGTCGGGCACGGTGGTGCACGCGGGCTTCGACGGCGCCGACGCCGTCGAGTTCGGTTTCTCGGCGCACCGCGGGACCGACGTCCTGCCGCTGAACAAGAGCGCCTCCGGCGGTGAGCTGTCCCGGGTGATGCTCGCCCTCGAGGTGGTCCTTGCCGCATCGGCCGAGGGCACGACGATGGTGTTCGACGAGGTCGACGCCGGCGTCGGCGGGCGCGCCGCGGTCCAGATCGGCAGGCGCCTGGCGCGGCTGGCGCGCACGCACCAGGTCATCGTCGTGACGCACCTGCCTCAGGTGGCCGCCTACGCCGACATCCATCTCGTCGTGGACAGCACGGGCCCGAAGAAGACCAGTCGCGTCCGTCGTCTCGACGACGAGGACAGGGTCGCCGAGCTGGCGCGCATGCTGGCCGGCCTCGGCGACTCCGACAGCGGCAGGGCGCACGCCCGCGAGCTGCTCAAGGCCGCGCAGGAGGACCGCGCGCAGGTCTCCTGAGCTGTGGCAGATGTGACAAAAGCGCACTTGTGAGGCTGCTGTTACGGCGCGCCTCCACCTCTACTTGAGGGTTGGCCGACAGAATCGCCCCATGAAGATGTCAGCGCTGCTATCCCGTAATGCCAGCCCACGCCCGGGCATCACCGGCACTGCCCGCGTAGACCGCGACATCGATCGGCTGCTGCAACGTGTCGGACCCGGCGACATCGTGGTGATCGACGCGCTCGACCTGGACCGCATCACCGCAGACGCGCTCGTCGAAGCCAACATCGCCGCGGTGATCAACGCGTCACCGTCGATCTCGGGCCGATACCCCAACCTGGGCCCCGAGGTGCTGGTGAACAACGGCATCGCCCTGATCGACGAGACCGGCCCCGAGGTGTTCAAACGCGTCAAGGACGGCGCGCGCATCCGGCTCTACGAGGGCGGGGTGTACTCCGGCGACCGCAGGCTGGCCTACGGCAACGAGCGCAGCTACCACGAGATCCACGAGATGATGCACGAGGCCAAGAGCGGACTCGTCGCCCACCTGGAGGCCTTCGCAGGCAACACGATCGAGTTCATCCGCAGCGAGAGCCCGCTGCTCATCGACGGCATCGGCATTCCCGATATCGACGTCGACCTGCACCGCCGCCATGTCGTGGTGGTCGCCGAGGAGCCCAACGCCGCCGACGACCTGAAGGCCCTCAAGCCGTTCATCAAGGAGTACCAACCGGTGCTCGTCGGCGTCGGCACCGGTGCGGACGTGCTGCGCAAGGCGGGCTATCGGCCACAACTGATCGTCGGCGACCCGGAGCGCATGAGCGCCGAGGTGTTGCGCAGCGGCGCGCAGGTGGTGCTGCCCGCCGACGCCGACGGCCATGCGGCGGGGCTGGAGCGCATTCAGGACCTCGGGGTGGGGGCGATGACGTTCCCGGCCGCGGGATCGCCCGCCGACCTCGCGCTGCTGCTGGCCGATCATCACGGCGCCGCGCTGATCGTCACCGCGGGCCACACCGCAACGATCGAGGAGTTCTTCGACCGGTCCCGTCAGCACAGCAACCCGTCGACGTTCCTGACCCGACTCAAGGTGGGGCAGAAGCTGGTCGACGCCAAGGCGGTGGCCACCCTGTACCGAAGCCGCGTCTCCGGCGGTGCGATCGCGCTGCTGGTGTTGGCCATGCTGGTCGCCGTGATCGTCGCGCTCTGGGTGTCGCGGGCCGACGCCACGGTGATCGACTGGGTGGTCGACTACTGGAACCGGTTCTCGCTGTGGGTTCAAAGCTGGGTCACGTAGGGGCGTGTCCAGGTGATTTCCCTTCGCGCACATGCGATCTCGCTTGCCGCCGTGTTCATCGCGCTCGCCCTCGGGGTGGCGCTGGGCTCCGGGCTGCTGTCGAACACGGTGCTGTCAGGTCTGCGTGACGACAAGCGGGACCTTCAGCACCAGATCGACGGGCTGACGCAGGAGAAGAACGCGCTCAACGAGAAGTTGAACGCCGCGGGCGATTTCGACGCCCAGATGTCGACGCGGATTCTGCGCGGCGCGATGGCCGACAAGTCCGTCGTCATGTTCCGCACCCCGGACGCCCAGGACAACGACGTCGAGGCGGTGGCGCGAATGGTCGAGCAGGCCGGCGGCGCCGTCACCGGGACGGTGTCGCTGACCGCCGAATTCGTCGACGCGAACTCCTCGGAGAAGCTGCTGTCGGTGGTGAACTCGCCGATCGTGCCCGCCGGCGCCCAACTCAGCACCAAGTCCGTCGACCAGGGCTCGCAGGCCGGCGACCTGCTGGGCATCACGCTGCTGATCAACAAGGATCCCAAGGTTCCTCCCGTCGACGACCAGCAGCGTGACACCGTGCTCACCGCCCTGCGTGAGACGGGCTTCATCACCTACGGGGCCGAGCGCATCGGCGCGGCCAACTCCGCGATCATCGTCACAGGCGGCGCCCTCGGCGACGATGCGGGGAACAAGGGTTCCACCGTCGCCCGCTTCGCGGCCGGGCTGGCGCCACACGGCTCTGGCACCGTGCTCGCGGGCCGTGACGGCTGTGCCTCCGGTACCGCCGCGGTGGCCGTGACGAGGTCGGATCCGGCGCTGACCGCCGCCGTCAGCTCGGTCGACGACGTCGACACCGCCTCGGGCCGCATCACGACGGTGTTGGCGCTGCAGGATCTGGTGGGCGGCGCGCGGCCCGGTCAGTACGGGACGGGGCAGGGTGCGACGTCGGTGACCGTGCCGCAATAGCGGGCCCCGACGGCGCGTCAGCGACGCCTTGTCGGGTCCGGTGTTAATGTGGAGTTCCGTGGGTCGGCAGGCCCCAAGCTAGGGAAATCCCTAGAAATGTATGCCCTGCCCGTCGTCACGGAGGTTGCTCTTGCCAGCGCTACGCAAGCACCCGCAAACCGCCACCAAGCACCTTTTCGTCAGTGGCGGCGTGGTTTCTTCGCTGGGCAAGGGCCTCACCGCTTCAAGTCTCGGGCAACTGCTCACCGCGCGCGGCCTGCAAGTCACGATGCAGAAGCTCGACCCCTACCTCAACGTCGACCCGGGCACCATGAACCCGTTCCAGCACGGAGAGGTCTTCGTCACCGAGGACGGCGCCGAAACCGATCTCGACGTCGGCCATTACGAGCGCTTCCTGGACCGCAACCTGTCCGGTTCGGCGAATGTGACGACGGGCCAGGTGTATTCGACGGTGATCGCCAAGGAGCGCCGCGGCGAGTATCTCGGCGACACCGTTCAGGTCATCCCGCACATCACCGACGAGATCAAGCGCCGCATCCTGGAGATGGCCGCGCCGGACAAGGACGGCCGCCGCCCCGACATCGTCATCACCGAAATCGGCGGCACGGTGGGCGATATCGAGTCGCTGCCGTTCCTGGAGGCCGCGCGCCAGGTGCGTCACGAGGTGGGCCGCGAGAACTGCTTCTTTCTGCATTGCTCGCTGGTGCCGTACATGGCGCCGTCGGGCGAGTTGAAGACCAAGCCCACTCAGCATTCCGTGGCCGCGCTGCGCAGCATCGGTATCACGCCGGACGCGCTGATCCTGCGCTGTGACCGCGACGTGCCCGAACCGTTGAAGAACAAGATCGCGCTGATGTGCGACGTCGACATCGACGGCGTGATCTCCACTCCCGATGCGCCGTCGATCTACGACATCCCCAAGGTGCTGCACCGTGAAGAACTCGACGCCTACGTGGTGCGGCGGCTGAATCTGCCGTTCCGCGACGTCGACTGGACGCAGTGGAACGACCTGCTGCAGCGTGTGCACGAGCCCCACGAGACGGTGCGAATCGCGTTGGTGGGCAAGTACATTGACCTGTCCGACGCCTACCTCTCGGTGGCCGAGGCGCTGCGCGCGGGGGGATTCAAACACCGCGCCAAAGTGGAGATGCGGTGGGTGGCCTCCGACGACTGCGAAACCGACAGCGGCGCCGCGGCCGTGCTCGAGGACGTGCACGCGGTGCTGATCCCCGGCGGGTTCGGGATCCGAGGCATCGAGGGCAAGATCGGCGCGATTCACTACGCACGCAAGCGCGGCCTGCCCGTGCTGGGCCTGTGCCTCGGGCTGCAGTGCATCGTGATCGAGGCGGCGCGATCGGTCGGCATCACCGAAGCCAACTCCGCCGAGTTCGATCCCGGCACGCCCGACCCGGTCATCTCCACGATGGCCGACCAGCGTGACGCCGTCGCCGGCGACGCCGATCTCGGCGGCACCATGCGTCTGGGCGCCTATCCCGCCGTCCTCGAGCCGGGATCCATTGTGGCGCAAGCGTATGGCACCACCGAGGTGTCCGAGCGGCATCGGCACCGCTACGAGGTCAACAACGCCTACCGCGACCGCATCGCCGAAAGCGGGTTGCGGTTCTCCGGCACGTCGCCCGACGGGCACCTGGTGGAGTTCGTCGAATACGACCCCGCGGTCCATCCGTTCATCGTCGGCACCCAGGCCCATCCGGAGTTGAAGAGCCGTCCCACCCGGCCGCATCCCCTGTTCGTGGCGTTCGTCGGCGCGGCGCTGGATTACAAGGCCGCCGAGCGCCTGCCGGTGGAGATCCCTGAGCACCGCGCCAACGGGGCCAACCCGGAGAGCATGGAGCAGTTGCTCGGGGACCGGGAAACCTCTGACGTCCGTGGCTAAACACGATTTCGAGGTCGTCGACTCCGAAACGCTTTACGTCGGAAACATTTTCGCGTTGCGGGCCGATGAGGTGCGCATGCCCGGCGGCAACACCGCCAGACGCGAAGTCGTCGAACACTACGGCGCGGTCGCCGTTTTGGCCATAGATCGCGATGACAACATCGTCATGGTCTACCAGTACCGGCACCCCGTCGGCCGACGGTTGTGGGAGCTACCCGCGGGGCTGCTGGACATGGGTGGCGAACCGCCGCACCTCACCGCCGCGCGGGAACTGAAGGAGGAGGCCGGGCTGTCCGCGCAGAACTGGCGGGTGCTGGTCGATCTGGTCAGCGCCCCAGGGTTCAGCGACGAAAGCGTGCGGGTGTATCTGGCCACCGACCTGTCCGACGTCGGTCGACCCGACGCCCACGACGAAGAAGCCGATATGGTGGTGCGCTGGTTCCCGCTCGAGGAGGCGGTGCGGATGGCGCTGCGCGGCGAGATCGTCAACACCATCGCCGTCAGCGGCATCCTGGCCGCGCGGGCGGTGCGCCGCGACTTCGATTCGCTGCGCACCGTCGACGCCGAGTGGATCGACCGGCCGACCGCGTTCCCGAGTCGCAAGGCACGGTCATGACGACGTTCCGCCCGGCCCTCGAAGACCAGCTTCAGGGGTATCTGGACCACCTGACGATCGAGCGCGGCGTCGCCACCAACACGTTGAACTCCTATCGGCGTGATCTACGGCGCTACGTCGAACACCTGACGACGCGCGGCATCGACGACCTCAGCAAGGTCACCGAGGCCGACGTCAGCGACTTCCTCAGCGCCCTGCGCCGCGGCGATGCCGACACCGGGATCGCGCCGCTGTCGGCGGTGTCGGCCGCGCGGGCGGTCATCGCCGTGCGGGGTTTTCACCGGTTCGCCGCGGCGGAGGGCCTCACCGAACTCGACGTGGCCCGCGCGGTCAAACCGCCGACGCCGAGCAGGCGGCTGCCCAAGAGCCTGACCATCGACGAGGTGCTGGCGCTGTTGGAGGGCGCGGGCGGCGACAGCGAGGCCGACGGACCGCTGACACTGCGCAACCGGGCCCTGCTGGAGTTGTTGTATTCGACCGGCGCGCGGATCTCCGAGGCGGTCGGCCTCGACGTCGACGACATCGACACCCAGAACCGTTCGGTGCTGTTGCGCGGCAAGGGCGGTAAGCAGCGGCTGGTGCCGATCGGGCGGCCTGCGGTGACGGCGCTGGACGCCTATTTCGTGCGGGGCCGCCCCGCGTTGGCCCGCCGCGGCAAGGGCACACCGGCCATTTTCCTCAACGCGCGCGGCGGCCGGCTGTCGCGCCAGAGCGCATGGCAGGTGCTGCAGGACGCCGCCGAACGGGCCGGGATCACCGCCGCGGTGTCGCCGCACACGCTGCGGCACTCCTTCGCGACCCACCTGCTCGACGGCGGCGCCGACGTCCGCGTGGTGCAGGAGTTGCTCGGCCATGCATCGGTGACGACGACGCAGATCTACACCTTGGTCACGGTGAACGCGCTGCGAGAGGTGTGGGCGGGCGCGCATCCGCGGGCGCGCTGAGCAGTCAGCCGCCCAGATACTCCGACTCCAGCACCAGATCGCGCAGCAGCGACTGGTACTCGACGTGGGTCTTGTGCTCGACGGTGTTCCACAGCTGGCCCTGCTGCTCACGCATGTACCGCCGGTAGTCCGGGGCGCCGGGCACACCGACGTTGTCGGCGACCACGATCGACCCGCGGTGCAGCCAGCCGCGGCCGAGGATGGCCTGCAGGTCGCTCAGATAGGCGTTCTTGTCGTGGTCGATGAACAGCAGATCGACCGCTCCGGAGTCGAAGCCGTGTCGGGCGGCCAGAGCGTCGAGGGTGGCACCGCCGTCGCCGATGGTTCCGACCACGCAGGTGATGCGGTCGTCGACACCGGCGTGCGCCCAGATCCGCCGGGCGATCTCGGCGTTGGCGGCGGCGAATTCGACGGAGACCACCTTGGCGGCGGGCGTGGTCCTGGCGATGCGCATCGCGCTGTAGCCGCAGTAGGTGCCCAGTTCGAGCACCACCATCGGGTCCGCGCGGCGCACGGCGGCGTCGAGCAGCTCGCCCTTCTCGTCGCCGACGTTGACCAGCATCGCCTTCTGCGTCGCGAACGTGTCGACGGCGGCCAGCACGTCGTCCAGGTCGCCGCGCCGCGCATTGGCCTCGACGTAGGCCGCGCAGGCTTCCTCGCGGCCGTCGCCGATCTGTCCCGTCTTGACAAAGCGACGCATCCCCAGCCCGAGCCGCCACACCGAGGGGCGGAGAAACGGCAACCGCCGCGTCACGCTCATGCCGAAAGCCTAAGCGGGCAGATGACCGAAAGGGTCCGCGCGTTGCCCGCGGGTCTGCCCGTTCCGGCCGGATATGCCCGTTAAACTTGCCCGGATGTTCGCCACGGCCCGCTGTGAAACCACCGGTGAGGGTGGGGCATGAGTGAGGACGGCAGCGGCTCCGGTCCGCCCGTCCAGGCCGGGGATCCGCCCGTCCAGACCGGGCTCACCGGTCGCCCACCGCGGCCGATTCCCGAGCCCAAACCGAAGACCGTGCACGGGCCCGCGAAGGTCATCGCGATGTGCAACCAGAAGGGCGGCGTCGGTAAGACCACGTCGACGATCAATCTGGGTGCCAGCCTCGCCGAGTACGGGCGCCGGGTTCTGCTGGTCGACCTCGATCCGCAGGGCGCGTTGTCGGCGGGCCTCGGTGTGCCGCACTACGAGCTGGACCACACCGTGCACAACCTGCTGGTCGAGCCGCGGGTGTCGATCGACGACGTGCTGATCCACACCAGGGTCAAGAACATGGACCTGGTGCCCAGCAACATCGACCTGTCGGCGGCTGAGATCCAGCTGGTCAGCGAGGTGGGCCGGGAGCAGGCGCTGGCCCGCGCGCTGCACCCGGTGCTGGACCGCTACGACTACGTGCTGATCGACTGTCAGCCGTCGCTCGGCCTGCTCACCGTCAACGGGCTGGCCTGCTCCGACGGCGTCATCATCCCGACCGAGTGCGAGTACTTCTCGCTGCGCGGGCTGGCGTTGCTGACCGATACCGTCGAGAAGGTGCACGACCGGCTGAACCCCAGGCTGAGCATCAGTGGCATCCTGATTACTCGATATGACCCTCGTACCGTCAACGCCCGCGAAGTGATGGCACGCGTCCTGGAGAGGTTCGGTGACCTGGTGTTCGACACCGTGATCACCCGCACCGTGCGCTTCCCGGAAACCAGTGTCGCGGGCGAGCCGATCACCACGTGGGCGCCGAAATCCGGTGGCGCGCAATCGTATCGCGCGTTAGCCCGTGAGGTCATCGACCGGTTCGGTTCGTGAACACCGAGACACCACCCGCTGAGTCGCAGCAGTCGGGCTTCCAGGTTCGGCTGAGCAATTTCGAGGGCCCGTTCGACCTGCTGCTGCAGCTGATCTTCGCGCACCGGCTCGACGTCACCGAGGTCGCGCTGCACCAGGTCACCGACGATTTCATCGCCTACACCAAGGCGATCGGCCCCCAGCTGTCGCTGGATGAGACGACGGCCTTCCTGGTGGTGGCGGCGACGCTGCTGGACCTCAAGGCCGCGCGACTGTTGCCTGCCGGCGAGGTGCACGACGAAGAGGACCTGGCCCTGCTCGAGGTACGCGACCTGCTGTTCGCGCGGCTTTTGCAGTACCGGGCGTTCAAGCATGTCGCCGAGATGTTCGCCGAGCTGGAGGCCGCCGCGCTGCGCAGCTATCCGCGGGCGGTGTCGCTGGAGGAGCGCTACGAGAACCTGCTGCCGGAAGTGATGCTGGGCGTCGACGCGCAGCTGTTCGCCGAGATCGCGGCCAGCGCGTTCCGGCCGCGGCCGGTGCCCACGGTGGCCACCGAGCACCTGCACGAGGTGGTCGTGTCGGTTCCGGAGCAGGCCGAACAGCTGCTGGCCGAGCTGCAGCGCCGCGGGCCGGGGCAGTGGGCCACGTTCTCCGAGCTGGTGGCCGACTGCCGCGAGCCGATCTTGATCGTGGGACGCTTCCTGGCGCTGCTCGAACTGTATCGGGCCCGCGCGGTAGCATTTGATCAATCAGAACCGCTTGGTGTGCTCCAGGTTTCGTGGACCGGAGATCGGCCATCCAGCGAGGAAATCGAGGAAATCGAAGCCACTGAGGCGGTGGAAGAGCCACACGATGACTGACGAATTCTCCGAACCGACCGACCCGGTCGACGGCGAGGTCGCCGACGGCGTCAACGGGGCCAATGGCGCCGATGGGGCTGATGGGCTCAATGCGCTCAATGGTGAGGCCCCCGACCTGGACCACCTCGGCATCGATGTCGCCGAGCCTCCGGAAATGGAGGACGCCGAACTCGCGGCGGTGCTGGAGGCGCTGCTGCTGGTGGTCGACACCCCGGTGACCGCCGACGCGCTGGCCGCGGCGATCGAGCAGCCCGCCTACCGCGTGGCGGCCAAGCTGCAGGCGATGGCGGAGGAGCTGGCGGCGCGGCAGAGCGGCATCGATCTGCGTGAGGCGGGCGGCGGGTGGCGCATGTACACCAGGGCGCAGTACGCGCCGTACGTGGAGCGGCTGCTGCTCGACGGCGCCCGCAGCAAGTTGACCCGCGCCGCACTCGAGACGCTGGCCGTGGTGGCCTATCGCCAGCCGGTGACGCGCGCCAGGGTCAGCGCCGTGCGCGGCGTCAACGTCGACGCGGTGATGCGAACGCTGTTGGCGCGCGGCCTGATTACCGAGGCGGGCACCGATCCCGATTCCGGCGCAACGACTTTCGCGACGACGGAGCTGTTTTTGGAACGGCTGGGACTGTCGTCGCTGAGCGACCTGCCCGACATCGCGCCGCTGCTGCCGGACGTCGACGTCATCGACGACCTGAGCGAAAACCTGGACGAGGACCCGCGGTTCGCCAAGCTTGGTACCCCGCAGGAAAGCGGCGAGCAGCCGATGTCCTTCGACGTGGATAAAGACTGACATGGCGGATTCACACGAGGGCGTGCGTCTGCAGAAAGTGTTGTCGCAGGCCGGAGTTGCCTCACGACGCGTCGCCGAGAAGATGATCCTCGACGGGCGCGTCGAGGTCGACGACAAGGTGGTGACCGAACTCGGCACCCGCGTCAACCCCGACGTGTCGGTGATCCGTGTCGACGGCGCCAGGGTGATGGTCGACGACACCCTGGTGCATCTGGCGGTGAACAAGCCGCGCGGCATGCACTCGACCATGTCCGACGACCGCGGCCGTCCCTGCATCGGCGATCTCGTCGAACACCGTGTGCGCGGCAACAAAAAGCTCTTCCACGTCGGCCGGCTGGACGCCGACACCGAGGGTCTGATGTTGTTGACCAATGACGGCGAACTGGCGCACCGACTGATGCACCCGTCCTACGAGGTGCCCAAGACCTATCTCGCCACGGTGGCCGGTTCGGTGCCGCGCGGCCTGGGCCGCAAGCTGCGCGCCGGAATCGACCTGGACGACGGCCCCGCGCGTGTCGACGACTTCGCGGTGGTGGACGCGGTGCCGGGCAAGACGATGGTGCGGGTCACCCTGCACGAGGGCCGCAAACGGATCGTGCGCCGGTTGCTGGCCGCCGTCGGCTATCCGGTGCTGGACTTGGTGCGCACCGAGATCGGGGAGGTGTCGCTGGGGGACCAGCGGCCCAACAGCATTCGCCCGCTCAACCGCAAGGAAGTCGGTGCTCTGTACAAGGCGGTCGGCCTGTGAGTGACGCGTTGGTGATCGCGGTTGACGGACCCGCGGGAACCGGAAAATCCTCAGTGTCAAGGGGTTTGGCGCGGGCACTGGGCGCCCGCTATCTCGACACGGGTGCGATGTACCGGATCGTGACGCTTGCGGTGTTGCGCGCCGGCGTCGACCCCGACGACACCCCGGCCGTCGAGAAGGCCGCCGAGAACGTGCCGCTGTCGGTCGGCGACGACCCGGACGAGGACCGCGCTTACCTTGACGCCGAAGACGTGTCGGCGGAGATCCGCGGCGAGGCGGTCACCAAGGCGGTGTCGGCCGTGTCGGCCGTTCCCGCCGTGCGGGCCCGCCTGGTGGGCTTGCAGCGCGAACTGGCGGCCGGGCCCGGCAGCGTCGTCGTCGAGGGACGCGACATCGGCACCGTGGTGCTGCCCGACGCCGACGTGAAGATCTTCCTGACGGCGTCGGCGGAGGAACGCGCGCGGCGGCGCAACGAGCAGAACATCGCCAAGGATCTCGGTGACGACTACGACGCGGTGCTGGCCGACGTGAAGCGCCGCGACCATCTCGACTCCACCAGGGCGGTGTCGCCGCTGCGCGCCGCCGAGGACGCACTCGTCGTCGACACCAGCGACATGACAGAGGCTGAGGTCGTCGCCCACCTGGTGGAACTCGTCGAGCAGCGTGCGGGTGCGCGGCGATGAGCGATGGCACCTGGGTCGACGAAAGTGACTGGCAGCTAGCCGATGTTGAGGCGGGCGACGAGTTCGACGAGTCCGTCGAAACTGGGCCGCCGCCCGTCGTCGCGGTGGTGGGGCGGCCCAACGTCGGCAAGTCCACGTTGGTCAACCGCATCCTCGGCCGCCGCGAGGCCGTGGTGCAGGACGTTCCCGGCGTGACCCGTGATCGGGTGTCCTACGACGCCAGCTGGGTGGGCCGCCGGTTCGTCGTGCAGGACACCGGCGGCTGGGAACCCGACGCCAAGGGCCTGCAACAGCTGGTCGCCGAGCAGGCATCGGTGGCGATGCGCACCGCCGACGCGATCATCCTGGTCGTCGACGCGGTGGTCGGCGCGACGGCCGGCGACGAGGCCGCCGCGCGGATACTGCGTCGGTCGGGCAAGCCGGTGTTTTTGGCGGCCAACAAGGTTGACACCGAACGCGGGGAGGCCGACGCCGCGGCGCTGTGGTCACTGGGGCTGGGGGAGCCGCACCCGATCAGCGCGATGCACGGCCGCGGGGTGGCCGATCTGCTCGACGAGGTCGTCGCGGCCCTGCCCGCGGTGTCCGAGATCGGCGGCGGCGGCGGAGGCGGCCCGCGCCGGGTGGCGCTGGTGGGCAAGCCGAACGTCGGCAAGAGCTCGCTGCTGAACAAGCTGGCCGGCGACGAGCGGGCCGTCGTGCACGACGAGGCGGGCACCACCGTCGACCCGGTCGACTCGCTGATCGAACTGGGCGGCAAGACTTGGCGTTTCGTCGACACGGCGGGTCTGCGCCGCAAGGTGCACCAAGCCAGGGGACACGAGTTCTACGCGTCGGTGCGCACGCACGGCGCGATCGACGCCGCTGAGGTGGTCATCGTGTTGATCGACGCGTCACAGCCGTTGACCGAGCAGGACCAGCGGGTGCTGTCGATGGTCATCGAGGCGGGCCGGGCGCTGGTGCTGGCCTTCAACAAGTGGGACCTCGTCGACGAGGACCGGCGCTACGACCTGGGCCGCGAGATCGAACGCGAACTGGCGCAGGTGCAGTGGGCGCCGCGGGTCAACATCTCGGCCAAGACCGGGCGCGCGGTGCAGAAGCTCGTGCCCGCGCTGGAGACCTCGCTGGCGTCGTGGGACACCCGGATTCCGACCGGCCGGCTGAACACCTTCCTCAAGGAGGTGGTGGCCGCGACGCCGCCGCCCGTGCGTGGAGGAAAGCAGCCGCGGATCCTGTTCGCCACCCAGGCCACCACGCGGCCGCCGACATTTGTGTTGTTTACCACAGGTTTTCTGGAAGCGGGATATCGCCGATTCCTGGAACGTCGATTACGTGAGACTTTCGGATTCGAAGGCAGTCCGGTGCGGATCAACGTGCGGGTGCGAGAAAAGCGGGGCGCGCGCTCTCGATAGGTTGGCCTAGTGCCCGTCTTCGACATGGTCCTCATCGCGTTGGCGGGGGCAGCGGCTGGAGCCATCAACAGCTTGGTCGGATCGGGCACACTCGTCACCTTCCCCACACTGGTAGCGCTGGGCTATCCGCCGGTCGTGTCGACGATGTCCAACGCCATCGGGCTCGTCGCCGGCGGCGTCTCGGGCACGTGGGGCTACCGCCGCGAGTTGAAGGGTCAACGCAACCGGCTCCTGTGGCAGATGCCCGCCTCGCTCATCGGTGCGCTGCTGGGCGCGTGGCTGCTCTTGCACCTGCCGGAGAAGGTGTTCACCGAAGTGGTGCCGGTGCTGTTGATCCTCGCGCTGCTCCTGGTGGTCGCCGGGCCGAAGATTCAGGACTGGGCGCGCAGGCGGGCCGAGGCGGCCGGGAAATCGGCCGACCACGTGTCGCCGCGGCGGATGGTGGCGCTGGTGTTCGGCACGTTCGCCGTGGGTGTGTACGGCGGCTATTTCACCGCCGCGCAGGGGATCCTGCTGATGGGCGTGATGGGCGCGCTGCTGCCCGAGGACATGCAGCGGATGAATGCGGCGAAGAACCTGCTGTCGCTGGTGGTAAACGTCGTCGCGGCCGCGGCGTACATCATCGTCGCGTTCGACCGGATCAGCTGGCCGGCGGCCGGGTTGATCGCGCTCGGCTCGTTGATCGGCGGCTGGCTGGGCGCGCACTACGGGCGGCGGCTGCCGCCGAATGTGCTGCGCGCGTTCATCGTCGTCGTCGGGTTGATCGGGCTGTACCGGCTGCTGACCATCTAGGAGCCTGCTGAATTAGTGGCTTTGGGGGCGGGGTGCCTCAAAGCGCTCTGTGGCGCGTGTGTTCAGTCAGACC